>JAFEFU010000036.1 GCA_018240425.1 Pseudomonadota bacterium | reverse complement strand
GAGTCCAGCTTGGTTGGCGTGTCTTCCGCCTTGCCTGCCTGCACCTTGGTGGCAATGTCGGCGATGCGTTGCAGATACTCTTCGTACTCAATGGCGCGGTCTTTGCGCAGCTTGATGATTTCATCCAGCAGGGCCGACATTTTTTCAAAGTAGGCTGGGTCGGTCAGGCTCTCTTTGATGATCTTGCTGCGAACGTTGTTCTCAATGGTCTCGGCAATCGCCTGCTGGTTGCCTTGCATATCGGCCAGCTTGTTGGCAATGGCATCCGCTATCCCGGTCTTCACGATCAGGTCCAGCAGGCCGATGCCGTCAAACGGAGAAATCTTGCGCGGCTCGCTGGCTTCGATGTATGTGTCGATCAGATGCCGCATGTCCGCCTCGAACGGCTTCAGGTCCAGCGTTTCGCCGCTGGCCTTGCGGATGATCTCGCGAATGGCGAGGTACTGGTCCAGCTTGGTCTTGATGGCTTTGGCGTCGGCTTCGCTGTACCCGGCGGGGGCCATTTCGTCTGCCACGTTGGCATAGGCGCGCAGCAGCGCCACCACGCCCTTGTAAAACGCCACGCGCTGCGGCTCGTGGGTCTTGAGGTCGTCGGCAATCTCGGTATTGCCGCAGAAGTAGTGGATGTGCTCCAGCTCCCCCTTGGGTGGGGACACCGGCTCGCACAGCAAGAACATGGCTTCCAGCGCGTTGTCCAGCCGCTCCCGGCCCAGTGTCAGCCGGTCTTGCAGCATCACTTCCGGGTCAGCACCGCCAGCGCTGTGGTCGATTTCCGAGGTGTACACCGCAATTGCGTTTTCCACCTTCTTGAACAAGTCTTTGTAATCGACGATGTAACCAAAGTCCTTGTCTTCGCCATCGAGCCGGTTGGTGCGGCAGATAGCCTGGAACAAGCCGTGGTCTTGCATGGACTTGTCGATGTACAGGTACGAGCACGGCGGTGCATCAAAGCCGGTCAGCAGCTTGTCCACCACCACCAGCAAGCGCATGTTGGCCGGTTGTTTGATGAACAGCGCCTTGGCCTCGTCTTCGTAGGTTTCGGTTTTGGACTTGCCCGGTTTGGGCTGCACATTGGCCAGCAGGTCGGTGTAGGTGTTGTAGATGAACTGCTTGTCGGTTTCAGTGTTGGCACCGATCTCTTCCAGCGTCACATCCTTGGCCTGCGGGTTGTATGAGGTGATGACCGCGCACCGACCCTTGAACAGGGTCTTCTGGAACAGCGTGAAGTATTTGCACGCCTCGTAGATGCTGGACGCCACCAAGATGGCATTGCCCCGTTCGCTGGACAGGCGGGGTTTGACGCTGAAGTCAAAAATAATGTCGGCCACCACCCGGTCCATACGGGCTTTGGAACTGAGCACGTTTTGCATCGTGCCCCATTGCTTTTTCAGCTCTTGCTTTTGCCAGTCATTCAGGCCTTTGGTTTTGGCTTCAAACCATTGGTCAATCTTGTCCTGTGAACCCAGTTTCTGGTCAATGTCACGGGCCTCATACACCAAGTCCAGCACCACCCCATCTTCCACGGCTTCGCTGAATTTGTAGGTGTGGATATAGCCGCCAAACACTTCCAGGCTGGTGGCCTTGTCTTTCTTGAGCAGGGGTGTGCCAGTGAAGCCAATGAACACGGCGTTCGGCATTAACGCCTTCATCACCCGGTTGAGCTTGCCCCCCTGTGTGCGGTGGCACTCGTCCACAAACACAAACACCTCACCCACCGTAGTGCTGGGCTGGGCCTGCAGGTCTTTGATGAAAGCGTCAAAGTCCGCATCGGCATTCTTGGCCGTCGCGCCAAACTTGTGCACCAGCGAACACAGCAGCCGGGGCGTGGCCTGACTCAGTTGGCTCATCAGGTCCCGCCCGCTGCTGGTGCGGCAAATGGTCTCGCCAGCGTCGGTGAACACCCGTTCGATCTGCTTATCCAGCTCGTCGCGGTCGGTGATGATGGCCACCCGCGCCTGCGGGTTGTTCTCCAAAATCCACTTGGCCAGCAGCACCATCAAGATGCTTTTACCCGCCCCCTGTGTGTGCCAGATGATGCCGCCCTTGCGCTGCTTTACATACTCTTGAGCAGCCTTGATGCCGAAATACTGGTGCACGCGGGGCAGCTTTTTGATGCCGCTCTCAAACAGCACAAAGTCGTGCATCAACTCGATGATGCGGGCCTTGTTGCACATCTTCAGCAGGTACTTGTCCAGCTTGAAGCGGCTGTTGTCTGCCTCGTCTTCCTTCCAAGTCAGAAAGAACTTTGCGGGTGTGCCGATGGTGCCGTATTGCATCCCTTCGGAATCGTTGCCCGCCATGATCAACTGAACGGTGCTGAAGAACCATGCGTTGAACTCGGGCTGCTGATTCGACAGGCTTTGCCGAATGCCATCGCCAATGCTGACCCGGCTGTTTTTGAGCTCCAGCACGCCAATGGCAATGCCGTTCACGTACAGCACCAAGTCGGGCCGCCGCTGCTGTTTGCCTTTGAGGGTGACTTCTTCGGCAATGGCAAAGTGGTTGTTGGTGACCTCTTTCCAGTTGATCAGGTGCACCGTTTCCGTCGTCTTGCCTGCCTCGGTTTTCACCGGAACGCCGTAGCGCAGCAACTGGTACACCGCCTGGTTATTGCCGTACAGGCTGCGTTCGGGGTGGTTGGCTTCCGTGCGCAGCTTGTGCAGCGCCGTGCTGATCTGCGGCGGGGTGTAGCCTGCGCTGGTCAGGTACTCGGTCAGCAAGCCCTCTTCGATATTGCTGTTGTCAGCGCGGTCGGCCCAGTCGCCCAGGTAGCGGTAACCCAGCTCGTCGCAGAACAGTTTGACCACGCGGTTTTGCGTTGCACGCTCGTGCTTGCCAATGTCGTTCATATGGATGTTTTCTCCCTCGCCCCAAGATGACTAACTAGCCACCGCCACCGGCTTGGCGATGGTGCGAATCACCCGCGCCTTGCCATCAGTGTAGGACTCGATCAACTGAGCATTGCGGGCCTCTATTACCTTGCCGCTGGTGGCGAGCGCCCGCCTGCGCGCCCGATGCACCGCGATGTGCGCCAGCGTGGGGGCGAGTGCTTCCATAGGCTGCATGGATTCTTCGCTCATTGCGGTTCTTGGCGTCATGGGGCGATGCAAAAGTCATGTGGTCAAAACGACCTCCGGCGCTTATCTATCAAGCGCAATCAGCTACGAAATTCATAGCAAACGAATCCTGCCAGTCAACAGTTCCTGCATCATGCCCTGCTTGATCTGGCGGGCCTTGGCGAGCCGGGACTCCAGCGCGGCGAGTTCGGTGTCCATGTCGCTGAGAACAGTGGCGATGGCAGTTTGTTCTGACTTTGTTTTTGGCACCTGAACTTGGTACCCCGAGAGCTGGGTTTTACCAATTTCAAGGAACGTGCTTCCACTACATAGACCAATAAACCCCGCACGTTGAGTGGTCAGCAAGTAATAGAGGAACTCTGCGTCAACAGTGTCTAAGGGAACGAAATTCTTGAACCCCTGATTGGTCGTCATAGGGACTGTATTGATTGCGCACTCGCCAATCGTCGCCCGCGAGGTCATAACTATTGAGTGAGTTGGGATGATCTCGGCTGAACTGGCTTTCAACCCTTCGATAGAGATCGTCCTCGATGTATTGCTCAGATATTTGAATCCGTTCAATGCAGTTATGTCGGTAGGCGTGCACCACATCACTCCACCATCCCAGAATTGAGGCTGTGTAGTGCTCGGTGTTCCACCGCTGCGAATATCAGCCAACTCTTCCAATCGCTTCACCTCCCACGCCCCACTAAACCCCGGCAGCC
Source organism: Pseudomonadota bacterium (assembly GCA_018240425.1). GTDB lineage: Bacteria > Pseudomonadota > Alphaproteobacteria > Rhodobacterales > Rhodobacteraceae > TMP-24. Next base: position 2,958 of record JAFEFU010000036.1, on the reverse strand, counting down.
GCCGCTTGCCGGTGAGCAATTCCTGCATGGCACCTTGTTTGATCTGGCGCTTTTTGGCGATGAGTTGATCCAGGGATTCGATGAGGGCATCGGCATCGCTCAAGGCTTCGGCGATAGCTTCTTGTTCGGCTCTGTTAGATGGGATAGCAAGTGGCAGAGATGCATACTCTCTACCATTAATTCCTGGCTGCCCACTTCGCATTGAGTTGACTTTTATCCAATTCCAATATGTCTTGCTTTTGGCATATGCCTGCAAGAATTTCGGAGCAAGTTTGTTTGGATTTGGACGGATGCGTATAAGAAATCCGGCATACACAAGCGCACCATCTTTAGGGTCATAAAGATACGACTTTCCAACACTGGCGCCTGTTCTTGCAAAGACTAGGTCACCCGATTCTAGAAAATACGATTCAGCACTTGGGTGTACAACAGAAGCCCTCGATTCATCAGAAAATTTTCCATCCTCAGTAATGTCGGTAATTCGTATGTACGTTGGAAATCGAGAGTCATATTTAACTGCCGGAGCGTTTACTCCATAACTCGGCGAGGTACTCAGGCAATCGGATAGCGGCACAACAACCCAATCACATGGGATCGTCCCCACTTCAGATTCTTTGTATCCAGAGTTCATTTCCATTCAAACCCCATCGTTGCCAGATGCCGGTTCACCTTGGCTTCCAGTTCCGCCACGCGGCTGGCCATTTGCGGCATAGGCGTGTCGTAGCGGTCGGCCAGCTCCCTCAACCGCTGCGTCAGTGCTTGGCTGATGCGGTCCATTTCGCCGTGGATAGCGGTGCACAGCGCAGCCAGCCATTTGTCATCCACCACCAGCGCCTTGGTGTCCGCTTCGCTCAGTTGGGGGTAGTGGGCATAGGCCTTGGCGTCGAGTGCGGCCTCGGCATCTTTCAGGCGCTTCTTCAACTCAGCCTCTTCCTTGGCCAGCTTGAGCCAGCGGTTCAGCACCTCGGCCTCTTCCCTGGCATCCGCGTCGCCGTTGATTTCGCGCAGCCGGTCGGTCACGCTGGCCTTGTTGATCTTGTCGAAGCCTGAGAAAGCCGCATCGTCGCCGCTGTGCTCTTCTTCCAGCTCGGTGAGTTGGGCGGTGATGCTGTCGAGGCTGGCCGTCAACTCATCAATGGCGGCTTGGTCTTTCGCGAAGTAACGCGCCACGATCAGCGCCTTGGGCACTAGGTCACAGGCCCAGCCTTTGTCCACGGTTTTGGTGACTTTGCCTTCTTTGTTCTTCTTGACTTCAATCACTCGGTAGGTCTCTGCCTTCCAGCCATCGGCGGCAATCAGATAAGCATCGTCCTGCATGGTGGTGGCCCAGTAGTCCATGAGGTGCTGGTACACAGCGTACTCGTCAATCAGCGGCTGGCCGGTGTAGTGGGCAAGCAGGTTTTCGGACAGTTCGACAATCAGGTGCTTGGGGTGGAAACCGGGCTGCAGGGCTTTGAGTTTGGGGGCTGTTTGCTGCTGCCAGCCATCAAACAAAGCGTTCATGCGGCCAATGAAGGCGGCGAACTCGGCATGCTCGTAGATGGTGCTTTTGATCGCGGCCTTGTCCACGGTCAGCGACAAGTAGCCAGGGCGCAGTGTGGTGAACAACGATTGGCGCAGGCCTGGGCACACCGTCCAATAGGGTTGCAAGGCGTTCACATCAGTCTCGGGAATGCCGCCTTGCAGGTGGCCTGCAATGTCTTGCAGGTCTTCGGCTACGCTGCTGTCGATGTAGCGCGGTAGGTTCAGGTTGAATTCGTTTTTCTCGATCTCTTCCAGGCCTACCATGCGGGCGAGCTTGGGTACGTCGGTCTGCTTGGTGAAAACGTCCACGATCTTGTGAATGTCTTGCTCACGCAGCCGGTTTTTGGGGCCGTCTTTCATGTAGCCGCTGCTGGCGTCCATCATGAAGATGCCTTTGCGTGCATGCGCGTCTTCTTTGTCGATGACGATGATGCAGGCCGGGATGCCTGTGCCATAGAACAAGTTGGCAGGCAGGCCGATGATGCCTTTGATGTAACCGTGTCGGATCAGGCTCTTGCGAATGTCGGCCTCGGCATTGCCACGAAACAGCACCCCGTGCGGCAAGATGCACGCGGCTTTGCCGGTGCTTTTGAGCGAGCGGATGATGTGCAGCAGGTAGGCAAAGTCGCCCTGTTTGGTGGGCGGCACACCGAAGGTTTTAAACCGGCCGTAGGGGTCGTGCAGCGGGTCGAGGCCGGTGCTCCAGCGCTTGTCAGAAAACGGCGGATTGGCCACCACGTAGTCAAAGGTTTTGAGTACGTCTTGGCCGTTCAGGTCGACTTTAAACTTGGGGTCTGCCAACGTGTTGCCCTGGCGGATTTCAGCCGTCGGGTTGTCGTGCAAGATCATGTTCATGCGCGCCAAGCCGCTGGTGGCCGAGTCTTTTTCTTGGCCGTAGAGCGTGACCTTGGCCGATGCTTCGTCACCCACTTTCAGCAACAGCGATCCCGATCCGCAAGTCGGGTCGTACACGGTGGTGGCGCTGGTGGTGTGCGCGCCGCCAATGCCGATGATCTTGGCCATGATGCGGCTGACTTCGGCCGGGGTGTAGAACTGGCCTTTGCTCTTGCCACTTTCGGTGGCGAAGTGGCGCATCAGGTACTCATACGCATCGCCAAGAATGTCGTCGCCATCCGCGCGATTCTTGGAGAAGTCGAGCGCGGGGTTTTCAAATGTGGCAATGAGGTTGGTGAGCCGGTCCACCATCTCTTTGCCGGTGCCGAGCTTGGTCGCGTCGTTGAAGTCTGGCATGTCGGCCAGCTTGTTGGCCACGGCCAGTGGGCCAACGATCTTCTTGTTGATCTGGTCACCAATGTCCGTGGTGCCCTTGAGCGCCACCATGTCAGCAAAGCTGGCCCCGGCCGGAATGGTGATGGGCGCGAAGGGCTGACCGGCGTACTTGTCGCTGACGTATTTGATGAACAACAGCACCAG
>JAFEFU010000035.1 GCA_018240425.1 Pseudomonadota bacterium | reverse complement strand
AGCGCGCCGGGCGCTTGAGCAAGCTGGGGGCTCCGCGCCCGGCGCGCTTGCCCAACCCGAAACCGACCGCTATCAAACCCAAGGACTCTCGTTATGAACGAGGGACGACCGGGGGGCAGGTCAAGCGGCATACGCAAAGCATACGCATGGAATACGCTCAGCGTACGTCGAAAACCCGACTGCGAACGTCGCCTTGAACCCTCGCCAGCGGCACCTCGATCTGGCAGGATCGGCGCCGAATGAACAGGAGGACCCCATGCAAAGCGTCACCAAACTTCCCCCCACCACCGGGCTTGATCCCTCGACCGACGACCTCGACGGCTGGAAGAAGATCGCGGGCAACCCCCGGATGAAGACCTGGGCGCTGCATACGTCCAAGGACGGGGCGATGGTGTCCGGCATCTGGGAATGCAGCCCCGGCACCTACCACGCCACCTATACCGCCTATGAATATGTGGTGCTGATCGAGGGCCGCATCGTCATCACCCCCGACGGCGGCACGCCGGTGACGGTCAAGGCCGGTGATGCCTTTGTCGTCGAGCATGACTTCAAGGGAACCTGGAAGATCGAGGAACATGTGCGCAAGCACTTCGACTTCCGGGTGAAGTGACCCGCCGTCGCCAGACCTTCTGACGCACGCCAAGGAATTGGCGGTGACGCGCGTCAAACCATCGTCATGCTGACGGACACGCCCGACGAGACCCTCGCCGCCGCCGCGGCCGCCCGTGACCGCGACGCGTTCGCGGCCCTCGTCGCACGCCATTACGACCGGATCTTCGGCCTCGCCTTCCGGCTGACCGGCTCGCGCGCCGAGGCCGAGGACCTGGCCCAGGATGTCTGCCTCGCCCTGCCCGACAAGCTGGCCGGCTACCGGCGGCAGGCGCGCTTCACCACCTGGCTCTACCGGGTGACGGTGAACGCCGCCCATGACCGCCGGCGGCGGGCGGCGACACGGACACGGGCGGGCGACGGCTGGGGCGACTGGGAGGTGAACCGCCAGGCCGAGATGTCCGAGGCCGCCGAGGCACAGGGTTGGCTTGCCGCGGCGATGGTGCGGCTGTCGCCCGAACTGCGCGACACGGTGGCCCTGACCCTTGGCGAGGATCTGTCGCAGGCCGACGCCGCCGAGGTTCTCGGCGTCTCGGAAGGGACCGTGGCCTGGCGGATGAGCGAGGTGAAGAAGCGGCTGCGCGCGCTGGCGCGGGCCGAGGGGATGCTGTGATGGACGAGATCGACAAACTCCGCGCGGCGCTGAAGGCGGCCCCGCCCGCAGCCGACCCCGCGGCGCGCGCCGAGGCGCTGGCCCGCGCGATGCGGAAATTCGACGAGCGCGCGGAAGGTGCCCAAGAAACCGCTGCCGCGCCGCGTCCCATGTCGGACCGCCCCGGACGGGCGGGGTTCCTGACAGGAGTTCGCACCATGCTCGCCAGACTGACCGCACGCCCTGCCCTTGCCGCCACCGCCTCGGCCGCCGCCCTGATTGCCGGGGTTCTCGTCCTTCAGCCCTCGCTGGTCAGGCGGCCCGTGGCCCCGGCCCCGGTGGCGGAACCGGTGACGGAACCGGTCGCGAAGGTGGCGCCGAAGGCCGAAGCCAAGGCCGACGCGCCCGCTGCAAAGGGGTTTGCCGATGCGCTGCAATCCCGAATGCCGACGGCCGCTCCCGCCGCCGAAGCCTCGGCCCAGTCGACCGACAGTGCGGCGGGCCGCGCGGCGATGGCCGCCCCGCCTCCGGCGGCGCCCGCACCCGCCGATGCCGGGGCGGTCTATGAACCTGCCCCCGATCTCGCGCGCGCCGTACCCGTGCCCGGCACCGAAGCCTTCGCCAATGCTGATGCGAACCCGGTCAGGATCGTCGCCGAAGCGCCGGTCTCGACCTTCTCGATCGACGTCGACACTGCTTCCTACGCGGTCGTCCGCTCTTCGCTGAACGCAGGCGCGCTGCCCCCGCCCGACGCGGTCAGGGTCGAGGAGATGGTGAACTACTTCCCCTATTCCTATCCCGCACCCAAGGCCGGAGAGGCGCCGTTCAAGGCCGCGGTCAGCCTGTTCCAGACCCCTTGGAACAAGGACACCGAGATTCTGCGGATCGGCCTTCAGGGCGCGCTGCCGGCGATCGCGGACCGCCCGCCCCTGAACCTCGTGTTCCTGATCGATACCTCGGGGTCGATGGAGGACGCGAACAAGTTGCCGCTTCTCCAGAAATCGCTCGGGCTGATGCTGGGCCAGCTGCGCCCCGAAGACCGGGTGGCGATCGTCACCTATGCGGGGTCGGCGGGGCTGGTCCTCGAACCGACGCCCGCCAGCGACCGGGCGGCGATCCTCGGGGCGCTCGACCGGTTGCAGGCCGGCGGATCGACCGCGGGGCAGGAGGGGTTGCAACATGCCTATCAGGTCGCCGAGGGGATGGCCGCCAAGGGCCGGATCGGGCGCATTCTCCTGGCCACCGACGGCGACTTCAACGTCGGCCTCAGCGACCCCGAGGAGCTGAAGCGGTTCATCGCCGGCAAGCGCGACAGCGGCATCTACCTGTCCGTTCTCGGGTTCGGTCGCGGCAACCTCGACGATGCGACGATGCAGGCGCTGGCCCAGAACGGCAACGGCACTGCCGCCTATATCGACACCCTGGCCGAGGCGCAGAAGGTTCTGGCCGATCAGCTGACCGGCGCGCTCTTTCCCATCGCCGATGACGTGAAGATCCAGGTCGAGTTCAACCCCGCCGCCGTCGCCGAATACCGGCTGGTCGGCTACGAGACCCGCGCATTGCGGCGCGAGGACTTCAACAACGATCGCGTCGATGCGGGCGAGATCGGCGCGGGCACGCAGGTGACGGCGCTTTACGAAGTGACGCCGGTCGGCAGCAAGGCGCAGCTGTCAGACCCGCTGCGCTATGGCCCGGCGCCGGTCACGGGCGATGCGGCCGAGCTGGGCTTTCTTCGGCTGCGCTACAAGGCACCGGGCACTCAGGCATCACGGCTGATCGAGACCCCGATTCCGACCGCGACTACCGCCCCCGACGACGACGCCCGCTTTGCCGCCGCCATCGCCGGCTTCGGCCAGCTTCTGCGCGGCGGCACCTATCTTGGCCGATGGGGATGGGCGGATGCCATCGCCCTTGCCGAGGGTGCGAGGGGCGAGGATCCTTTCGGCTACCGGGCCGAGGCGGTGCAGCTGATGCGGCTGGCCCAGAGCCTGAGCCGCTGAGTCAATCCTGCGCGGGCCGCCTGCCGGCCCGCCAGTCCCTCACCCGGTCGCTCAGCCCGTCATGGGAACCCATCGGCCGGGCCGGCGCCTCAGCCCACCAGTCTTCGCGCCCGCTCTCCTGCTCGGGGTTGCGCGGATAGAAGACGCGGTTCCCGGGCTTGGACCGTTCGCCCACGACCAGAAGGCGCACCTCGACCCCGGTGTTGTTGATGAAGCTGTGACACAGGCCGGTCCCGGCGGGAAACCCCACCGCATCGCCAGGGGCCAGCCGATGCAGGGTGCCGTCCAGCCAGACATCGGGCGTTCCCTCGATCACCAGGACGAACTCCTCCTCGGCGCTTTCGGCATGGGGGTAAGAGGTCCGCCGCCCCGGCAGCAGGCGCTCATGATGGATGCCAAGGCGCGTCAGGCCGAAGTGGCGGCCCAGGGGCGCGCCGATCGACATCCTTTCGTCGTCGCCGTCATAGTGACTGTCGTCCGGTCCCTCGATCTCGCGCCAATGGGCGATGCAGGCCGGGCGGGATGGGCTGGTCATGGGCGTCTCCGCGCATGGAAAGGGGCGCAGCCGGCTGGCCGCGCCCCCGAGCCTTGCGTGTCGCCGGTCAGGCGTCAAGCTTCTCGACGGCGCGGCTGTCCAGCGTGGCCGGCCCCGCGATCTCGATCCGGCGCGGCTTCAGCGTCTCGGGCACCTCGCGCACGAGGTCGATGTGCAGCATCCCGTCGACATGGGCCGCGCCGGTGACGCGCACATGATCGGCCAGGGCAAAACGCCGCTCGAACGCGCGGGTGGCGATGCCGCGGTGCAGATAGGTCCTGGGCTCGTCCTCGGCCGCCTTGCGGGCGGCGACGGTCAGCGCACCCTCCTTGACCTCGACCGACAGCTCGTCCGCCGAAAAGCCGGCGACGGCCAGCGAGATGCGATAGCCGTTCTCGGCCGTCTTCTCGATGTTGTAGGGCGGATAGGCGGGCTGGGCCACATCGGCACTCAGCACCCGGTCCATCAGGTCGGCGATCCGGTCAAAGCCTACGGTCGCGCGGTAGAGCGGGGCGAAATCATGGGAACGCATGTCATCCTCCTTCGAGAGCGATGGTTGGGGCCGTCCCGCGGCGGGGCACGGCGATCTTTGCGCCGGAACCCTTTGTGGCGCCCCGGCAAGGATGAATCTGGGGCGCGGCGGCGCCATGTCAAGGATCAGGGGGTCAGGAACTTGGCCCCGCCCCCGGCCGCCGGCCCGCCGATCTGGGGCAGGCGGCGCGGCGCGTTCGCCTGCACCTGGACCGGAGGAGGCGCGGGCGGCACCAGGGGCGCGGCGGGCGCCGGTGGCGAGGCAAAGGCCGCCATCAGTTCGGCCAGCGGTCGGGCCATGCGCGCGCCCATCGACACCGGCTTGCCGTCGAGAACCGCCTTGGCCGACACCACCGAGACAATCTCGGGCGTCGTGCCGTTCATGGCGAAGATCGGTGCGCCGGACGATCCGAAATCGACCGAGCAGGAAAAGAGATCCATCCCGGCCACGGGTTCGAGCACATGGCAGGCCTGCTGCAATGACGGCGCCTCGGACCTGTCGATCGCGTAGGAGACGACCTCGACCTTGTCGCCGGGCGCGGGGTCGGCGCCGGTCCGGTAGGGCGCGACCGCGGGCAGGCTGACCGGCTGGTCAAGTTGCAGGAGCGCCAGGTCAAAGGCGGTCGCGTCCACGTTCTCGGGGCCGCGGTAGACATAGGACGGATGCGCGAGAACCCGGCGCACATGGCGGGTGGCCACGGCACGCCCGTTCCTCAGGCCCGCAAGAAAGGTGAAATCGGCGGGCTGAAAGGCCGTCCGGCTGTCGCGGTCGTAAAGGCAGTGCGCTGCGGTCAGCACCAGATCAGGCGCGATCAGTGCCCCGGTGCAGAAGGACCGCGCACCGATGTCGATGCGGCCAACGGCCTCCCATCCACGGGTCTGGTCGGCGGTCTCGAGAGGCTTCAGCCCGGAGTCGAGTCCGAACTGCTGGGCGGCGGCAAGGCCCGGAACCGCCATCAGCACACAAACCAGAACCGCCTTCATCCGCCTCTCCGTGACGCGCGGCCCGGCATATCCTGCCCTTGCGGCAGGATTATGGCCTGCGGTGGCGCAGGGCCGGGGGGCGCGGGCCGCCGGTCGCCCAGTCGATCAGCTCGACGGTGTGAACGACCGGTGTGCCGGTTGCCTGTCCGATCTGGATCATGCAGCCCAGGTTGCCTGCGGCGATCACATCCGGCGAAAGCGCCCCGATCGTTGCGGCCTTGCGCTGGCGCAAGGCGGCCGAGAGATCGGGTTGCAGCAGGTTGTAGGTGCCGGCCGACCCGCAGCACAGATGGCTGTCGGCGGGCTCGGCCACCGTGAAGCCGGCGGCGCGCAGAAGCGCCTTGGGGGCATCGCGCACCCGCTGGCCATGCTGAAGCGAACAGGCGGCATGGTAGGCGACGCGCAGGGGCTCGGGCGCGCGCGCCTCGGGCGCAAGGCGGGCCAGAAGCTCGGTCACGTCACAGGCGATGGCCGCGATCCCCGCCGCGTCCGCCGCAAGCTCGCTGTCCGCGAACATGTGGCCATAGTCCTTCACCACCGTCCCGCAGCCCGAGGTGTTGATGACCACCGCATCCAGCCCCGCCCCGCGCCGTTCCGCCATCCAGGCGCGGATGTTGGCTGAGGCCAGCCGGCGGGCCGGCGCGGTCCGCCCCATGTGTTGGTCGAGCGCGCCGCAGCAGCCCGCACCCCGCGCCACCACCACCTCGCACCCCAGACGGGTCAGAAGCCGGATGGTCGCATCGTTGATGTCGGTGTTCAGCGCCCGCTGGACGCAGCCAGTCAGCAGGGCCACCCGCATCCGCCGCGCGCCCCGGGCGGGAAAGACCTGCGGCGCATCGTTGCGGCTGGCCGGAGGAAGACGCGCGGGCGTCAGCGCCAGCATCGCGCGCAGCCGCGCATCGGGCAGGAATCGCGCCAGCGGCCGGACCAGGCGCGCCGCCCCGACCGCCAGCCGGAAGCGGACGGGATGGGGCAGAACCCAGGCCAGCATCGCGCGCAAGAGCCGCTCGGACCGGGGCCGGCGCCAGGTCGCCTCGATATGGGCGCGGGCATGGTCGACCAGGTGCATGTAATGGACGCCGGACGGGCAGGTGGTCATGCAAGCCAGGCATGACAGGCAGCGGTCGATGTGGCGCACGGTGCGTTCGTCGGCGGGCCGCCCGCCCTCCAGCATGTCCTTGATGAGGTAGATGCGCCCGCGCGGCCCGTCCAGTTCGTCACCGAGGAGCTGGTAGGTCGGGCAGGTCGCATTGCAGAAGCCGCAATGGACGCAGGAACGCAGGATCGCATTGGCGCGCGCAGTGGCCGGGTCCGTCAGTTGCTCGGGGGTGAAGTTCGTCTGCATCTCAGCCCATCAGCCCCCGATTGAGGATCGCGCGCGGATCGAAGCGGGCCCGCAGGCCGGCGGCCAGCGCCATGACCGCCGGCGCCTCGGGCTGAAAGCGCGGCAGGCGGGCGCGGATCCCGGCCTTGGCCCGGATCAGGCTGGCATGGCCGGCAAAGGGCTGTGCGCGGGCGCGGGCGTCGGTGCCCTCGGGCACAAGCGCCCAGACCAGCCCGCCCCCCCAGTCAAGCAGCGCCTCGCCCCCGAGGCGCGCCGCAACCCCGGCCGCCGCCGAGGGGCGCAGGCTGAACCGCCAGACATCACCGGGCCGCCCGTGAAACGGCGCCACATCACGCACCCCGCGCCACATCGCTGCCGACGCCGCATCCGCCACGGTCGCGGCCGCACCGAAGTCGCGCAGATGCGCCGCCATCCGGCCGGCGCGCTCGATGACCAGGCCGGCGATGCCCTCCAGACGGATCAGCACCCTTCCATCGGGCAACCGCGCCGCGCCGCTGGCCGCGTAGGGCGAACCGAGCGCCGCCGCCATCGCCGCGACCGCCCTGGCCGGCTCCAGCCCCGGCAGGGTAAGCGTCACCTCTGCCTCGGGGGCGGGCATGACCTTCAGCGCCACCTCGCTCAGCACACCCAGCGTACCCCAGCTGCCGGCCATCAGCCTGACCAGATCATAGCCGGTCACGTTCTTCATCACCCGCCCGCCGTTGCGGATCACCGCGCCGGTTCCATCGACAAAGCGCACGCCCAGACAGGCATCGCGCGCCGCGCCGGCCCCCACCCGCCGCGGACCCGAGATATTGGCGGCCACGGTGCCGCCGATGGTCGGCGCGCCGACCGTGCCCAGCAACCCGCGCCAGTCGGCGGGTTCGAACGCCAGACGCTGGCGGTTGGCAGCCAGCGCCGCCTCGATCTCGTCCAAGGGGGTTCCCGCCCGTGCAACCAGGGTCAGGGCCTCGGGTTCGTAAAGCGTGATGCCGCGCAGCCGGGCCGTGGTCAGTGGCGCACCTTCGGGCTCGGCGCCACGGGTTCCGCCACCCCGCACCGCCAGCGGCCCGGCGGCGCCGGCGATCAGGCCGGCCAGTTCCTCTTCGCTTTCCGGCGCCAGCATCTGCCCCTCCCGCGCCGCCATTCTGCGCGGCAGGCGCGCGGGGTCAACCGTCCTCCAGGGGCCGCGGGCGGTTCTTTCCCTTGTCCAAATACTCCACGGGGGTCCGGGGGCGCGAAGCCCCCGGCTTCGGCGCGGCGGATCAGCCGATCGCTGCGGCCTTCACGTCGGCGTCGATGTGCGGGACATACTGGGCGAAGTTGTCGGCAAACATCGCCACCAGCTTCTTGGCCTGCGCGTCATAGGCATCCTTGTCGGCCCAGGTCCGGCGCGGATCGAGCAGCGCCTCGTCAACGCCCGGCACGGCGACCGGCACCTCGAAGCCGAAATACGGATCCTTGCGGAAGCGGGCCGCGTTCAGCGATCCGTCGAGCGCCGCGGTCAGCAGCGCCCGCGTCGCCTTGATCGGCATCCGCCGGCCAGTTCCGTAGGCGCCGCCGGTCCAGCCGGTGTTGACCAGCCAGCATGTCGCACCGTGCCGGTTGATCTTTTCCTGCAACAGCTTGCCGTAAACCTCGGGGCGGCGCGGCATGAAGGGCGCGCCGAAGCAGGTCGAGAAGGTCGGGATCGGCTCGACCACGCCGACCTCGGTGCCGGGCGTCTTCGAGGTGAAGCCCGACAGGAAGTGATACATCGCCTGCGCGGGCGTCAGCCGCGCGATCGGCGGCAGGACGCCATAGGCGTCGCAGGTCAGCATGATCACGTTCTTCGGATGACCGCCAAGGGAGGTGGCCGACGCGTTGGAGATATAGTCCAGCGGATAGGCGCAGCGCATGTTGTCGGTGATCGAATTGTCGGCGAAATCCAGTTCGAGCGTCTCGGGATCGAAGACCATGTTCTCGACCACGGTGGCGAACTTCTCGGTGGTCGCGTGAATCTCGGGTTCGGCCTCGCGCGACAGGTGGATGGTCTTGGCATAGCAGCCGCCTTCGAAGTTGAAGGTGCCCTTGTCCGACCAGCCATGCTCGTCGTCGCCGATCAGCGTGCGCGAGGGATCGGCCGACAGGGTCGTCTTGCCGGTGCCCGACAGGCCGAAGAAGACCGCCGTGTCCTCGGGGTTGCCGATCGCGTGGTTGGACGAGCAGTGCATCGCCATCACGCCCTTTCCGGGCAGGATGTAGTTCAGAAGCGTGAAGACCGATTTCTTGTTCTCGCCCGCATAGGCGGTGTTGGCGATCAGGATCAGCTTCCTGTCGAAGTTCAGCGCGATCACGGTTTCCGACCGGCAGCCGTGACGGGCAGGGTCGGCCTTGAACGACGGGCAGTTGATGATCGTGAACTCGGGGGCGAATTCGTCCAGCTCGGCCGCCGTCGGGCGGCGCAGCAGGTGGCGGATGAAGAGGCCATGCCAGGCCAGTTCGGTCACCACCCGCACGTCCAGCCGGTGCTCGGGATCGGCGCCGCCGAACAGATCCTGCACGAAATAGTCACGGCCCTTCATGTGGGCCAGCATGTCCTGATAGAGCCGCTCGAACGCCTCGGGCGCCATCGGCGCGTTGTTCTCCCACCAGATCGTGTCCTCGACCGAGGGGGTGCGCACCACGAACTTGTCCTTGGGCGAACGGCCGGTGTGCCGGCCCGTCGTCACCAGGAAGGCGCCGCCCTTTCCCAGGGTGCCCTCGCCGCGCACCAGCGCCTCGTGGACCAGCGCCGGTTCCTGCAGATTGTAATAGACCCGCCCAAGCCCCTGAATGCCCTGTTCCTCGACGGGATTTGCGGGGTTCACGCGTCCGATGTTCATGTGCAAGCTCCCGTTGCCGCAACGCGGCACAATAGGGTTTCAGTTCCTTCCCGGTCCCGGGCCAAGGGGACATGCGGCCCGAACGGGGCCACCAAGGCGCTATACATGAGGCTATCACATTGAACCAGAAGGGTTTCATGCCGTTAGCGCCACCACCGGCAGTTTAGCGCAATCAGAGGGTAAAGCCGCTCACGGTTGGAAACAAAGCGCAACAAACTGCGACAAATCGGCCAGCTTGGGGAAATTTCCGGCGCGCGCGCCGTCCGCGGCCGCACCGATTCGCACTTCGCGGTTGATTCCGCGCAACAAAATATCGAAACTGCCCGGAAAATGGGGCAGAGCAGGATGGGAAGCGAAGATGTCGCGCATCGCGCTGGTTGACGACGACAGGAACATCCTGACGTCCGTTTCCATGACCCTCGAGGCGGAAGGGTTCGAGGTCGAGACCTACAACGACGGGCAGTCGGCACTGGATGCCTTCAACAAGCGCATGCCCGACATGGCGGTGCTCGACATCAAGATGCCGCGCATGGACGGGATGGACCTGTTGCAGCGGCTGCGTCAGAAAACCTCGATGCCGGTGATCTTCCTGACCTCGAAGGACGACGAGATCGACGAGGTTCTGGGCCTGCGCATGGGCGCCGACGACTATGTGAAGAAGCCCTTCAGCCAGCGCCTTCTGGTCGAGCGCATCCGCGCGCTCCTGCGCAGGCAGGACGCGATCGCCACCGGCGAAGTGGCGACGACCGAGGAGACCAAGATCATGACGCGCGGCCATCTGACGATGGACCCCTTGCGCCATTCGGTCAGCTGGAAGGGCCGCGACGTCGCGCTGACCGTGACCGAATTCCTGCTGTTGCAGGCCCTGGCCCAGCGGCCGGGTTTCGTGAAAAGCCGCGATCAACTGATGGACGTGGCCTATGACGATCAGGTCTATGTCGACGACCGCACCATCGACAGCCACATCAAGCGGCTGCGCAAGAAGATGCGGATGGTGGATGACGATTTTACCGCGATCGAAACCCTTTATGGTATCGGTTACAGATACAACGAGGAATGAACCTCGTCCCGGGGATGATCTTGCGCGGCAAACCTGCGGAAAAGGCTGACGTCGTCCTGGGCGAAGACTGGGTCGCACCCGAAGGGGTCGTCGATTCCGAGCTGCGGGCCGGGCGCGAGCGGCGGGGGTTCATCTCGCTCAACCGCTCGCCGCTGGCGCGGAAGATCATCACCTTCAACCTGATGGCGATGATCGTCCTGGTGGCCGGGGTGCTCTACCTCAATCCCTTCCGCGACAGCCTGGTTCTCCAGCGCGAGGGCGGGCTGGTGAGCGAGGCCCAGCTGATCGCGGCCGTGTTCGAGGCCAGGCTTGGCGCCCAACCTGCCCAGGCCGGCCCCGATGCCGTGGACCTGCGCGCCACGACCGCCGGCCTTGCCCTGCCCGAAGGGGTGGAACTTTTCGTCTTCGACCGGGGTGGGCGGCTCCTGACCTCGACCGTCGGGCTGGAGCGTCCGCCGAACGATGTCACGGCCGGGCTGCGCCGCGACGGTCGCTCGACCATCATCACCGATCTTCTCAATTCGGTGTGGGAGGGCATCGCCGCGGTCCTCGCCCCGGTGAACCGCCCCGACGTCACCCTCAAGCCCGAGGAAATGGCCAAGGACCTGATCCCCGGGGCGCTTGGCGGCACGACGCAGGTGCGCACCGGCCACGACGGCAGGGGCGAGGCCACGTTCACCGTCGCCGCGCCGATCCGGCAGGGCGGCAAGGTGGTGGCGGTGGCCGCCGTCACCTCGTTCGCCGGCGAGATCAACCAGCTGGTGCGGGTCGAGCGCGAGCAGGTCCTGCAGATGTTCGTGGTGGCGATCATCGTCTCGATCGGCCTCAGCCTGGTCCTCGCCTCGACCATCGCCAATCCGCTGTCCGACCTGGCCGCCGCGGCCGAGCTTGGCCGCGACAAGAACGCCCGCAAGATGTCGCCCTCGCGGGTGCGTATCCCCGACCTGACCGCGCGCCCCGACGAGATCGGCCGCCTGTCGGGCGCCATGCGCGGAATGGTCGCCGCACTTTACGAGCGCATCGAGTCGAACGAGCAGTTCGCCGCCGATGTCGCGCACGAGATCAAGAACCCGCTCGCCTCGCTGCGCTCGGCCGTCGGAACCCTGCGCGTCGCCAAGCGCGAGGACCAGCGCGACAAGCTTCTTGACGTGATCGACCATGACGTGCGCCGGCTGGACCGCCTTGTCAGCGACATCTCGAATGCCTCGCGGCTGGACAGCGAACTGGTCAAGGAAGAGGAAGAAAGTTTCAACCTGCTGAAGATGCTGGGCAATCTGGCAGAATATCTGGGCCAGGAAGCGCGGCACAAGGGGGTCGAGTTCATCTCGGACCTGCCACCGGACCCGATCGTCATCCAGGGGCTCGAGGCGCGGCTGGCGCAGGTGTTCGTCAACCTCATCACCAATGCCATCTCGTTCTGCAACGAGGGCGACGCGGTGCGGGTCTGGGCGCGCAAGCGCGAAAGCCGGGTGCTGGTGGTGGTCGAGGACACCGGGCCGGGCATCCCCGACCAGGCGCTGACCAAGATCTTCAAGCGGTTCTATTCGGAACGCCCGCCCGGCCAGTTCGGCGAACATTCCGGCCTCGGGCTGGCGATCTCCAAGCAGATCGTCGAGGCGCATGGCGGCGTCATATGGGCCGAGAACATCCGCCCGACCGACGCGGATGTCACCTCCGAACCCCTGGGCGCGCGTTTCGTCGTCGGCCTGCCGGTGTGAGCACCGCACCCTCGCTTCCGGCCCACGGTGCAGCCCTGATCCATGCATCGACTGTCGCTGCCGACGGGCGGGCGGCCCTGATCCTCGGCCCGTCGGGGTCGGGCAAGTCGGCGCTTGCCCTGCAACTGATGGCGGCGGGTGCCACCCTGGTCAGCGACGACCAGACGCTTCTGTCGCGGCGGGGCGATCTTTTGTGGGCCGAGCCGCCCCCGCCCCTCGCCGGCCGGATCGAGGCGCGGGGCGTGGGGCTTCTGGCCGCGCCCCACCTTGCGGGCGCAAGGGTGGTCCTTGCCGTCGATCTGACGCATCCCGAGACCGCGCGCCTGCCGCCAGTGCGGACGGCCGAGCATTTCGGTGTGACCATCCCTTGTCTTCACCGGGTGGACAGCGCACATTTTCCGGCGGCCATCCTCCTGTGCCTGCGGGGCGGGCGGATCGCCTGACACAGGACCAAGACGATCCATGCCGTCCGAACCGCACCACAAGGGCACCGGCGCCGCCCACCGCATCATCCTCGTCACCGGCCCCTCGGGCGCCGGGCGGGCGACCGCGATCCGCGCGCTCGAGGACCTGGGGCACGAGCCGATCGACAACCTGCCGCTGAGCCTGGTGCCGCGGCTGTTCGACGGCCCGCCCATCGGCCGGCGGGTGGCGCTCGGCATCGATGTGCGCAACCGCGACTTCTCGGTGGCCGGCCTGATCGAGCTGATCGACGGCCTGACCCGCCGCCCCGATGTCGAGGCCGAGGTGCTGTTTCTCGATTGCCAGCTGGCCGAGCTTCTGCGCCGCTATGGCGAGACCCGCCGCCGCCATCCCTTCGTCACCGCCGCCACCCCCGAGGACGCGGTCGAGGGCGAGATCGACCTTCTGGCCCCGATCCGGGCGCGGGCCGACGTGCTGATCGACACGACCGACCTCTCGCCCCACGACCTGAAGGCCGAGATCGCCCGCTGGACCGAGGCGGGCGAGACCGACCGGCTCGCGGTGTCGGTTCACTCCTTTTCCTACAAGCGCGGCGTCCCGCGCGGGCTGGACCTGATGTTCGATTGCCGCTTCCTGGCCAATCCCTACTGGAACCCCGGCCTGCGCGACCTCGACGGCCACAGCCCGGCCGTGGCCGCCCATGTCGAATCCGATCCTCGTTACGCCGCGTTTCTGGAAAAGGTCCGCGATCTTCTGCTTTTCCTGTTGCCAGCACAGGTCGATGAGGGCAAGAGCCACGTCGCCATCGGATTCGGCTGCACCGGCGGGCAGCATCGGTCGGTCGTGGTGGCGGAATCTATGGCCAAGGCGCTTGCAGCAGACGGCTGGCAGGTGTCTATAAGGCATCGGGAACTGGAACGGCGCATGGTTGGGGCATCCAGAAACGCGCAGGGTGACGAGGCTTGATCGGAATCGTGATCGTCGCGCATGGCGGGCTGGCGAGGGAATATCTCTCGGCGGTCGAGCATGTCGTGGGCAAGCAGACGGGCATCCAGGCCATCTCGATCGAGGAGGACCACGACCGCGCCGCCAAGCAGGACGAAATCCTGTCGGCCGCCGACACGGTGGACACGGGCGACGGGGTGGTGGTGGTCACCGACATGTTCGGCGGCTCGCCCTCGAACCTGTCGCTCAAGGCCTGCGTCAACGACGACCGGCAGATCATCTACGGCGCCAACCTGCCCATGCTGATCAAGCTGGCGAAGTCGCGCCATCTGCCCGTGCGCGAGGCCGTCGCCTCGGCGCTCGAGGCCGGGCGCAAGTACATCAACAGTTACGTCGGTTCGGGACAGGGCAGCCAATGACCGCAATGGTTCTCGATATCATCAACGTCAAGGGCCTGCACGCGCGCGCCTCGGCCAAGTTCGTCGAGGTGGTCGAGGCCCACGACGCCTCGGCCACGGTCGAGAAGGACGGGATGAGCGTCTCGGGCGATTCGATCATGGGGCTTCTGATGCTGGCCGCCTCGCGTGGGACCAGGATCGCGGTCAGCACCGCGGGGCCGCAGGCGCAAGAGCTTGCCGACGCACTGAAGGCGCTGGTCGGCAACAGGTTCGGCGAAGACAGTTGATCCACCCCGCCGCCAAAAAGGCCGATCCTCGACCGGACAGCCCCCCCCTGGCCGACGCCGCCGATCACCCCTACGAGATGCGCCGCCTGTCCTATGCCGGCACCTTCACCAACCCGTTCAAGGCGGGCGCAATCCGCACCATCGAATGGCTGACCGGCAAGCTGACGCTCTTGCTCCTGATCCGCCAGTTCGAGCGCACCGGCGCCCCCTTCGGCGCCCCCTTCTGGCCCAAGGCGATCCGCCAGATGGGGATCGACATCCAGACCCCGCCTGACGAGGTCGCCCTGATCCCGGCCGCCGGCCCGCTGGTGATCGTCGCCAACCATCCGCACGGGCTGGTTGACGGCATGGTCATGGCCGAGATCGTCTGCCGCGTCCGCTCCGACTTCAAGATCCTCACCCGCTCGCTCCTGACCGGCATCCCCGAGATCGAGGAATTCATGATCCCCGTGCCCTTTCCGCACGAGGAGAATTCGCGCGAGCTGGGCCTGAAGATGCGCGCCGACACCATGACCCACCTCAGGCGGGGCGGGGCGATCATCCTGTTCCCCGCGGGCCGGGTCGCCTGTTCGGACGGCTGGTTCGGACCGGCGGTCGAGGGCGAATGGAACCTCTTCACCCACAAGATGATCCATCAGAGCGGCGCGACCATCCTGCCCATGCACTTCACCGGCCAGAATTCCCGCGCCTACCAGATCGCCAACCGCCTTTCGGCCACGCTGCGCCAGGGGCTTCTCCTGCACGAGATCCGCCGCGCGCTGTTCCGGCCGCAGCGCCCCCACATCGGCGCGCCGATCCCGGCCTCGGTGCTGAAGGAATGGCAGGGCAACCCCCGCGGCTTCCTCGCCTGGCTGCGTGCCCATACGCTGGCGCTCGGTACCTCGACCGACTGACGCGGCAAGGCCGGCGGCGCCCGCAGCGGCCCGGCTTCATGGCGGACTCGACCCTTTTGTGTTACTGTCGCGCGCGCGAACGATCCTGATGTATGGGAGAGCATCATGACGCCTTGGGAAATCGACGCACTGGAGCTTGCCAACTGCAACTGCGCCTATGGCTGTCCGTGCCAGTTCAATTCGCTTCCCACCAAGGGCAACTGCGAGGCTGCGGTGGGCTTCCTGATCCGCAAGGGTCACTACGGCGACGTCCGGCTAGACGGGGTCAAGGCGGCCCTGACCGCAAAATGGCCGGGACCGATCCACATGGGCAACGGGACCATTCAGACGGTGATCGACAGCGCGGCCACGCCGGCGCAGCGCAAGGCGGTCGAGACTATCCTTTCCGGCGGCGATACCGAGGACATGGCCACCGCCTTCTGGGTTTTCAGCAAGATGGCCCCCAACCGCCTCGAAACGCTCTACAAGCCGATCGACATCGCCATAGACTTGGATAAACGGACCGGCCATGTCCGGGTCCAGGACGTATTCGAAACCGCGGCCGAGCCGATCCGCAATCCCGTCACCGGCGCCGAACACCGCGCCCGCATCAACCTGCCGCACGGGTTCGAGTTCCGCGTCGCCGAAGCGGCCAGCGGCACCACCCGGACCAAGGGCGCCATCGCGCTGCCGAACAACAATGGCACCCACGCGCACCTAGCGCGGCTCTACATGAACGGCAAGGGCGTGATCGAGCACGCGGCCTGACGGGCGATGGACGGGCGCAGCGCCGCCGAGCGGCTCCTCGGTCGCGAACGCCGGATCGTCGGCGCGGCTCTTGGCCTGATGGTCGTGCTGTCGGCGGTATTCGTTGTGGCAGGCGGCGGCACAGGGATGAGCGGCTTGGCCATGACGGCAGCGACGGGGCCATTGGGCGCACTTGTCGCGCAAACCCCCGATCTGGTCCGCCCGGCGATCTGGACCCCCGGCTATGCGGCGATCATCTTCGTCATGTGGTGGCTGATGATGGTGGCGATGATGCTGCCTGCCGCCGCGCCGGTGATCCTGCTCTATGGTGCGCTCTTTCCCGGCGGCGGGGCGCGGCAGTCCCTGGGGTTCATGGCCGGCTACCTCACCACCTGGGCCGGCTTCAGCGCGCTGGCGACCCTGGCGCAGGCGCTGCTGGCCCGTGCGGGCGAGGTTTCGGCCATGTATATGACGCTGGCGACCCCCATCCTCGGGGCGTTGGTCCTGATCGGCGCCGGCCTCTGGCAGTTGACGCCGCTGAAGGCCGCCTGCCTTGCCCGCTGCCGCAGCCCGGTGGAAACCCTGACCCGCCACCGGCGCACCGGGCCCGCCGCCGCCTTTCGCATGGGGCTGAGCCACGGCGCGGCCTGCCTTGGCTGCTGCTGGGCGCTGATGGCGCTTCTGTTCGTGGGCGGGGCAATGAACCTTTGGTGGATCGTCGGCCTGACACTCTATGTCGCTGCCGAAAAGCTGGCGCCCTGGGGACCAAGGCTGGTGCGACCCTTCGGTGTTCTGCTGGTCCTGGCCGGGCTGGCGCTCATGGCCGCCACGCTGCAACGGGTGTGATCCCGCCTCAGCGCGTCGGCATCGGCACCTCGCCACGATAGTCGTAGAACCCCCGCTGGGTCTTGCGGCCCAGCCAGCCAGCCTCGACATATTTGGTCAGAAGCGGACAGGGCCGGTATTTGGTGTCGGCCAGCCCCTCGTGCAGGACGTTCATGATCGCCAGGCAGGTGTCCAGCCCGATGAAGTCGGCGAGTTCCAGTGGCCCCATCGGGTGGTGCGCACCAAGCTTCAGGCTTTCGTCGATCGACTTGACCGACCCTACCCCTTCGTAGAGCGTATAGACCGCCTCGTTGATCATCGGCATCAGGATGCGGTTGACGATGAAGGCGGGAAAATCCTCGGCGCTGGCGGCCTTCTTGCCCAGCCGCTCGACCACGGCCAGAAGGGTCTGATAGGTCGCGTCGTCGGTGGCGATGCCGCGGATCAGTTCGACCAGTTCCATCACCGGCACCGGGTTCATGAAGTGGAAGCCCATGAACTTTTCCGGCCGGTCGGTGCGCGAGGCCAGCCGGGTGATCGAGATCGACGAGGTGTTCGATGTCAGGATCGTCTCGGGCTTGAGGTGGGGCAGCAGATCCTCGAAGATCGCCTGCTTGACCGTCTCGCGCTCGGTCGCGGCCTCGATCACCAGGTCGGTCCGGCCCAGGTCCGCCAGCCGCAGCGTGGTGCGGATGCGCCCCATCGCAGCGTCGCGGTCGGCCGCCGAAATCCGGCCCTTGGACAGTTGCCGGTCAAGGTTCTTGCCGATCAGCGCCACCGCCTTGTCCAGCGCCTCTTGCGAGATGTCGGTCATCAGCACGTCGAAGCCTGCCTGCGCAAAGACATGGGCGATGCCGTTGCCCATCTGCCCGGCGCCGACGATCCCGACCGACTGGATATTCATGGCCCGTCCTTTCCTGATCCTTCGCGCGTGACCTTATGCGCCCCTTTCCCGCCTCTGCAAGCGGCAAGCGCCGTCTGGCCCGCGCCGCTTAGGCATTTGGAAATGACTGGGGCGCACCCTCGGCGCGGGTGAGTCTAAATCGAAGGTGGGAATCATGGCTTACGAATCTCCCGGCGCCGGGGCGCTGGACTATTTTCCATGCCGTTATGGTCAGTCGAAACTCCTGTTCCGTGGTCCGCGGCGCCGGATCGAGGGCCGCTTCTGCGCCTTTCTCGGCGGATCGGAGACCTACGGCAAGTTCGTCCCGGCCCCCTACCCGGCGCTGATCGAGCGGCGGATCGGCCTGCCGATGGTCAATTTCGGCTACATGAACGCCGGGGCGGATGTCTTCCTGAACGAACCGGCGATCATCGACGCCTGCAATCGGGCCCGGGTCACGGTGGTCCAGCTTCTGGGCGCGCACAACATGTCGAACCGGTTCTATGCCGTCCATCCGCGCCGCAACGACCGCTTCCTGCGCGCCTCGCACCAGATGAAGGCCCTCTTCCGCGAGGTGGACTTCACCGAGTTCCATTTCACGCGCCACATGCTCTTGTCGCTTCAGGCGCGCTCGCCGGCGAAATACGCGCTGATCGAGGCCGAACTCAAGTCGGCCTGGGTAGAGCGGATGCGGACCCTCCTGCACCGGATCACCGGGCGCAGCGTGCTTTTGTGGGTCGGCGACCATCACGTCAGCGGCGTGACCCGCGACCGTCTGGGAACCGAGCCCCTGCTCCTCGATTCCGGCATGGTCGAGGCGATCCGCCCCCTTGCCACCGACTTCGTGCGCGTCGAGCCCAGTGCCGACGCGCGGGCGGCGGGAACGCTGGGCATGTCCTACCCCGAACTGGATGCCCCGGCCGCCGTCCAGTTGCCGGGGCCTTGCATCCACGCCGAAATCGCCGGCGCCCTGGCCCCGGTCATCGAGCGTCATGTCTGAGGCCCGGCCCTACCGGCAAAGCCCCCGCACCAGCCTGTCCAGCATCGCGTCGCAGGCGGCCAGTTGCGACAGGTCGATGAACTCGTCGGGCTGGTGGCCCTGGTCCATCGACCCCGGCCCGCAGACCACCGTGGGGATGCCCTTCGCCGCGAAAAAGCCGGCTTCGGTGCCATAGGCGACCTTGATCCTGTCGGTGTCGCCGGCCAGGGCCGCCACCCGGCCCACCACTTCGGCGCCGGCGGGCGTGTCGAGGCCGGGGTACAGGTTGGTCTCGACGATCTCGATCGCTGCGGCGGGATGGCCCGCCGCCGCGACTGCGCGGGCGGCCCCGGCGCGGATGTTGTCCAGAATCCCTGCGACCGGCTCTTCGGCCAGATGGCGGATCTCGAACGCGACCGTCGCGCTGTCAGGAACGATGTTCAGCGCGACCCCGCCCGCCATCCTGCCCGCGTGCACCGTCGAACAGGTGACATCATAGGCCGCGTCCCGTGCCCCTTCGGCCATCAGCCGCGTCTGTTCGGCCCTGAGGACGCCCACGAAGTCCGCCGCCAGATGCAGCGCGTTGCAGAACCGCGGCGCCATCGCCGAATGGCCGGCCGTGCCCCGGCATGTGGCAAGGTAGGCGCCCTTGCCCTTGTGGCCGTTCGCGACGCGCATCAGCGTCGGCTCGCCGACGATGCCATACTCGGGCCGGCCGAGGACCGGGATCACCCGGTCGATCATCTGGCGGATGCCGAGGCAGCCCAGTTCCTCGTCCCATGACAGCGACAAGAGAAGCGGCCGCATCAGCCCCTGCCCAGCCGCCTGCCCAGCCGCCTGCCCCGCCGCCGCCAAGGCCGCGGCGACAAAGCCCTTCATGTCGGTGGTGCCGCGCCCGTAGACGCGCGCGCCGTCGCGGGTCAGGCGGAAGGGTTCGCGGCTCCAATCCTGCCCGGTGACCGGGACGACATCGGTATGGCCCGACAGAAGCACGCCGCCATCCCCCGCCGGGCCGATCCGCGCGAGCAGGCCCGCCTTCCGCCCGCCCGCGTCCGTCACCCGCTCGACCGTCGCGCCGCGCTCGCGCAGGAAGGTCTCGATGAAGCCGATGATCGGCAGGTTGCCGTCGGCACTGACCGAGGGGAAGGCGACCAGCCGTTCCAGAAGCTCAAGCGTATTCATCCGTCCCCCATCCATCCGCGGCATGAACGACCCGCCCCGCCGCCAGGGTCAGCACCACGCGTGCCAGGGGCCGCGCCTCGTCCATCTGCCCGATCGGGCCTTCGACCAGGACCAGATCGGCGGCGAGTCCGGGCGACAGCCGGCCATATTGCCCGTCGCCGAAGGCCGCATGGGCCCCCGCCGCGCTGTAGGCGGCCAGGCATTCGGCAAGGCTCAGACGCTGGTCGGGCATGTCCGCAGCCCAGGGCTGCCGGGTCATCGCGCAGCCGATCGCGTGCAGGGGATCGAGCGGCGACACCGGCCAGTCGGTGCCAAAGGCGACGGGCACGCCCCGGTCGCGGATCGCGGCCCAAGCGAACGCATGGGGCCAGCGGGCGCGGCCCATCAGGCTGATCGTCGGTTCCAGCGGCAGGCCGGCGCTGCCCGGCGGATGGACCGGCTGCATCGAGGCGACGACGCCCAGGTCGGCCAGCCGCGGCAGGTCGTCCGGGTGGATCGTGTCGATATGCTCGATCCGGTGGCGGGCGTCGCGCCGCCCGTTCGCGGCGCGCGCGGCGGCATAGCCATCAAGCACCCGCCTGACCGCGCCGTCGCCCACCGCATGGACAGCGATCTGCAACCCGCGCCGGTCGGCCTCGACGCAGACTGCGCGGAAACATTCCTCGGAAAACAGCGGCTCGCCGGAAAAGCCCGGCCGGTCGGGATAATCGCCCACCAGATGCGCCGTCCAGGTGTCGAACACCCCGTCCATGAACATCTTCACCCGGCCAAAGCTCAGCCGTCCGGTCGGGGGCGTCATCGCGCGCTCCAGCAATGCGCGCCGGTGGTCCTCGCCCTGCGCCTCGGTCAGGGTCATCGGCAGGCTGACCCGGATCGGCAGGTCGCCGGCGCGGTCCATCTCCTCCAGCAGGCCCGCCTGATAGAGGTTGCCGTCCATGTTCACCACCGTGGTGATCCCGTGCGCCGCGCAATGGTCCAGCGCCCGGCGGATCAGGGCGCGGTCGGCGGCGCGCTCGGCCTCCGTCACCGCGCCGGGTTCCTTGCCCGACAGGCCCAGCTCCTCGCGCCCGCCCGACGGCGCCAGCCGCTTGACCAGCGCCATCGCCCCGAACTCGCGCAGCTCGCCCGTCGCCTGGCCGTCCGGCCCCATGACCACCTCGGCCCCCGGCCCGGCCTCGGCGCCCGCCAGCACCCCGGCCAGCCGCAGGGCTGCCGTGTTGGCCCAGGCGCAATGATAGTCGGTCGCCGCCATGTAGAAGGGCCGGTCGGGCAGAATCCGGTCCAGGTCATGCCGCGTCGGCCGCCTGTCCTCGCCCAGGATGGTGTAGTTGACCCCATAGGCACACAGGAGACCCGGCGCCGGGCGCGCCGCCGCAAAGGCGCCGACCGCCGCGGCCAGCGCCCCCTCGCCCGTCACCGCCGACAGGTTCAGCTGGTCCAGCACCGCGCCGCCGGTAAAGACATGCGCGTGGCTTTCGACGAACCCCGCCAGCAGCGTCGCGCCCTTCGCCTCGATCACCCGCGCATCGTTGCCAGCCAGCGGCGCGACCTCGGCCTCGGGTCCGCAGGCGACGATGCGGCCGCCGCGCACCAGAGCGGCGACCGGCCCCCCGGTCCCGATGGCGGACCGCGCCCCGCGGATCAGGATGTCGACCTGCGTCATGCTTCCTCGCCCTGCGGCAAATGACCTGCCCGTCCGCCGCGCCGGTCAGTTCAGCCGGAAGCCGATTTCCAACCCCACCTGATAGTGCGCCACCTTGCCATTCTCGATATGGCCGCGGATTTCCTTGACCTCGAACCAGTTCAGGTGGTCCAGCGTCTTCGACGCCCGCGCCACGGCGCCCTCGATCGCGTCCTCGACGCCTTTCGGCGAACTGCCGATGATGTGGACGGTCTTGTAGACTGCATCGCTCATGCTGGTTCCCCTCAGCTGTCCGCCAAAGCGGTGACTTCGCGCCGGAAAGGCAGCGCATCGCCGATATCGGGCGTGTCCAGTTCGCGCGCATAGCGATGGCCCGCATAGGTCGCCCAGGCAATCGGGCCGGGCGCACAGGCATCGCCGATGATCCTGACGCTGCGGATACCCGCATCGGCCCATTCATCCTGCCGCGCCACCAGCGCCTCGTAAAGGGCCGTGTCCGACCGGCGCGAGGCAACCATGACCAGCGCATCGCAGCCGATGTGCCCGCGCGCGCCGGTATAGGAACAATTGGTCTCGATCCCGCCCGCGCGGATCGAGGCCAGCCCGGTGTTCAGCACGATCTTCACCCCCGCCGCCACCAGCCGGCGATGGATCGCGCCCTGTTCCAGCGTGTTCAGCGTCCAGTCCGACACATAGGCCGAGGTCGTGATCAGCGTGACCGCGCAGCCCTTCTGCGCCAGAAGCTCGGCCAGCACGCCGCCCATGTAATAGTGATCGTCATCATAGACCACGACCTGACCGGCAGGCAGCCGGCCCTCCATGATGTCGTCGGGGGTAAAGACCGGCAGCGCGCCCTGGACGGGCACCGGCACGACATGCTGGCGCGCCACCCCATCGGCCCGCCAGCGTGATCCGGTGGCGACGCAGACATTCTCGAAACCGAAAGACAGCACCTCATCGGCCGACAGCCCGCTGTCGACATAGGTCTCGACGTTCGGCCGCTGACCCAGCTGATACTGGCGATAGTCCACCACCCGCCCCCAGGCCGACAGGCCCGGCAACAGCCGTTCGCGCGCCACCCGTCCGCCGATGGTGCCGCGCGCCTCGGCCACCGCCACGTCATAGCCGCGCAGCGAAAGCGCGCGCGCCGCCTCGAGCCCGGCCGGACCCGAGCCCACGACCAGCACGTTGCGGCTGTCACCCTTGGGGTTCATCCGTTCCGGGTGCCAGCCCTTGCGCCATTCCTCCATGAAGGTCGGGTTCTGGGTGCAGCGGCTGATCGACTGGGTCATGTCGCCGGTGATGCAGATGTTGCAGCCGATACATTCGCGGATGTCCTCGATCCGGCCTTCCTCGATCTTTTTCGGCAGGAACGGATCGGCGATCGAGGGCCGGGCGCAGCCGATGAAGTCAAGCGTGCCGGACCGGATCATCCGCACCATCACGTCGGGGCTGGTAAAGCGGCCGACGCCGACCACCGGCTTGCCGGTCAGTTCGCGGATGCCCCGGACCAGCGCCTCCTGCGCCGCCTCCTCCTTGAAGCGCGAGGGGCCGGAACATTCTTCCCAGCTGCCTTGGGCCAGATCCCACAGGTCGGGCAGGTCGCGGTTCATCTCGATGAAATCGCGCACCTCGGCGTTGGAAAAGCCCATGTCGCCGATGGTCTCGTCCAGCGAGACGCGGAGCGTCAGGCCCATCGTGTCGCCCACCGCCTCGCGCATGTCGGCGATCACCTCACGGGCGAAGCGCGAACGGTTCTCCAGACTGCCGCCATATTCGTCGGTGCGCTGGTTGGTGGCGCGGCTCAGGAAATGCTGGAAGATGCCGAAGCCGTGGGCACCGTAAAGGCAGATCAGGTCGAACCCCGCCGCCTTCGACCGTTTCGCCGCGTTGACGAACCAGCGGCGCAGGTTCCTGATATCGGTTTTGTCCAACGCCCGCGCCTGCACCGGATCGTTGGTGAAGGTGCGGATCGGCCCGGCGGACGGCGCCAGCGGCACCTCCTTGGTATAGAAATTCGGCCCGTTGATGCCCGAGTAGGCCAGCTGAATCCCCGCCAGCGCCCCGTGGCTCTTCATCCGCGCGGCCATCCGGCGCAGCGCCGGAATGTCCTGGTCCTCCCACAGCCGCAGCTCGATGAAGGGCGTGATCTCCGACGTATGGTGCATCTCGGTCTGTTCGGTGAAGATCACCCCCCAGCCGCCCTCGGCCTTCACCCCCCGCATCTCGGCCGCCGCCGAAGGGTCGCGGTAGCCGCCGCCGTTGCAGTGCGGAACCTGATAGAACCGGTTCTTCGCCACCACCGGGCCGATCGCCATCGGCTGGAACAGAACATCATACCTCGGATCGCGCAAACCTGCCTCCTGTCCGCGTGTGCGCTTCACCTTAGCTGCGCGCGGCTTCGGGTAAAGTCAGCCTTTCGAAAGCCAGGCTTAGGCTCCGGCAAAGCAACAGTTCAGAAATCCCGCCGCGGACCGGCGATGGACAGGTCCATGCCGGGAATGCTGGTCCGGGTGATCGCCGCCCGGCAATGATCGACGAAGGCCCGCACCGCCAGCACACTCTCGGCCCCCTCCACCAGCACCAGCCCCATGATCATCGGCCGTACCTCGCCGACCAGCGGAATGAAGCGCAGGGGCCGCCCGTCGGGGGCCCGGTCGTTCACGGGGCGGATGTTGGCGATCGAATAGCCATAGCCATTGGCCACCAGACCGCGCACCACCGAAATGTCCTTGGTCCGCTCGGCGATCAGCGGCTTCAGCCCGCGCCGGCTGAAGAACGACAGGAAATAGTCGCTGCTGAGCGGCAGGTCCAGAAGCACCATCGGATGGTCCTTCAGCTCCTCGACCGAGGCCGAGGGCAGATGCGCCAGCGGATGCGTCTCGCCCACCATCACATAGGGCGACAGTTCGGCCAGCGGGATGAAGGTCAGATCGGGCGGAATTTCCAGGTCATAGGTCAGGGCCAGGTCGATCTCGCCATTGCGCAACCGGGCGTAGATTTCCGTCTGGTCCAGCTCATACTGGCTGACGCGCACCTTGGGATGCAGCTGCTCGAAACTGCGGCGCAGTTGCGGCACCATGATCTGCGCAAAGGTCAAGAGGCAGCCGACCCCCAGCGGCCCCTGCACATTGCCGGAAATCTCGTCGGCCAGCCTTGCGAGCTGCTCGGCCTGGCCCAGCACCTGCCTGGCCTGCGCCATCAGCTGCCGCCCCGCCTGGGTCAGCGCCAGCCCCTGCGCATGCTTGCGCACGAATAGCTGCAACCCGAACTCGGCCTCGAGTTGGCTGATCGCCGAGGAAATCGACGGCGAGGAAACATTGACCTTCTCCGACGCCGTGACGATGCTGCCGGCCTCGCCGACCGCCACGAAATACTCAAGCTGTCGCAGCGTGATGCGAAGCGGCATGGACGGCCGGCGATCCCCTCTGGACGGGTCAGGCGCGGTACTTGACCCAGATGGTCTTGAGTGCAGTGTATTTTTCCAGCGAATGCAACGATAGATCGCGCCCGAACCCCGACTGCTTCATGCCGCCGAACGGGGTCTGGGCGCTCAGCGCATCCACCGTGTTCACCGACACCGTGCCGACATGCAGCGCATCCGCGACCCGGTGGGCGCGCGACAGGTTGTCGGTCCAGACCGACGCCGCCAGCCCATAGATCGAATCGTTGGCCATCCGCACCGCCTCCTCCTCGCTGTCGAAGGCGATGATCGACAGGACCGGGCCAAAGATCTCGTCGCGCGCCAGCGGATCGCCGTGGACCACGTCGGCAAAGATCGTCGGCTGCACGAAACAGCCGCGGCCGTTTACCGTGACCCGCTCGCCCCCCGTCACCAGGTTGGCCGTCCGCCGCCCGCCCTCGATGAAGCGCATGATGCCCTGCGTCTGTTTCTCGTCGACGATCGCCCCCATGCGCGAGGCCGGATCGAGCGGGTCGCCCGGCTGCGCCGCCGCCGCCCGCGCGACCAGCTTCTCGACCAGCCGGTCGCGGATCGCGCGCTCGACATAAAGCCGCGAATTGGCCGAACAGACCTCGCCCTGGTTGAAGAAGATGCCGAAGGCCGCCATGTCCGCCGCCCGGTCGAGATCCTCGCAATCGGCGAAGACGATATTGGGGCTCTTGCCGCCGGTTTCGGGCCAGACCTGCTTGAGGTTCGACCGGCCCGAATATTCCATGAACCGCTTGCCGGTCGCGGTCGAGCCGGTGAAGGCCAGGCAATCGACATCCATGTGCAGGCCCAATGCCTGCCCGGCGGTGGCGCCGAAACCGGGCACCACGTTGAAGACGCCATCGGGCACCCCGGCCTCGGCGGCGAGTTCCGCGAGCCGGAGGGCCGACAAGGGCGACTGCTCGGCCGGCTTCAGGACCACCGAATTGCCGGCGGCCAGAGCGGCGGCCGATTTCCAGGTGGCCATGTCCAGCGGGAAGTTCCAGGGCGTCACCGCGCCGACGACGCCCAGGGGCACGCGGCGCACCAGCGCCAGATCGCCGCGCCCGGTCGGCGCCACCTCGTCATAGATCTTGTCGATCGCCTCGCCGTACCACTGGAAGAAATGCGCCGATCCCGGCGCGTCGATGGTAGCGGCGTCGGTGACGAGCTTGCCCATGTCGAGACTGTCGAGCAGCGCCAGTTCCGCGAGGTTCGCCCGGATCAGTTCGGCCAGCCGCAAGAGAACCGCCTTCCTGTGCCCCGGATCGGCCCTCGACCAGCGGCCCGTCTCGAACGCCCGCCGCGCCGCCGCCACCGCCCGGTCCACGTCCGCCGCATCGCAGGCAGCGACCCGCGCCAGCACCGCGCCCGTCGCCGGGTTCACGCACTCGAAGGTCTCGCCCGACCGCGCGTCGACGAATTGCCCGTCGATGAAGGCCTGATGGCGGAAGGTCAGGCCGGCGGCGCGCGCCTTCCAGCTCTCGTGGGTCTCGTCAAGCATGTTCTCTCCCCTATTCGTCGCCCGGCACGCCATAGGACGGCGCCGCCCTGGGGTCGAGCGCCCGCTGGACATAGGCATCCATCTGCGGCCTGTAGATCGCCCAAAGCCCGGCCACCGCCTCGATCGGGCAGTCCTCGGTCCAGTCGCAGCGCAGGTCGGCGACCGGCCAGCTGACCCTGTCGACGATCTTCATCCCCGCCGAATGGACCGGCCCGGCCTCGCCCCCCGCCGCCAGACCGGCGCGCAACGCCGCCACCAGCCGGTCGCCCAGATGGCCCTTCGCCGCCAGAAACCCGTCGACGATTGCCTGCGGCACCCCGCTGTTGGCCAGAAGGTTGCCGCCAGAGGCGACATCGGCGCCAGACGCCTCGCCCCAGATGCCCAGAACCTGGCCACCCGAGTGGATCGCGGCCCGTCCCTGACCGTCCACCGCCAGCACCTGCCGATAGTCGATGAACCGGCCCTGCCGCCGCACCTCGGCCACCGCCTCGGCCGCACTCATCCCCCCCTCCATCAGGTCGAGCGCCAGGGGCCCCAGCGAGGGATCGGTGACGTTCTGTGAGGCCACCGCGCCCACACCCGCGCGCGTATGCGAACAGCGCGCCGCCACTGCCGGCGACGAGGACGAAATCGCCACCCCGAACATGCCGGTCTCGGCGCAGCGGGCGACTAGGGAAAAGGTCATGGCCTGCTCCTGTTGGCGACGACGCCGGGGGCTGTCTGCCCCCGGACCCCCGAGGATATTTGCGCCACAATGAACGGAACTCTTTTCATTGTGGAAGAAATATCCTACGGGGGTCCGGGGGTGCAAAACCCCCGGCGCGCGGTTTTCAGTCGGGAATGACGGCGGTTCCGTCGATCTCGACCAGCCATTCGGGCCGGGCCAGCGCCGTCACCGTCACCCCGGTCGAGACCGGATGCACGCCCTTGATGTACTCGCCCATCGTCCGATAGACCGCCTCGCGGTGGCGCACGTCGGTCAGGTAGACGACGACCTTGACCAGATGCTCCATCGACCCGCCCGCCTCTTCCAGAAGCTGGCGGATGTTCTGCATGACCTTGTGGGTCTGCTCGACCGGATCGTGGCTGGCGATGTTCTTCGCGGTGTCCAGGTCTTGCGGGCACTGGCCGCGCAGCCAGACGGTGCGCCCGCCGCGGGTCACCACCGCCTGGCACAGGTCATTGTCGAGCTTCTGTTCGGGATAGGTGTCCCTGGTGTTGAACTTGCGGATGCGGGTATGGGCCATCTGGGTCTCCGGTCGGGGGCTTGGTCAGGTCTCTGTCGGCGGATGTTCAGGTTCCGGTCCGGGCGACCGGCTCGGCCGGCGCCGTTCCCGAGGGGCGATAGGACAGGTATTTGCGCTGCGTGGCAATATGGTCGGCCACGAAGCTCGCGTCGTGCCAGACCCCCCAGATGAAGCTCGAGCCGCGCCGCGACTGCCAGGGCAGCCCGAGGAAATAGATCCCCGGCTCGGTCGAGACGCCGCGCTGGTGGCGGGGGCGGCCCTTGTCGTCGAAGGCGTCGACCTGGAGCCAGCCATAGTCGAGCGCGAAACCCGTCGCCCAGATGATCGTGGTGATCCCGGCCTTCGCCGGGTCCAGCTCCAGGATCGGGTCGGTCACGCAGGCAGGATCCGGGCCGATCGCGCGGGCCTGGGGTTCCTCGGGCAGGTCGAGACCGTTGCGCGCCACATAGGCGTCGGCCTCGTCAAGGACCGACAGATAGTTGGTGTCGCCATTGGCGATGTTCACGGCAAGATCGGGGGCAAAGGTCAGGATGCCATCGCGAAACGACTTCGTCAGCCCGACCAGCGTCATCCCCTGCCCCGCCAGCCGGCGGAAATCGACGGTCTGGCCCCCGTAGGCGCCGCTGACCGCGATGGTGACATGCTCGCGCCCCGGAGTGACCTGAGCGTCCCATTTGCCGAGAACCCCGAGCCACCAGCAGAAGTCCTGCCCGCGATAGGCGCGCGGCGGCCGGTCGTGGGGACCGACCGAGAGATAGACCTTGCGCCCCGAACGCATCAATTCGTCGGCGATCTGGGTCCCGGACGAGCCGGCCCCCACCACCAGGACCGCACCCTCGGGCAGCTGGCCGGGGTTGCGGTAGCCGTAGGAATGGATCTGGGTCAGCCCCGGCGTCTCGGGCACCACCGGCGGGATGACGGGGCGCTGGAACGGCCCGGTTGCCGCGACCAGGCTGCGCGCCTCGATCACGCCCTGGGAGGTCTCCACCCGGAAGCCGGGCCGCCCGGCCAGACGCTCGACCTTCGTCACCTCGACGCCGCAGCGGATCGGCGCCGCGATCTTTTCGGCATAGGCGACAAAATAGTCGGCCACCGCCTCCTTGGGCGCGAACCCGTCGGGGGCGAGATCGGAAAACTCCAGCCCGGGAAAGCGGTCGTGCCAGGCCGGGCCGTTGGCCACCAGAGAATCCCACCGCCCTGAACGCCAGCGTTCGGCGATGCGGTCGCGTTCCAGCACCAGGTGGGGGATGCCGTTGCGGCTCAGGTGCTCGCTCATCGCGACCCCGGCCTGGCCGGCGCCGACGACAAGCGTGTCGATCTTTTCGGTGGTCATGTCAGGGTTCCTTTCAGATGCCGGGGGACAGGCTGGCTACGGTTTCGGGGATATTGTCAGGCAAGGTCGTCGCGAACCACCGGCTGACGGCGCTGTCCCGGCAGCGCCGGGCGGCCGCTCCCGATGCCTTCTCCGACAGGCCGGCGGCGGCCCTGACCAGGGCGAGCGGGCCGTCCCAGTCGAAGTTCCGGTAGACAGCGGCCAGATGCGTGTGAGGCGGCGACTGGGCGAAGAGCTGGAAGGTCAGCCGGTGGCCTGCATGGTCCGAGTTCAGGAGATCGCGGGCGAAGGCCAGAAGCCGGCGGCGGTCCTCGGCCTGCCATTCGTCGCCGACCGCGAAATACTTGGCCAGCCAGGGCCCGGTCTCGGGATCGCGGAAGGCTGCCGCGTCGGGGACAAGCGCGATCTGGCCGCCGCAAAGCTCGCGGGCGAGGTGCATCATCTTGTGCATCTGCGTTCCCGCCAGCACCCGGCCCGCATAGAGAAGCGACTGGTTGGGCATCATCAGCCCGGCGGGCGAGCGTTCGGCGAGGGCAATGGCCGCGGTCAGATGGGCATGGATACCCTCGCGCCAGACCGCCAGATCGGCCAGCTTCTCCTGCACGGCCTGCTGGCCGTCCAGCCCCGTCTGGCGGACGTTGAACAGGGCCGCGCCGATCATCAGGTCGGCGAACCGCAGGCTGCGCTGGACGAAGGCAAAGGCGGTATAACGGTGCAGGACCGCGCGCATCGCCATCGCCGAACGGGTGTGGCGGTGGAAAAGGACGTTCTCCCACGGGACAAAGACATCATCGAAGACGACGATCGTGTCGGTCTCGTCCAGGCGGCTGGACAGGGGATAATCCTCGGCCGGCGCCCGCCCGGCAAAGCCGTTGCGGCAGATGATCCTCAGCCCCGGTGCCCCCAGGTCGCAGATGAAGCCCACCGCATGGTCCGACTGTTCGGCCCCGCCCCAGTCGGCGATGGCGGGCTTGGTGAAAGCCAGGTTGGCATAGGCGGCGGCGGTCTCGAACTTGGCGCCGCGCACGATCAGGCCGGCGTCGGTCTCGCGCACCACATGCAGAATCATGTCGGGATCCTGGTCCTGCGGCGGGCGCGAACGGTCGCCCTTGGGGTCGGTGTTGGCGGAGATCAGGAACCGGTCCCCGCGGAGGATCCGGTCGACATGGGCGGCGATGTTGGGACCGAACTGCGGGTCGATGGCGTTCAGCGCCGCGGCGCAGTCGTGAAGCGACCAGATCTCGCCCACGGTCTCGTCGCCGACCCTCGTGACCGCGCCCCCGGCCTCGTCCATCACCAGGTCGGCAGCCCGGCGCTTGGCCCACCAGTCGGCCTGGCTGAGCGGCAGCACGTTGGCAACCGGGCTCACCTCGCCGTTGCGCGCGACGGTCATCACCTCGCGCGTGGCCGCCTCGTGGGCCATGTCGTGGATGCGGGCGCGCAGATCGACGATGGGGCGGAACTGCGGGTGGCTGGCGACATCGCCCAGCTGCTCGCCGTTGACGAAGACCCTGCGGCCGTCACGGATCGACTCGCGATATTCGTCTCCCGTGCGGATCATGGCCTCGCCCCCTGGGTCGCGGAGGGGGAACCCGCCCCTCTCCCGCCTGCTGGCGCGACAATCGGGGATCGGTGGCCAATGCTCAAGAATTCGATTCGTCAGCCCTGATTAGGCCAGGCCTAACCAGGCGGAGGAAAGAGAAAGGCCCGCCTCGCGGGCGGGCCTTTCCTGTAGTTCGTCCCTTGTCCGGCGCTCAGAGCTTTTCGATCAGTTCCGGCACGGCGGTGAAGAGGTCGGCCACCAGGCCATAGTCGGCGACCTGGAAGATCGGCGCCTCCTCGTCCTTGTTGATGGCGACGATGACCTTGCTGTCCTTCATCCCCGCCAGATGCTGGATCGCGCCCGAGATGCCGACCGCGACGTAAAGCTGCGGCGCCACCACCTTGCCGGTCTGGCCGACCTGCCAGTCGTTCGGCGCATAGCCGCTGTCCACCGCCGCGCGGCTGGCACCGACGGCGGCGCCCAGCTTGTCGGCCAGCTTCTCGATCAGGTCGAAGCTTTCCTTGGACCCGACGCCGCGCCCGCCCGACACCACGATGCCGGCCGAGGTCAGCTCGGGCCGGTCGCTGGTGGCGACACGATCCTCGACCCAGTCCGACAGGCCGGGATTGGCGGCGGCGCCAATCTTCTCGACCGCGGCCGAGCCGCCCGCACCCGCCGCCTCGAACGAGGCGGTGCGGATGGTGGCGACCTTGACCTTGTCGGCGGATTTCACCGTCTGGATGGCGTTGCCCGCATAGATCGGCCGCTCGAACGTGTCGGCATCGACCACGGCGGTGATATCCGACAGCACCATCACGTCCAGAAGCGCCGCGACCCGCGGCAGCACGTTCTTGGCCTCGGCGGTGGCCGGGGCGACGATGTGGGTGAAGCCCTGGGCCTGCGCCACGATCAGCGCCGCCAGCGGCTCGGCCAGGCCATGCGCGTAAGCCGCGTCGTCGGCGCACAGGACCTTGCCCACGCCGGCGAGCTTCGCTGCCGCCTCGGCGGCCTTGCCGCAGCCCTGTCCGGCCACCAGGACCGTCGCCGGCCCGAGCGCCTTGACCGCATTCAGCGCCTTGGCGGTGGCGTCCGTCGCCAGATCCGCCCCGTGCAGTTCGGCAAGAAGAAGAACCGACATCAGAGCACCCCCGCTTCGTCTTTGAGTTTGGCGATCAGTTCGGCCACCGAAGCGACCTTGACGCCCGCCTTGCGGCCGGCCGGCTCGGTCGTCTTGACCACCGACAGGCGCGGGCTGACATCGACGCCGTAATCGGCCGGCGTCTTGGCGGCCAGCGGCTTGGCCTTGGCCTTCATGATGTTGGGCAGCGACGCATAGCGCGGCTCGTTCAGGCGCAGGTCCACCGTCACGATCGCCGGCATCTTCACGGCGATCGACTGGAGGCCGCCGTCAACCTCGCGCGTCACCGTGGCCTTGCCACCCTCGATCTTCAGTTCCGAAATGAACGTCGCCTGCGACCAGCCCAGAAGCGCCGCCAGCATCTGCCCGGTGGCGTTCATGTCATTGTCGATCGCCTGCTTGCCGCAGAGGACCAGCCCCGGCTGTTCCTCCTTGACCACCGCAGCGAGGAGCTTGGCCACCGCCAGCGGCTCGATGTCGGTATGCACGTCGGCAGCCGCCTCGATCAGGATCGCGCGGTCCGCGCCCATCGCCAGCGCCGTCCTGAGCGTCTCCTGCGCCTGCTTGACGCCGATCGAGACGACGACGATCTCGTTCGCCACGCCCTTTTCCTTCAGGCGGATCGCCTCTTCGACGGCGATCTCGTCGAAGGGGTTCATCGACATCTTCACATTGGCCAGATCGACGCCGGAACCGTCCGCCTTGACGCGGACCTTCACGTTATAGTCGATCACGCGCTTCACAGGCACGAGCACCTTCATCGGCGTGTTCTCCTCAGGTCATGGACCGCCCCCGCAAAGGCGGCATTGAAAGCTCCCGCCGCTTCCTAACGATTCTGCGGCGCAGAAGACAGAGCAAAATCGACACGGATTGTCGCACGGACGCCACCTTTGGCGCTGTTAGCGGCGGACAGGAAGCCGGCCGTCAGCGGTTGGCGCCCGGCACCCACAGCACGTCCTGCCCCTCGTTCGCTACCCGCGCGGCGACGAAGAACCAGTCCGACAGGCGGTTGAGGTATTTCACCGCCGCGGCGTTCACCTCCTCGGCCGCCGCCAGCTCGACCGCCAGCCGCTCGGCCCGCCGCGCCACCGTCCGGCACAGGTGCAGATGCGCGGCCAGCGCCGTGCCGCCCGGCAGGATGAAGCTGCGCAAGGCCGCCAGGGGCGCGTTCATCGCGTCGATCTCGGATTCGAGCCGATCGACCTGCGCCGCGACCATGCGCAGCACCGGATAGCCGGCCTCGGCATCCTTCGCCATCTCGGGGCGGCAGAGGTCGGCCCCCAGGTCAAAGAGGTCGTTCTGGATGCGGGCCAGCGCGGCATCCATCGGCCCTGCGGCATGAAGCCGCGCCAGACCGACGGTCGCGTTGACCTCGTCCACCGTGCCGTAGGCGGCGACGCGCGGCGAGAATTTCGGCACCCGTGCGCCGTTGCCAAGCGCGGTGTCGCCCTTGTCGCCGGTGCGGGTGTAGATCTTGTTCAGGACGACCATCAGTGCCGCAGCCCGCCGCGCACCAGCACAAAGAGCAGGATCAGCCCCACCGCGCAGGCCTGGGCGATGATGCGGTAGCGCATGATCCGGTTGGCGTGCTTGCGGTTGAAGTCGCCGCCCCTGGCAAAGCCCCCGATCCCGGTCATCAGGATCGCAAGCACGACGAAGCAGGCGATGGCGGCGACGATGAACAGCGGGTCAGAGGTCATGGCGGTCCTTTCGCGATCGGCCCATCTTAGACCCGGGGGTGGCAAAAGCGAAGGGGCCTACTGCCCCCGCAGGATGGCGGTGAAATCGACGGGGCCGGTCTTGCCGGTCAGCCGCGCGCGGTAGATCGGCAGGCTCTCGGCCACGCGCATCACATAGGTCTGGGTCTCGCGCAGGGGAATCGCCTCGACCCAGTCGACGGGATCGACATCGCCGGCGCGCGGGTCGCCGAAGCTTGCCATCCATTTGCGCGCGCGCCCCGGCCCGGCATTGTAGCCCGACGCCACCAGAAGCGGCGAGGTGCCGAACTGGGCCTCCAGCCCGGCCAGATAGGCCGAGCCGAGCGTGGCGTTATAGTCGAAGTCGCTGGCCAGCTTCCCGCCGTCATAGGCCACACCGACCGACCTCGCCATCTCGCGCCCGGTCTGGGGCATGACCTGCATCAGGCCAAGCGCGCCCACGACCGAGCGCGCCCTGGGATTGAACTCGCTTTCGCGCCGCGCGATCGCAAGCGTCAGCTCGGTCCTGACCGGCAGTTTCAGATGGTCGAGCCCCACCAGCGGGAAGTAGGCTGTGGGCCAGATCACGCCCTTGTCGGCGGCGCGCTTGGCCATCGTCAGGGCGACGTAGGGCTGGTTGTCCTGAAGCGCCATGCCCGCCAGCCGGCCGATGTCCTCGCCATCCATCCCCTCGGTCATCTGCGCGAAAAAGCGCGCGGCCAAGGGCCGTTCGCCCGCCGCCAGCAAGAGCCGCCCGGCGCGATAGAGCGACGAGCCGGTGATCGCCTCGACCTTCCAGTCGGGATAGGCCTCGCCCCCCTTCATCGCCGGACTGAGCGGCAGGCCCACCTTCTCGGCCGACAGAAGCCCGTAGAACGAGGTCTGGTAGCGCGCCCCTTCGGCATAGGCGGCCTGCGCCTGCGCGCTCCGGCCCAGCTTCTCCAGCGCCCGCCCCCGCCAGTAGCCTGCCCGACCCAGGCTGATCGGCCCCTTGGCCGCGGCGGCAAAGCGGTCGAAATGCTGCAAGGCCAGCTTGGCGTCGCCCAGCTTGCGCAGCGCGATATAGCCCGCCAGCCACTCCAGGTCGGCGTAATCCTCGCCATCCTCCGCCGTCAGGAAATGGCGCGAGGCCAGCTTGTAGGCGCGGCGCGGATCGCCCTCGCGCATCTCCTTGCGCGCAAGCTTCCGCCGCCAGTCGGCCCATTCGTCCGGCTGGCCAAGCGCCTCGGCGCTGGTCGAGCGTTCCAGCAGGAGCGCAATGGCGTCCGGGTAAAGGTCGCGCGAGATCCGCCAGCGGAACCGGTCCCAGGCCAGCCCCGCCGACCCCGCCGACTTGGCCGGCACCGCCTTGACCTTGGCGGTCACGTCCTTGGCGTCGGTCTGAAGCGCGATACGCGCCTCGGCCACCGCACGGGTGCCCCCCTCGACCAGGGGCAGCATGCGGCGGGCGTTGTCCACCTCGCCCTGCCACAGCATCGCGGTGATCCGTCCGCCATGCTGATCCGACAGGGCCGGGCCGAACTCGGCCAAGAACGCGGCCTGGTCGGCATCCGCCATCGGCAGGTTGCGCCAGCCGCGCACCGCCTCGGCCTCGGCCGCCGCCCGGTTGCCCTTGGCGTCGAGCGCATGGGCCAGCGCCAGGCTGCCCGCGCCGGTCTGCGGCGGCTGGCCGGTGAAATAGGAGAGGACCAGATCGGGGGCGAGTCCCGTGCCCATCGCCGCCTCTCCCGCCTTGCGCACCAGCTTCAGTCCCGGCCAGTCGGGGTGGCGGCGCAGGAAATCGGTATAGTCGGCAAAGGCCGCGTCCCCCGGCCGGCCCTCGCGCAGGAACCGCCACTCTATGATGTCGCCCGACAGCGCACCCGCCGCCCGCCCGTCGGTCAGGGCCGCCGCCCACTGGCCATTGTCGGCCTCGGCCAGGGCCCTGGCCAGGCGCGCGGGCTCCTCGGCGCGGGGCGAAGCCGGCCAAAGCACAGGTGCCGCGACCAGGGCGGCAAACATCAGACGGCGGAACATGCTGCAACTGCCTCGTTCTTTTTCGCCAAATCTACCCGGCCCGCCGCCGCCCGCAACACACAAACTTGGCAATCGCGGGCGATGCCGCTAGGTTCCGCCGCGATTTCCACGGGCGAGTCAGCCCCAAGCACAGGAGCGTGTCATGTTCAGAGGGTCCATTCCAGCCCTGGTCACGCCGTTCAAGAACGGCCAGCTGGATCTGGACACGCTGAAGAAACTGGTGGACTGGCACGTCGCCGAAGGCAGCCACGGCCTTGTCCCCGTCGGCACCACCGGCGAAAGCCCGACGCTTTCGCACGCCGAACATGGCCGCGTGATCGAGGAAGTGGTCAAGGCCGCGGCCGGTCGCATCCCGGTGATCGCCGGGGCCGGCTCGAACAACACCGCCGAGGGCATCGACCTGATCCGCCACGCCGAAAAGGTCGGCGCCGACGCGGCGCTCGTGGTCACGCCCTACTACAACAAGCCGACGCAGCGCGGCCTGATCGCCCATTTCCGCGCCCTGCACGACGCATCCAACCTGCCGATCATCATCTACAACATCCCCGGTCGCTCGGTCGTCGACATGACGCCCGAGACGATGGGCGAACTGGCGAAACTGCCGCGCATCGTCGGCGTCAAGGACGCCACCGGCAAGATCGAGCGCGTGAGCCAGCAGCGCGCCGCCTGCGGGGCGGACTTCCTCCAGCTCTCGGGCGAGGATGCGACCGCCTTGGGCTTCAACGCCCACGGCGGCACCGGCTGCATCTCGGTCACCGCGAACGTCGCCCCCCGCCTCTGCGCCGAATTCCAGATGGCGACGCTGGCCGGCGACTATGCCAAGGCGCTCGCCTACCAGGACCGGCTGATGCCCTTGCACGAGGCGATCTTCATCGAACCCGGCCTCGCCGGCGCCAAATACGGCCTCGCCCGCCTCGGCCGCTGCTCCGAGGAGGTGCGCCTGCCGCTGACCGGCCTCCTCGACGCGACCAAGGCGAGGATCGACGCGGCGATGCGCCATGCCGGGCTTCTGAACTGAGTGCGGAGCGGGATCGCCGAATACAACGGCGGCACCGGCGCGCTGATCCGCCAGTATGTCTGGCTCGACGACCGGCCGATCGCGGTGATCGAAGGCGGCGTCACCTACCTGATCCGCACCGACTTCATCGGCCGGCCGGCCTTCGCCACCAATATGGCCGGCACCAGGGTCTGGAGCCTCGCCTACCTGCCCTTCGGCGGCGTGACCGTCATGACCGGCGCCCCCGCCGACGCCCGCTTCCCCGGCCAATGGTTCCAGGCCGAGGCCGGCCTTTACCAGAACGGAATGCGCGACTACGATCCCACGACAGGCAGGTATGTGGAGGCCGATCCCCTCGGCCTCATCGACGGGGCCAGCGTCTATGGGTATGCACACCAGAATCCGGCACGGTGAACAGACCCGACGGGGGAAAATGTAAAGACTGTTGTTCTGCCGGTTACTCCGCTAGGATTGGGGTCGTAATGGGTTCCTGTGCCAAATACATGGGGAACAACGCTGTATCAGAATGTGTGTTCGGCAGCGAAGTTGCGATATGACGTGACAGAGACCCGACGTGGACCTCACTGGCACTACTATCCATCAGGCCGAATGAGAGTAGAGGACCAATATAGTCCAGTTGGTGGAGGCCCCCACCTCGCTCCGGGCACGGAAATATCAGTCACAGATTGCGACTGCCCTCAAAATGACGGCGGCGGCGGCAGTGTATTTATTCCTCTCTTCGGGCTTCCCGGTTATGCTGTCGAACATAAATACGGTCTAGAAGAGCTTCTAAATTGATCGGTAAGTCACCGGCTACGATTGTACAGATGGCTGGCGGAACGATGGAAGCTTGAGGTCGCCGTGACTGGATTGATTCATGAACTTGAAGAACTTCTCCGGAGCTCTGGAAACCTACACGATTCCAGCCTGAGTAAGATACATTTTGACGGAAGACAGTGTTTCAGCGAGATCGAGCTGCGGAATGTTGAGGTTTCGGATGTTGCCGGAGAGTCCCAGGCCACTATTCTATACAGTTGTACCATGCGGTTTTCAGGTTCTTATATTAAATCGCGAACTCCCTTAGAGGGGTTTATTGGTTACGACATAGTCGACTCTATCTCATCTACCGGCAATTTAGACCTAATTACCGCAATCGGCCTGATTTCTATATTCTATGAAGGTGTAAGTGTTGACTGCGCGCCTCAAGCTTCGGGCGGCTTTCCTCGGTGACGCTCGGCGGCGTCCTGCAGGCGAGCTACCTCTACGACCACCAGGGCCGCCAGGCGGTGCGCACCCTCGGCGCCTCGGGCCCCCAGATCCAGTCGGTCTTCCACCGCGCCGGCCACCGGATCGCCGAATACAATGGCGCGACCGGCGCGCTGATCCGCCAGTATGTCTGGCTCGACGACCGGCCGATCGCGGTGATCGAAGGCGGCGTCAGCCCCCCTTCGGCATTTGTTGC
Organism: Pseudomonadota bacterium; assembly: GCA_018240425.1. Classification (GTDB taxonomy): domain Bacteria; phylum Pseudomonadota; class Alphaproteobacteria; order Rhodobacterales; family Rhodobacteraceae; genus TMP-24. The sequence goes on along the minus strand of JAFEFU010000035.1, from coordinate 19,008 downwards.
CGCGAGCGAGAGTCTAAGGCCGGCCCCCCGGCCGGTCAACCATCGCGCCTTCAGCAGCCGCCCAGCATCTCGGCCACAAGGCCGGTCTGGCAGGTCTTCATCGGTTGGCCCGCCTGCGGCTCGATCCCGGCAAAGGCCAGAAGGGCGAAGAAGGTGGCGAGGAAGATGGTTTCGGTCATGGCGGGCTCCAGGGTGAATGTTCACGGCCCGTTCTATATGTTTACCATTAATCCGCGGTTACGCGGACCTTGCGGGCGGGTTAACGCCGCGCCCTCCATTTTCTGTCGCCAAACATCCCGGGTGGGTCCGGGATGGCAGCGCCCTCCCGGCGGATCGGCCCCTCAGGCCACCAGCGCCTCGGCGCGCTTGAGGTCGACGCTGACCAGTTGGCTCACGCCCTGTTCCTGCATGGTCACGCCAAAGAGCCGGTCCATCCGCGCCATCGTCACGGCATGGTGGGTGATGATCAGGAACCGGGTCTCGGTCCGCCGCGTCATCTCGTCCAGAAGATCGCAGAACCGCGTCACGTTGGCGTCGTCGAGCGGCGCGTCGACCTCGTCCAGCACGCAGATCGGCGCGGGGTTGGCGAGGAACACCGCGAAGATCAGCGCCAGCGCCGTCAGTGTCTGCTCGCCGCCGGAGAGAAGGCTGAGCGTCGCCAGCTTCTTGCCCGGCGGCTGGCACATGATCTCGAGCCCCGCCTCGAGCGGGTCATCCGATTCGACCAGAACCAGATTGGCCTCGCCCCCGCCGAAGAGATGGGTGAAGAGCAGGCGGAAATTGGTGTTGACCTGCTCGAACGCGGTCAGAAGCCGCTCGCGCCCCTCGCGGTTCAGGCCCGCAATCCCGGCGCGCAGCTTCTTGATCGCCTCTTCCAGATCGGCCTTCTCGCTGACCAGCGTGTCATGTTCCGCCTGAACCTCGCGAGCGTCCTCCTCGGCGCGCAGGTTGACGGCACCGAGCGCGTCGCGCTGGCGTTTCAGCCGGTTCACGTCGGCGTCCAGCATCTCGGCGTCCGGCATCGCCTCGGGATCGGCGTTCAGGCTTTGCAGCAGGGTTCCCGGCGTGTTGTCGGTGTCCTCGCGGATGCGCTCGGCCGCCACCTCGACGCTGCCGCGCGCCGCGTCGGCGCGGGCTTCGGCGCGGGCGCGGGCCTCCCGCGCCTCGCTGGCGGCGCGTTCGGACTCGCGCTCGGCCGACGCGGCGGCGCGCAATGCGGCCTCTCCCTCGGCCAGCCGGTCCGAGGCCGCCCGCCGCCGCGCCTCGGCGGTGTCGATCGCGTCCGACAGTTCCGCGCGCTTGGCGGCGATCTCGGCGGGCGCGGCCGACGCCGCATTCAGTTCCGCCTCGCTTTCCCCGCGCCGCCCGGTCAGTTCCTGGGTGCGCTTCTCCGCCGTCTCCAGCCGCAGCTTCCAGCCCGAGATCTCCTTGGTGATCTCCTGGCGCCGCCGCAGCCGCGCCTCGCCCTCGCGGCGGGTCTCGTCGTGGGCGGCGCGGCGGGCCAGCATCGTCACCCGCGCGGCCTCGACCGTCAGCTTCACGTCCTCGACCTCGGCCCGCGCTGCGGCAAGGTCGGGCAGCGCCGCCACCCCTGCCTCGGCCTCCTTCAGCCGCGCCCGCGCGCCCATCGCCTCCTCTTCATGGCGCGCCACGGCAAGGCGGGCGCTTTCCAGTTTGCCCCCGGCGATCGAGCGGTCGGCCTCGGCCCGGCTCAGTGCCCGGCTGGCCTCGGCCATGATCCGGTCGGCCTCGCGCCGGGCTTCGCGGGCGCGCCGGTCGGCGTCCGAGGCCTCGACCAGCCTGCGGGTCAGAAGCTCGTGCGCCTGGCGCGTCCCCTCGGCCCGGGCCGCCACTTCCTCGAGATCGCGCTTCAGTTCCACCAGCCGGTTCAACTGCTGAAGCCTGAGCGCCGAAGCCTGCGGCGCGTCCTCGGCCGCGGCCCGGAACCCGTCCCAGCGCCAGACATCGCCCTCGGCCGACACCAGCCGCTGGCCGGGCAGAAGGTCCGCCTGCAACCGTGCCCCGTCCGCGCGCACCACCAGCCCGATCTGGCCGATCCGCCGCACCAGGGCCTCGGGCACCGTCACCAGATCCGACAGCGCCCGCACCCCCCCGGGCAGCGCCTGCGCCTCGCGGTAGCCGGGCAGCACCGCCCAGCCCGACCCCTTGTCCCCCGCCACCTCGGGCGCGCGCAGGTCGTCGGCCAGCGCCGCACCCAACGCATTCTCAAAGCCCTTGGTCACCCGCACCCGGTCCAGCATCTGCTTGCCGGTCTGGGCATCGCGCTCGACCAGACGCGCGAGCGCCGCCACCTCGGCCCGAAGCGCCCCCGCCTCGCCCTCGGCCTCGGACCTCGCGGCACGCGCCTCGGACTCGCGGCCCTGCACCTCGGCGCGCATCTCGTCGGCCGCGACCAGCGCCGCCTCGGCGGCCTCGGCAGCGCGCGCCGCCCGCGCCTGCCCGGCCTCGGCCTGCCCGTGATCGGCCGCGGCCTTGGCCTGCGCCGCCTCGGCCTCGGCCGCCTGCGTCCGGGCGCGCCCGGCCTCGGCCTCGTTCTTCTCGACCGTCGCACGGCTGTCGGCCAGCAGCCGGTGCGCCGACTGGTGACGCGCCGACAGGCGGGCCACATCCTCGGTCAGTTCACCCAGCGCCGCCTCGCGGCCCTGCAGGACCTGCGCCGCCTCGGCCGCCTGTGCCGCCGCCGCCGCCAGCCGTTCCTCGTGGCCCTCGCTGGCCTTGGCGATCTGCGCCTGCTCCCACTCCAGCCGCCCGATCGTCTCGCCCGCGTCGCGGTTCAGCCCGGCCTCGCGCTCCAGGTCGTGGCCCAGCTGCTCGATCCGCCCGGTCAGCGTGGCGATCAGTTGCAGGGCCCGCGCCTCCTGGTCGTTCAGCGTGTCACGGCTGACGATCAGGCGCTGCAGGATGGCGCCCGCCACCGCTTCCTCCTCGCGCAGGGGCGGCAGGGCGTCCTCGGCCGCCACCCGCGCCTTTGCCGCCGCCCGCGCCCCGGCTTCGGCCTGGGCGGCACCCTTCGTGCGTTCGGTCAGCTCGGCCTCGGCCGCCAGCCGCGCCTGGTCGGCCTCGCGCCAGCGGCGGTACAGCAGCATCCCCTCGGCCCGCCGCAACTCCTCGCCGATCTCGCGATAGCGCGCCGCCTGCCGCGCCTGGCGCGCCAGCTGCTGCAACTGCGCCGCCAGCTGCTCGATCACGTCATCCACGCGCAGAAGGTTCTGCTCGGCCCCGTTCAGCTTCAGTTCCGCCTCGTGGCGGCGCTGGTAGAGGCCCGAGATCCCCGCCGCCTCCTCGAGGATGCGCCGCCGGTTCTGCGGCTTGGCGTTGATGAGTTCCGAGATCTGGCCCTGCCGCACCAAGGCCGGCGAGTGGCTGCCGGTCGAGGCGTCGGCGAACAGCATCTGCACGTCGCGGGCGCGGACATCCTTGGTATTGGCCTTGTAGGCCGACCCCGCGTCGCGGGTGATGCGCCGCACGATCTCCAGGTTGTCCTGGTCGTTGAAACCCGACGGCGCCAGCCTCTCGCCGTTGTCGATGGTCAGCGCCACCTCGGCGAAGTTGCGTGCCGGCCGGCTGGCGGCACCGGCGAAGATCACGTCCTCCATCTCGCCGCCGCGCATCGCCGTCGGACGGTTCTCGCCCATCACCCAGCGCAAGGCCTCAAGGAGGTTCGACTTGCCGCAGCCGTTCGGCCCGACCACTCCGGTCAGCCCTTCGTGGATGACGAGGTCCGTCGGGTCCACAAAGCTCTTGAAGCCGTTCAGTCTGAGGCGCGTGAAACGCAAGGATTCGGTCCGGGCGATGATTCCAAGGATGGGAAATCCTTGGGCCGAAGCGGACAGGAGTCAACGGCCATCCACAGGATGTGGGCGTCGGCCGGCATTTATCCTCAAGATATCGATGGACTCACCTGCCGAACCGGGGCGAAACGGGCGCCTTGCGCGACCTCGCTCCAGGCCGGCCGCAGCAGCATCACCCGAATCTCCCGGCGGCAGAGAACCCAGGTGGCCAGCATCAGGATCGCCGGCAGGCTCTTCACCAGCGAGACGGCGGCGATCTCGGCCACGCTGTCGAACCCCAGCCAGATCTGCAGCTGGCGCATGATGATGAGGCTCTGGCAGACGCCCAGCACCAGCATGGCCGCCAGCATGGCCCGGCCCCGGCCCGGCAGCAGCGATCGCATGGCGAGCAGCACCGCGACCGGCAGGAAAAGGATCATCATGTAATGCGCCCAGATGACCGGCGACAGGGTGATCACCAGCAAGAGCCCGGTGGCAAAGGTCACATGCAGCCGCGCCCGATCCGGCAGCGGCGCGCGCAGGTGGCCGGCCAGCACCGCGACCAGAACCGCGGCCAGCGCGAAACGCAGGGCCGACACCAGGATTGCGACCGGCGCGGCCAGCCGCTCGGCCGTCCCGTAATCGTCGATGCCGATCAGCAACGGAACGATCCATGACACCGGGCTGCTGTTCATCCACGGTTCCAGCAATCTGTCGCCCTGCGTCCCCAGTGCCTTGAAGAATTCGCCATGCGGCCCCCAGCCGAAAATCCACAGGGAAACGACAATCGACGATGCCGCCGCGCCCAGGGCGGCAATGCGGAAACCGTTGCCTGCGGTGAAGAACAGCAGAATCGCCAGCGGCGCAAACACCGGCTTCAGCAGGACGACCAGGGAAAGAAGGATTGCGCTGACTGCCATCTGGCGCCGGAGGTGGGCGGAATGCCCAAGCACCAGCAGCAGAAACACGAACGGCGTCGTCTGGCCGCCCACGCGCAGGAAGGTCCAGAGCGGCTGCCACAGCGCGGCGGCGATCCAGAAAAGCGCCAGGAACTCCTCGGGCCGGTCGGCAAGAGGGCGAAGCTGGCGATAGAGCAGCACCAGCCCGGACAGCACCGAGACCGCCCCCGCCAGCTTGAGACAGAAGGTCGCGGCATGCGGAGACAAAAGCGGCAAAGGCGTGAAGAACCAACCGGTTATCGGCGGGCCCAGGTATTTCATGTTGCCCAGCGGCTCCTGACCACCGATCCGGGCGGTATGGTCGTAGAGCGTGGCATATTCCCCCAGAAGTACCTTGTGCCCGACATCGTAGAAGTTTGCGAAATCAAGCCCGAGCCCCCAGGGCCTCGTCAGCCCCCATGCGATCAGGCCGAGGATCGCGGCAATCGCGGCAAAGGCTGCGAGGGGGTAAAACGAACGGCGCACGTACATGTCCATACTCTCGAAAATCCGCCGCAGCGGCGTCGCATCGGATTCCGGCCTCGGCGGCGGCCGGTCATTCCTCCATCATGGGGCGGCGGCACCCGTCGCCGCAAGATCGCCCGCGCGCTGTCCGCGCATTGGCGTGGCCAGGACCTCACAGACAGAGGCGGAAGCGCGCGCCAGCGAGGGGTTGTTCCTCGAACCCCTGCGCCAGGTAATAGGCCATCGCCGCGCGGTTGTCGGGGTGGGTGCCGACCTTCAGCTCGACGCAGCCCGCCGCCCGCGCCTCGCGCATGGCGCGCCCGATCAGCGCCCGCCCCACGCCCCGGCCGCGCCAGGCCGGCCGGACGAACAGGTGATAGATCTCCATCCCCCGGTCGCCATATTGCAGCCAGGCCAGCCGCACCAGCGCCATGTAGCCCGCGATCTCGCCGCCCGCCTCGGCCACGCGGATGCGGGCCCAGGGATCACGCCCTGCCGTGTCGCGCGCCAGCGCCGCCGCCGTCACGCGCGGCATGTCGCCGTGATGTTCGGCCAGTGCCCGGATCATGCCGGCCACCTCCTCGAGATCCGCCCCGCGCATGGCGCGCACCCTGATGGCGCTCATCGCTTGCCCTCCGCCTTCCCCGCCCTAGATCGTGCCTGCCCCGCCGGTCAAGCCGCCCTGTCACCTTGACGCCCTGCCGCGACCTGCGCCAAATCCCCGGCGAAAGGAACCACCATGCCCCTGACCATCGCCGCCGAATCGCCGCTGACCCCGGATGGCCGCATCCTTGTCGAAGGATCGCAGACGGCGCTGCTCGAGGTCTTTACCCCTGACGAGATCTTTTCCTTCTCGGCCGAGGAACTGGCGACCCCCGAGGTGACGTTCCTTGTCGCGCGCGACGCGGGGCGGGCGGCGGGCTGCGTGGCGATGGTCGATTGCGGCACCTATGCCGAGGTCAAGCGACTATTCGTCCCCGGCGCCGCCCGTGGCAAAGGCGTGGCCCGGGCGCTGATGGACGCGCTCGAATCCCGCGCCCGCGCCGACGGCAAGGCCCGCGTCATGCTGGAAACCGGCGTGAGGCTGGTTCCCGCCGTCGCGCTCTACCGCGCGCTCGGCTATGGGGTGTGCGGCCCCTTCGGCGACTATCCCGAACATCCCGCCAGCCTCTTCATGGAAAAGGCGCTGTGAGCGGCCTCTCGGACGGGGGAACGGGCCATTGCCTGTGCGGCAGGGTGCGCTATGCCTTCGACGGCCCGCCCGAATGGCAGGCGCATTGCCATTGCGAAAGCTGCCGCCGCGCCACGTCTTCGCCCTTCACCAGCTTCTTCGGGGTTGCGCACGCACACTTCCGCTGGACCGGGACGCCGCCCGCCGCCCGCGACTCCTCGCCGGGCGTCCGGCGGTTCTTCTGCGCCGCCTGCGGATCGCCGATGGCCTATCAGGACCGCGACCGGACCGCCGAGATCGACCTTTACGCCGCCACCCTGTCGGACCCGCGCCACTATGCGCCCGAACGCCATGTCCACTGGAACGAACGCCTGCCCTGGGTCAGGCTTGCCGACGGCCTGCCCGTCCGGCGCACACCCCGACGCCTGACCCCGGACAGCGATTTCGCCCCCGTGCTGTCCCTCGTCCGCGAGGCCTTCGCCTTCATGGAGGGCCGCATCGACCCGCCCTCCTCGGTCGCCCGCCTGACCACGGCCAGCCTTGCCGCCAGCGCCGCCAGGGGCGAGATCTGGGTGCTGGAGGATCCCGACGCGCCCGAAGGCCCGATCGCCTGCGCGGTCCTGACCCCGCATCCCGATCACCTCTATCTCGGCAAGCTGGCCGTCGCCCCCGCCTTCCGCGGCCAGGGTCTCGCCCGGCAACTGGTCGGCCACGCCGCCGGGCGGGCCAAGGCGCTCGGCCTGGCCGAACTGCGGCTCGAGACAAGGGTCGAACTGACCGAGAACCATGCCGCCTTCCGCGCGATGGGCTTTTCCGAGACGGGCCGCAGCGCGCATGCGGGCTATGACCGGCCGACCTCGATCACCTTCACTCTAAGGCCGTGACCGACGCATCGCTGCCCTTGACGCGCGCCCGCCACAGGGTGAAGAGGCCAGCGCCCACAACGATCGCCGCGCCGAGGACCAGGCTCGGGCGCAGATGCTCGCCAAAGAGCGTCACCCCGAGGATGGCGATGAACACCAGTTGCAGGAAGGCAAAGGGCTGCACCGCCGAGGCTTCGGCCACCTCGTAGGCGCGGATCATCAGGTAGTGGGCCAGCACCGCCGTGCAGCACAGGATGCCCATCCACACCCAGTCGGTCCCGCTCATCGGCTGCCAGTGCATCAGGCCGATCGGCGTGATCGCCACCGCGCCGACGATGCCGGCCCAGAAGAAGGTGACCGAGGCCGCATCCTTGTGTGCGACATAGCGGGTGAACAGGCCGTAGAGCGCGAAGAGGAAGGCCGCAAGCAGCGGGATCAGCGCGGCGGGCGAAAAGACCCCGGCGCCGGGTTGCAGCACGATGACGACGCCGACGAAGCCGATACCGATCGCGGTCCAGCGCCGCCAGCCGACGCTTTCGCCGAGGACCGGGCCCGAGAGCGCCGCCACCAGCAGCGGATAGCAGGTGAAGACCGCATGGCTTTCGACCAGCCCGAGGATGGTGAAGGCGGTGACCATCACGCAGATCTCTCCCACCAGAAGAAGACCGCGCACGACCTGCAAGGCCGGATAGTGGGTGCGGGCTGCCGCGCGCAGGCCCCCGGGCTGGCGCGCCGCCAGCGCGATGACGAAGGCGGCAAAGAACCAGAAGCGGATCATCACCACCATGTAGACGTTGTATTCGCCTGCCAGATGGCGCGACATCCCGTCCTGCAGCGAAAAGACGAGGCTCGTCGCCGACATCAGGAGGATGCCCAGCCGGGTGTTCTGTTCGGCCCTCATCGCGCGTCCCCCACCGCCGCCAGCCGGCCGCAGGTCATGTGCCGCTTGCGCCCGTATCCTGCCTTCCGCTCTACCTGAAAGCCCGCCGCCTGCAAGCCCCGCCGCACGAACCCCGCCGCGGTATAGGTCGCGAAGGTTCCACCGGGCGCAGCATGGCGGCCAACCTCGGCCATCAGACCGGCGTCCCAGAGTTCGGGATTCTTTGCCGGTGAAAATCCGTCCAGATACCAGGCATCCGCCCGCCCCCGCCACAACGGCAGCGTCACGCGCGCATCGCCCTCGATCACCTCGACGCTGACCGCCCCCAGGTCGAACCGCCGCGCCCCCGCCCCCCAGGCAGTGCGCAGCGCCACTCCCACCGCCGCCAGTTCGGGAAAGGCGGCATGGGCGCGCGCCATGTCGGCCAGCGGCATCGGAAAGGCCTCGAAACTCGTATAGATCAGCCGCCCCGCGAACCCCGCCGCCTGCCAGGCCAGCGCAGTCGCCAGAAGGTTCAGCCCGGTCCCGAACCCCAGTTCGGCGATGCGGAAGCCGTCGCGGAAGCGCCCCGGCAGACCGTTGCCCGCCATGAACACATGGCGCGTCTCGGCCAGCCCGTCCTGAAGCGAGAAATAGGGGTCGTCGAACAGGCGCGAGACCGGCACGCACCCCTCGCCCCATTCCACCCGCTCGCTCTGGTCTTGCGCGGCCATCTGCCCTACCTCTCGGGGCCGGACCATGACGAAGGGTGCAGGCAATGGCAACGGCGGACGTGACGGTGATCGGCGGCGGCATCTTCGGCCTGTCGGTCGCCTTCGCCTGTGCCGCTCGCGGCGCGCGGGTCCGGCTGGTCGAGCGCCAGCGGATCGGCGCCGGCTGCTCGGGCGGCCTAGTCGGCGCGCTCGCGCCGCATGTGCCCGACAACTGGAACTCGAAGAAGGAGTTCCAGCTCGACAGCCTGCTGATGGCCGAAGCCTTCTGGGCCAGGGCCGCGCACCTTTCCGGCACCGATCCCGGCTACGCCCGCCTCGGGCGCCTGCAACCCCTGGCGGACGCGGCGGCGGTGGCGCAGGCCGAACGGCGGGCCGACGGGGCTGCCCGGCTCTGGCGCGGGCGGGCCGTCTGGCAGGTGGTCGCGGGCGCCGACGACTGGCGCGGCGCCAGCCCGACCGGCCTCTGGGCATTTGACGACCTGTCCGCCCGCCTCAACCCGCGCCGGGCGCTGGCGTCGCTTGCCGGTGCCATCCGCGCCCTTGGCGGCGAGGTCAGCGAAGGCGGCGCACCTGGGGAGCCTCCGGCAGGAGTATCTGGCCAAGGGAAGGACACGGGAGTCACCGTCTGGGCCACCGGGGTCGAGGGGCTGGCCGCCCTCACGGCCGACCTCGGCCGCCCGGTCGGCTCAGGGGTCAAGGGGCAGGCCGCGCTGTTAGCCTGCGCCGCCGCCGGCCGGCCGCAGCTGTTCGTGGACGGGCTGCACCTCGTGCCCCATGCCGACGGCACCGTCGCCGTGGGCTCGACCTCGGAACGGGACTGGGCGGCACCCGATACCACCGACACCGCGCTCGAGGCGCTGATCGCCGGCGCCCGCGCCGCCTGCCCGGTCCTGCGCGACGCCCCGGTTATCGACCGCTGGGCCGGCATCCGCCCCCGGGCCGCCAGCCGCGCGCCGGTCCTTGGCCCCTGGCCGGGCCGGCCTGGCCATTTCGTCGCCAACGGCGGCTTCAAGATCGGCTTCGGCATGGCGCCGAAGGTGGCCGAGGTGATGGCCGACCTGGTACTTTACGGGCGCGACGCGATCCCCGAGGGGTTCCGCATCGCCGACGGCCTTTAGCCCCGCCCCAGCACCCGGTCGAGTGTCCGCCCCGGCAGGAAGCGCCGGGCCAGCCCCATCAGGTGCGTGGGCAGCGTCACGTAATAGCGCGGCTTCGGCCGCGGGCTTTCCAGCGCCTTCAGAAGCTTCGCCGTGACCACTCGCGGCGGCAGCTCGAACCGGTCAGGCCCCCGGCTTTCGTAAAGCCGCTTCAACAGCCCCGCCTCGTACTGCGCGCGGCGCGGGCTGGCCCGCCAGTCGATCCAGCGTTCGAAATGCGGGATGGCGTTGATGCGTATCCGCGAGGTGATCGGCCCCGGCTGGATCAGCACCACCCGGATCGGCGTGTCGGCCATCTCGAGCCGCAGCACATCGGTCAGCCCTTCCATCGCGAACTTGGTCGCCACATAGGCGCCCCGCCAGCGGATCGCCACCAGTCCGAGGACCGACGAGCAATTGACGATCCGCCCGTGCCCCTGGGCCCGCATCACCGGGATCACCCGCCGCGCCAGCTCGTGATAGCCGAAGAGGTTGACCTCGAAGATGGCGCGCAGGGCCTCGGTCGGCAGATCCTCGAGCGCGCCGGGGCAGGCGAAAGCGCCGTTGTTGAAGATCGCGCCCAGTGTGCCGCCGGTGCGCGCCAGCGCCTCATCGACGGCGGCGCCGATGCTGGCCGGGTCGCTGTAATCCAGCCGGAAGCTTTCCAGCCCCTCGGCCCGCAGCCTTTCGCAGTCCTCCTCCTTGCGGCAGGTGGCGAACACCCGCCAGCCGGCCCGCTTCAGCCCGTGCGCCGCGTCATGGCCGATCCCGGACGAACAGCCGGTGATGAGGATGGTCTTTTCCGACATTGCGCCTGCCTCCCGCGCCGGCAGCCATACGGCGGCGGGCGCGGCAGGGCAAGCCGGCGTCACTCTTCCTTGTCGGCGGAATCGGCGTTCAGCTGGCCATAGTTCTGCGCGCCGATCGTGTCGTGCAGGTCGATCTGGGTTTCCAGGAAATCGACATGGCCCTGCTCGTCCAGGATCAGCTGGTCGAAAAGCTGCATCGAGGCGAAGTCACCGGCGTCGGCGCAATGGCGGCGCGCCTCGGAGTAAAGCTTCACCGCCTCCATCTCGGCCTGAAGGTCGCAGGTCAGCGTCTCGCGCACAGACTCGCCGATCCGCAGCGGGTCGAGCGTCTGCAGGTTCGGATGGCCCTCGAGAAAGATGATCCGGTCGATCAGCTTGTCGGCATGCTCCATCTCCTCGATGCTTTCCGCCCGCATGCGCTTGGCCAGCTTGCCCAGCCCCCAGTTCTTCTGCAGCCGGTAATGCAGCCAGAACTGGCTGACGGCGGTCAGTTCAAGACGCAGCGCCCGGTTCAGGTAGTCGATGACCTTCGGATCGCCCTTCATGTCTGTCCCCTCCTGAGTCGCGCAGCCCGCGCAATTCGGCGGGCACCCCAAGATTGCCGTTAATCCGCATCGTCGCAACGAAAAGCCGCATGCAGCCGCCGCACTCGGGCGCCTTGCCCAGCGCATGGTAGATCTTGCCGGGCGTGATCACCGTGGCGGGATCGGCGGCGCGCATCCAGTCGATGGCGGCGTGGATCTCGGTGTCGCGGATGAGCTGGCAGCTGCAGACGATCAAGGCCGACTCCGGGGCGTGTCGCCGGGTTATATGACAAAAACCGTCTGAAATGTCCAGAGGCCACCACCTGCGGCCGGGCGGCGCAGCCGCCTATGGACCAGACCCGCGCCGGCGGCTACACACGCGCCATGACCGACCTGCCCGACGATCCCGCGCCCGTCCCCGCGACCCTCTCCGAACCCCTGTCGCGGGCCATCGGCGAGCGCTACCTGACCTATGCGCTGTCGACGATCATGCACCGGGCGCTCCCGGACGCGCGCGACGGGCTGAAGCCGGTCCACCGCCGCATCCTCTATGCCATGCGCGAACTGAAGCTGTCGCCCACCGGCGGCTTCCGCAAGTCGGCCAAGATCTCGGGCGACGTGATGGGCAATTATCACCCGCACGGCGACGCCGCGATCTACGACGCGATGGCCCGCCTGGCGCAGCCCTTCGCCATGCGCTATCCGCTGGTCGACGGGCAGGGCAACTTCGGCAACATCGACGGCGACAACCCCGCCGCCAGCCGCTATACCGAGGCCCGCCTCACCGCCGCCGCCGAGGCGCTGATGGAGGGGCTGGCCGAAAACGCCGTCGACTTCCGCCCCAACTACGACGGCACGCTCGAAGAACCGGTCGTCCTGCCCGCCGCCTTCCCCAACCTTCTGGCAAACGGCGCCTCGGGCATCGCCGTGGGCATGGCGACCAACATTCCGCCCCACAACCTCCACGAGCTGATCGACGCCTGCCAGCTTCTGATCCGCGACCGCCATGCCCCGGACGCGGCGCTGGTGGCGCTGGTTCCCGGCCCCGACTTCCCCACCGGCGGCGTCCTGGTCGAGCCGCGCGAGTCGATCCTCGAAGCCTACCGCACCGGGCGCGGCAGCTTCCGCCTGCGCGCCCGCTGGTCGGTCGAGGATCAGGGGCGGGGAACCTGGCAGATCGTCGTCACCGAAATCCCCTACCAGGTGCAGAAGTCGAAGCTGATCGAACGGCTGGCGGAACTGATCCAGACGAAAAAGGTGCCCGCCCTTGCCGACGTGCGCGATGAGTCCGCCGACGACGTGCGCATCGTGCTCGAACCCCGCTCGCGCAACATCGACCCCGAGATGCTGATGGGGATGCTGTTTCGCAATTCCGAACTTGAGCTGCGCTTCTCGCTGAACATGAACGTGCTGATCGACGGGCGCACCCCGCGCGTCTGCTCGCTCAAGGAGGTGCTCTGCGCCTTCCTCGACCACCGCCGCGACGTGCTCCTGCGCCGCTCGCGCCACAGGCTCGCGAAGATCGACGCGCGGCTGGAAATCCTCGAAGGCTTCATCACCGCCTTCCTGAACCTCGACCGCGTCATCGACATCATCCGCTACGACCCCGACCCCCGGCGCGCCCTGATGGCCGAGGACTGGGGCAGGCCCCATCCGCGCGCCACCTCGGAAAAGGACTATGTGCCGCCCGCGCCCCTGGCAGATGGGGCCGAGGGCGATCTGACCGAGAACCAGGCCGAGGCCATCCTCAACATGCGCCTGCGCAGCCTGCGCAAGCTCGAGGAGATGGAACTGCGCCGCGAGCATGACGCGCTCCTGAAGGAACGCGCCGGACTCGAGGACCTGCTGGCCGCGGACAGCCGCCAGTGGAAGAAGATCGGCCAGGAACTGGCCGAAGTGCAGAAGACCTTCGGCCGTGCCGCGCCCGGCGGCCAGCGCCGCACCAGTTTCGCCGAGGCGGGACAGGTCGAGGACGTGCCGATCGAGGCGATGATCGAACGCGAGCCGGTCACCGTCATCTGCTCGAAGATGGGCTGGATCAGGGCGATGAAGGGCCACCAGCCGCCCGGCACCGACGTGAAGTTCAAGGATGGCGACGAAGGCCGCTTCTTCCTCCATGCCGAAACCACCGACCGCATCCTCCTTGCCGCCGCCAACGGCCGTTTCTTCACCATTCTCGCGGCCAACCTGCCCGGCGGGCGCGGCATGGGCGAGCCGGTCCGCCTGATGGTCGACCTGCCCAACGACGCCGAGATTGTCGACCTTCTGGCCTACCGGCCCGGCGAGAAACTGATCGTCGCCTCCGACGCTGGCGACGGTTTCATCGTGGCGGTGGACGAGGTCGTGGCCCAGACCCGCGCCGGCAAGCAGGTGATGAACCTCGGCGACGAGGCCCGGCTGGCCGTGGTCCGCCCCGTCGCCGGCGATCACGTCGCCATCGTGTCGAAGAACCGCAAGCTTCTGGTCTTTCCGCTGGCCGACCTGCCGGAAATGGCGCGCGGCAAGGGGGTCAGGCTCCAGAAATACAACATGGCGCGCGGACGTCAGGGGGTGCTGGAACTGGACGGCGGCCTCTCGGACCTGACCACCTTCGACATGGCCCGCGGCCTTTCATGGCAGATGCCGAACGGCAATACCCGCACCGAACCGATGGCCGACTGGGTGGCCAAACGCGCCGGCGTCGGCAAGACCCCGCCCCACGGATTCCCGCGCGACAACCGCTTTGCCTGAACCGCCGCAATGGGGGCGCTGCCCCCGCGCGCACCGCGCTCCGCCCGGAGCATTTTGCATGGGGAACGGCTCCTGATGCCCCTCAGGCGGCGCGGCGCAGGGGCGTCGGCACCGCGGTCAGGGGCGCCGCCCCACGGGCCGCGGCCAGCGCCTTTTCCCGTCCCCAGGCAAAGCCCCACATCGCCAGGATGCCGGCGGCGATCAGCAGGCTGTCCAGCACCAGCCCCGCCCCCGCCACCGCCATCACCGCCCTGACCGCGAAGGACAGGATCGTGCCCAGGGCAAAGACCGGCAGCGCCACCCGCCCCATCTGCGCCAGGGGCTCGCCCCAGCGGCTGTCGCTCAGCCGCTTTACCCAGCCGAGCGTCGCCACCAGATAGATGACCGACAGGGCGTGGACGAGGCGCGGCACCGACAGATAGGTCTTGTCGAAATCCCGCACCAGAGGCGGCAGGCCGAGATCGGCCAGTCCGACCATGAAGGCATTGCCGCGCTCGGCCACACCCGGCACCTTGATCCAGACCAGCGACAGGGCAAGCACCGCCCAGGCTGCCGCCATCAGGAGGCGCGAGCGCGGCACCAGCCTGCGGCCGTCGCGCAGGGCAAGCCCGGTCAGGATGCCCAGCACGAACAGCAGCTGCCAGGAAAACGGGTTCAGGAACCAGCCGCCCTCGGTCGGGAAATTCGGAATGTCGATCACGAACAGGCCGGCGGCGATCCAGAGCGCCACCGACCCCGCCAGCGTCGCGCGTGGCCAGCGGCGCCCGGCCAGGATCAGCCCGGGACAGGCCAGCAGAAGCATGGCGTACATCGGCAGGATGTTCACATAGCCCAGCTGATGGGTCATCAGCGGCATGCCCGTCAGCACCCCGGTCAGGTCGGCAAAGACATACTGCAGGTTGTCCCGCGCGATCAGCCCGGCCTCGCCGCCCCAGCGCAGCGTGGCGGCGGCGATGCCGATCGCCCAGAGCGTGACGAACAGATGCACCAGATAAAGCGTCCAGGCCCGCCCCCAGACGCGGGCGATCCCCGGCCACAGCCGCGGCGCGGACAGCGCCCCCGCGTAGGCCAGCGCCGCAGAACAGCCCGAGATGAACACGAACCCCTCGGCCGCGTCGGAAAAGCCGAAGTTGCGGCTGGTCAGGGTTTCATAGACGGTGCCCGGCACATGGTTGACGAAGATCATGGCAAGGGCCAGCCCGCGGAACAGGTCGATCCGCCGCTCGCGCTCCTTCTTCGGTCCGGTTGCCGCCGTCCTTGCCGTCACTCGCCCGCCCACATCCGCAAAAGGTTCGATCGTGTCCTGGCCAGCCGGTCGAAAGGACCGGACTTGCCGTCGCGGGCAAACACTTCTTCGATGGCCTGGTCAAGGTCAAACAGCACTTCGCGCTGCGCGGTCGGCCGAATCCAGCTTTGCGCCCAGCCGACCATCGCCAGCCGGGTGCCCGCCGTCACCGGCTCGACCCGGTGGAGCGTGGTCGAGGGGTAAAGGATCAGATCCCCCGCCCCCAGCTTGATCGCGCGGGATTCGAGCGCGTCCTCGACGACCAGCGCGCCGCCCTCATAGGCGGCCGGGTCCTCGAGGAAGAGCGTGAACGAAAGATCGGTCCTCAGCCCCCCCATCAGAGCGTCGTCGACGTGCAGGCCGTAGGTCTGCCCCTGCCGGTAGCGCGACAGGATCAGGGGGGTCAGCGCCCGGGGACGGGCGGCCGACAGAAAGACCGGATGCGCCATCAGCGCGCCCGTCACCTTGGCCTGGATCGCCTCGAGCCCGGGCGACGGGCGGGCCTGGTGGTTGGACTTGACCTCGCGGGCAAAGCGGCCCGCCGTCTCGCGCCCGTCGGCGAACTCCAGGTCCCCGGCCGCCGCGCGGATGGCGGCGGCCTCGGCCGCGGTCAGGACCGACGGAATGGCGATGAACATCATTTCACCGGATAGGAGGCCAGCTCGATCCGGGCCGCGGCGGCTAGGATCATCTGCTGGTCGGCCTTGACCGGCCCCTGGGGCGCCACCTCGGGCAACGCCGCGATCACCGGATCGAGCGCCGCGGCCGACTTGTCTGCCGCCTCCTTGACCACCGGATCGGCCGAGCCCGACAGCCGCGCCACCGCCGCGCGCACCGCCTTCAGATAGCCGCGCGCATCCTGGTATTCCCCGGCATCGGCCAGCGCCCCATCCTTGACGCCCTTGCCGAAGTCCTCGGCCGCCTCGCGGGTCAGCGCGAGGATCGCCGCCAGCTCCTCGTGCGGGGTGGGCGCGATCCTGGCCCGCGCCTTCTCGATCCCCGCCTCCAGCCTGTCCTGCGCCGCGCCGACCGCCCCGGCGTCCCCGCCCTTGGCCACTGCCTTGCGCAGCCCGACCAGCGCCTCCTCGAACATCGGGGCCTTGCGCTTGGTCAGCGCGCCCTCGATGTTCTCGAATATCTTTTCCCGGGCGGATTCGACCGTCTCTGCGGCAGCCTTGCCGTCGCCCGCCGCCGCCAGATCGACGGCGGTGATGGCCCGCGCCTCGATCTTGTAGAGGCTTTCCATCAGATCGACGGTCGCATCCGCCGCCACCGCCGCCGCGCCGCCCTCGCCGCCTTCACCACCTTCGGTACCGGCGGCCAGCCACAGGCTCTCTCCCCCTGCCGCCATGCCGGACAGCCCGGCGACGGCCGAGGCCGCCTGCGCCGCAGGCGCCACCGCAAGGCCCATCGCCACCCCGGCCACGGCCAGCCCGCCCCAGCCCTTCACCGCCACCCGGCGCACTTCGCGTTTGCTCTTCTCAGACATGATCGGCCCTTTTTTGCACTGTCGCGCCCTTCTTAGGGGTGGCGGGCCGCAGGGTCAATCAATATCCGATACTTTTAGTCGCCTATTGGCCCGTCCTCAGGCCGCCGGCGGCCGCACCCCCATCTGCGCATGGATCGCGTTCACCGCCTGCGCATCCAGCCCCAGCCCCTGCGCCAGCCCGGCGAGGTATTGCGCCTCGAGCGGGCTGTCGAGGTCGATCGCCATCAGCGACATGCCATAGACCTGCGGCCCCATCCCTGGCGGAACCTGGGCGCAGAGGCCGGGGATGTCGATCTGCTTGGCCAGCTCGGCCTGCACGAAGCGGATTTCCTCGTCGCTGGCCTGGCCGAGGCTGTCGGTCAGCTTCTTCTGCTCGGCCGCGTCAATGCGCCCGTCGGCCTTGGCCGCCTGGATCATCGCGGCGAGCAAGAGCCCGGCCGCCGCCTCATGGGCCGGATCGGGGGTCCGGCCGGCGGTGCCCGCCTCGCCGCCATTGGCCAGAGACCGGTTCAGCGCATCGCCGAAACTGCCGCCCCCGGGCGGGGGAGAAGGCGCCGCCGGCGGCCCGCCCGCCGCCCCGGCGACCAGACCGCCCAGAATCCCGCCAAGCCCGCCGGCCGCCGCTCCTCCGGCCAACTGCCCGAGGATGCCACCCAGCCCGCCCGAGGCGCCCCCGCCCGCATTGCCCGTCGAGCCGCGCGGCCCCGCCGCCCGGCCCAGCTGGTCGAGAATGCCGCCCAGCCCGCCGCCACCGGCGCCACCGCCAAGCACGTTGCCAAGACCGCCGCCAAGGCCGCCCCCGGGGCCGCCGCCAGGAGTGCCCTTCAGGATATCCTCCATCACGCTGCCCAGATCTCCCGCCCCGCCGCGCGGCGAATGCGGCCCGCCATAGCGGCCATCGGCGCCGGCAGACCCGCCGCCGCCCGCGCCCTTGCGCATCATGCTGCTGACGCCCTTGGCGACCACGATCCCGATGGCGACCTTCGCCAGGGTTCCCATGAGACTCATCCCCACCTCCACTCATCCGGCCGCACGGAGCGGCGCCTCGAGGCTGACCCTGCCACGGCGGGCGACCCCGGGGCAGAGGGAAAATTCCGCCGAAACTCCCGCCCCCGCTCACGCGCGCCCTTTTCCGACCCCGTTCTTGCCCGGACCGGCGCGCTCGGCTAGGACAGGCGGAACGCCCGAGGGGCGATCGAAAGGACTGCCATGAAGCTTCTCCCGCTCTCCGTGCCCGCCCTGGCCCTCGCCGCCCTCCTGTCCGGCTGCGGCGGGGCGGACGACCTGTCCAAGCCCCCGGTCCCCTTCGGCGATTTCCGCCTCGGCTACGACATCGTCGTCGCCGACAAGGCCGAAACCGTCGGCCCCTCGCGCAAGGCCACGCCCGAGGAATGGAAGGCGGCATTGAAGACCGCGATCGACGCGCGCCTTGGCCGCTACCAGGGCGACAAGCTCTATCACCTCGGCGTCGCAGTGAATGCCTATGCGCTGGCGATCCCCGGCATCCCGGTGGTCATAAGCCCCAAGTCGGTCCTGGTGATCTCGGTCGATGTCTGGGACGACACGGCGCAGCGCACCGTCAATGCCGAGACCCGGCAGTTCAAGGTGTGGGAGGGCGTGAACGGCGCCACCATCATCGGCTCGGGCCTGACGAAGACCCGCGAGGAACAGATGCAGACCCTGGCGGAAAACGCGGCCTGGCAGATCAACAACTGGCTGATCGAGAACAAGGCCTGGTTCACCCCCGAGGCCGTCGCCATCCGCGCCACGCTGCCGCCGATGGCCGGGCCGAACGCCGCCCAGCCCGCCGCGCCGAAGCCCCCGTCCGGGGCCACACCTCCGGTCCCCGCTCCGGCCCCCGTCCCGGCCAAGTGAGGCTTGCTTTTTCCGCTGTCCCGTCCTAGGCAGCGCGCGCATGTGAAACCGGGCTCCTGACGGCCCCACAACCACGAGGCCCCGCGAGATGGCAAAGGCGAAGTTTGAACGGACGAAACCGCATGTGAACGTTGGCACGATCGGCCACGTCGACCACGGCAAGACGACGCTGACGGCGGCGATCACGAAGTATTTCGGTGAGTTCAAGGCGTACGACCAGATCGACGCGGCGCCGGAAGAGCGGGCGCGGGGGATCACGATCTCGACGGCGCATGTCGAGTACGAGACCGCGAACCGCCACTACGCGCACGTCGACTGCCCCGGCCACGCCGACTATGT
>JAFEFU010000034.1 GCA_018240425.1 Pseudomonadota bacterium | reverse complement strand
CGGCCACGGCCCAGCCGCCCACGTCGCAGATGCGCGCGCCTTCGCGGATCAGCTTGTGCTCCTCGGCCGACTTGATCGAGCGCATCCACATCGAGGGCTGGCCGATGTCCACGAACTCGACACCCGGCAGCGCCGCCTCGAGCGCCTTGCGGTAGTCGAGATGGACATGGTCGAACTCGATCCCCAACCGCTTGACGCCGGGGGTCAGCTGGCGCACCGCGCGATAGAAGTTGTCGCGCCGCCAGTCGGTATAGGTGATGTTGTTGCCGAAGCTGCGCCGCCAGGGCTGGCCGCCGTCGATCCCGGCCGAGACGGTGGTCGCGTCCTTCTGGGTGATGACCATGCCGTACTTGCGGCCGAAATAGCAGTAGAGCCAGCCCGAATAGTAGTTGATGCAGTGGTAGGAGGTGAAGAGCGCGGCATCGACGTTGTTGTCTGCCATCCAGCGGCGCACGTCGTCCTGGCGCCGCTTCATCTCGGCGTCGGAGAAGGGCGAAAAGTCCTTGTCGCCGTTGTGCCACTCCATCACGTGCAGCATGTCGTCGGTCATCGCTTGATCCTTTCGGGGCAGGTCGCATTGGTGGCCCGACGCTATCCGCAAGCGGGCGGCGGTTGAAATTTGTTCTGGTTATCCCTCGATTAGGGGTGTTTGGGGGCGGGCGGCGCAAGCGGGCGCGGTCAGGCCGCCCGCTGCGCCCCGCGCGCGGCCGCGTCCGCATGCGGCCCGGCCCGTTCGTCGCCGGGGCCGCGCGAGGGGCGGCGGATCCGGTCCGACAGAAGCCGCAGCCCGTTCAGCACGACCAGAAGCGTCCCGCCCTCGTGGCCGATGACCGCGAGCGGCAGGGGCAGGTTCAGGAACAGCCCCGACAGGACCAGCACGACCATCGCGCCGATCGCGAAGGCCAGGTTCTGGCGAATGACCGCCGCCGTCCGCCGTGCCAGCCGGTGGGCGTCGGCCAGCCGCTCCATGTCGTCGGACAGAAGCGCAACGTCCGCCGCCTGCAGGGCCACGTCCGACCCTGCCGCCCCCATCGCGATCCCCACGTCGGCGCGGGCCAGTGCCGCGGCGTCGTTCACCCCGTCGCCGACGAAGGCGACCCGCGCCCGCCCGGCAAGCTCGCCCACGCGCGCGACCTTGTCGGCGGGCAGCATCCCGGCAAGGATTTCCTCTGGCCCGAGGCCCAGTTCGGCGCCGATGCGCAGGGCCACCGGGCGGCGGTCGCCGGTCATCATCACGATCCGGCCGACACCCCCGGCGCGCAGGGCCGAAAGGGCGGGCGCCGAGCTGGCGCGGAGTTCGTCAGCCACGCAGATCGCGCCCAGAACCCGCTCGCCGCGCCCGAGATAGACGACGGTCTGCGCGCCATCGGCCAGCGCGGCCAAACCCGGCCCATCGGTCGCCGCCTGCATTTCGGCGGCAAGCATGGCGTTTCCGGCCCAGACCGGCCCCTCGCGGTCACGCCCGAGGATGCCGAGGCCGGGGCGTGCCGTCACGTCCGCGACCGGGGCGGGCTCAATCCCGCGGGCCGCGACATCGCGGCGGATCGCTCCGGCGATGTGATGTTCGGAATGGGCCTCTAGCCCGGCAAGAAGTGCCATGAACCGCCGCTCGTCCCCGTCCGGGGCGACGATCCGCGTCACCGCTGCGCGCCCGGTGGTCAGGGTGCCGGTCTTGTCGAAGGCGAAGGTGCGCACCGATGCCAGCGTCTCGAGCGCGGCTCCACCCTTGAACAGAACGCCGCCCCGCGCCGCCGCCGCCAGCGCCGACAGGATCGCCGCCGGCACCGAGATGACCACGGCGCAGGGGCTGGCCGCGACCAGAAGCGTCGCGGCGCGGTAAAGGGCATGTTCCCAGTCGTTGCCCAGAAGGCGGAAGGCCGCGAAGGCCAGGGCCGCGCCCGCCAGCACCGCCACCGTATAGCGCTGGCCGAACCAGGCGCTGAACCGTTCGGACGGGGCCTTGGCCGCCTGTGCCTCGGTGACGAGAAGGATCATCCGTGCGATGGTGCTGTCGGCCACCGGCCGGGTGATCGCGACTTCGAGCACGCCATCGAGATTGACCGTCGCCTCGAACACCGGCTCGCCCGCCTCCTTGGTCACCGGCATGGATTCGCCGGTGATGCTGGCCTCGTCCAGCCCGCCCCGGCCGGTCAGGATGGTTCCGTCGGCCGGAACCCGGGCGCCGGGGCGCAGCACCACCACATCGCCCGCCTGAAGATCGGCGGCGGGGATTTCCTCGACCGTGCCCGCGGTGGTCTTGCGCAGCGCGGTCTCGGGCCGCAGCGCCATGAGCGCCTCGATCGCGCGGCGCGCCCGGCCAAGCGCGCGCTCCTCGAGCGTGGTGGACAGGCTGAAGAGAGTGAGGAGCACCGCGCCCTCGTAGGGGGCGCCGACGGCGGCGGCGGCAAGCGCCGCCACCACCATCAGCAGATCGATGTCGAGGACATGCCTGCGCCACAGGGCCGACAGGGCGCGCGCCGCAGTCGGAAGGCCCCCGGCCAGGTAGACGACCGCCAGACCCGCCACACCCGGATAGGGATGGTCGCCGGCCGGAAACTTCAGCCCTGCGGTGGCAAGCGCCATCCCGGCCAGGGTGGCGACCGACAGGGCCAGCGACAGGTTGCCCCGCAGCCTGTGGGTCATGGTGTGCATCCGGTCATGCTCCTTCCCGGCCGGAACCTCCGGCCTCGGCCGGCCCGGGGCCGGCGATGTGAAAGCGGGCCTCAAACCCGTCGGCCCGGCCCGCGGCCGGCGAGATCAGCTCGATCCGGCCCCCGGTACCATTG
>JAFEFU010000033.1 GCA_018240425.1 Pseudomonadota bacterium | reverse complement strand
CTGGAACGGGCGCTGATCGCCGGCAAGATCACCTGCTATGCGCAAGGCTTCGCGATGATCGCCGCCGCCTCGCAGGAGTTCGGCTGGGCGCTCGACCTGCCCTCCATCGCCCGGGTCTGGCGCGAGGGCTGCATCATCCGCTCGGCGATGCTGAACGACATGGCGGCGGCGCTGGCCGGAGGGGGCGGGCGGAACCTGATGTTCGCGCCCTTCTTCGCGGCCCTGCTGAAGGAGACCGGGCCGGGCCTGCGCCATGTCGTCGCCGAGGCGGCGCGCAACGGGCTGGCGGCGCCGGCGCTGGCGTCGGGGCTGGCCTATTTCGACCTGATGCGCACCGGACGTGGCACGGCGAACCTGATCCAGGGGCTGCGCGACTTCTTCGGCGCCCACGGGTTCGAGCGTCTGGATGGCGAGGGCGGCCCCGGCCAGCACGGGCCCTGGCATCAGGGCCCGGCGGCCGTCTGACACGTCAGCGCGGCGCCCGCACCTCGATCATGCGGGGCCCTTTCGACGGATGGCGCAGCGCGGCGGAGAGTTCCGCGGGATCGTTGGCGACCGACTGGAACGGCAGGTCGCAGGCGGCGGCGAAGGGCTCCATCCTGAGGGGCGAGGGGTGGCAGCCGATCACCTTGATCTGGACGCCCTCCATCGCCTCGGCGATCTCCTGGTAGCTGGCGCTGTTCCAGACGAGGAAGGTGATGGGCAGGCCCTCGTCGACGGCGCTGCGCAATTCGCCGGGGCTGAACTGCAAGCCGCCGTCGCCCACCAGGCAGATGACCGGCACGCCGGGCTGGCCGAGCGCGGCGCCGACCGCCGCGCCGGGGCCGAAGCCGAGCGAGCCGAAGCCGGTCGCGGCATTGAACCAGCCGCCGGCGCGGTCGTGATCATAGACGTAGTTTCCCGCATAGACCGGCTGGGTGCTGTCGCCGACGATCAGCGCGCCGGGAACGGCGTCGCGCATGGCCTCGACCATCGGCAGCATCCGCGACAGGCGCGGCGACAGGCCCGACAGGTCGCGCCGCGCCGCCGCCATCGCCGCCGCCGCTCGCGCCGCGCCTTCGGCCGACTTCGCGGCGACCAGCGGCAGAAGGCCGGCGATCACCGCGCCCGCGTCGGCGGCAAGGGCCAGCCGGGCGGGCCGGCGGGCCAGCTGCTCGGGGCACACGTCGGCGCGGATCATCGCCGACAGGTCGGGCATGCGGCCGTTGACATCCATGTCATAGTCGGTCTGGCCGATCTCGGTCCCGAGGGCGAGGATCCGGTCGGCGTCGGCGATCAGCGCCCGCACGCCGGGCAGGCTGGGCGAGGCCGCGACCGACCGGGGATCGCCCCACATCAGCCCGCGGGCGTTCACCGTCTGCACCACCGGCGCGTCGAGGCGGGCGGCAAGCGCGCGCAAGCCTGCGGACTGGCCGCGGACCCCGCCGCCGGCAAGGATCACCGGGCGGCGGCTGCGGTTCAGAAGGTCCGCCGCCTCGGCGAGCATCGCCGGATCGGGCAGGCGCGGCCCGGCCGCCAGCGGGGCGGTAAGGGGAGGAGGGCACTCAAGCGCCATCACGTCGGTCGGAATCTCGACATGGACCGGCCCGGGGCGGCCCGACAGCATGGCGGCGAAGGCCTGGTTCAGCACCGGCTCGAGCGTTTCGGGCGCGGTGACCTGGAAGCTGGGGCAGAGGGTGCGCACCATGCCGCCCTGGTCGGGAAGCTCGTGCAGGAGGCCAAGCCCCTGGCCGAGCGAGGCCCGCCGGTTGACCCCCGAGATGACGAGGACCGGCACCGAATCCTCGCGCGACTGGCCCATCGCGGTCAGGGCGTTGGTCAGGCCCGGCCCGGTGATGACGAAGGCCACCCCCGGCTTGCCCGAGGCGCGGGCATAGCCGTCGGCCATGAAGGCGCAGCCGCCCTCGTGGCGGGCGGTGACGTGGCGGATGGGCGAGCCGGCCAGCCCGCGGTAGAGTTCGATCGTGTGCACGCCCGGAATGCCGAACACCACCTCGACCCCGCGCGCCTCGAGCCCGCGGATCAGCCTTTCCCCGACCGACGCCATCACGCGGCTTCCTTCAGGTCGCGCACGAAGGCCTCGATCCGGTCGCAGGCCTCGGCGATGGCGGCGTCGGGCGGGGTCAGCGCCAGCCTCAGCCAGCCGCCCAGTGCGGCGCCGAAGCTTTCCCCCGGCATCGTGGCCACTCCGTGCCGCTCGAGAAGGCCAAGGGCGAAGGCCTCGCCCGACAGGCCGGTGGCGCGCACGTCCAGAAGCGCGAACATCCCGGCCTCGGGCCGGTGCACGGCAAGGCCGGCCACCCCGTGCAGGCGCTCGGCGATCAGGCCCGCGCGGCGCGAGAAGCGTTCGCACATGCCGGCGGCGACCGGCGAGGGGGCCGAGACGGCCAGCGCGGTCATGTCGGCGATGAAGGGCTGGTTGCCGAAGAGCATGGTCTCGGACAGGGGCAGAAGGCGTGCGATGAATTCGGCCGGGCCGACGCACCAGCCCGAGCGGAACCCCGGCGCGGCGTGTGACTTCGAGATCGAGCAGACCACGACGGTGCGGTCCTCGAGATGCGGCATCGACAGGGGCGAGGTGAAGGTGGCGCCGGGAAAGACCAGATCCTCATAGACCTCGTCGCAGAGGATCCAGAGGTCGTGCGCCTGGGCCAGAGCGCCGATCGCCGCCAGATCCTCGCGGGTCAGGATCGCGCCGGTCGGATTGTGGGGGCTGTTGAGGAAGATCATCCGGGTGCGCGGGGTGATCCTGGCGCGGATGTCCTCGGCATGGATGCGGAAGCCGCGCTCGGCGCGCAGGGCGACCGGCACCACCTTCGCCCCGGTCGCGGCGATCAGCCCCTCGTAGGTCGCATACATCGGATCGCCGACGATCACCTCGTCGCCGGCCTCGACCAGTCCCATCAGCACGGCATAGAGCGAGGTCTGGGTGCCAGGAAGGCACATGATCCGGTCCGCTCCGATCGGGCGGCCGAGACGGGCGGAATAGCGCCGCGCCAGGGCCCCGAGCAGGCCCGGCTCGCCCCGGCCGTTGGAATAGCCGGTGCGGTCGGCGTCGAGCGCGCGGGTGATGGCGGCCTTCAGCGTGTCGGGCGTGGGCACGTCGGGCTCGCCGATGGTCAGTTCGATGATCGGCCGCCCCTCGGCCTTCAGCTCGCGCGCGCGGGCATGGACCGCCCATTTGGCGCCGGCGAGGTGGGCGAGACGTTCGGTGACGGATGCGTATTTCATGGCAGGGTTTCCTTGGTCGTCGGTCGTGGTCCTGTCCCGGCGCGGGCCGGGGTGTCGATGCCGAGGATGGCGCTGACCGCGCGCCAGCCGATGGCGGCAAGTTCGTTGGCGTCGAAGCCCTCGGGGTAGGCCGAGCCCTCGAGCCACAGCCCGTCGATCACCGCCGTGCAGGCGATGGCGAGCGCGCGCAGTTCGGCCGGCGAGCGCTGCCCGGGCAGGGCGGCGATCAGGCCTTCAAGCCGGTCGCGGAAGGCAAGGTAGTTGGCCTCGTGCACCACCATCATCTCGGGATCGCGGCGGATCATCTGCAGGAAGGCCGACCACAGGCCGACGGCGGTTCCGTTCAGGGCCGGGGGGCTGAGCGTGGTCGAAACGAAGGCCTCGAGCCGGGCAAGCGGCTCCTGCGGCGCGCTGTCGAGGGCGGCGAAGCTGACCTCGTTCATGCGCTGCATGTGGCTCTGGTAGGCGGCGCGGGTCAGGTCGCCCTTGCTGGTGAAGTAATGGCGGATCAGCCCCTGCGTCACGCCGGCGCGTTCGGCGATGGTGCGGACGGTGGCGGCGTCGGGGCCCTTTTCGGCAATGATCTCGAGCGCGGCCGCGACCAGTTGGTCGCGCCGCCGCTCCTCGCCCTCGCGGCGGAATTTTCGCCGTTCGCCCGCCACCTTTTTCGCCCCACCGGAATTATACGCTTGCATAATTGTGCGCGTGTGGTGTTACTTGCAACAGAAAACTGGGGGCGAAGCCTTTGATGAAAGACACTGGCCTGAATTCGGGCGCGTCGCGTCCCGAAGCCATCCGCATCGAAAACCTTCACAAGTGTTTCGGCCAGCTCGAGGTTCTGAAAGGCGTGTCGCTGCGGGCCTGCGAGGGCGATGTGGTGGCGATCATCGGCGGCTCGGGGTCAGGCAAATCCACGATGCTGCGCTGCATCAACTTCCTCGAGACCCCCACGTCCGGCAAGATCGTCATCGGCGGCGAAGAGGTCGGGATGCACGCGGACGGCCGCCCCGCCAGCCGCAAGCAGCTCGAACGGCTGCGCCAGAGCCTCGGCATGGTGTTCCAGAGCTTCAACCTGTGGACGCACAAGACCGTGATCGAGAACCTGATCGAGGTTCCCGTCCATGTCCTCGGCGTTCCCAAGGCCGAGGCCATCGCCCGCGCGCAAAAGCTTCTCGCCCGGGTCGGCCTGTCGGAAAAGGCCGATGTCTACCCGGCCTTCATGTCCGGCGGCCAGCAGCAGCGCGCCGCGATCGCCCGCGCGCTCTGCATGGAGCCCAAGGCGATGCTGTTCGACGAACCCACCTCGGCGCTCGACCCCGAGCTGGTGGGCGAGGTCCTGAACGTCATCCGCGGCCTCGCCGACGAGGGCCGCACCATGATCCTTGTCACGCACGAGATGAAGTTCGCCCGCGAGGTCGCGAGCCATGTCGTCTATCTTTACAACGGGCTCATCGAAGAAGAAGGCCCGCCCGAGCAGCTGTTCGG
>JAFEFU010000032.1:7500-14706 GCA_018240425.1 Pseudomonadota bacterium | reverse complement strand
GAAGGGTTCGACATGGCGATCCGGGTCGGTGAGCTTGAGGACAGTACGCTGCGTGCCCGCAAGCTGACCGACACGGCCAAGCGCATGATCGGCGCGCCCGCCTATTTCGCGAAATACGGCCGCCCGCAGAAGATCGACGACCTGAACGAGCACAAGCTCCTGCACTATTCGAATCAGGCTTCGGGCAACGTCTGGAAGATCACCGCGCCCTCGGGCGAGAAGCGCCAGGTGCGCACGGCGGGCTGGCTGACGGTCAACGACGGCCAGTCGCTCTTGAATGCCGCGATCTCGGGCCTCGGGATCGCCTATCTGCCCTCATACCTTTATGCTGACGCGCTGAAGCAGGGGCTGATCGAGGAGGCCATCCCCGACCTGCCGGTCGAGACCCTGGGCATCTATGCGGTCTATCCGCCGGGCCGCTTCACCCAGCCCAAGGTCAGGGCCTTCATCGACTTCCTGGCCGAGACCTTTGCCGACAAGGGGCCGGACGCCTGGTAAGGGCGGCTGCCAACGGAACCCTTCAGCGGGTCGAGGTCAGCACCGCCTCGACCCGTCTGTTTTTCTGGCGGCCGGTCTCGGTCAGGTTGGTGGTCAGGGGCGCGAGCGCGCCGATCCCGTCGGCCGAAAGCTGCGCCGGCGCCACGCCATAATCGGCGATCAGCCGCGCCATGACCGAGCGCGCCCGCGCCCGCGACAGGTCGCGGTTGGCGGCCGCGTTGCCCGAAGAGTCGGTATGGCCGACGATGGTGACGCGGGCCGCGGGATGGGCCGCGAGATAGGCCGCGAGATCGCTCAGCGCGGCGCTGGGTCCGGCGGCAAGGTCGGCCGAGCCCGAGGCGAAGGCGAGATCGTCAAGGACGACATGGCCCTCGGCCTCGATCCGGGTCGCGAAGGGGGCAGAGGCGGGCTCGGCCTGGGGCGAAGGCGCGGGTGCGGGTGTGGAGGCCGGGGGCGGGGTCGGAGGCGGCGCCCCGGCCTGGGCGACGTAGATCAGTTCTGCGAAGGCGGTCTCGCCCGACCGGCTGGCGATCAGCGCGGCATAGTCCGCCTGATCGCCGCGGCCGCGGATCATCACCTGATACTGGAAGTCGCCCAGATCGACGTGCATCTCGGGTTCGGGCAGGATCGGGGCGGCATAGCGGAAGTCGAAGCCGCCGCAATCGTCGGTCGCGCAGGCAAAGATCGGGCTGAAGCCGGCGTCGGCCAGCTGGGCGGCAAGCCCGGTGATGAGCGCGAGGGTGCCGGTGTCGCTGTCCGCGATCCGCCAGGCGGTCTGCTCGACCCCGCCGCGCAGGTCGACCATCGGCATGTGGCCGGCGGTCCAGCGCCCGACCGGCAGGCGCAGGGCGGCGAAGGCCGATCTGGTGCGGGCGGTCTCGGTCGCGCCGCGCGGCAGGGTCAGGCTCGGGGCCGCCGGCCGGTCGGCGCCTTGGGCGGCGGCGGGCAGCGACAGGGCGAGGCAGAGAAGGCCGGCGCGGCAAAGGCGGGTGCGGGCGCCCCTCATTCGCGGGTCCGGTAGTGATAGCCGCCGGGAGCGGTGGCAAGGCCGAGGCGGTCGTAAAGGGTGTTGGCCGGGGTGTTGGCGCGGGCCACGGCCAGCGCGATGTGCGCGGCGCCCTGATCGCGGCCCCAGACGGCGGCGGCGCGCATCAGGTTCTGCGCCAGCCCCTGGCGGCGCAGGGCGGGCGCAACGCAGAGGGCATGGACGATCACCCAGTCGCCGGCGATGGCGGCGAAGGCCGCACCCGCGGCGCGGTCGCCGGTGCGCCCGAGGATCGCGGTCCGGGGTCCGGGCGCGAGCGCCATGATCGCGCGGCGGCCCGGGCCGATGCCGGCGTCGGTCCAGATCTCTTCGGTGATGGCGAGGGGTGGCCAGAGCGGAAAGGCGGTCAGCCGCTCGGGCGGGGCGTCGGCAAGGGGGCTGATGGCGGCGTGACGCAGGATCGTGGGTTCGGCCACGCGGTAGCCGCGCGCGGCGAGGGCGGCGTCGGCCCCCTCCTCGTCGCCGTCGAGAAGGCGGAACACCGGCGGCTGGGCGAGGGCCTGGTGGGCAGATTCGGCCAGCGCGATCGCCGCCTCGGCGTCGGCGGCCGTGGCGCCGGGCGCGAGCACCGCGGACGAGACGCGCCGCCCGCCGCCCCGGCCCTCGCGCACCTGCCAGCAGCCGGCGGCGCGGGTGGCGTGCGCGGGCCATGTGCGGTCCATCAGGGCGACAAGGTCGCGCGGCGTCATGCCGGCTGCCCGCCGAACAGGGCGGCAAGCCGCAGCATCGCTTGGTCGAGCCGGCGCGCGTCCTGGCCGCGCACCACGAGGTTGGTGCCGTAGGCGCCATCGCGGGTGAAGGGATAGGAGCCGAACGAGAGATCGGAAAACTCGTCCGCCAGCGCGGAAAGGGGGGCGGCGACCGCACCTTCGCCGCGCATGACGGTCAGGGTCTGCGACAGGACCGGAGTGCCGCCGGACAGGCGCGGCAGAAGTGCCGCGAGCATCGCCTGGAAGATCGCGGGCACCCCGGCCATGACATGGACGTTCCCGAGCGTGAAGCCCGGCGCCGCCGAGATCGGGTTGTCGATGAGCGTGGCACCGGGCGGGATGCGGGCCATGCGCAGGCGGGCCTCGTTCAGTTCGGTCCCCATGCGGTCATAGTGGGCCTGAAGCACGGCGCGGGCGTCGGCGCGAACGGCAAGGGGCAGGCCGAAGGCGGCGGCCACCGCGTCGGCGGTGATGTCGTCGTGGGTGGGGCCGATGCCGCCCGAGGTGAACACATGGTCGTGAGTGGACCGCAGCGCGTTCAGCGCCGCGACGATCGCCGGATGGTGGTCGGCGACGATGCGCACCTCCTTCAGGTCGATGCCGATGCGGGTCAGTTCGCCCGCCAGGTAGTGCATGTTGGCGTCGCGGGTGCGGCCTGACAGGATTTCGTCGCCAATGACGAGGATGGCGGCGGTGGGGTTGGGCATGGCGGACCTCGCGCAAGTTCGGTCCAGCTATAGGGCGGGTGTGGGGGGGCGGAAAGCCCCGGCTCTGGCCAAGGGCGGAAATCTTCTCTATCTAGACCCTGCCGAGGAGACGGGATGAACACATTGGACGAACCGAACGGCCGCGTGACCAAGGACGGAATCCGCATCCACGAGCCGGGCGATTTCGCGGGCATGCACCGGGCGGGGCGGGTGGCGGCCGAGATCCTCGACCTGATCGGACCGCAGGTCGTGCCGGGCGTCACCACCGAGATGCTGGACGATTTCATCCGCGAGGAGATCGCCCGGCGGGGCGTCACCTCGGCGACGATCGGCTATCGCGGCTATCAGCACGCCTCCTGCATCAGCGTCAACCATGTGGTCTGCCACGGGATACCGGGGCCGAAGGTGCTGAAGGACGGCGATGTCCTGAACATCGACGTCACCGTCATCGTCGACGGCTGGTATGGCGACACCAGCCGCATGTATGTGGCCGGCGACCTGCCGAGGAAGGCCGAGCGGCTGATCCAGGTGACGCATGACGCCCTGTTCAAGGGGATCGAGGCGGTGCGGCCGGGGCGGACCTTTGGCGACATCGGCCATGCGATCCAGACCCATGTCGAGATGAACCGCATGTCGGTGGTGCGCGATTTCTGCGGCCACGGGCTGGGGCGGGTGTTCCATGCGCCGCCGAACGTGTTGCACTACGGCCGCCCCGGCACCGGGCCGCGGCTGGAGGAGGGCATGTTCTTTACGATCGAGCCGATGGTCAACCTCGGCCGGCCGGAGACCAAGGTGCTGGCCGACGACTGGACGGCGGTGACCCGCGACAAGAGCCTGTCGGCGCAGTTCGAGCATGCGGTGGGCGTGACCGCGACCGGGTGCGAGATCTTCACGCTGTCGCCGGCCGGCAAGTTCCATCCGACCTGGTAGGGGGCGCACCCTGCCCGACCAAAGGCCGGGCGTTCTTCGGGTAAACGGTCTACCGGACCGTTTACTGAACCTCATCACCCCCCATCGCTGCCGGCGCGGCGATTCCTCCGGGATATTTTCGCCAGAATGAAAGCACGAAGGTTTTTGATCCGGGCCTTGCGGGTGGGAAAAGCCGTGCCCAAGTAAGGGCCAAGGCCCGGAGGGGCGTGCCGCGTGGCGGGCGCCTCAGGCGGGTGCTTCAGGCAAGGAGTTGACCGATGAACATGGAAAAGTTCACGGAACGGTCGCGCGGGTTCCTGCAGGCGGCCCAGACGATCGCGATGCGCGAGGGACACCAGCGGGTGATGCCCGAGCATCTCTTGAAATCCCTGATGGATGACGATCAGGGACTGAGTTCCAACCTGATCCGCAAGGCTGGCGGCGCGCCCGAGCGGGTGGCCGAGGCCGTCAACCTGACCATCGCCCGGACGGCGAAGGTTTCGGGGGGCGACGGCCAGGTCTATGTCGATACCTCGCTGGTCCGCGTGCTGGACGAGGCCGAAAAGATCGCCAAGAAGGCCGGCGATTCGTTCGTGCCGGTCGAGCGGATGCTGATGGCGCTGGCGCTGGTCAACACCAAGGCCAAGGACGCTCTGGACGCGGGTGCGGTGACGGCGCAGGGCCTGAACGGCGCGATCAACGACATCAGGAAGGGCCGCACCGCCGATTCGGCCAGCGCCGAAGACAGTTACGAGGCGCTGAAGAAATATGCGCGCGACCTGACCGAGATGGCCGCAGAGGGCAAGATCGACCCGATCATCGGGCGCGACGAGGAGATTCGCCGCACCATGCAGGTGCTGAGCCGGCGGACCAAGAACAACCCGGTGCTGATCGGCGAGCCGGGCGTCGGCAAGACCGCGATCGCCGAGGGCCTGGCGCTGCGCATCGTCAATGGCGACGTGCCGGAATCCCTCAAGAACAAGAAGCTGATGGCGCTGGACATGGGCGCCCTGATCGCCGGGTCGAAGTACCGCGGCGAGTTCGAGGAGCGACTGAAGGCGATCCTGAAAGAGATCGAGGCGGCCGCGGGCGAGATCGTGCTGTTCATCGACGAACTGCACACGCTGGTCGGCGCCGGCAAGACCGATGGCGCGATGGACGCCGCGAACCTGATCAAGCCGGCGCTGTCGCGCGGCGAGCTGCATTGCGTCGGCGCCACCACGCTGGACGAATACCGCAAGTATATCGAGAAGGACGCGGCACTGGCCCGCCGGTTCCAGCCGGTGATGGTCGAGGAGCCGACGGTCGAGGACACGATCTCGATCCTGCGCGGCATCAAGGAAAAGTACGAACTGCACCACGGGGTGCGGATTTCCGACAGCGCGCTGGTGGCGGCGGCGACGCTGAGCCATCGCTACATTACCGACCGCTTCCTGCCGGACAAGGCCATCGACCTGGTGGACGAGGCGGCTTCGCGTCTGCGGATGGAGGTGGATTCGAAGCCCGAGGAACTGGACGCACTGGACCGGCAGATCCTGCAGTTGCAGATCGAGGCCGAGGCGCTGAAGAAAGAGGACGACGCGGCATCGAAGGACCGGCTGGAGCGGCTGGAAAAGGAACTGTCGGAGTTGCAGCAGCAGTCGGCGGCGATGACGGCGAAGTGGCAGGCCGAGCGCGACAAGCTGGAGGCCGCGCGCACGGTCAAGGAGCAGCTGGAGAAGGCGCGGGCCGACCTTGAGGCCGCAAAGCGCGAAAGCAACCTCGCGCGCGCGGGCGAGCTGTCCTATGGCGTCATTCCGGGGCTTGAGCGCAAGCTGGCCG
This sequence comes from Pseudomonadota bacterium, assembly GCA_018240425.1. GTDB lineage: Bacteria > Pseudomonadota > Alphaproteobacteria > Rhodobacterales > Rhodobacteraceae > TMP-24. The sequence continues at coordinate 9,016 of JAFEFU010000032.1, read as the reverse complement.
AGGCCGAGAGCGGCGGCGACGGGCTGATGGTCGAGGAGGCGGTGCGCCCCGAGCAGATCGCCGAAGTGGTGGAACGCTGGACTGGAATCCCGACCTCGAAGATGCTGGAGGGCGAGCGCGACAAGCTTCTCAAGATGGAGGAGGAACTGGGCCGCCGGGTCATCGGCCAGCACGAGGCGGTGGTGGCGGTGTCGAACGCGGTGCGCCGCGCCCGCGCCGGGCTGAACGACGAGAACCGGCCGCTTGGGTCGTTCCTGTTCCTCGGCCCCACCGGCGTCGGCAAGACCGAACTGACCAAGGCCTTGGCCGAGTATCTGTTCGACGACGAACATGCGATGGTCCGCATCGACATGTCCGAATACATGGAGAAACATTCGGTGGCACGTCTGATCGGCGCGCCTCCGGGCTATGTCGGCTATGACGAGGGCGGCGCGCTGACCGAGGCGGTCAGGCGGCGGCCCTATCAGGTCGTGCTGTTCGACGAGGTGGAAAAGGCCCACCCCGACGTGTTCAACGTGCTCTTGCAGGTGCTGGACGATGGTGTGCTGACCGACGGCCAGGGCCGGACGGTCGACTTCAAGCAGACGCTGATCATTCTGACATCGAATCTCGGGTCGCAGGCGTTGAGCCAGTTGCCCGAAGGGTCGGATTCCTCATCGGCGCGGCGGCAGGTGATGGAGGCGGTCAGGACGCATTTCCGCCCCGAGTTCCTGAACCGGCTGGATGACCAGATCATCTTCCACCGGCTGACGCGCGGTGACATGGACGGGATCGTGACCATCCAGCTGAAACGGCTGGAGGAGCGGCTGGCGCAGCGCAAGATCACGCTGGACCTGGACGAGGACGCGCGCAAATGGCTGGCCGACGAGGGGTACGATCCGGTTTTCGGCGCGCGGCCGCTGAAGCGGGTGATCCAGCGCAGCCTGCAGGATCCGCTGGCCGAGATGATCCTGGCCGGCGACGTCAGGGATGGCGAAACCGTCAAGGTCAGCGCCGGCATCGAGGGGCTGATCGTCGGCGAGAGGATCAGCCGCACCAGCCGCGAGCGGCCCGAGGGCGTACCTTTGCAATGACCGGAGGGGGCGGGAAAACCCGCCCCTTCGCACTTGCCGGGAATGTTACGGCCGGTGAACGCAGACGTTATCCGGCTTTATTAGGTGGCCAGGCCCGGACGCGCTACATTGTCTGACAGCGCGACGGGAGGCTATGCCATGATCGACCGTTTCCGGTCCGACCTGACCTGGTCGGATGTGACCCCGAGGGGGATGTTCCTGAACCGCCGGCAGTTGATCGCAGGGGCGGCGGGGTTGGCCTTCGCCGGTCCTGCGGCGGCGAAGATCGCCGCCAGGCCCTCGGCCTACTCGACCGACGCCACACCGAACAGCCTGGCCGACATCACCAGCTACAACAACTATTACGAGTTCGGCACCGGCAAGGACGATCCGGCCGCCAATGCCGGGGGCCTGACCATCAGCCCCTGGAGCGTCGAGATCGGCGGGATGGTGGACAAGCCCGG
>JAFEFU010000032.1:0-2500 GCA_018240425.1 Pseudomonadota bacterium | reverse complement strand
CATGTGGGATTTCCAAAACAACCAGGAGGTTGGCTTAGAAGCAGCCATCCTTTAAAGATAGCGTAACAGCTCACTGGTCTAATCAAGAGATCCTGCGGCGAAGATGTAACGGGGCTCAAGCCACGAGCCGAAGCTTAGGATGCACAGCAATGTGCGTGGTAGCGGAGCGTTCTGTGATATAGCACCGTCCGTTTTCTGCCTTCCGCGAGGAAGGTGCTGGACGGAAAGGTGCTTACTGTGAAGCCGGGCCGTAAGGCATCCGGTGGAGTGATCAGAAGCGAGAATGTTGACATGAGTAGCGACAAACAGGGTGAGAGACCCTGTCGCCGTAAGTCCAAGGGTTCCTGCTTAAAGCTAATCTGAGCAGGGTAAGCCGGCCCCTAAGGCGAGGCCGAAAGGCGTAGTCGATGGGAACCAGGTTAATATTCCTGGGCCAGGAGGATGTGACGGATGCTTAACGTTGTTCGGTCTTATCGGATTGACCGGGCAGCCGCGGTGTCCCTGGAAATAGCCCTCCATCAGACCGTACCCTAAACCGACACAGGTGGACTGGTAGAGTATACCAAGGCGCTTGAGAGAACCACATCAAAGGAACTCGGCAAAATGCCTCCGTAAGTTCGCGAGAAGGAGGCCCCATCTTTACGCAAGTAGAGGTGGGGGGCACAAACTAGGGGGTGGCGACTGTTTACTTAAAACACAGGGCTGTGCGAAGCCGTAAGGCGACGTATACAGTCTGACGCCTGCCCGGTGCTGGAAGGTTAAAAGGAGGGGTGCAAGCTCCGAATTGAAGCCCCAGTAAACGGCGGCCGTAACTATAACGGTCCTAAGGTAGCGAAATTCCTTGTCGGGTAAGTTCCGACCTGCACGAATGGCGTAACGATCTCCCCGCTGTCTCTGATGTGGACTCAGCGAAATTGAACTGTGTGTCAAGATGCACACTACCCGCGGTTAGACGGAAAGACCCCATGAACCTTTACTCTAGCTTTGCACTGGCATCAGGATTGTGATGTGCAGGATAGGTGGTAGGCTTTGAAGCGGGAACGCCAGTTTTCGTGGAGCCTCCCTTGAGATACCACCCTTCGCACTCTTGATGTCTAACCGCGGCCCGTTATCCGGGTCCGGGACCCTGCATGGTGGGGAGTTTGACTGGGGCGGTCGCCTCCCAAATCGTAACGGAGGCGCGCGATGGTTGGCTCAGAGCGGTCGGAAATCGCTCGTTGAGTGCAATGGCAGAAGCCAGCCTGACTGCAAGTCTGACAAGACGAGCAGAGACGAAAGTCGGTCATAGTGATCCGGTGGTCCCAAGTGGGTGGGCCATCGCTCAACGGATAAAAGGTACTCTGGGGATAACAGGCTGATGATGCCCAAGAGTCCATATCGACGGCATCGTTTGGCACCTCGATGTCGGCTCATCTCATCCTGGGGCTGGAGCAGGTCCCAAGGGTATGGCTGTTCGCCATTTAAAGAGGTACGTGAGCTGGGTTTAGAACGTCGTGAGACAGTTCGGTCCCTATCTGCCGTGGGTGTAGGAGACTTGAGAAGAGTTGACCCTAGTACGAGAGGACCGGGTTGAACGAACCACTGGTGGACCAGTTGTCGTGCCAACGGCAGTGCTGGGTAGCTATGTTCGGACAGGATAACCGCTGAAGGCATCTAAGCGGGAAGCCCCCTTCAAAACAAGGTCTCCCTTGAGAGCCGTGGAAGACGACCACGTCGATAGGCCGGAGGTGTAAGTGCGGCAACGCATTCAGCTGACCGGTACTAATTGCTCGATTGGCTTGATTTGATCCAGTAGAAGCCAGGTTTGGCTTCGGATCGTCAGAAGCCTTGGCTTGGACGATGATTGATCCCGTGTTTCTTTCTTGGTTTGGTGGTCATAGCGCGAGCAAAACACCCGATCCCATCCCGAACTCGGCCGTTAAGTGCCGCCGCGCCGATGGTACTGCATCTCAAGATGTGGGAGAGTAGGTCACTGCCAAACCTAGAAAGAAACATGGGATGTATCTCTCTGCGATGCGCCCTCACATATCTGATGCGGGCGCGGCATTGGCGCGGGGTAGAGCAGCCCGGTAGCTTGTCAGGCTCATAACCTGAAGGTCGCAGGTTCAAATCCTGCCCCCGCAACCAAAATTACCAAACATATCAGCATGTTGGAACCCGACGTAAACCGTCGGGTTTTTGGTGTTCCGGTTTACATCAACGCCACATCAACACCGCCACAGAAAAACCGCAACAGCGCGCATAAGCTGGCACTCACAGGCAGCGGCGCCCAAAGCTGACGTCCTCACCTTGCGCACAGCGATCCAGCAATACATGTTCGGACAACAACCCGACGTTGTCCGAAAGCTCGTTTCCCGTGCCCACGTTTCACATCCCTTGACCTGCCCCCCGGTCGTCCCTCGTTCATAACGAGAGTCCTTGGGTTTGATAGCGGTCGGTTTCGGGTTGGGCAAGCGCGCCGGGCGCGGAGCCCCCAGCTTGCTCAAGCGCCCGGCGCGCT
>JAFEFU010000031.1 GCA_018240425.1 Pseudomonadota bacterium | reverse complement strand
TTGGAGCGGGTGAAGGGAATCGAACCCTCGTCATCAGCTTGGGAAGCTGCGGCTCTACCATTGAGCTACACCCGCGTCGGATCGACAGGTAAGCCAGCCGTGCGGCTTCGTCAAGGACCGGCCTTCCGACCACTCTCCGCGCCTCGCGGCAAAATGCCGGCGGCGCGTTCGGGTGCATGGCGCGCCCCGGCGGGCGGTGCTAGACTTGCGGGATGGAAGGCGCTAAAGAGCCTGCCGTTAGCGCTAACGGCGCCTCGGAGATAGGAAGTCATGGTCTCGCGCGTCATTCCGGTCGAAAACTTCGATCTCGTCGTGTTTGGCGGCACCGGCGATCTGGCGCGGCGCAAGATCCTGCCCGGCCTCTTTCGCCGCTATGCCGGCGGCCATATCCCCGACGCGGCGCGCATCATCGGCGCGGCGCGGGCCGAGATGGATGACGCCGCCTTCCGCGCCTTTGCCGGGGCGGCGATCGCCGAGTTCGTGGACGAGGACAAGCGCCAGGGCGACATGGTCGAACGCTTCCTCGCCCATCTCGGCTATGTGCAGATCGACGCCACGGGCGAGAGGGGCTGGGACCGGCTGAAGGCGGCGGTGCGCCCCGAGGTGGTGCAGGCCTTCTATTTCTCGGTCGCGCCGACGCTCTTCGGCGAACTGGCCGAACGGCTGCACCGCTTCGAGATCGCCCGGCCCGATGCGCGGATCGTGGTGGAAAAGCCGTTCGGGCGCGACCGCGAGACGGCCCGGGCGCTGAACGCCACGCTCGCCTCGCATTTCACCGAGGACCAGATCTACCGGATCGACCATTACCTCGGCAAGGAGACGGTCCAGAACCTGATGGCGGTGCGCTTTGCCAACATCCTGTTCGAACCCCTGTGGAACGCCCGCCATGTCGACCATGTGCAGATCACCGTGGCCGAGACCGTGGGCGTGGGCGGCAGGGGCGCCTATTACGACAAGTCCGGCGCCATGCGGGACATGGTGCAGAACCACATGATGCAGCTTCTGTGCCTGATCGCGATGGAGGCGCCCTACAAGTTCGACCCCGCCGCCGTCCGCGACGAGAAGCTGAAGGTCATCCACGCGCTCCAGCCCGTCCATCCCGACGAGATCGTGCGCGGCCAGTATCGCGCCGGCAGGACCGAACCCGCCTATGCGCAGGACGTGGACAATCCCGCCTCGACCACCGAAAGCTACATCGCGCTGAAGGCCAGCATCGCCAACTGGCGCTGGAAGGGGACGCCCTTCTACCTGCGCACCGGCAAGAAGCTCAGGGCGCGGGCCTCGGAGATAGCGGTCGTGTTCAAGGAGGTGCCCCATTCGATCTTCGGCGAGGCCGAGGGCTGGCGCGAGAACATCCTGTCGATCCGGCTGCAACCGAACGAGGGAATGACGCTTTCGGTGATGATCAAGGAGCCGGGGCCCGGGGGGATGCGGCTGACCGAGGTGCCCTTGGACATGTCCTTCGCCGAGGCACTGGGCGCCGAAGGGGCCGACATTCCCGACGCCTACGAGCGGCTGATCATGGACGTGATCCGCGGCAACCAGACCCTGTTCATGCGCGGCGACGAGGTCGAGGCCGCCTGGGCCTGGGTCGACCCGATCATCGCCGGCTGGGAGGCGCGCGGCGACCGGCCGAAGCCCTATGATCCGGGATCGAGCGGGCCGGAGGATGCCCTCATGCTTCTGCACCGCGACGGGCGCCGCTGGCGGGAGATCCGCGAATGAAATTCATCGACTATCCTGACCGCGAGCTGATGATGTTCGCCCTCGCCGACCAGCTGGCCAGCGGGCTGAACATGGCGCTGCGCCAGAACGGCCGCGCCAGCTTTTCGGTGCCGGGGGGCACCACGCCGGGCGCGGTCTTCGACATCCTGTCGGGGCTGGACATCGGCTGGGACCGGGTGACGGTCATCCCCAACGACGAACGCTGGGTGCCCGAGGATCACGAGCGCTCGAACGCGCGGCTGATCCGCCAGCGGCTGTTGCGCGGCCATGCGGCGCGGGCGGCCTTCGTGTCGCTTCACGCCGACACGCCCGAACCCGAGGCGGCGATGGACCGGATCGCCGCGGCGGTCACGCCTCACCTGCCGCTGTCGGTCCTTCTCCTGGGCATGGGCGCCGACATGCACACCGCCTCGCTCTTTCCCGGCGGCGACCGGCTGGCCGAGGCGCTTGCCCCCGACGCGCCGGCGGTCCTGCCGATGCGCGCCGCCGCCGCCGACGAGCCGCGGGTGACGCTGACCGCGCGGGCCCTGGCCGACGCGATGGCGATCCATGTGCTGATCACCGGCGCCGAGAAGCGCCGCGCGATCGAGGCCGCCGAGACCCTGCCGCCGGAAACGGCCCCGATCCGGGCGCTTCTGGCCAACGCGACCGTACACTGGGCCGAATGAGGACAAGATGAGCCTTTGGGACGACCTGAAGACCCACCAGCGCGACACGGCCGGCCAGACGATCCGCGCCTTGTTCGAAAAGTCCGACCGTGCCCGGCATTTCTCGGCCGAATCTGACGGGCTTTTGTTCGATTACTCCAAGACCGCGCTCGATCCCCATGCCCGCGACCTGCTGATCCGCCTGGCCGAGTCGGCGGGTGTCGCGAGCCGCCGCGAAGCGATGTTCACCGGCGCGAAGATCAACGAGACCGAGGGGCGGGCCGTCCTGCACACAGCGCTGCGCAACCTGGGCGGACGGGTGATGGTCGACGGGCAGGACGTGATGCCCGAGGTGCGCGCCACCCATGCGCGGCTCGCGGCCTTTGCCGCCGATGTCCGCGAGGGGCGCTTCCGCGGGCAGGGGGGCGCGATCACCGATGTGGTCAACATCGGCATTGGCGGATCGGACCTCGGGCCGGCGATGGCCTGCCTGGCGCTCGCCCCCTATGCCGACGGGCCGCGGGCGCATTTCGTCTCGAACATCGACGGGGCGCATGTCCATGACGTGCTCTCCGCCCTGAACCCTGAAACGACGCTGGTCATCGTCGCCTCGAAGACCTTCACCACCATCGAGACGATGACCAATGCCGAGACCGCGCGGGCCTGGATGGCGGCAGGCGTTGCCGATCCCGCCGCGCAGTTCGCCGCCGTCTCGACCGCAGAGGACAGGACCGCGGCCTTCGGCATCGCCCCCGGACGGGTGTTCGGCTTTGCCGACTGGGTGGGCGGGCGCTATTCGGTCTGGGGGCCGGTCGGCCTGTCGCTGATGATCGCCATCGGACCCGAGCGGTTCGCCGAGTTCCTGGCGGGCGGCGCGGCGATGGACGCCCATTTCCGCGAGGCGCCCTTTGCCCAGAACCTTCCCGTGCTGCTCGCCCTTGTCGGCATCTGGCACAACCAGATCTGCGGCTTTTCCACCCGGGCGGTCCTGCCCTATGACCAGCGCCTGTCGCGCCTGCCCGCCTATTTGCAGCAGCTGGAGATGGAGAGCAACGGCAAGCGGGTGGCGATGGACGGGACCGACCTGACCGAGCAATCCGGCCCGGTGGTCTGGGGCGAACCCGGCACCAATGGCCAGCACGCCTTCTACCAGCTGATTCATCAGGGAACCCGGGTCGTGCCGTGCGAGTTTCTTCTGGCGCGCGAGGGGCATGAGGCCGGCCTCGCCCACCAGCACCTGCTCTTGGCCGCCAACTGCCTTGCCCAGTCCGAGGCGCTGATGAACGGCCGCAGCCTGGACGAGGCGCGGGCGCTGATGGCCGCGAAGGGCCTGGCGGGCGAGGAGCGGGAACGTCAGGCCCGCCACCGCGTCTTTCCCGGCAACCGCCCCTCGACCACGCTCCTCTTCCCGAAGCTCACGCCCTTCGTCCTTGGCCAGATCATCGCCCTTTACGAACACCGGGTCTTTGTCGAGGGGGTGATCCTCGGGATCAATTCCTTCGACCAGTGGGGGGTGGAACTGGGCAAGGAACTGGCGCTGGCATTGCAGCCGGTGCTGGAGGGGCGGGCGGATGCCGTCGCCAAGGACGGATCGACGGCGATGCTGGTGGCCTACCTGCGCGGCGCCTGATCCCGCGCTGCGGTCCCGCAGGTTGGAATCGGCCGGCCTTCGGCATCTTTCGGGGTTGAAGGGCCGGTCAGGCGGCGTAAATGTCCGCGCGACACGCGAAGGCACCAACGGAGGCACCGATGAGCTTTACCCCCAAACCCTGGCCCCGCAAGCTCCGGTCTCAGGAATGGTTCGGCGGCACCTCGAAGGACGCGATCTATCATCGCGGCTGGATGAAGAACCAGGGGATCCCCGCCGACCTGTTCGACGGGCGCCCGGTGATCGG
>JAFEFU010000030.1 GCA_018240425.1 Pseudomonadota bacterium | reverse complement strand
TCATCCTCGGGCGGCCATAGCTGCCCAGGCTCAGGCGCGACTGCTCCTTGATATGCGCCAGAACCACCATGTCCATGCACTGCCTGCGACTGGCCGGACGGCTGCGGAAGGCCCGCAATCCGCGCGGGCTGACATTCATCACCCGGCACAGCCGGCCGACCGGGAAAGCCCCGCGCTGTTCCTCGACGAACCGAAACCTCACGGCTTTTGGCTCGCGAAGAACTGGGTGGCTTTTTTTAGGATCTCCCTCTCCTCCTTCAGGATGCGGATCTCGCGCCGAAGCCGTTCATTCTCCCGCGCTAACTCGCGATCCTCGGCCGAGACCACATCCGTGTCACGGTGCGCGTTCACCCACTTGTTTAAGGTCGACAAGCCGACCCCCAGATCATCTGCAACCTGACGCCGAGAAAGCCCGCTCGTCAGGGCGATACGCACCGCATCCTTGCGAAATTCACCCGTCCTGAATGTGCCCATAATTCATCTCCTTTGCTGCACATTACGTGTTCAAAGGAGCGGCACCAAACCGTGACAGGTCCAAAAAGAGACTAAAAAGAGACTGAAACGCTGGATCGGCTCGGTTTCGTCTCTCTATGTCATTGATTTTATTGGCTCCGGCGGTAGGGATCGAACCTACGACCAATTGATTAACAGTCAACTGCTCTACCGCTGAGCTACGCCGGAACACGGGCGGGTCTATAGCAAGCGATCCGGGGGCCGTCCAGAGGCATTTGCGCGAATTTGCGGGCGGGGTCATTTCAGCCGGAACCGGGTGCCAAGGTGGATACCTCCCTCCGGCATGGCTATGTTTTCTTCCGTCATTTCAACAAGATGCGCGAAGACGTTCAGGGCGGCGGCACCCATCAGGGCCGCGGGCGTGTCGCGGTAGATGCGGGCTGCGAGGCTGGCCGCGTCGTCGGGGCCGCGTGCCAGTTCAACGGCGATCGCGCGGGCGCGGGACTGGCGGTGGGCGATCAGTTCGCCGATGCGGGCGGCGGGATTCCCGACCGGCGCTCCGTGACCGGGCAAGAGACGCTCGGCGGCCGCGGCCCCGAGCCGGGCGAGCGAGCGCATGTAGGCGCCCATGTCGCCGTCAGGCGGCGCCACCACCGAGGTCGACCAGCCCATGACGTGATCGCCCGAAAAGATCTGCCCGCCCCAACGCAGGCAGAGGTGGTTGCCGAAGTGGCCGGGCGTGTGCAGCGCGGTCAGGCGCCAGCCTTCGCCCTCGACGCTCTCGCCGTCGGCAAGGCAGAGCTGGGGGCGGAATCCTTCGTCGGTGCCCTCGGTGCCGCGCGCACCCTCGCGCGCCGCCAGATCGCGCATCAGCGCGCTGCGGCCGGCCCCGGCATCGCCGAACGCCAGGACCGGAGCGCCGGTGGCACGGGCCAGCGCCGGAGCCAGGCCGGAATGGTCGCGGTGGGCATGGGTGACGAAGATGTGGCTGATGCGCCGGCCCGCGCCGGTGGCGGCCAGGATCGCGGCCAGATGGCGCGGATCGTCGGGCCCGGGATCGATCAGCGCCAGGCCGCCCTCGCCGACCAGATAGGTGTTCGTCCCCTGCCCGGTCATCGCCGAAGGGTTCGGCGCGAGAATGCGGCACAGACCGGGGCCGAGGAGCTCGCAGACACCATAGGGAGGGGCCGCTTCCGTCATCGCATCTTCCTTTGCCGGGCGGTGGCCGCTAGGCTCGGCCCATGTTCTTCGCCTGGCTCAAACGCTTCATGCCCAATGGCCTCTACGGCCGGGCGGCGCTGATCCTGATCGTCCCCATTGTCACCATCCAGGTGGTGGTGTCGATCATCTTCGTGCAGCGCTATTTCAGCGATGTCACCTTGCAGATGGCGCGCAACATGCGGGTCGAGATCGGCCAGATCGACGCGACCATCCGCACCGGACAGACCGCCGAGGCGGGCTTTTCCGAGGCCGAGCGGCTGGCGCGCGGGCTCGACATCCGCATGTGGCGCGGCGGGGCGGGCGCGGCGGGCGACGCGCGGGTCTTCTACGACTTCTCGGGCATCGTCGTCACCCGCACGCTGCACCAGTCGCTGGCCGGCCTAAGGGCGGTGGACCTGTCGGATCTGAGCGTCGTCCGCCTGGTCATCGACAATCCGCGCGGCACCTACGAGCTTGCGTTCGACCGCAACCGCATCACCGCGCGCAATCCCCATCAGCTTCTGGTCTACATGCTGGCCACCGGCCTCCTGATGACGGTGGTGGCCTTTCTCTTCCTGCGCAACCAGCTTCGCCCGATCCGGCGCCTGTCGCAGGCGGCCGAGGCCTTCGGGCGCGGGCGCAGCGTTCCCTACCGCATCTCGGGCGCAGCCGAGGTGCGGGCGGCCGGGGCGGCCTTCCTCGACATGCGGGCCCGGATCGAACGCCATATCGAGCAGCGCACCCTGATGCTGTCGGGCGTCAGCCACGACCTGCGCACCCCCCTGACCCGGCTGAAGCTGGGCCTTGCCATGCTGGGCGACGGCGAGGACGTGGCCGCGCTCGAGCGAGACGTGGACGACATGCGCCGGATGCTCGACGGGTTCCTGGCCTTCGCCCGCAGCGAGGCCCTGGACGGCGACACGGTCGAGACCGACCCCGCCCAGCTTCTGCGGCAGGCGGCCAACGACGCGCAGAGGGCCGGCCAGATGGTGACGATCCGCGATGTCGAGGGCGAGGGCACCGCCCAGTGGCGCCCCCGCGCGATCCGCCGGGCACTTGACAACCTGATCGGCAATGCCGTCGCCTATGGCCGCCACACCGAACTGTCGGTTGCAATCCTGGACCGGGCGGTGCGCTATTCGGTCGAGGACGACGGACCGGGCATCCCCGAGGAGCTGCGCGACGAGGCGATGAAGCCCTTTTCCCGGCTGGAACCGGCGCGCAACCAGGACCGGACCAGCGGCGTCGGCCTGGGGCTGGCGATCACCGCCGACATCGCCCGCAGCCACGGCGGCAGCCTGCGGCTGGGGCGCAGCGAGAGGCTGGGGGGGCTGAAGGCGGAACTTGTCCTAGCCCGGTAGGCGTAACTGCGGCCGCTCTCAGCCCCTGCCGACCAGCGCAGCCGCGCGGGCGATGGCGAACTCGTAACCCTGCACCCCTGCCCCAGCGATCACCGCGTCGGCGCGGGCCGAGACGTAGGAATGGTGGCGGAAGGCCTCGCGCCGGTGGATGTTCGAGATGTGCACCTCGATCACCGGCCCGGCGAAGGCATTCAGCGCATCAAGGATGGCGACCGAGGTGTGGCTGAAGGCGCCGGGATTGATGACGATGGCCGCCGCCTCGCCGCGGGCGGCCTGAATCCAGTCGATCAGCTCGTATTCGCGGTTGGACTGGCGGCAGAGGGCGGAATGGCCGAGCCGGGCCGCGGCGGCGCGGCACAGTTCCTCGACATCGGCGAGCGTCTCGCGCCCGTAGATCTCGGGCTCGCGCTGGCCCAGCAGGTTCAGGTTCGGCCCGTTCAGGACAAGGATCGGCTTCATCGGACAACTCGCGGCGGTTCGGGGCTTTTCCGGGCAGGCCCGGGCGCGCGATCATCGGCCAGCGCCCGTCCTGCGGCAATGGCCGATCGGCGGCGCGCGGAGGACGGGACCGGCCCTGTTGCACGGCTGCGCCGGTCCCCTTGCCGGCCGGCTCACTCCTCGGGCATCGACAGGCGCAGAAGCTCGACCCGGCGCAGGGTGCCGGCGGGATAGTCGGGATCGTCGCGGATCAGCTCGAACGAGAAATCCGGCTCGATCGCCTTCAGCTCGTCCAGCACCCGCACCGCCTTGGCGGTCTGGCCGGACTGGAGATAGAGGAACAGAAGATGCCGCAGGGGCGAGCGGAAGTGCGGCGCCCGCGCATGCGCGGCCTCGAAGAGTTCGATCGCGCTCTGGAAGTTGCCGAGCGAGACATGGGCAAGGCCCGCCAGCGCCTCCCACCATTGCAGGTAGCCCGACCGGCTGGCCAGCGCCATTCCCTGCTGGGCGGCGGCCAGCGCCAGGTCGGGCCGGTCGCCGCGCAAAAGCGCGCCGGCCTTGGCGGCATAGCCGAAGGCGTTGTTGGGATTGAGCTGGATCGCATCGCGGGCCAGGGCGGTGCCGGCCTCGACATTGCCGTGCAGCATGACCTGAACCTGCGAGATCAGGGACAGGACCAGCGCATTGTTGGGCGCGCCCTCCATCGCCTTCCGCGCGAACATGTCCGCCTCGCCCGACAGGCGCGCGCGGTCCGCCTCGGTCCGTTCGATCGCCATGATCTGCGCAAGGATGCTGTGCCAGGCAAAGACGTGCGGCTCGGGCGCCAGGCGCGCGGCGTCGTGAAGAAGCTGGTCGGCCAGGCGCAGGCGGCTGTCCTCGAAGGTGAACATCTCGCGCACCGCACGGGCGACGAGGCCGCCCGCCTGATGTTCGGCGGTGTCGGACCCCGCAACCTTCGGCAGGGCGTTCATCGCGGCCTCGGCGGCCTCGAACACGATGCCCGGAAACTCGCCCTGGGTCAGAAGCTCCTGCTGGTGAAGGGGCAGTGCCGCACGGCGCGACCACAGCGCCTGTCCGGTGCGGCTGGCACAGAGGTTGACGAGAAGATGCAGGCGCCCGTCGGCCTCGGCCGCGTCGAGGCTGAGGATCAGCCCGCGCTGGTCCGGGCCAAGCTGCACCGTCGCGCCGTTCGGGCCGAAGACATCGACCAGCGCGAAGTCGGACACCAGCCCGCCGATGGCGTCGGCAAGGGCCAGTGCCACGAACCCGCCGTATCCGCCCGGAACCTCGCCGGCCCGGATCAGGAGCGGCACCCCCGACCGCTGCTGGGCCGCGCCGGCGGGCGCGGCGATCATCCGCCCGGCCCGGCCCGCCAGGCGGCTCCGCTGCTCGCGCAGCCAGGCCTCGAACGCCTGGTCGCGAACGTCGATCCCCTCCAGCAACTCGCGCCCCGCCGCCAGTTCGGCCTCGGCCGTCCGGGGGTCGTCCTCGATGTCGGTCCGCAGCCCCTCCACCGCCACGAACTCGCGGTCGGTCCGCACCTGCCCCGCCGAATCGCCCAGGGCTGTGCGCAATTCGACAAGCGCCTGGCGCAGGCTGCCGCTGGCCTGGTCCGGCCCCCGGTCCGACCAGAGCCGGGCCTCGATCCAGCGGCGGGGGCGGCGACGGTCGGGGGTCAGGGCCAGAAGGGCGACAAGCCCGCGGGTCTTGGCCCCGCGCGGCGTGCAGTCGCGCCCGCGCGCATCCCGAAGCGAGAGGATTCCGACCAGCCGGGCGTAGAGTGCTGCGTCCATCTGCCACCTAGCCGACACCGCGCACCGTTGCCGCAGGATAGCGCGATCGCGGGTTTTTTTGAATGCTTCGTGAATTCTGCGTCAAAACCATCGCCCCCGCCAAGTCAGGACTTCCACCAGCGAGGGCGAGGGCGCACTATTTTCGCACAGGCTGGGGGGCGGCGATGGCTTTGTTCGGAGTTCACGGCGTTCATGGCGTTCACGGGGTGCATGGCGTCCACGGCGTTCACGGGGTGCACGGGGTGCATGGTGTGCACGGCGTCCTCGGCGCGACGCTCTCGGGCGAAGGCGATCCGCTGACCGCGACCGCGCTCACGACAACCGCCGAAGGCACGATCGGCTATTGGCCGGGCGACGCCAGCCGCAACCCGCCGGTGGGAAGCCCTTGGGAGAATTTCGCCCGGATGCAGCCCGACGCCCGCACCGTCCGGCTGCGCCACGAGTTCGCGCCCTATTTTCCGGTGGACCGCCAGGGGGCCGAACAGGGAGTCGCCATCCTGCCCGGCCCGGCCTTCGCCGATCGCCTTCTGCGCCTGACGCCGCCCGACAAGGTGCAGCTGGTCGCGCAACTGGCCCATGTGCGCACCGCAGCCGACCTCCGCGCCGACCGGATGGCCGAGATCATCGTGCAGCAAGGCGACATGCTGTCCTTCTTCAGCGCCCAGTTCTACCTGCACCCCGAGCGCAAGAAATGGACGCTGCAACTGCTGGTCGCCGCCTATGAGGCGGTGATCGGCCCCGAGATGACGCTGAAGCTGGCCTTTTCGCTGCCGCGCGCGGTGGACTTCGCCCCGCAGGCCCAGCCCGTCATCCCGACGCCCTCGCACAGCACCTACCCCAGTGGCCACGCGACCGAGGCCTTCACCTTCGCGACCGTGCTGGCGCTTCTGGACTATGTGGCCAAGGGGTCGGCCGATCCCGTCGCGGCGCTGCTGGCCGACCTCGCGCCGGGCCCCGGTGCCCCGCCCGTGGTCTTCTTGCCCTTCCGCCTCGCGGCACGGATTGCCGAGAACCGCACCGTCGCGGGTGTGCATTTCCCGATCGACAGCCTGCACGGGGCGCTTCTCGGCCTGTCGGTCGGCCTGACGTTCTTCGCCCGCGTCTGGCCGACCGGGGCGAATGTGCCGAAGTGGAAGGCGGTGGCCGCCGACCATCCGGACTATTTCACCTTCGACTACTGGCGCGCGGCCCTTCCCCAGTGGCGGGCGGCCGGCGGCGGCACCTTGGCGGTTCCCGGATCGGCGGCCGGGACGCTGCTCGGCGATCTGTGGACGGCGGTCCGCGACGAATGGACCTGAGGATTTTGCAAGAGGGGCATTGAACGGCGCGTATTTCGACAAAGGCTCATCGCGGGCCGGAGGCACCCGGCCCGCGATGTTTTCATCCTTGCACCGTGCCAAAGCCGCTGCGGCTGTCGGGCCAGACCGGCAGGGCGCCGGCCATCACGCCCAGAAGCTGCGCCATCTCGGCCAGGCGATCCGCCGGAGTGGGATTGGCCGGCAGAGAATGGCCCGACAGGACCAGCCCGGCCAGCGCCCGCGTCACGATCGGCGCGGCCGCACTGCTGCCTGACAGGCGGATGCGGCTGCCGCTTTGCACCCCGGACGCCCGCCGCCCGGTCAGTGCCCGCCCGTCGTCGGCGCGGGCCGACAGGGCCGGACCGGTATGGCGGGCCGGTTCGCCCTGCGCGGCATAAAGCGAGGGGCGCACCCCGTCAGGGACGGCGCGATCCGGCATCATCGCGCCGACGAGATAGGTCGAGCGATCGTCCATCGCGCAGAACGAGGCGGCGGTATCCTCGCGGGTGACCGGGCAGGCAGAGGCGTTGGGAAAGGTCCAGTCCATCGTCTCGCCGTCCCATGTCCAGCCATCGCGGTGGTCGAGCCATGCCTGGCGGCCGCGAATCCGGTAGCCGTCCGGCGTGTCGTCGCGCTGGACCTGGATCAGCATGTCGACCGGCGGGTCAGCCCTGTTGGCCAGATCGACCCGCCATGCCCCCGGTGGCGCGGTCACGCCGACGCCGTCGGTCTCGGTCGGGGCGACGACGACCAGAAGCATGTCGTGATGGGTTTCGGAAAGGCGATAGACGCCCGCGGCGATCTCGCCCCCGATCTCGTAGACGGCCTTCTGGGCCGTGGTCAGGAACTTTGGCAACACCAGGGCCGGGATACCCCCAGGCGGGGTCAGGGTCAGGGCGATGTGGTCCCCCCTGCCCGGGCCCACGCGGATCTCGAGGTAGCTCGCCGTCCGGTCGTCGGGCAATACCCGCCAGTCGAAGGACAAGCGATCATCCTTCGCGACGGTGCTGCGGGCGGTCAGCCGGTCGCGGAAGGCATTGCCATAGGCGGCGACCACGCGCATCGGCGTGCCGAGCGACAGAAGGCGGAACAGCCCGATCAGCCCGGGGATTCTCGCCGCCAGGATCTCGGTCTTGTCACGCGGCCCCGCCAGCGTCCCGAGGCTGAGGTTGACGATCAGGGGCATCCGCCTGCCCGAGAGGATCGCCGCCCTGAGCGCCCGGGCGATGATCCAGCGCAGACCCTGCAGGACCAGATGTTCCAGCCGCCGCCCCGAGGTGGCGACGATCGCCGCCGGCGGCAGCTGCACGGCCAGAAGCCCGACGTCCGCCAGTCCCCCGCCCGGCTCGTCCCCGGCCGCAAGGTCGAGGACGCAGGTGCCGTGCCCGCCGCGCAGGTTGGTGCCCTTGTGGTCGGCGGGGGCGAAGATCGCCTCGTTGCGGGCGTAGTAGAGGCTGCCTTCGGACCGGCCGCTGGCCAGTTCGGTGCCGATCTGCGCGCCGGTCAGGATCGCGCCGGTATAGACCGCCGCGCCTGCCGGGGGCACGAGCGGCGCCGGGGGCTGGTCCTGCCCCATGATCCAGACCGCATCGAAACGGGTGGACGCCGGGTTCCGGCGGAACCGCGCGTTCAGGTAGCCGATCGCATCGTCGATCACCGCGACCATCGGCGGGCCGGCGGACAGCGACGCCGGCGGGCCCAGATTGGCCCCGGCGTATGGCTTGGGAAGTTCCGGCGGCACTTCGATGGGCGCGCCGACATGAAGGACGGTCCAGAGGTCGCTGTGGATCGCATCGGGCCGGCAGAGAAGAAAGAGGTTCACCTCGTCCCGGTCCGCCGCATCGGCCTCGAGCTGGGTGCGCAAAAGGTCCATCTCGTGATCGGCGACGAAGACCTGCCCGCGCAGTTCGTTCAGCCGGCCGATCACCTCGTCGGCGCTGCCCCCCGCCGCGGGCGTCAGGCGCACATAGACCGGCAGCAGCAGATCTTCCTTCTTGCGCGCCCGCGCCGCCGCCAGCTCCCAGTCGGCGTGGCCCGCCGTGGCTTTGTCCAGATCGCGAATCTCCCATGCCATCTCATCGCCCTCCGTGCCGGGACCGCTGGCGAAAGGATGCCACGGCTTGCCCCGGCGCGATCGGGGAAAATCGGCGTCCAGGCCGGGATTAGCGCAGAATTCACGGAGTTTTCGGCCGAGGCTCCGCGGCCGGCAACGCGGGGCTGACGGCAGACTCACGCTGCGCTGACGCGGCGGGGGCAGACTGATGCCCAGGATTCGCCGGATCGCGCAACAACGCGCGGGCAAGCCGGACGGACCCACCCCAGATCCACATGCGCCCAATTTCATCGGGCGCCCCAGCAATAGGGGGCAAGACAATGTGCATTTACAGATCCCTTGTTCTGAGTGCCGCCATTCTCGGTTCCACCCTGCCCGGACAGTCCCGGTCCCTGCGCGGACCGGCGCCCGAGGCCTGCATGGCCAAGGCGCCGGTGGTGTGCCTCGACACATCGAGTGCAGCCTTCCGCACCGACCGCTGCGGCGCGGAGCGCACCGCCTTCTCCGTGGCAAGGCAGGCCTGTTCCGCGGCCTTCCTCTCGCGCCCGGCCCGGCCCGTGCCGGGCGGCATGCGGACCCCGGCGCCGGTCCAGACTCCGGCGCCGGGGTGCAACGCGCGGATTCGCTACGCCCTGTGCGTCGGCGAAACGGTCAGGCCGCCCGCCGCGGTGACCGGCCCCGCCTGTGACGCCGACGCGCCCGTCGATCGGTGCGCGAAGGCCTCGGCCCGGCCCGATCCGGCGCTGACCGCTGCCGGTGTCAGGGGCTGAGCCCGCGCACCGGGCCGGCTGGCCGACCCCTGCGGGTCACGCCAGCCCGGCGCCGGCCCCGAAAGGCGAACGGCCCGGATGTCCGGGCCGTTCGCCGTTCCGACAGGTCGCTCCGCCCGGGGGCAGGCAGATCAGACCGAACGGGTCAGGCCGCCATCCACCCGCAGGTTCTGGCCGGTGATGTAGCCCGCCCCCTCGGAGGCCAGGAAGGCCACGGTCGCGGCGATCTCGGCACTGGTGCCATAGCGGCGCATCGGCACGCTCTGGCGGCGCTCCTCGACCTCGGGCAGGCTGTCGATCCAGCCGGGAAGGATGTTGTTCATCCGCACATTGTCGGCGGCATGTTCGTCGGCGAAGATCTTGGCATAGGCGGCCAACCCGGCCCGGAACACCGCCGAGGTCGGGAACATCGCTGCCGGCTCGAACACCCAGGCCGACGAGATGTTGATGATCGACCCGCCCTTCTGCGCCCGCATCACGGGCGCGACGATGCGCGTGGCCCGGACCACGTTCATCAGGTAGATGTCCATCCCCGCCCGCCACTGATCGTCGGTGATCTCGAGAAGCGGCGCGCGCGGCCCGTGTCCGGCGCTGTTCACCAGAACGTCGATCCGCCCCCAGCGGTCCATCGCCAGATCGGCAAGCCTCTGCAGATCGGCAGCCGACTGGTTCGAGCCGGTGACGCCCGCCCCGCCCAGTTCCGCCGCCAGTGCCTCGCCCTTGCCCGTCGAGGACAGGACCGCGACCCTGAAGCCATCGGACGCGAGGCGGCGGGCCGAGGCCGCCCCGATGCCGCTGCCCCCGGCGGTGACGAGTGCGACCTTGATGCTCATGACATGCTCCTGGCCCCCTGGGGCGCTGACTGCGGCTGGCCGCCATATGACACGCCTTCGCGGGCGCTGGCCAGACCGTGGCGCACAGCCCCCGGCGATTGCCCGGGCGATTGCCTTGACCGCCGAATGACGTAAATGTGCGCTTGGCAGGGGGGAGAGCGGCGGACGATGCGGATTGTCTTTCATCTTGGGGTGCATTGCACCGATGACGGCAGGCTGATCCGTTCAGTCCTGCGCAGCCGCTCGGCCTTTCTCGACCGGCCCTTGCATGTGCCCGGCCCGCGCAGCTACCGCTCGCTCTTGCGCGAGACGCTTGGCATCCTGAACGGCGCCACCGCCAGCGACGAGGTCCAGTCGCTGCTGCTGGACGCGCTGACCGATGCCGACGAGGCCGAACGGATACTGCTGTTCCACGAGAACCTGATCTGCCTGCCGCAAAGGATCGTGTCCGAGCAGGGCCTCTACGCGATGGCGCCGCGCCGGCTCGAGGCGATCGCCAACCTCTTTCCCGGCCACCAGTGCGAGTTCCATCTGGCGCTGTGCAATCCGGCGGTGCTGATCCCCAGCCTGGTGCAGCGCGGCGTCGCGGAAAGCTATGACGCGGTGATGGGCGGGGCCGACCTCGGCCGCCAGCGCTGGCTGCCGACCATCCGCAGGATCGTCGAGGCCAACCGCGCCATCGACCTGACCCTGTGGTGCAGCGAGGACGCGGCGCTGATCTGGCCGCAGATCCTGCGCCGCATCTGCGCTCTGCCCCCGGACATGGCGCTGGACGGCGACACCGACATGGCCGCGGCACTGATGAGCGATGCCGGCGCGGCGGCCTTGCGCGACGGGCTGGCCGCCGATCCCCCGGCCTCGGCCGAGGCCTGGACCAGCCGGGTCAGCGCCGCGCTCGAGGAACATGGGCGCGACGAGGAGCTGACGCTGCCCGTGGACCTGCCCGGCTGGACGGGCGAGGTGGTGGCCGACCTGACCGAAGCCTACATCGACGAATGCGCGGCCATCGCCACCATGCCCGGCGTGCGCTTCCTGTCGCCGCCGGGCTGAACGGCCGAAGCGCGCTCCCGGGCCTTTCAGTTCATCCCGAGCGCGGCCTTGTACATCTCGAGAACCGCCTCTTCCTCGGCAATGTCGTCCTTGTCGCGCTTTCTCAGCGCGATCAGCTTGCGGATGGCCTTGGTGTCGTAGCCGCGCCCCTTGGCCTCGGCCATGACCTCCTTCTGCTGCTCGACGATGTCCTTCTTCTCGGCTTCGAGGTGCTCATACTGCTCGATGAACTGACGCAGCTCGGCTGCGGTCACGTTGTAGGCGGCATCCGAGGCGGCGTCGTTCATGGCGGTCTCCTTCATGGCTGCGGCGATGACTAGAGAACCTTCCCCCGGCCTTCAAGCTCTGAACGTCGCCGCCCCTGCGGCAGCGGCGGCACCTTGCCCGCGCCCGTGAAAGCCGCTAGGCGCGGGGACGGCGAACGGCGGAGGACAGGGCGGTGGCAGGGTTGATCTGGGCGGGGACGGCGGTCACGCTGGCGGGGCTTGGCGGGCTGGTCTGGTGCATCGTCACCATCGCCCGCGCCCGCCGCGCCGGTCTCGACGACGCGGCGCTGAAGGCGCGGCTGCAAAGGGTCATCGCCTACAACATGGCGGCGCTGTTCCTGTCGGCCATCGGGCTGATGATGGTCGTGGCCGGCATCATCCTCGGCTGACGCCCCGCCGGCGTCCCCCCGCACCGTCACGCCCGGTGGGCGTCGGCATGGTCGGCGCCGGGAAACAGGCGCGCGTGTTCCTGGATGGCGAAGCGGTCGGTCATGCCCGCCACATAGTCGAGAACCACCCGCGCCAGGTCGGTCTCGCCCCGTGCCCGCGCCACGTCCGCCTGCCATTCGTCGGGCAGAAGCGAAGGGTCGCGCAGGAACAGCGGGAACAGGTCGTTGACCATCGCCGTCACCCGCCGGCGCTCGATCACGACGGTCGGCGCTCGGTACATGCGGGTGAACAGGAACCCCTTGATCGCCTTGAGGTTCTGGAAGAGAGGCTTGGAAAAGCGGATGATCGGCCCGTCCATGTCGCGGATGTCCTGGGCGCACTGCGGCTGGCTGGTCTGAAGCCGGGTGCGCGCCACCGCGATCACGTCCACGACCATCTCGCCGAAGACGCGCCTGAGCGCCTCGTGCCTGCGGCGCGAGGGATCGAGGCCGGGATAGAGCCGGTCGACCTCGGCGAAGGCCGGGCCGGTCACCGGCAGTTCCATCAGGTCGGCCTCGGTGAACAGGCCCGCGCGCAGGCCGTCGTGAAGGTCGTGGTGGTTGTAGGCCACGTCGTCGGCCACCGCCGCCACCTGCGCCTCGGCGCTGGCGTGGGTGTGAAGCTCAAGGTCGTAGCGCGCGTTGAACTGGGCCAGGGCATAGGGCATCAGCGCCGGGTCGGAAACCGAATGGGCGCCCGAGGCGTGGGGCCCGATCACCGGCCCGTTGTGCTTGGCGATGCCTTCGAGCGTCTCCCAGGTCAGGTTCAGCCCGTCGAAATCGGCGTAGTGACGCTCGAGCGAGGTGACGATGCGGATCGCCTGGGCATTGTGGTCGAAGCCGCCGTAAGGCTTCATCAGTTCGGCCAGCGCATCCTCGCCGGTATGGCCGAAGGGCGGATGGCCAAGATCGTGCGCGAGCGCCACCGCCTCGGCCAGCTCGACGTTCAGCCCCAGCGTCCCGGCGATGGTGCGCGCGACCTGCGCCACCTCGATCGTGTGGGTCAGGCGGGTGCGGTAATAATCGCCCTCGTGCTCGACGAACACCTGTGTCTTGTGCTTCAGCCGGCGGAAGGCCGAGGAATGGATGATCCGGTCGCGGTCGCGCTGGAAGGGCGAGCGGAAGGTCGACAGCTTTTCGGGAAACAGCCTGCCCCGGCTCTGGTCCGGCTGGCAGGCATAGGGGGCCAATGTCATGTCGGGCGCGTTCTTGTCCACGGAATTCCGTCCACTTATATTGGCAATCAGCCGCGCTGCACACCGGACCATACCATGAACCTGATGCTCCCGCCGAAAGTCACCCCCCGCGCCTTCGCCCGGCTGGCCGAGATCAACGCGGCCGCCGAGGGCGCGCGCGCGCTGCGCGTCGCGGTGTCGGGCGGCGGCTGTTCGGGCTTTCAGTACGACATCCGGCTGGACGACCCCGCCCCCGACGATCTGGTGATCGAGGGCGAGGGGCAGAGGGTGCTGATCGATTCCACCTCGCTGCCCTTCCTCGCCAATGCGACGATCGACTTTTCCGACGAGCTGATCGGCGCGCGCTTCACCGTCGAGAACCCCAACGCCACCTCGTCCTGTGGCTGCGGCACCAGCTTTTCGATCTGAGCGCAGGGCCGCTTGCATCGGCCGGCTCCGGGCCCGATGATGGCATCACCAGCCACGGAGCGCCCATGAAGATCGCCACGTTCAACATCAACGGCATCAAGGCGAGGGCCGAGGCGCTGACCGCCTGGCTGGACGCGGCGCGGCCCGACGTGGCGCTCCTGCAGGAGATCAAGTCGGTCGACGAGGGCTTCCCGCGCGATCTGTTCGAGGATCGCGGCTATTTCGTCGAGACCCACGGGCAGAAGGGTTTCAACGGGGTGGCGATCCTGTCGAAACTGCCGCTCGAGGATGTCGAGCGCGGCCTGCCGGGGGACGAGGGCGACGAACAGGCGCGCTGGATCGAGGCGACCGTGGTCGGCGCGTCGGCCCTGCGGCTCTGCGGCCTCTACCTGCCCAACGGCAACCCCGCGCCGGGGCCGAAATACGACTACAAGCTGGCCTGGATGGCGCGGATGAAGGCCCGCGCCGCCGATCTTCTGGCGGCCGAAATGCCACTGGTGATGGCGGGCGACTATAACATCATTCCCCAGCCCGAGGACGCGGCCAGGCCCGAGGCCTGGACCGAGGACGCCCTGTTCCTGCCCGAAAGCCGCGCCGCCTACCGGCGCATCCTCAACCTCGGCTTCACCGAGGCCTTCCGCGCCCGCGAACCGCGTCCGGGCCATTATTCGTTCTGGGACTATCAGGCCGGGGCCTGGGAACGAAACAACGGCATCCGCATCGACCACCTGCTCCTCAGCCCGCAGGCGGCGGACCTGCTGATGGACTGCGGCATCGACAAGGCGGCGCGCGCGGGCGACAAGCCGTCCGACCATGTGCCGGTCTGGATCGAGCTGGCGGCCTGAGGCAGGGGACCTTCCCGGCCCGCCCGTGACAACCGAGGCCCCGGCCTACGCCGGGGCGAGAGGGTCAGCCCTACCCGGCCAGCCTCTTCGCCAGCTGGTTCTGCCGCTCGATCACGCGCGGAAGGTCGATGGTCGTGATCTGCCCATCGCGCACCACCTGCCGCCCTTCGACCAAAAGGTCGCGCACCCGCGCCGGGCCGCTCAGCAGCAGGGCGGCCACCGGGTCCCAGGCGCCTGCCGCCTCGATCCCGCGCAGATCCCAGATCGCGACATCGGCGCGCTGGCCGGGCACCAGAGACCCGCAGTCCCCCCGCCCCAGCACCTGCGCCCCGCCGAGGGTCGCGATCTCGAGCATCTCGCGCGCGCCCATCGCGTCGGCGCCGTTCGCCACCCTCTGCAAGAGCATCGCCATGCGCGCCTCGGCCACCAGGTTGCCCCTGTCGTTCGAGGCCGAGCCATCGACCCCAAGCCCCACCCGCACGCCTGCATCGCGCATCGCCCTGACCGGCGCGATGCCCGAGCCGAGGCGACAATTCGAACAGGGACAATGGGCAACCCCGGTCAGACTGCGCGAAAAAAGGTCAATTTCCGAACCATCGAGCTTGACGCAATGGGCGTGCCAGACATCCTCGCCGGTCCAGCCCAGATCCTCGGCATACTGGCCCGGCCGGCAGCCGAAGCGGGAAAGCGAATAGGCCACGTCCTCGTCGTTCTCGGCCAGGTGGGTATGAAGCCGCACCCCCTTGTCGCGGGCCAGAACCGCTGCCTCGCGCATCAGGTCGCGTGTCACCGAGAAGGGCGAGCAGGGCGCCAGCCCGACCCGCACCATCGCGCCCTCGCGCGGATCGTGATAGCGGTCCACCACCCGCACCATGTCGGCCAGGATCGCCGCCTCGTCCTCGACCAGCGCGTCGGGCGGCAGGCCGCCCGCGCTTTCGCCGATCGACATGGCGCCGCGCGTGGGATGGAAGCGCAGGCCGATCTCGTGCGCGGCCTCGATCGTGTCATCAAGCCGCGCCCCGTTCGGAAAGAGATAAAGGTGATCCGAGGTCATGGTGCAGCCCGACAGCGCCAGTTCCGCGAGCCCGGTCAGGGCCGAGACCCTGATCTCCTCGGGCCCCATCCGTGCCCAGATCGGATAGAGCACCCTCAGCCAGCCGAACAGCAGCGCGTCCTGCCCCTCGGGGACGGCGCGGGTCAGCGACTGATAGAGATGGTGGTGGGTGTTGACGAGGCCGGGGGTGACGACGCAGCCCCGCGCCTCGATCCGTTCCGCCCCCGGCGCGGCGATCCCCGGCCCGACGGCAGCGACGACCCCGCCCCGGACCAGCAGGTCCGCGCCCCGCAGTTCGCGCCGCGCGGCGTCCATCGTCACCACGACATCGGCATTCGCAATCAGGATGTCCCGCATTCCCGTCCCCTCCAACACCCCCTTCGGTGTCATGGGAGCGACCGACAGAAGGGAGCGGAAGGACTCGGGCGCGCCGGGCGAGCCTAGGGGCGCCGCCGCGGCCTGTCAAAAGGAACCCGCCCGCCGGGTCAGGCGGCTGGCGCGCGGGCGAGGATCGCCAGCGCCTCGGCATGGATGGCGGGGTTGGCCGCCGCCAGCACCCGTCCGCCCCGGTGCGCCGGGCCGCCCCGCCAGTCGGTGACGATGCCCCCCGCCGCCTCGATCACCGCGATCGGGGCCTGCACGTCATAGGGCTGAAGCCCGGCCTCGACCACCAGGTCGATCTGGCCGAGGGCCACCAGCGCATAGGCATAGCAGTCGGCCCCGTAGCGGGTCAGCCGCACCCGGGCGGACAGGTCGCGAAAGGCCGCTTCCTCGGCGCTGCTGCCGATCTCGGGGAAGGTCGAGAAGAGGATCGCCTGCGACAGGGGAACCGGCGCGCGGGTCTTGAGGTCGACCGTGCCCCGCGGACCGCTGAGCACGGCCTGCCCCAGCCCGCCCACGAACCTCTCGCCGATATGGGGCTGGTCGATCAGGCCGAGGATCGGGCCGTCACCCGCGTCGACCGCGATCAGCACCCCCCAGGTCGGCGCGCCGGACAGGAAGGCGCGCGTCCCGTCGATCGGATCGAGAACCCAGGTGAGGCCGCTGGTCCCGGCCCTTTCCGCGAACTCCTCGCCGAGGATCGCGTCGTCGGGGCGCATCTCGGCCAGCAGCGCGCGCATCCGCGCCTCGGCGTTGCGGTCGGCGACGGTGACCGGATCGAAGCCGCCGGCAAGCTTGTTGTCGGCGCTCAGGCCCGGCCGCCGGAAATGGGCGAGGGTCTCGACGCGGGCAGCATCGGCCAGCGCATGCGCGGTTCGCAGAAGGTCGTCCCGGATCGCGCCTGCCAGCACCGTCGCCCCCTTGCCGGATCGGTCCCGGCGCAGCGATAGGGCCGGGGGCGGCGGCGGTCAAGCGCCCCGCCCCGGTCCGGGCGTCCGTCCGACAGGCTCAGGCAGCGTCGGACAGAACCTTGGCCAGGTCAAAAAGGCGGCGGCGCTGCGCCTCGGGGATGGCGTAGTAGGAGCGCACCAGCATCAGCGCCTCCTTGTCGGCCATGATGTCGCCGAGATGCTCGTCGGCGGCCGGCGCATGGGCCTCGAGCCCCTCGAAGAAGAAGCTGATGGCGACACCCAGGGCATCGGCGATGTCCCACAGCCGCGAGGCCGAGATCCGGTTCATCCCGGTCTCGTACTTCTGGATCTGCTGGAACTTGATGCCGACCTTGTCGGCCAGCTGCTGCTGCGTCATGCCCACCATCCAGCGGCGGTGGCGGACGCGCTTTCCGACATGGACATCTACGGGGTGTTTCATGGGGCTCTCCAGCGATACAAAATTACTCGACAAGCGGTCGGGCAAGGTTCTTTGTTGCCGCCGAAAATACAAGAAAAAATTGTTTCTGGAAATTCCATTCTGTCTATGCGTTTGACGCGCAGCGGCAGACGCCGGCGAACTACCGCCAGAGGCAAGCGCAAAATCGTGCATTCTCCCACAGGTTTTGTCGCGGATTGCATTGCATTTTGCGAATATTCGCGCGCAAACATCTTGCCGAATGCAAACGGCGGAAAATCGCCGATTGTTCTGGCCGCATCCGGCCCCTTGGCCTACATCCTGTGCCATCATCACATTTTGCGGAGCGCGCGGAAAATGCTGGCATTCCAGGTCACCAGAACCGGCCATCCGCCGGAATTGCGCCGGATCGGGCGCCCGGAACCGGGCGCCGGAGAGGTGCGGCTGCGAATCGCTGCCTGTGCCCTGAACTTCGCCGACCTCCTGCAGATCGAGGGGCGCTACCAGGTCCGCACCGAACCTCCCTTCACCCTTGGCATGGAGATGGCCGGGGTGGTCGATGCGCTCGGGCCGGGGGTCGACGGCCCGGCGCCCGGCAGCCGCGTGGCGGTTTTCGGCAACAATGGCGGGCTTGCCGAATATGCCTGCGTGCCGGCGGCGGACTGCCTGCCCCTGCCCGCGGTGATGAGCTTCGAGCAGGCCGCCGCCTTCCAGATTGCCTATGCGACAAGCCACCTCGCGCTGATCCGGCGGGCGGCGCTTCGACCCGGCGAGACGCTTCTGGTCACCGGGGCGGCCGGCGGGGTCGGCCTGACGGCGGTCGAGATCGGCAGGCTTCGCGGCGCGCGGGTGATCGCGGTGGCGCGCGGCAGCGACAAGCTGGAGATCGCCCGCGCCGCCGGCGCCGACCACCTGATCGACAGCGATGCGGGCGAGCTGAAGGCCGCGCTCAAGGCGCTCGGCGGCGTCGATGTCGCCTACGAGACGATCGGCGGCGACATCTTCATGCAGGCTCTCGGCGCCATGCGCCCCGAAGGGCGGATCCTGACCGTGGGCTATGCCGGCGGCACCATCCCCCAGATCCCCGCCAACCTGCTTCTGGTCAAGAACCTGTCGGTGATCGGGCTCTATCTCGGCGGCTACGCCTCGTTCCGCCCCGAGGCGGTGCGCGAAAGCCTTGCCGAACTGCTCGACTGGTTCGCCGCAGGGCGCCTTCACCCCCATGTCAGCCATGTCCTGCCCCTGCCCCGCGCCGCCGAGGCGCTGGACCTGCTGCGGACACGACGGTCGACAGGCAAGATCGTGGTGCGCTGCGATCAGGCGGCGTAGGCGACGCGGATGTGGGCCTTCAGATCCTCAACCGCCGGCCCCTTCCGCAGGCCCGAATCATAAAGGCAGATGCACATGTCGCCGAGCGCCGGCAGGCCGGCCTGCGCCGGCACCTCGGCGCTGCCCTTTGAAAAGCGGCCGCGCATCCGCGCGGTCAGGGCCAGATCGGCGGCGATCATCGCCTGCACCGCCTCGTTCGAGCGGCCGGTGAAGCCCATCTCCCAGGGAATGCCCGCCCCATCCAGCGCCGCCAGCGCGATGGGGCGGAACTTGCAGGTCTCCTCGAACCCCAGCCGCAGGGGCCGGGCCTGCGAGGCGGTGCCGCCGGGCGCGCCGACCCACACCAGGTCATGGCGGGCCAGCGCCTCGCCGCCCGGCCCCGGCTCTTCCTCGGTGGTCAGGATCAGGTCAAGCTCGCCCCTGGCCAGCGCCTCCTTCATCGGCAGGGTGAAGGACGATGTCAGGTTGATGCGCAGCCGCGGATAGCATTGCGCCATGTGCTTGAGGATGTCGGGCATGGCCGGAAAGACGATGTCGTGGGGCACGCCCAGGCGCAACTCGCCCACCAGCGCCGTGTCGGTCAGCCGGGCCAGCACCTCGTCGTTCAGGGACAGCATCCGCCGGGCATAGGCCAGAAGCTGCTCGCCCTCGGGGGTCAGCGTCAGCCGCCGGGCGTTGCGGAAGAAGAAGGGCCGGGCCAGCGCTTCCTCCAGCCGCTTGATCTGCATTGAGACCGCCGACTGGGTGAGGTTCAGAAGCGAGGCGGCGCGGGTCACGCCGCCGGTGTCGGCAGTCACCATGAAGGCGCGAAGCGCGGTCAGGTCGAGATTGCGGGCCATTTCACGATTCCTGATGGATCAGCGCACAAACATTCAATTTCGGAACGAAGCTGCGGGTGGCAGGATGTTCACGCTCCTTCATATCAGATGAATAATGCATCATGCAACAGAATGGAAAGATCATGGATCACTGCGCACACCTGTCACGCCCCGCACATCATCCGACAGGCGGACTCGCCCGCCGCCTCCTGCGCCGCATGGCCTGCATGGCCGAACTGAGGCGCCAGCGCCGCGCGCTCGGGCGGCTTGGCGCGCATGAACTGGCCGACATCGGCCTTGCCCGCACCGAGGCCGCGCGCGAGGCCGCCCGCCCGGCCTGGGATGCGCCCGACCACTGGCATCTTCGGGACGACGCTTGAAATGGCTGCCGAACCTTCCAATATAGCAGCCAAAGCCCCCCGCACGCGCGGGGCGGCCAAGGAATGTTCAAGGAGGGTAACATGGCGAACTTCCAGACCATCAACACGGGCCGCACCGGCGTCGGTGCCGCCGCGATTGATGAGGGCCTGCGCGCCCACATGAACAAGGTCTACGGCTACATGTCCGTGGGCATGCTCCTGACCGGGCTGGTGGCCTGGGCGGTGGGCAACAGCCCGGAAATGATGCAGGCCATCTTCGGCACGCCCCTGAAATGGGTGGTGATCTTCGCGCCCCTGGCCGTCGTCTTCGCCTTTGGCGCCATGCTGAACCGCATGTCGGCGGCCACGGCGCAACTGGTGTTCTACGCCTATGCCGCGCTGATGGGCCTGTCGATCAGCTCGATCTTCGCGATCTACACCGGCGTGTCGATCACGCAGACCTTCCTCGTGACCGCGATCGCCTTCGCGGGCCTGTCGCTCTATGGCTACACCACCAAGCGCAACCTTTCGGCCTTCGGCAGCTTCCTGATGATGGGCCTGATCGGCCTCGTCGTTGCCTCGATCGTCAACATCTTCCTCGCCTCCTCGGCGCTGGCCTTCGCCATCTCGGTGATCGGCGTTCTGCTGTTCGCCGGCCTGACCGCCTGGGACACGCAGAAGATCAAGGCGACCTATATCGAGTTCGCGCAGTCGGGCGATCAGGAATGGCTGGGCAAGTCGGCGATCATGGGGGCGCTGCAACTCTACCTCGACTTCCTGAACCTCTTCATGTTCCTGCTGCAGTTCATGGGCGACCGCCGCTGACCGCAGCGAGGCGGGACCAAAACCGAAGGCCGGGGTTTTCCCCGGCCTTCTGATTTGGTGCGGATGCCGCCTGTCCTTCGACAGGACCGGAATCCACTTTTGTCGGACAGGCTCTAAAGCGCCCGCGCCATCCGCACTGCCGGAAACTCGATCCCCGGCCTCAGCCCGATCAGCACCGGCCCGACCTCCTCGAACCCGAGCGCCCGATAGAACGGCACCGCCGTCCGCGTCGCGAGGCACAGCATCCGGCTCACCCCCGCCGCCCGGGCATCGCCCAGAACCGCCTCCATCAGCGCCCGTCCGATCCCCCGGCGCGTGGCGTCCGGGTCGGTCGCCACATGACGCACCTCGCCCTGCCCGTCCCGGCCACCGCTCCAGCCGCCGGCCGCCAGCATCCGCCCCCCTGCCCCTTCGGCGACGAAATAGCGCCCCGAGGCCAGAAGCCCCGGCTGCGCCCGCGCGAGCAAAGGCACCGCCATCACCATCAGCGACGGCGGGTAGTCGGCGGCCAGCAGCTTCGGATAGCTCCGCTGCAACAGCCGCTCGACGGCGCCCAGATCGCCGGGGACCGCCCGGCGCAGGATCAGTGTCGTGCCCATCTCCTCAGCATGGGACAGCCACCCCCAAAAGAAAAGGCCGCGCGGATGCGCGGCCCCACTGTCCGTGTTCGAGGCAGATTACTTGATCTTGCCTTCCTTGTATTCCACATGCTCCCGCTTCACCGGGTCATATTTCTTCACGACCATCTTTTCGGTCATGGTGCGGGCGTTCTTCTTGGTCACGTAGAAGTGCCCGGTGCCCGCCGTCGAGTTCAGACGGATCTTGATCGTCGTCGGCTTCGCCATAGTCTCTCTCCACTGGCAGGGCGGCAGGGCCACCCGCGAAATCCTTGAAGCCCGCCTTTTACGGAGGCTGGCGGCAGAGTCAAGCGGCTTTCCCGCCCGCCGCCGGCCTGCCCGCCCTCAGGCCGTAGCCAGGGGAGAAAGGCCCATCTGGGCATGGATCGCGTCGCGCGCCGCCGGATCCAGCCCGAGGGCGGCCGACAGGCGGCGCAGGTAATCGACCTCGGCGGCATTGTCGATCGTCACCGCCATCAGCGCGGCGGAATAGACCTGGGCCTTCATCGCCGTCCCCGCCGCCGTCGCCAGCGCCACCGGGTCGACCGGGGCGTTCATCTCGGCCTCGACGAAGGCGCGCTCGGCGTCGCTGGCGCTTTCCAGATGGCTCATGATCCTGGCCTTCTCGTCGGCATCAAGCTCGCCGTCGGCGCGCGCCGCCTGGATCATCGCCCGGATCATCAGCTTGGCGTTCTCCTCGGCCGCGGCGCTGGCCGGGCCGGCCCCGGTCATCGCCGACACCATCTCGCCCATTGCCCCGGCGCCCGCGGCCATCGCCCCCTGCATCGCCGACATGAGGTTGCCCAGCCCGGCCTCGGCCGCCTGCCCGGCATCGGCGGCCTTGGGCCCGAACTTCGCCGCAAGGTCGCGCATCGCCTGCGCGCCCCCCGGAACCCCCATCCTTTCGGCCATCTTGCCCATCTGGTCGGCCATGCCGCCCTCGGCCCCGGCTCCGCGCAGGTTCTTTTCGAGACCCGCCATGCCCCCCGCCTGGCGGAACCTGTCATAGCCCTTGGCCGCCGCCACCCCGATTGCCAGCGTCGCCAGCGTCTTGATGAAGCTCATCGCCGTGCCCTTTCCTGTCACATGACCCACCGCCAAGGCTAACCCGGCCGGGCCTGCGCCGATATGGAAAAGAAGAGCCGGCCTTCCCCTTTCGGCGGGCTCCTGCCCGCAGAGCGGGGCGGCGATGGTGCGCGGAGGGTCTGTAAGCCGGATTCTGTCCCGGGGCTTTCGCCCCGTGGATGACCATTCCTCTGGCCCCGCCGTTGCCGGCGGGATCAAGCTGCCAACCCGGGTTCCTCGGGCCGAAGCTGCCCTGCGGCGGTATCGCGGACCGAGATCCGGGACCGGTCCCGCGCGGAACCCCTATTCGGCATTGCTCCCGGTGGGGCTTGCCTTGCCGGTCCTGTTGCCAGTCCCGCGGTGGGCTCTTACCCCACCGTTTCACCCTTGCCCCTGCGGACAGGGGCGGTCTCTTCTCTGTGGCGCTTTCCCTGGGGTTGCCCCCGCCGGGCGTTACCCGGCACCGTCGCTTCAGGGAGTCCGGACTTTCCTCGCGGCCCGTTGCCGGGCCTCGCGGTCATCCGACCCTCCGCGCGGGTTCCACCTAGGCCGCGCCCGGTCGCGCGTCAACCGGGAAACGCCGGGCCAGGGCATGGGCCAGCGCCCGGTCGGCGGCACATTCCGGGCCGCGCGCATGGGGGCGGAAGCGCAGGCGGAAGGCCGCCAGCAGAAGATCGGCCGGATGATCGGGATAGCCGAGGGCATGCAGCGAGGGCAGAAGCGGCGCGTCCCCGTCCCCGCCCTCCGGCTCCGCCCAGACCGACAGGCCGGACAGCGCCAGCCGCCGCCAGTCGAAACGCGGCCCGGGATCGCGCTTGCGGTGGGGGGCCATGTCGGAATGCGCGATCACCCGTTCGGGCGGGATCGGCCAGCGCCCCATGATCGCGGCCAGCAGGCGTTCGAGCGCGGCCATCTGCGGCTCGGGAAAGGGCGCGTCGCCGGGGTTGGCCAGCTCGATCCCCAGCGAATGGGAATTCACGTCCGTCACCCGGCCCCAGCCACCCTGCCCGGCGTGCCAGGCGCGCCGCTCCTCGGCGACCAGCTGTTCTGTCTGGCCGTCCTCGGCGATCAGCCAGTGGGCCGAGACCTCGGTCGCCGGGTCGCAGAGCATGGCGCGCGCCGCCGCCACGTCCGGCAGGGCGGTATAGTGCAGGACGATCATGTCCGGGCGGTCGACGCCCCGCCGCGGCCCGTGGTTCGGCGAGGGGAACCCTCGCCGCACGTCAGCCGCGCGCCTGCTGGAAGGGGGTCGGATCGAACTTGCAGGCAAAGCCGTCGCCGTCGGGGTCGAGCTTCTTGGGATCGCGCTTCGGCCCGCCCGCCTTGAGGAAGGCCTCTTGCGCGGCTTCCTCCGAGGTGAAGGCCATGCAGGCGGCCTGGTGCTTTTCGGGCGAGACGGCGGGGCGGTCGTAGATCCGTTCCCCCAGCCGGTTGGTGGCCGCCAGCGCATAGGCGACGACGGCCGAGACCTTGGTCGAGGCGTCGCGCGCGGGCAGCGCGGTCGGCTGGATCTGCTGGTAGCTGGCCTTGTCGGCCTCGATCCGGGCCTTGTTCGATTCGATCGACTCGCGCGACGACACCGCCTGGAAGTCCTGCGTGTCGGAAATCCCCAGTGCATTGCCCTCGCCCGCCGGCGCGGCGCCGGTCTGGGCCGGGTCCGCGGCACCCTGGACCGCGCCCGCGCCGGGCTGGACCACCGGCAGCGGCTGCGTGGCGGCGGGGGGCAGGCTCGGCGGGGGCAGGTTGGCGGCGGGCGCCGCCCCGGCCGGGCCGGTCGCGGGGCCGGTCGCGGGGCCGTCGGGGGTGCCGAACAGGGCCTGGTTGATGTCCGACGAGGGGATCGCCTCGGTCGAGGGGCCTGCGGCGGGGGCGGCCGGCCCCAGGTTCGGCGCATAGGCCGGCGCGGCGTTCATCCCGGTTTCGGCCATCCCGGCCTCGGGCGCGTCGCGCAGGTTGGCCGGGGTGCAGCCGGCAAGCATCGCCACGAGGGCGGCCACGAGGGCGGCGGCGGAAAGAAGCAAGCGCATCGTCGGACTTTCGGTTCTGGCCATCGCGGCGGCCCTTACCACCATTTCTCGGG
Source organism: Pseudomonadota bacterium (assembly GCA_018240425.1). Taxonomy (GTDB): domain Bacteria; phylum Pseudomonadota; class Alphaproteobacteria; order Rhodobacterales; family Rhodobacteraceae; genus TMP-24. The sequence goes on along the minus strand of JAFEFU010000030.1, from coordinate 5,993 downwards.
TTTGGAAACAAAGCCCGCGGCCCGTTCCAGGACATAGGCGTGATTGAGAAGATCGCCCTCCTCCCACGGCCGCCCGATCAGCTGAAGGCCGAGCGGCAGCCCCTGCCGGTCCAGCCCCGCCGGAACCGCGATGCCGGGCAGGCCGGCCAGGTTCACCGTGACCGTGAACACGTCGTTCAGGTACATGGCCACCGGATCGGCGTCCGCCATCTCGCCCAGGCCGAAGGCCGCCGAAGGCGTCGCGGGCGTCAGGATCGCGTCGATCCCCGCCGCGAAGACCTGTTCGAAGTCGCGCTTGATGAGCGCGCGCACCTTGCGGGCGCGGTTGTAGTAGGCGTCGTAGAACCCGGCCGACAGCACATAGGTGCCGATCATCACCCGGCGCTGGACCTCGGGGCCGAAGCCTTCGGCGCGGGTCTTCTCATACATCTCGGTGATGCCGTCGCCCTGCGCCAGCCTCGCGCGGTGGCCGAAGCGCACCCCGTCATAGCGGGCGAGGTTCGACGAGGCCTCGGCCGGGGCCACAACATAATAGGCGGGCAGCGCGTACTTCGTGTGCGGCAGAGAAATGTCCACGATCTCGGCGCCGGCGTCGCGCATCATCCCGGTGCCGCGCTTCCACAGGGCCTCGATCTCGTCGGGCATTCCGTCCATGCGGTATTCGCGCGGAATGCCGATCCTCTTGCCCCGGATGTCGCCGGTGAGCATCCCCTCGAAATCCGGCACCGGCAGATCGGCGCTGGTCGAATCCTTCGGGTCGTGCCCGCACATCGCCCCCAGCATGATCGCCGCGTCCCGGACCGTCTTGGTCATCGGCCCGGCCTGGTCCAGCGACGAGGCGAAGGCCACGATCCCCCAGCGGCTGACCCGGCCGTAGGTCGGCTTGATCCCGACGATGCCGGTGAAGGCCGCGGGCTGGCGGATCGAGCCGCCGGTATCGGTGCCGGTCGCGGCAAGGCACAGGTCGGCCGCGACCGCCGCCGCCGAACCGCCCGACGATCCGCCCGGCGTCAGGGCCGCCTTGTCGCCCGCCCGGCGCCAGGGGTTGACGGCATTGCCGTAGCACGAGGTCTCGTTCGACGAGCCCATCGCGAATTCGTCCATGTTCAGCTTGCCCAGCATCACCGCGCCCGCCTCGAACAGCTTTGCGGTGACGGTGGATTCATACTCGGGACGGAAACCCTTCAGAATGTTGGAGGCCGCCTGCGAGGGCACCCCCTTCGTGCAGAACAGATCCTTGATGCCAAGGGGAATGCCGCACAGCGCCGGCGCCCCCCCCGCCCTGATCCGCCGGTCGGCTTCGCGCGCCTGGTCAAGCGCCAGCGTCGGCGTCTTGTGGGCATAGGCGTTCAGCCCGTCCGCGGCGTCGATCGCCGTCAGGCAGGACATCGCCAGGTCGGCCGCCGTGATCTCGCCCGCGGCCAGCGCGTCGCGCGCGCCGGCAATCGTCATCCGGTTCAGTTCACCCATTTCCCCGCCCCCTACTCGACCACTTTCGGCACCGCGAAGAAACCTTCGCGCGCGTCGGGTGCGTTCTTCAGGATCTGCTCCTGGATGTTGCCGTCGGTCACCACGTCGGCGCGCCGCTTCAGCCGCATCGGCGTCACCGAGGTCATCGGCTCGACCCCGCTCACGTCGACCTCGTTCAGCTGTTCCATGAAGGCCAGCACCGCCGACAGCTCGCCCGCCAGCTTGGGCAGGCCGCTTTCCGGGACCGCGATGCGCGCCAGATGCGCCACCTTGCGTGCGGTGTCGATATCTATGGACATGGGGCAACTCCGCGAAAGATCGCGCCCCGTTTAGCCGCGCCACCGCGCCGGTGCAAGCATCCCGCCGCCCGAGGTTCAGCGGCTGGCCAGAAGCAGCAGTTCCAGCCGCTCGATCGCCCGCAGAAGCCGCGCCGCCTCGATCCGTGGCATCAGCGCGACCTTCACCACCACCGCCATCACCAGAAGCACGGCGGACGGCAGGCCCCAGTGCAGCGCGTCCAGCACGTCGGTCGCGGCAAGGAAATGCCAGCCCGTCCACAGGCCGGCCAGGAACATGACGACGACCGCGGCATAGATCGCCCGCGGCACCCACCCCTCGCGGCCCGCGAAGATGCCGAGGGCCGAACGCAGGAAGCCGGGTTCGCGCAACTCCTCGAACATGCGCCGGTCGTCCGCGCCGAGGGCGGCGGCGATCTTCTGGTCAAGGGCTTGCATGGCTGTCTCCGTTGGCTGCGCGGTCCACCCCGTCCGCCAGAGGGATGTGGTCCTCCGCCGCGGCCGGCGCAAGCGGCCCGCCCCAGGTTCGGCCAGGATTGGCCTTGGCCCCGGGGCCATGCTAGGCTCCCTGGGTCCGGCGGCTGGAACGGGGCAGGCACATGGCACTTGCGGTGATCGGGGCGGGGTTCGGCAGGACCGGGACACATTCGGCCAGGCTGGCGCTCGAACATCTGGGGTTCGGCCCCTGCCATCACATGGTCCGGGTCCTGGGCGATCCCGGCCAGATCGCACTCTGGCGGCAGGCGGCAGCGGGAAACCTGCCCGACTGGGACGCGGCCTTCGCGGGCTTCGGCAGCGCGGTCGACTGGCCCTCGGCGCATTTCTGGCGCGAGACCATGCGCCATTTTCCCAAGGCCAAGGTGCTCTTGACCTTCCGCAGCGGCGAGAGCTGGTACAACAGTTTCTCGAAGACGATCCTCGGGGCCATCGGCCCCGACAGCACCCCCGCCACCTTCGGCCATGCGGTGATCCGCAACGTCATCTTCGAGGGCCGCCCCGAGGACCGCGCCCATGCCATCGCCCTCTATGAGCGCCACAACGCCCTTGTCCGCGCCACGGTCCCCGCCGACCGGCTGATCTGCCACGAGGTCGGACAGGGATGGGAACCCCTGTGCGCGGGCCTCGGCGTGCCGGTCCCCGACATCCCCTATCCCCGCACCAACGACGCCGACGAATTCCGCGACCGGATGCTGCAACAGTAGCCGCCGCCAGCCCCAAGGAGGATCCCATGCGCATCACCTGGCTTGGCCACTCGGGTTTCCGCATCGAGATCGGCGGAGCCGTCCTCTTGATCGACCCCTGGCTTTCCGGCAACCCGATGTTCCCCGAGTCCCGCCGCGCCGAGGCGATCAGCGGCGCGAGCCACATCCTGCTGACCCACGGCCACGGCGATCATGCCGCGAACGCGCTCGCCATAGCGAAGGACCTCGCCATCCCGGTCGCCTGCATCCACGAGCTTGCCGAGTGGTTCGGGCGCGCGGGCGCCGCCACCATCGGCTTCGGCAAGGGCGGCACCATCGAGCTGAACGGCGCGAAGGTGACGATGGTCAACGCCTGCCACTCCTCCTCGATCGACTTCAAGGGCGGCGACCCGGTCCACGTCGGATCGGAGACCGGCTTCATGATCGCGGGCGAGGGCCACACGATCTATGTCTCGGGCGATACCGACATCATGGCCGACATGGACTGGATGGGCGAATACCACCGGCCCGACATCGGCATCCTGGCCGCGGGCGGCCATTACACGATGGACATGCGGCGCGCGGCCTTCGCGGCGCGCAAGTATTTCGACTTCAAGTTGGTCATTCCCTGCCACTACCGGACCTTTCCGCTGCTCGAACAGTCGGCCGCGGCGCTGATCGAGGGGCTCCCGGGGGTGCGGGTGATCGAGCCGCAGGTGCTGGAGCCGATTGCCCTGTGACCCGTGGCACATTCGCGCCGGCCGTGAAACGATCGGCCCTCGCGACAGCCTGTGTTGCCGAACACGCAACGGTTCCCCACAAACACTGAACCAGCGCCACAGTTCGCCCATCTTTGCCGCTTAGGCCAAGCCCATCCCTGCTTGACCCGAGGTTAGAATGACCCTGTCCCGACTGCTTCCCGCCCTTGCCGCCCTGTTCCTTGGTTCCGTCAGTGCCGCGGATGCGTCGATGGTCAACGGGACCGGCCTTGTCACCAACAACGTGATCTTCGGCGCCGGCAACGCCAACGGCGCCTTCACCGGCGGGCGGTGGGGATCGCTGGAACTCGGCCTGCGGGCCAAGCTGCGCTATGACGCCTCGACCGCTTGCGCCGGCGGCTATGGCTGCCCGCAGAACACCTTCAACTATACCGGCGGCGACACCTACAGCTTCACCTCGGCGCAGTCGAACGCACCGGCGAACCGCTCGATCTTCAACTTCGAATGGTCGATCAACACCAATGCCGATGGTCTCGGCATGGCGCTGAGCGGCTATACCTACCGCATCGACATCGACACCGACCCGACCACCCATGTCGGCGGGCTGGTCTCGTACAACCCGATGTCCTTCCTGTCGACCGGCTACTATCTCGGCACCAATGCCAGCCCGGCCGGCGGCGCGACCTTCCGGTTCGGCGGAACCGGGAACCTGTCGGCCTACAACCTGGCGCAGAACTCGGTCAACCTCGGTTTCCTGCCGGGCACCAACCTCGGACCGGGCCAGTTCGGCATCTACCTGTCGGCCTTTAACGCCACGACCGGCCAGCTGGCCGGGTCGGCCTCGATCAATGTCAACGTCGATTCGCCCGCGCCGGTGCCGCTGCCGGCGGGCGCGGGCCTTCTGGTCGCGGCCCTCGGCGGGCTGGCGGCGCTGCGGCGCAAGATGAAGACCAACGCCTGAGCGCCAAGCGGTCTCAGCGCAGCTCCAGCCAGCCGGGTCGGGGCGGCAAGTCCGGCAGGCCGATGTCGCGGCGCACATGGTCGGGCAGGCCGGCCAGGTCGCCCGGGGCCAGATGACGGGGGGCCGGGCCGGGTTCCCCCGGCCGCGAGCGGCGGCGGGCCAGCGCGCGCAGCACCGCCGCGACCACCCGCAGGGCGCCATGTTCGGCCAGAAGTTCTTCGATTGCCGCGACGGGCGGACGGATGCCCTCGCGCAGGGATGGGGAATTCATGGTCTGGACTCCGGCCGGTTGCCCGCGCACGGGTCCGGCAGTGACTGGGGATCAGGGGCGGAAGCCAAGGGCGGCGACGATGCGCCGAAGGTCAGGCCCTGTCGGGGAAAGGCCGCGGCAGGCGGGCCGCAGGCGGGACCGGGTCAGCCGCGAAAGGCCGATCGAAGGGTCGCGCCAAGGGTCATGCCAGCCAGGAAATAGGCGTAATCACAAGCCATCATGTCACGCCTCCCTCTCTGGCGGTGCGGAATGGGCGCAGGATACTCCGATCCGCACCGGGACAAAGCCCGGAATTGTATCTTCGGCCGGGGGCCGATTGTATGTGGCCGCCCGACCACGCCGCGAAAGGCAAAGGCCGCCCCGCAGGGCGGCCCGCAAGCGTGGCGCGATCGCGGCGGTGGTCAGTCCTTGGCGCGTTCCTGATAGCTGAGGTCGTCGGTGTTGATGACGATGCGGGTGCCCGCGCCGATGTGCGGCGGCACCATGACCCTCAGCCCGTTCGAGCAGACCGCCGGCTTGTAGGAGGACGAGGCCGTCTGGCCCTTCACCACCGGCTCGGTCTCGGTGATCTCGACCGTCACGCGCTGCGGATATTCGATGGCGATGGCCGCGCCCTCGAAGGTCTTGAGATAGACGCGGATGCCTTCGGCCAGGAACACCTTGCCGTCGCCGACCACGTCGGGATGGACGGTGACCTGCTCGTAGGTCTCGGGCTCCATGAAGTGGAAACCCTCGCCGTCCTCGTAGAGGAAGTCATACTCGCGCTCGTCCACCGTCGCCTTCTCGACCTGGTCGGTGGTCTTCCAGCGCTCGGACACCTTCACCCCGTCGGAAATGCGGCGCATGTCGACCGAGGTCGTGGGCGTGCCCTTGCCGGGGTGGAAGTTGGTGGCGGACAGAACCGCGTAGAGCCGGCCGTCCAGTTCGACGACATTGCCCTTGCGCAGCGACGAGGCGATCACCTTGACCATGACATTCCTTGCAGTCTTGGAGGCCCCTGGGCTAAGCCGGGGCCACTCTCGTTGAACGGATCGCGCTGCCCTTAGCCGATCTTTCCCCATTTCGCCAGCCGAAAGCGCGCCAGACGTGACGAAC
>JAFEFU010000002.1 GCA_018240425.1 Pseudomonadota bacterium | reverse complement strand
GGGTCTACGAGGCCAACAAGGACCAGATCCGCGACCCGGACCTGATCTATCCGGGGCAGGTGTTCACGGTGCCATCGGGGAACTGATGTCCGAGGTTCCCGTGCCGGCGACACGCGTCTGAGCCGGCAGGGTGGTCGGTGGATGTCCGGCGGGCCGGAACATGGATCACGTCTGGCTTCCGGGCGGCGAACCGCGCTTGTCGCCGGGGGCGCCCCGGCCTTCGGCCGTGCGCCGGCAGCAGTCGGACACTTCGGGATGCGACTGGCAGCAGTCGCGCAGCACATAGCCCAGCACCGCGCCGATGCAGGCGGTGTCGGCGGCATAGAAGACATGGCGCGACTGCCTGCGGGCGCGGACAAGGCCCGCCTGTTCAAGCTGCGCGAGATGGAAGGCAAGCCCCGAGGCCGTGACCGAAAGCCGCCGCGCGATCTCGCCCTGGGCCAGCCCTTCCGGCGCGACGCCGACCAAGAGGCGCACGAGGTCCAGCCGGGTTTCATGGGCCAGGGCCGCCAGCGCCGCGAGGACTCGACTCTTGTCCATATCTCAACTACTCGTGAATCGTTGAATTGATCTTTGATACCCGCAAAGACCGGAGTATTCAACCGGCAGGCGGAACGGGGCGGACCATGACCGAGCAGACCAGACCATCCGAACGGCGCAGCGCGGCGCGCACCATCCGCCGGGTCGCGCCCTACCTCTGGCCGCAGGACGAGCCGTGGGTCAAGGTGCGGGTGGTCCTGTCGCTTATGTTCCTTCTGGTGGCGCGCTTCGTGTCGGTGGCGACGCCCTTCCTCTACAAGGCCGCCGTCGATGCCCTGGGCGGGCACGCGCGCGGCGACGGGTGGCTGCTGGCGCTGGGCGCGGTGGGGCTGACGGTGGCCTATGGCGCGGCGCGGCTGGGCGCCATCGGCTTCAACGAGGCGCGCGACGCGATCTTTGTCCGGGTCGGGCAGGGCGCGATCCGCAAGCTCGCGCTCGAGACCTTCACCCATATCCACCGCCTGTCGATGCGCTATCACATCACCCGCAAGACCGGCGGCCTGAGCCGGGTGATCGAGCGCGGGGTGAAGGGCGTGGACTTCCTGCTGCGCTTCCTGCTTCTGTCCGTGGGCCCGCTGGTGATCGAGCTGACGCTGGTGACGATCATCTTCGCGGTGGTGTTCGACTGGCGCTATGCGGCGGTGGTGGCGGTGACGATCTGGCTGTACGTCACCTTCACCTTCAAGGTCACCGAATGGCGGGTCGGCATCCGCAGGAAGATGAACGAGCAGGACACCGACGCCAACCAGAAGGCCATCGACAGCCTCCTGAACTTCGAGACGGTCAAGTATTTCGGCGCCGAGGCCCGCGAGGCGGCGCGCTATGACAAGGCGATGGCGGGATACGAGGACGCGGCGGTCAGGACCGGCCTGTCGCTGTCGTTCCTGAACTTCGGGCAGGGGCTGATCATCACCATAGGCCTGGTGATCGTCATGGTCATGGCGGCGATGGGGGTGCAGGCGGGCAAGCTGACGGTCGGCGATTTCGTCATGGTCAACGCCTACATGATCCAGATCACCCTGCCCTTGAACTTCCTCGGCACCGTCTACCGCGAGATCCGCCAGGCGCTGGTCGACATGGGCGAGATGTTCGACCTTCTCGGTCAGCCGGCCGAGGTCGTGGACCGGCCGGGGGCCGAGGCCCTGAATGTGGCGGGTGGCGAGATCGTCCTTGACCGGGTGTCCTTCGGCTATGAGGCGGCGCGCGGCATCCTGAAGGACGTGAGCCTGACCGTCGGGGCCGGGCAGACGGTCGCCATCGTCGGGCCGTCGGGATCGGGAAAGTCCACCATCGGGCGGCTGTTGTTCCGCTTCTACGACGTGACCGGGGGGGCCTTGCGGATCGACGGGCAGGACGTGCGCGAGATCAGCCAGCACAGCCTGCATGACGCGATCGGCGTGGTGCCGCAGGACACGGTGCTGTTCAACGACACCATCCTTTACAACATCGCCTATGGCCGCCCCGAGGCGCGGCGCGAGGAGCTGATCGCGGCGGCCAAGGCGGCGAAGATCCACGATTTCATCATGACCCTGCCCGAAGGCTACGAGACCAAGGTGGGCGAGCGCGGCCTGAAACTGTCGGGCGGCGAGAAGCAGCGGGTGGGGATCGCGCGGACGCTTCTGAAGAACCCGCCGATCCTGCTTCTGGACGAGGCGACGAGTGCCCTGGACACCCAGACCGAGCGCGACATCCAGGAAAGCCTGAAGGCGATGGGCAAGGGTCGCACGGTCATCACCATCGCGCATCGCCTCTCGACCATCGCCGACGCCGACCGGATCGTGGTGCTCGAGGCAGGCCGGATCCTGGAGGCCGGCACCCACGACGAACTTCTGGCAAGGGGCGGGCGCTATGCCGCGATGTGGGAGCGCCAGTCGGCCGAGGGCGATGGTGCCGACGCCTCGGTCCCCGGCCCCGGCGTGGGACCGGAGGGCGAGGAGGAGAGCGAGAATGCGCGCCCCTTCTACGGCAAGTACCAGGCGGTGCCGAAAAGCTGAGAGGGCGGGGCCGGCGACAGGGCGGTCCTTCTGGCGGGGCTGATGGTTCTTGGCGCGGCCGACCTGCTGGCGCGCGCGACCTGCAGCGTCGACGACGCGGTGACGGCAGTGGAAGCGGGCAGGGGAGGACCGGCGATGCACCATGACGACCATCCGCTGCTGCGGCGGGCGAGGATCGCCGACCTGCGGCCGACGCAGCCCTGCGCGGGCCTGCGCGAAGTGGCGGCCAAGCGCGAAAGCTGGAAGCTTCTCAAGGGCATCGAGGAACGTCGGTTCCTGGGCGACCACATGGTTCCGGTGGTCGCCGGCCCCAAGGGGCGCCACTATATCCTCGACAATCACCACCTGGTGCGCGCCCTTCACGACGAGGGGGTCGAGCATATGCTGCTCCGGCCGGTGGCCGACCTCTCCCACCTAGGCCGGCCTGAGTTCTGGCGCTTCATGGACTGCCGCAACTGGCTCAGGCTTTACGATGCCGAAGGGCGGCGGTGCGCGGTCGAGGATCTGCCTAAGTCGGTCGCGGGCCTGATCGACGACCCGTTCCGCTCGCTGGCGGGCGAACTCAGGCGGGCAGGCGGATTCGCCAAGGACATGACGCCCTATTCCGAGTTTCTCTGGGCCGACCACCTGCGCGCCCGCCTGAAACGGTCGCTGGTCGAGCGCGACTTCGACGCGGCGCTGAAGCGGGCGATGGACCTGGCCCGCGCCCGCGAGGCGGCCTATCTGCCCGGCTGGAGCGGACCCGAGACCTGATGCGGCCCCATGCCGAAACCCGCGGGCCCTCGGGCTTGGCAACATCGCGCGGTTGCGTGTAAGACGGGGCGAACAGAGGACGGGGTGCGGCCTTGAGCGAGACCGACAGTTTCATCGACGAAGTGACCGAGGCCGTCCGCCGCGACCGGCTGTTCGCGCTGTTCCGCAAGTATGGCTGGATCGGGGTGACGGCGGTGGTGCTGATCGTCGGCAGCGCGGCCTGGATCGAATGGACCAGGGCACGGGCCGAGGCGCGGGCGCAGGCCTTCGGCGATGCGGTCTCGGCGGCGATGGCCAGCAACGACGCGGCGGTGCGGCTGAAGGCGCTCGAGGCCGTGGCTGCCGGCGGCGGCGGCGAGCAGAAGGCGGTGCTGGCGCTGCTGACCGCCGCGCAGGCCGAGGCGGCGGGCGATGCGGCCAAGGCGGCCGCCGGGCTGAAGGCTGTGGCGGGCGATGCCGGACTGCCCGACCTCTACCGCCAGCTTGCCCAGCTGAAGCTGGTGATGCTGGGCGATGGCGCGATGACCCCCGCCGAGCGCGATGCGGCGCTGGCCGCACTCGCCGCGCCCGGCGCCCCCTACCGGACGCTGGCGATGGAGCAGCAGGCGCTTGCGCTGATCTCGGCCGGCAAGACCGACGATGCGGTCAGGATCCTGACCGCGCTGCGCGACGATGCCGAGGCCAGCGGCGCCGAACAGGCCCGTGCCGAGCAATTGCTGACCGTCCTTGGCCAGCCGCCGGCCGCCACCAATTGACCCAGGGACCGCGCGCAAGCACCGCGAGGCAGGAGATCAGTCCGTGACCCTTTCCAAGACCTGTATCGGTTTTCTCGCCCTCGGCGGCCTGCTTGTCGCCTGCGGCCCGAAGGAAGAACACCTGCCCGGCGAGCGTCTCAACCCGCGCGACGTGGCGACCGGTGTCACCCCCGATCCCGACGCGGGCGCGATGGGGGCGGGCGTCACCCCGGTGCCGGTGTCGCTGCCCGCACAGCGCGCCGCCGCCGACTGGCCGCAGACCGGCGGCAACCCCGCCCACCTTCAGGGCAACGCCGCCTTTTCGGGCGCGCTGTCGCCGCTCTGGTCCGTGAACATCGGCCAGCCCGACAGCCGCAAGGACCGGATCACCGCCGACCCGGTGGTGGCGGGCGGGCGCGTCTTCACGCTCGACGCCACCGACGGCGTGACCGCCACCGGCACCAACGGCGGCCGGCTGTGGCGCGTTGACCTGACGCCCGCCAGCGACCGGCCGGGCGACGGCTCGGGCGGCGGCCTCGCGGTGGGCGAGGGGCGGCTGTTCGTCACCACCGGCTACGGCGAACTGGTGGCGCTCGACCCGGCCTCGGGGGCCGTCGCCTGGCGGCAGAGCTTCGATGTCGCGGTCGGCGGCGCGCCGACGGTCGCGGACGGCAAGGTCTTTGTCGTGGCCCGCGACGGATCGGCCTGGGCGGTCGACGCCAGGACCGGCCGCGTCGCCTGGACCCAGCCCGGCGCGCCTTCGCCCGTGGGCGTCGCCGGCGCCTCGTCTCCGGCGGTGTCGGGCGACATGGTCCTCTTCCCCTTCTCGTCGGGCCAGATCACGGCCGCCAAGATCGCCGACGGCACCCCGGTCTGGCAGGCCTATGTCGCGGGCGCCCGCGTCGGGCGGGCCTATGCGGGCTTTTCCGACCTGACCGGCGATCCGGTCATCTCGGGCGGCACCGTCTATGCCGGCTCGTCGGCGGGGCGGGTGACGGCGATCGACATGGCCGACGGCAGCACCCGCTGGACGGCGCGCGACGGGGCGATGGGGCCGGTGGTCGTGGCCGGGAATTCGCTGTTCCTTGTCAACGACGAAAACCAGCTGCTGCGGCTCGATGCCGCGACCGGCGCCGTCACCTGGCGCATCGACCTGCCCTATTTCCAGAACGACAAGAAGGACACCAAGCGCAAGGCGATCTTCGCCCCCTTCGGCCCGGTCCTCGCCGGCGGGCGGCTGATCGTCGCCTCGTCCGACGGGCTGGTCAGGGCCTTCGATCCGGCCTCGGGCCGGCTGACCGGCACCGGCCAGCTGCGCGCAGGCGCTGCCTCGGCGCCGGTGGTGGCGGGCGGCACGCTCTACGTCGTCACCGAAAACGGCCAGCTTGCGGCTTTCCGTTAGGACGAAAGCCGTGTAAGGGGGCGGCTTCGCCTGGAAAGACGCACGCCATGAGCTTTACCCTTGCCATCGTCGGCCGCCCCAATGTCGGCAAGTCGACCCTGTTCAACCGGCTGGTCGGCAAGAAGCTGGCGCTGGTCGACGACACGCCCGGCGTCACCCGCGACCTGCGCGAGGGCGAGGCGCGGCTGGGCGACCTGCGCTTCACCGCCATCGACAGCGCCGGGCTTGAGGACGTGGCCGACGACAGCCTGCAGGGGCGGATGCGGCGGCTGACCGAGCGCGCGGTCGAGATGGCCGACATCTGCCTCTTCGTGATCGACGCCCGCGCCGGGATCACCGCCACCGACCGGGTCTTCGCCGACATCCTGCGCCGCAAGAACGCCCATGTGATCCTCGCCGCCAACAAGGCCGAGGGCCGGGCCGGCGACGCCGGGGTGATCGAGGCCTGGGAACTTGGCCTGGGCGAGCCGGTGCGGCTGTCGGCCGAGCACGGCGAGGGGATGGACGAACTTTACCACATCCTCCGCCCCCATGCCGACGCCTTCGCCGAACGCGCCCGCGCCGACGCGCCCGAAGTCGACGTGGACGTGAGCGGCGACGAGGACGAGGCCGCGGCCCCCCAGCCGACCGCCGCCAGGCCCCTGCAGATCGCCGTCATCGGGCGGCCGAATGCCGGGAAGTCGACGCTCATCAACAAGATCATCGGCGAGGACCGCCTCCTGACCGGGCCCGAGGCCGGGATCACCCGCGACGCGATCTCGGTCCGCGCCGACTTCATGGGAACGCCGGTGCGCATCTTCGACACGGCGGGGATGAGGAAAAAGGCAAAAGTCACGGGAAAGCTTGAGAAACTTTCGGTCGCCGACGGGCTGCGCGCCGTCCGCTTCGCCGAAGTGGTGGTGGTGCTTCTCGACGTGGGCATCCCGTTCGAGCAGCAGGACCTGCGCATTGCCGACTTCGCCGAGACCGAGGGGCGCGCCGTGGTGGTCGCCGCCAACAAGTGGGATCTCGAGGAGGACAAGGTCGGCAAGCTGAAGGAGCTGCGCGAGGCCTTCGAGCGGCTTCTGCCGCAGCTTCGCGGCGCGCCGATGGTCACGGTGTCGGCGGCGACCGGCAAGGGGCTGGACCGGCTGCACGCGGCGATCCTCAAGGCCTACGAGGTCTGGAACCGCCGCGTCTCGACCGCGCGGCTGAACCAGTGGCTGGGGGCGATGACCGAGGCGCATCCGCCGCCCGCGCCCGCCGGGCGCCGCATCCGCCTGCGCTACATGACCCAGGTCAAGACCCGGCCCCCGGCCTTCGTGGTGATGACCAACCATGCCGATCTCTTGCCCGACAGCTATTCGCGCTATCTTGTCAACGGCTTGCGCGCCGACTTTGATCTTCCCGGCACGCCGGTGCGCCTGACCTTCCGCGACCAGGGCGACAAGAACCCCTACAAGGACCAGAAGTTCCACACTCCCTCGCGGCTGCGGAAACACACCGAGGGCAAGGCGCGCGAGGACTACCGCAAGCGGTAGCCGCTCCTTCACTTTGGCGGAAATATCCCACGGGGGTGCGGGGGTGTGAAACCCCCGCCTTGGGTCAGACCAGATCGCCCTCGGGCGTCAGCCGGGTCTTGCCGCCCAGCCAGGGCGACAGCGCCTGGGGCAGGGTGACGCCGCCGTCCGCCGTCTGGCCGTTTTCGAGGACCGCGATCAGGCAGCGTCCGACGGCGAGGCCCGAGCCGTTCAACGTATGGACGAACTCGGGCTTGCCGCCCTGGGGGCGGAAGCGCGCGTTCATGCGCCGGGCCTGGAAGTCGCCGCAGACCGAGACCGAGGAAATCTCGCGATAGGTGTTCTGGCCGGGCAGCCAGACTTCAAGGTCGTGGGTCTTCTGGGCGCCAAAGCCCATGTCGCCGGTGCACAGGACGATGGTGCGGTAGGGCAGGCCGAGCCGTTCCAGCACCGTCTCGGCGCAGCGGGTCATGCGGTCGTGTTCGGCGAGGCTGGTCTCAGGCGTGGTGATCGACACCATCTCGACCTTCTCGAACTGGTGCTGGCGCAGCATCCCCGCGGTGTCCTTGCCCGCCGAGCCGGCCTCGGAGCGGAAGCACTGGGTGTGGGCGGTCAGGCGGATGGGCAGGGCGGCCTCGTCGAGGATTTCCTCGCGCACCATATTGGTCAGGGTCACCTCGGAGGTGGGGATCAGCCACCAGCCGTTGGTGGTCTGATAGCTGTCCTCGGCGAACTTCGGCAGCTGGTTGGTGCCATACATTGCCTCTTCGCGCACCAGAACCGGGGTCATGGTTTCGGTCAGGCCATGTTCGCCGGTGTGCAGGTCGAGCATGAACTGCGCCAGCGCCCGGTGGATGCGCGCGACGGCGCCCTTCAAGACCACGAAACGCGCGCCCGAAAGCTTGGCGGCGGTGGTGAAGTCCATCCCGGCCTTGACGCCCGCAATGTCGAAATGCTCGCGCGGGGCGAAGGAGAAGGTGGCGGGCAGGCCCCAGCGGCGGATTTCCTTGTTGCCCGCCTCGTCCTCGCCGTCGGGCACCTGATCGAGCGGCAGGTTGGGGAGGGTGAGGAGGAGGTCGCGGAGTTTGTCGTCAAGTCGACTGGCGTCCGTCGCATAGTCCTCGGACGCGGCTTTCCGTTCAGCGACGAGTGAGCGCAGACGTTGAAAGTCAGATTCGACTCCGCGCGCCTTGGCGGCTCCAGCTTCCTTAGACAGCCGGTTGATTTCGGCCTGGGCATCCTCGGACTGTTTGATGAAGGCCCGCCGCGCCTCGTCGATCGCCAGAATCTCCGCCGACATCGCGCCCTGGCCTGGCCGGCGGGTCAGGCGCCGGTCGAACAGGGCCGGGTTGTCGCGGATGGCGCGGATATCGTGCATGGCGGGATCCTGGTCTGGTGGTCTCGGCCTCCCTTAGCCGGTTCGGCCGTCCCGGTGAACAGGAAACTGCGCGCTCAGCGGGGCGCGAGGCGGGCGGCGAGGTCTTCGGGAAGCGAGAGGGCCAGCGCCCCAAGCTCGGGGCTGCGCCGGGCCTCGGCCACCATCACCGCCTGCAAAAGCCAGCCGCCGCCGACCCGGCGCAGGACCGCGCCGCCCGAGAAGCCGCCGACCGCGTGGCAGTTAAGGCCGATCACGGGGGCCGCCTGAAGCCTGACCTGGCAATCGTCGTGGCGGAGCGGTCGGTCGGGGGCCTCCTGCGGATAGCCGAGCGTGGTCAGCGGGGTGCCGGGCGGGGGGGCGTCGGGGGCGAGGGGCAGGGGGGCGACTGCGGGCAGGGCCCGGGCGAGCCGCAGAAGGGCGAGATCGTAGGGCAGGGCGCCGCCCAGAAGCCGGCGCGGCGCGGGCAGGATGATCTCGGCGCCCCGGGCGCTGGCGACCGCCTGGCCGTCCTGCCAGCCTGCGGCGAAGGTCAGGCGGCCGGGGTCGCGGGCCTTGCCGGTCGCGGCCTCGACCAGGCAATGGGCGGCGGTCACGACCAGGTCGGGGGCGACCAGGACGCCGCTGCAACTGGCGGTGCCGGGCTTCGGGGCCGCGCCATAGCCCAGCCAGCCGACGGCGGCGGGGCCGGGCGGCTCGGCCCGTGCGGCGGCCGCGACAAGGCCGCAGGCCATGATCGCCGCCAGTCCTTTTCCGAGCCTTCCCATCCTCCGCCCGTCCCATCTTGCGTCCGAACCATCGGACCAGAGGCCCGCCGCCTTGTCCAGACCAGGCCCCGCCCGGGCGGCCCCACCGGCAAGGTGCCGCCAGCGCCTTGCCATACCCGCAGCCCGACGATAGGGTGCGCGACCATAATTCCGGGGGGCCGTCCGCGCCCCCCGCAGACCGAAGGAAAACCGATGTTCGTCACACCCGCCTATGCTCAGGCCGCCGGAGGCGCCGCAGGGGGCTTTGCCGTCGCCCAGTTCCTGCCGCTGATCGCCGTCTTTGCGATCATGTACTATTTCATGATCCGGCCGCAGCAGAAGAAGATGAAGGAACATCAGGCGGCATTGTCCGCGCTGCGCCGCGGCGACACGGTGGTGACCGGGGGCGGGATCGTCGGCAAGATCACCAAGATCGGCGACGATGCCGCCAAGGAGGTCGAGGTCGAGATCGCCCAGGGCGTCAAGGTGCGGGTGGTGAAGTCCACCATCAGCCATGTCCTGTCGAAGACCGAACCCGCCGCCAACAGCAACTGAGCCAGCCGACAGCCATGCAGATTGCCCTGTGGAAGCGCATCGTCATCTGGGGCCTGTGCGCGCTCGCCCTCTTCTATGCCTCGCCCAACTTCTTCTACCCGCGGGTCGAGCGCCACAATGACGCGGTCGAGAGGATCGCCAAGACCGGCGAGACACCGGCACTGGCGGCCGACCGCGCCGCCTGGCCGGCCTGGGCGCCGTCGCGGATCGTCAACCTCGGGCTTGACCTCAGGGGCGGCGCGCATCTTCTGGCCGAGGTCCATGTCGCCGATGTCTACAAGGCGCGGATGAACGGCCTCTGGCCCGAGCTGCGCAAGGCCCTGACCGCCGAGCGCGCGACGCTCGGCGGGATCCGCCGCGCGCCGGGGCCGGATGACGAGCTGCGCGTCCAGATCGAGAAACCCGAGGGCATGGCCAAGGCCCTGGAGATCGCCAACGGCCTGTCCAGCCCGGTCATCACCCTGACCGGCGTCGGCCAGAAGGACTACACCGTCCGCGCGGAAGGCAACACGCTGATCATGTCGCTGTCGGACGCCGAACGCGCCGCGTCCGACAGCCGCACCATCCAGCAGAGCCTCGAGATCATCCGCCGCCGGGTGGACGAGGTCGGCACCCGCGAGCCGACCATCCAGCGCGAGGGGACGAACCGCATCCTGATCCAGGTGCCGGGGATCGGCTCGGCGGCCGAGCTGAAGGCGCTGATCGGCACCACGGCCAAGCTGACCTTCCAGCCGGTCATCAAGCGCACCACCGACGCGAACGCGCTGGCGGGGCCGGGCAACATCCTGCTGCCCTCGGCCGACGAGCCGGGGATCTATTATGTGCTCGAGGACACGCCGGTGGTGACCGGCGACAACCTCGTCGACGCCCGCCCCGAGTTCGACCAGAACTCGCAGCCGGCGGTGGGCTTCCGCTTCGATCCCACGGGCGCGCGCAAGTTCGGCGACTATACGGCCGAGAACGTGGGCCAGCTGTTCGCCATCGTGCTTGACGGCAAGGTGATCTCGGCGCCGCGCATCAACCAGGCGATTCCCGGCGGCTCGGGGATCATCACCGGCAACTTCACGGTCGAGACCTCGACCAACCTCGCGGTCCTCCTGCGCGCCGGCGCGCTGCCGGCCGGGATGACCTTCCTCGAGGAACGCACCATCGGGCCGGAACTCGGGCAGGATTCGATCGACGCCGGCAAGGTGGCGGCGGCGGTCGGCTATGTGGCGGTGGCGGCGCTGATGGTCGCCTCCTACGGCTTCTTCGGCCTGCTGGCGGTCATCGCGCTGGCCCTGAACATGGCGATGATCTTCGCCGTCCTCAGCCTGATCGGGGCCACGCTGACCCTGCCGGGGATCGCGGGGATCGTGCTGACGATGGGGGTCGCCGTCGATGCCAACGTGCTGATCTACGAGCGCATCCGCGAGGAATTGCGCCGTGGCAACGGCCCGGCGCGCGCCATCGAGATCGGCTATGAAAAGGCCATGTCGGCGATCACCGATTCGAACATGACCTCGCTGATCTCGACGGCGATCCTGTTCTTCATCGGCGCGGGTCCGGTCAAGGGCTTTGCCGTCACGCTGACCATCGGCATCGTCACCTCGGTCTTCTCGGCCGTCTATGTGACGCGGCTTCTGGTCGTGACCTGGTACGGCTGGCGCCGTCCGAAAACCATTCAGGTCTGAGGAAACATCATGGGCTGGCGTCTGAAACTCGTTCCCGAAAAGACCAACTGGGATTTCTTCCAGTGGGCGCCCCTGACTTTCGGCGGGTCGATCGTCGCGGTCATCGCCTCGATCATCATCACCGCGGTCATGGGGCTGAACTTCGGCATCGACTTCAAGGGCGGGACCACGATCCGCACCGACAGCACCCAGGCGGTCGACGTGGGCGCCTACCGCGGCGCGCTGGAAGGGCTGAAGATGGGCGACGTGTCGATCACCCAGGTCTTCGATCCCTCGTTCCGCCCCGACCAGCATGTCGCGCAGATCCGCATCCAGGCCCAGGCCGGGCAGGAGGCGCTGGCGCCCGAGGATGTGAGCCGGGTGCAGGCGGCGCTCCAGAAGGTCGCGCCCGACGTGAAGTTCGCATCGGTCGAGACGGTCGGGCCCAAGGTCTCGGGCGAACTGATCCGCTCGGCGATCCTGTCGGTGGTTGCGGCAATGTCGGCGATCTGCGCCTACATCTGGCTCAGGTTCGAATGGCAGTTCTCGGTGGGCGCGGTCGGGTCGCTGATCCATGACGTGGTGGTGACGGTGGGGATCTTTGCACTGTTCCGCATCAAGTTCGACCTGACCACCATCGCCGCGCTGCTGACCATCCTCGGCTATTCGATCAACGACACGGTGGTGGTGTTCGACCGGCTGCGCGAGAACCTGATGAAGTTCAAGACCATGCCCTTGCGCGACGTGATGAACCTGTCGGTGAACGAGACGATGTCGCGGACGCTGATGACCTCGGGCACCACGCTGATCTCGCTGGCGGCGCTGCTGATCTTCGGCGGCGACGTGATCCGCAGCTTCGTCTTTGCGATCTTCGTCGGCATCATCCTCGGCACCTATTCGTCGATCTACGTCGCCAAGAACATCGTCCTCCACCTGGGGGTCAAGCGCGACTGGTCGAAGCCCACCGACGACAAGGGGCCGAAGGGCACCCGCTTTGCCGCCGGCAAGGGCTGAGGCCGGACGGTGATCGAGTTGGCCGACATCGACTATTCGGGCCCGGCGCGGCCGGTCGATGGCTATGGGCCGGGGTTCTTCCGCGTCGAGGGGCAGGTGCGCCGCGGCCCGCTTCTCCTCACGCCCGAGGGACCGCGGCCCTGGTCGGGGTGGAGCGACCGCGCGCCGCTTCTGGCGCTGGCCGGGCAGGCCGACGTGCTGCTTCTCGGCATGGGCCGGACGGTGGCCTATCCCGACGCGGACCTTGTCAGGGCGCTCGAGGCGGCGGGAATGGGGGCCGAGCCGATGGACAGCCCGGCGGCGGCGCGGACCTGGAACATGCTACTGGCCGAGGGCCGCCGGGTCGCCGCCGCGCTGATCCCGGTCTGAGGATGGGGACCGCCGCCCATTCCGAGCCGGGCTTGGCCGTCGCCGGCCTGGCGGTGGCGCGGGGCGGGCTGACCATCCTGCGCGGCCTCGACTTCCGGGTGGGCCCCGGCGAGGCACTGATCCTCACCGGCCCGAACGGGGTGGGCAAGACCTCGCTTCTGCGCACGCTTGCCGGATTGCAGCCGCCCGCCGCCGGGACCGTGAGCCCCGCGCCCGACCGGCTGGCCTATGCCGGCCATGCCGACGCGGTCAAGGCGACGCTGACGGTGGCCGAAAACCTCGCGTTCTGGGCGCGCGTCCACGGTGGCGCGGGCGGCGAGGTGGGCGACGCCCTTGCCGCGCTCGGCCTCGGCGACCTCGCGGCGCGGCCCGCGCAAAGCCTGTCGGCCGGCCAGCGCCGGCGCCTCGGCCTCGCGCGGCTGCTTCTGACCGGGCGCAGGCTCTGGCTGCTCGACGAGCCGACGGTCTCGCTCGACGCGGCCTCGGTGGCGCTGTTCGCCGCCCTTCTCGGCCGCCACCTCGCGGGCGGCGGGGCGGCGGCGCTTGCCAGCCACATCGACCTCGGCCTGACCGGCGCGGCGCGGCTGGACCTGTCCCCCTTCCGCGCCCTTGCCCCCCTGCCCGCCGTGGCCGGCGCGGGCGGCTTCGACGAGGCCTTTCTGTGAGCCGGCCTTTCCCTTGCCCCAATACTCCCGCCGGAGGCACCCGCCGCCCGGGCTGGGCGCAGTCCTGTCGGATGGGGGCACCATGCTGGCGCTTCTGAGCCGCGATCTGAGGCTGGCCGTGCGGGCCGGCGGGGGCTTCGGCCTCAGCCTGGCCTTCTTCCTGATCCTGACGGTGCTGGTCCCGTTCGGCGTCGGCCCCGACCCGGCGCGGCTTCAGGCGATCGCGCCCGGCATCCTGTGGGTGGGGGCGCTTCTCGCCTCGCTTCTGTCCCTCGACCGGATGTTCCAGCTCGACTGGGAGGACGGAACCCTCGATGCGCTGGCCACCGCGCCGGTGCCGATGGAGGGGGTGGTGGCGATGAAGGCGGCGGCGCACTGGCTGACCACCGGGCTGCCGCTGACGCTGGCGGCGCCGGTCCTTGGCGTCCTTCTGAACCTTTCGGGGCCGGGGCGGGGCTGGCTGGCGCTGTCGCTTCTGGTCGGCACGCCCGCCCTGTCGCTGATCGGGGCCTTCGGCGCCGGGCTGACGGTCGGGCTGAAGCGCGGCGGGCTGATCCTGTCGCTTCTGGTCCTGCCGCTCTATGTCCCGACGCTGATCTTCGGGGCCGAGGCGGCGCGGCGGGGTGCCGAGGGCTTGGCGGCGGGGCCGGTTCTGCTGCTGGCGGGCGCGATCACTCTGGCCTGTCTGGCGGCCTTGCCCTATGCAGCGGCAGCGGCGATCCGCGTCAATCTGCGCTGAGCGGGGGACGACGGGCAACGATGGGTGACGGGAAAAGCTGATGTCGATCTGGGAATATGCCAATCCCAAGAAGTTCATGGAGACCTCGGGGCGGATCCTGCCCTGGGCGGCGGCGCTGTCGGCGCTGACCCTGGTGCCGGGGCTGGTCTGGGGCTTCTTCCTGACGCCGGATGCCGACCGCTTCGGCTCGACGGTCAAGATCATCTACATCCATGTGCCCTCGGCCTTCGTCGCCATCAATGCCTGGGCGATGATGCTGGTCGCCTCGCTGATCTGGCTGATCCGCCGCCACCATGTCTCGGCGCTGGCGGCCAGGGCGGCGGCGCCGGTCGGCATGGTGATGACGCTGATCGCGCTCTTCACCGGGGCGATCTGGGGCGAGCCGATGTGGGGCACCTGGTGGGCCTGGGATCCGCGGCTGACCTCGTTCCTGATCCTGTTCCTCTTCTACCTCGGCTATATCGCGCTCTGGGCGGCGATCGAGAACCCCGACGCGGCGGCGGACCTCACCTCGGTTCTCTGCCTTGTCGGGTCGGTCTTTGCCTTCCTGTCGCGCTATGCCGTCTATTTCTGGGCGCAGGGCCTGCATCAGGGGGCGAGCCTGTCGGTGGACCGCGCGCAGCATGTGGCCGATGTCTATGCCTGGCCCCTGTGGCTGTCGATCGCCGGGTTCGTGCTTCTGTTCCTGACGCTGGTCCTGGTGCGCACCCGCACCGAGATCAGGGCCCGGCGGCTCAGCGCGCTTGTGGCGCGGGAAAGGATGGAATGATGCCCGACCTCGGGAAATACGAGGCGACGGTCCTGTCGGCCTGGGCGGTGGCGCTGGTGCTGCTGGCGGGCCTCGTCGGCCTGTCCCTGTGGCGGGCGGCGCGGGTGCGCCGCGCGCTCGAGGCGCAGGAACGCAAGGGGGGCGGCAATGGCTAGGTTCTCGCCCCTGATGGTCGCGCCGCCGCTTCTGTTCGCGGCGCTGGCCGGGCTGTTCCTCTGGGGGATGAACCGCGAGCATCCCGACGAGCTGCCGTCGATGCTGGAGGGCCATGCGGCGGGGCCGGTCGAGGTCACCGCGCTGGCGGGCCAGCCCCTGCTGACCGCCGCCGACCTGACCGACGGCAGGGTCAAGATCGTGAACTTCTGGGCCAGCTGGTGCGCACCCTGCCGGGCCGAGCATCCGAACCTCATCAAGCTCGGGGCCGAGGGCGTCGCGATCCTGGGCGTCAACTACAAGGACAAGCCCGAGGATGCGCTGGCCTTTCTGGGCGAGCTTGGCAGCCCCTACGCCAGGATCGGGGCCGATCCCTCGGGGCGCATGGGCATCGACTGGGGCATCTACGGGGTGCCGGAAAGCTTCGTGATCGACGGGGCGGGAAAGGTGATCCTGCGCTACCCCGGCCCGCTGACCCAGGACGCGATCAACTCGACGATCCTGCCCGCGCTGAAGAAGGCCGCGGCCGGCGGTTAACGGTGGTGGTTGGCGAGGATGAGGAGGGCGAAGCCCAGGAACTCGATCCAGGGCAGGCTGGGAAAATATGCACTGAAGTGAAATGGTTTTCTCATGTCTTCTGTCTTGGTCTTTGTGCCGGGCCGTCAGCCGGCGTTCGGTCGTTCCTGTCGGCGGATCGCAGCGGACTTTCAGAGAAAACGCCCCGACCGGCGGGGCGGGGCGTTCTCTGCAGAGGTCAGTCTGCGGCGGGGAATGCCGCCCTTGCACACAATCCCGGAACCGAAGTGCCAGGTACCGTTCAATCCTGCCGGGTCCAGCGGGCCAATCCCGCCTTTCGAACCAGGCAACTCGTGAAAACCTACCGTTCAATCGCGTCGTCCTATGAGAAGAATGTAGCCGGTCGCGCGAAAAAACTGAATAAAAATAATGGCTCATGGGATGGTGGCAGCCGAAATTCATTGTTTCAGCCTCGCTCGGGGTTGCTAACTTTTAGACAGGTTTTGGCCTCTCTGGCGCGGTTTCGGCCGGGATCGGCACCCCAGGTCCGCGTCTAAAGGCCGCCCGCCGGGCCGGATCGGTGCGATCGTTTCCCCGCCGGTGGAGAGGATTCGCCCGGGGCGGAGGACCGGCGTTGCGCAAGGGCAAGGCAGGTCCGGGGGGGGGGGGGGGCGAAACAGAAAACGCCCCGACCGGCGGGGCGGGGCGTTCTCTGGAGCTGCGTCCGGCGACGAAATTGCCGCGGCTTGGGCCTATTCCGATCGTCGGCCTGAGCCTGCGATCCTTTAATCAATCTGCTGCCTGGCCCGAGGGGCAATCCCCTGTCGCGGCGTCCGCGGCGTCTGAAATTTTCGTTAAAAGTCGTCGTTCGCTATAAAATGAATATACCGTAAACCGCCCCGCGGCCCAAGCGCTCCGAGTGCGGAAAGCCACCCTTGGGTTGAAAATGACTGTTTCAACCTCTCGCGGGGTTACTAACTTTTAGACAGGTTTAGGGCTAACAGGGCCGATTTCGGCGGCTGCGGGCCGGCGCAAAGGGGCGGCGGCGTTAACCTTTCGGCGGCAGCCGCCTGGCCGAAGGGGGCTTTCGTCAGGGTTGATTCCCGGAAGCGCCGCGCCCGGAAACCGAAGGCCCCGGAAACCGAAGGCCCCGGCGCGGGACCGGGGCCTTGGGGGAAGATGCGGCAAGGTCAGCCCTGAGCCAGGCTCCTCAGCACATAATGCAGGACGCCGCCATGTTCCCTGAGCCAGACCTGATGATCAAGCCTCTGGGCGCGTTGTCAGCGAGACTTCGTTAGTGATCCTCGCACGCTTTGTTGCGGCGTCGCTTTCAACTAGTCCTCCGATTAGAAACACGTCGACGATCAACCAGATCGCGCCGGCGATGAGCAGCGGGATTCCGATGTAAATGACGCTCAACAAAAGGCCCCCCCAAATCACGGCGATCTGCGCTGCGGCGACGCCGGGCTTACCCAGATAGAACCGGTGGGCACTGAAGCCGCCAAGGAAGAACCAAAGAAGGTAGGCAACTCCTGCGGATTTCTTTTCGTTGGTAAGGCGTTGTTCAACAAGCATTTGTTGTTGTGTCGAAAGCTGCATTTGTTCCTCGTTCGTATTCAGGCGTAAAGCCGCCGACACCTACACTGCGAGTTGCACGGAAAAGTTGCAAGCCCTTGGGTCTGGCGTCCAGTGCCGCCGGTTCAGCCTTGCGCCAGGTTCCTCAGCACATAATGCAGCACGCCGCCATGCTCGACATACTCGATCTCGACCTCGGTATCGATGCGGCACCTGAGATGGATCGTCTGCTCGCTGCCGCTGGCGCGGCGGATGGTGCAGGGGACGATGGCCTGCGGCTTCAGCCCGCCTGCGAGGCCGTGGATCGACAGGATCTCGTCACCCTTCAGCCCGAGGCTCTTGCGATTGTCCTCGCCGGTGAACTCGAACGGGATGACGCCCATGCCGACAAGGTTCGAGCGGTGGATGCGTTCGAACGATTCCGCGATCACCGCCTTGACGCCGAGAAGGATGGTACCCTTGGCCGCCCAGTCGCGCGATGAGCCGGCGCCATATTCGATGCCGCCCACGACGATCAGCGGCACGCCCGCCGCCTGATAGGCCATCGATGCCTCGTAGATCGAGGTCTGCTTGCCGTCCGGCCCGAGCGTGTAGCCGCCCTCGACGCCGTCCAGCATCTCGTTGCGGATGCGGATGTTGGCGAAGGTGCCGCGCATCATCACCTCGTGGTTGCCGCGGCGCGAGCCGTAGCTGTTGAAGTCCTTCGGCGCGACCTGGTGGTCGGTCAGGTATTTGCCGGCGGGGGTGGTGGGCTTGAAGGATCCCGCCGGGCTGATGTGGTCGGTGGTGATCATGTCGCCGAAGATGCCGAGAAGCCGCGCGCCATCAATGTCGCTGATCGCCCCCTTGGTCCGGGACATGCCGCGGAAATAGGGCGGGTTCTGGATGTAGGTCGAGCTGGCCGGCCAGTCGTAGGTTTCGGATTCGGTGATCTTCACGCCCTGCCATTTCGCGTCGCCCTTGAACACGTCGGCATACTTCTTCTGGAAGGCGGCGCGGGTGACGGTGCTGTGCACGAGGTCGGCGATTTCCTTGTTGGTGGGCCAGATGTCCCTGAGATAGACCGGCTGCCCGTCCTTGCCGGTGCCGAGCGGTTCGGTGGTGAGGTCGGTGTTCATGTCGCCGGCGATGGCATAGGCGACGACGAGCGGCGGCGAGGCCAGGTAGTTGGCGCGGCAGTCGGGCGAGATGCGCCCCTCGAAGTTGCGGTTGCCGGAAAGGACCGAGACCGCGACCAGATCGCTGTCGGCGATGGCCTTCGAGATTTCCGGCTGCAGGGGGCCGGAGTTGCCGATGCAGGTCGTGCAGCCATAGCCCACGAGGTTGAAGCCGAGCGCGTCGAGATCCTCTTGCAGGCCGGCCTCGGCCAGATATTCGCTGACGACCTGAGAGCCGGGCGCGAGCGAGGTCTTGACCCACGGCTTGCGCGTCAGGCCGAGGGCCCGGGCCTTGCGTGCCACCAGACCGGCGCCGATCATCACATAGGGGTTCGAGGTGTTGGTGCAGGAGGTGATCGCCGCGATGACGATCGAGCCGTCGCGCAGCCGGTAGTCCTGGCCGGCAACCGCGGCCGACTTGCGCAGGTCCTCGGCGCCGTGGGGGTGGTTCGGTCCTTCGCTGCTCATCTCCCGGGCAGCAACCGTCGTGTCGGTGCCGCGGTAGTCGGCGACGACATGGTAGAAGCTTTTCGCCGAAAGGTTCAGCGGCGTGTAGTCCTGCGGCCGCTTCGGCCCCGAGATGGCGGGCACGACATGGCCCATGTCGAGATGCAGCGTCGAGGTGTAGATCGGATCATAGTCCGGGCCGCGCCACATGCCGTTTTCCTTGGCATAGGCCTCGACCAGGGCGATCCTCGCCTCGTCCCGGCCGGTCTGGCGCAGGTAGCGGATGGTTTCGCTGTCGATCGGGAAGAAGCCGCAGGTCGCGCCGTATTCGGGGGACATGTTGCCGATGGTGGCGCGGTCGGCGAGCGGCAGGTGGTCAAGCCCTGGCCCGTAGAATTCCACGAACTTGTTGACCACGCCGTGTTTCCTGAGCATCTCGACCACCTTCAGCACCAGGTCTGTGGCGGTGGTGCCTTCGTGCAGTTGGCCGGTCAGCCTGAAGCCGACGACCTCGGGGATCAGCATCGAGACCGGCTGGCCGAGCATCGCGGCCTCGGCCTCGATCCCGCCGACGCCCCAGCCGAGGACGGCAAGGCCGTTGACCATCGTGGTGTGGCTGTCGGTGCCCACGAGCGTGTCGGGATAGGCGACCTCGACCCCGTTCCTGTCCTTGTCGGTCCATACGGTCTGAGCCAGGTATTCGAGGTTGACCTGATGGCAGATGCCGGTGCCGGGCGGCACGACGCGGAAGTTCCGGAAGGCCTTCTGCCCCCATTTCAGGAAGACATAGCGCTCCATGTTGCGCTGGTATTCCAGATCGACGTTCATCTGGAAGGCGCGGGGATTGCCGAATTCGTCGATCATCACCGAATGGTCGATGACCAGGTCGACCGGCACCAGCGGGTTGATCCTGGCGGCCGATCCCTTCAGCCCGAGGATCCCGTCGCGCATCGCGGCAAGGTCGACCACGGCGGGAACCCCGGTGAAGTCCTGCATCAGGACGCGGGCCGGGCGGTAGGCGATCTCGCGCGGGTTCTTGCCGCCTTTCGCGGCCCATTCGCCGAAGGCGCGGATGTCGTCGACCGAGACGGTGCGGCCGCCGTCCTCGAAGCGCAGCATGTTCTCCAGAACCACCTTCAGCGCGGCGGGCAGGCGCGAGAAATCGCCAAGCCCTGCAGCCTGGGCCGCCGGGATCGAGTAGAAATCGACCGACGCGGCGCCGGCCTTGAGGGTGCGGCGGGTCTTTGCGGTATCGGTTCCGGTGAATACGGTCATGTCGCTCTCCCTTCGGGCGGGTGTGGTCTGACAGCAGAAGGCTAATGCCTGATGAAGTTCTGGGGTTCAAGTCTGGATCGAGCCATTGTATACAACAGTATGCAATAACCTGCAATAGCTGGCGCCGGTCCCGGTGCAACAGTCACGGAAACTTGCGGGTGGGCCGGTCAGGCTTGATTGGCAGAGGGGGGCGCGAGGGGCTAGGCTTCGGAAAGGCGGCAGGCGGCCGCCCTGTCCGAGCGACCGACCGATGAAGTCCCTGCTGTTGCCGATCCTTCTTGCCGCGCCGCTTCCGGCCTCGCCGCTTCTGGCGCAGTCCGCGGACCGGCCGGCGGTGGTCGAGCTTTTCACCTCGCAGGGCTGTTCCTCGTGTCCGCCGGCGGACGCGTTGCTGGAACAGGTGGCCACGCGCCCCGGGGTCATCGCCCTGGCTCTCCATGTCGATTACTGGGACTATATCGGCTGGAAGGACACCTATGGCGATCCGGCCTTTACCGAGCGCCAGCGCGGCTATGCGCGCGAGGCGGGCGAGCGGATGGTCTTCACGCCGCAGATGGTGATCAACGGGGAAACCACCATCGTCGGCAACGATGCGGCGGCGCTCGCGGATGTCCTGACGCCCGCCGGGGGGGACGAGGCGCCCGACCTGCGGATCAGCCGGCAGGGCGCGACGCTGTCGGTGCGCGCCGACGCCGAGCCGGGGCTGGAGGAGCCGGTCGTGGTCGAGCTGGTGCGCTATCTGCCGCATGTCACCGTCGCCATCGGGCGCGGCGAGAATGCCGGCCGGACGCTCAGCTACGTCAACACCGTCACCAGCTGGCGCGAGATCGGCCGCTGGGACGGGCGCGCGGCCCTGTCCCTTGATGTCAGGGCCGAGGGCGAGCAGCCGGCGGTGGTCCTGATCCAGGAGGACGGCCCTGGCCGGATCCTCGCGGCGGCGCGGGCGCAGTAGCGACGCGGGCCGGACACGGGCAAGACCAGGGCAAGACCGGGGCAGGGCTACTTCCAGCGGCGGTGAATCCAGAACCACTGGCCGGGATTGGCGCGGATGCGCGCCTCGAGGCTGCGGTTCAGGAGGCCGGTCATGGTCGCGGGATCGGACGGGGGCACCGGCGGTTCGAGGTCGATGTCGAAGCTCAGCCCGTCGGGGCGGCGGGTGGCGTAGAAGGGGATGAGGTCGGCCCCGTAGCGCAGCGCCAGTTCGGCGGCCGAGGTCGCGGTGCGCGCCGGCTGGCCGACGAAGGGCATGTAATCGGCGCCCACCACATGCTGATCGAAGAGAAGGACCAGTATCCCCCCCGCCTTCAGGTGGCGGACGAAGCCGGCGGTGCCCTGCCGTCCCTGGGGAAAGACCGGGCCGCCGAAGGCCTCCATCGTGCGGACGTAATGGGCGTTGAAATAGGCGTTGGCCATCGGCCGGTAAAGGCCGCCGACCTGATAGCCCCGCCCGACCAGCGCGGCGCGCGCGGCCTCGTAATTGCCGAAATGGCCCGAGACCAGCACCACGGGCCGGGCCGCCGCCCGCGCGGCCTCAAGCGCCGCGAGCCCCGGCCCGCGGATCGTCGCGTCCCGCTGCCGGGCGAGAAAGCCGCGGGTCGAATAGTTCTCGATCAGGGTGCGTCCGGCATTGTCGCAGCATTCATCGGCGATGCGCTCGCGCTCGGCCTCCGGCCGGTCGGGCAGGATCAGCGCCAGATGCGCCAGCGCCCGGCGCCGGTAGCCGGCAAGGGGGGCGACGATGCGCCGGCTGAGCCAGCCCATCAGCGGCACCCGCCAGGCGTAGGGCAGCGTCAGCGCCAGCCGGATCAGCCCGCGCAGGGCAAGGTTGACGATCCAGTCGGCGCGTTTCTGGTCCTCGGTCCGCTTGCGTGGCATGGGCCGCCCGTCACCTGTCGTTCACGATGCGGCGCGCGCCTCGCGGTGCCAGACATAAAGGCCGGCGCCCACGATCACAAGCGCGCCGAGGACGGTCAGACGGTCGGGCCACTCGGCGAAGAAGACCAGCCCCCAGACGGTGGCGAAGAGGATGCCGAAATAGCCGAAGGGGGCGATGACGGCGGCCGGCGCGCGGGCATAGGCGCGGATCAGGAAGACCTGGGCCACCGTGCCCATCAGCCCGATCAGGACGAAGGCCCAGAGGTCCTGGCGGGCGACGGGAACCCATACGAAGGGCTGGATGGCGCTGGTGATGAGCGTGCCGAACAGCGCGGAATAGAAGAGCGAGGTCAGCAGCCCTTCGCCCGGTCCCATCGCCCGCGTCAGCAGCGCGAAGGTGGCGAAGGAAAAGGCGCAGGCCAGCGGCAGGAGCGCGGCGGGGCTGAAGAGGTCCGATCCGGGCCGGATGATGAGAACCGCGCCGGCGATGGCGGCGCCCACCGCGATCAGGCGGCGGGGGCCGATCCCCTCGCCGAGAAAGAGCGCGGCGCCGAGCGTGATGAGAAGCGGGCTGAGATCGGCGATGGCGGTGGCCGAGGCCAGCTCGATCCGGCCGAGCGACAGGAAGAAAAAGACCGAGGCCCCGAATTGCGCGACCGAGCGCGCCGCCTGAAGGAGCGGGTGCCGGGTGGCCAGCAGGCCGAGCGCGCGCGGCGCGATCAGGATGGTCAGGATCAGGGTCTGGCCGATATAGCGGGTCCAGACCACCTGCAGCGCCGGGTAGCCGGACTGGACAAGGTGCTTGGCCAGCGCATCCATCAGCGAAAAGACGAAGATTGCCGACAGGTTGAGAAGAATGCCCTGGACGTTGGGCGCGGCGCGGAGGAGGCGGGGGGTCATCGGGCGAGCCTAGGGGAGGCGCCGGGCAAGGGCAAGCCGCCGCCCCCGCGAAAGCGAACCGCCGCCCGGATGGGGCGGCGGCCGGGGTCGTGCAGGGCTGGCCTCAGAAGCCGGCCTTGATCTTTTCGAACTCGTCAAGCTGCTTCTGGCGCTGTTCGTTCGAGTTCGGGACCTGCGGCAGGACCGGCACGGTGATGGCGCCGAGGCCGGCCTCGTCAAGCACCTTCGGATCCATCGCCTTCATTGCCTCGACGTTGGCATGGCCGTAGCCGATCGCCTCGAGCAGCGCGGGCGCGGCGGCCGGACGCAGCCACGAGTTCACATAGTCATAGACCTTGTCTTCCTTGCCCGGCCCGTCCTTCATGTTGACCTGGCCGCAGAACCAGGTCGAGATGCCTTCCTTCGGCGCACGTTCGAAGCCCACCGGGAACTTGTCCTGCTTGAGGTAGTTGACGCCGTCGTTCCAGGACCAGGCGATCAGCACCTCGCCCGAGGCCATGATCTGGCTCATCTCGGCCGAATCGTTCCAGTAGGAGCGGACGTTCGGGTGCACCTTCCTCAGCCAGGCGGCGGCGGCCTTGAACTGGTCGTCGGTGACGTTGGTCCAGTCGGTCACGCCGGTGGCGAGATAGGCCAGCGCCCACACGTCGTCGGAAGAGTTGGGCAGCGACACGCGCCCGGCGTATTTGGGATCGGCGAAGACCTGGAGCGTCTTGACGTCGGCCTCGGGCACTTCCTTGGTGTTGTAGGCGATGGCGGTCACGCCCCAGTCGGTCGGGATGTACCAGACGCCCTTGTCATCCTGGAACACCTTGGAGTTCAGGAATTTCGGGTCGATGTTCTTGAACTCGGGGATCTTCGAGACGTCCCAGGGCTCGATCAGGCCTGCCTCGCGGTACTTCGACACCATCTGGGCGCAGGGGTGGACCACGTCGGCCTTGAAGCCCGAGGACACTTTCTGGAAGGCCTCGTCGTCCGAGCCGAAGAAGGCGTAGGTCGGCTTGTCGCCGTTCTTGTCCTTGTAGGCCTGCCACAGGCCGGGCACGTCGAAGCCCGCCCAGTCGAGGACCAGGAGATCCTTGTCGTCGGCATGGGCCGGCAGGGCGATCAAGAGTGCCGCGGCGGCAGCAAAGAGGGCGTGGCGTGTCATCACTTCTCCCGAGAGTTGGCCGCACAGGGGGCGGCGGTGAAAGTGTAATCCCGCGTCAGCTAAGCCTACGCGCGGGGGCAGTTCAAGCGCGCTCGCGCAGGGCGGGCGCAAGTTTTCGTGCGCCCCGTGTCGGGGGGCTTCGGACAGCGGCCCTGATCTTTTCGAACCCGGCCCAGCAGCCTCGGGGCGCAACCCCGGCGCGAGCCGCAAGGCCCCCGCGCATGGTCATGTGGTGATCCTCCCCAGGATATTTGATCAAAGATTACCGCCGGCTTGACAAAAAGCAAGTGCCGAGTTGCGGGCACCCGGCGGGTCCGGCCATCCGTGACGCGGCTTTCCTTCTGCTGGGGGCCGCGCTATCCATTCCCCGAGGCCGGCGCCGGTCGAATGGGGGGGCGCCGGCGTCTGCCGGGCGATCCTTCCCCGAGAAGGTCGATGCGGCCCGGCCGGAAGACCGGCCATGTCCGCCAGGGGCCGAAGCGGCCGGCAGCGGGCGCGTCATGGAACGATCAGAAGGAAGGACACCCGATGACCAAACTCGATCTGGCCTTCGTGCGCAGCCAGTTTCCCGCCTTTGCCGTTGCGGGGCTGAAGGACCAGGCATTCTTCGAGAACGCCGGCGGCTCTTACGCCTGCGCCCCGGTGATCGACCGGCTGACGCGCTTCTACCGCGAGCGCAAGATGCAGCCCTATGCGCCCTACGCCGCGGCGCAGGCGGGCGGGGCCGAGATGGACGAGGCGCGGGCGCGGCTCGCGGCGATGATGGGGGTGGCCACGCACGAGGTGAGCTTCGGCCCCTCGACCACCGCGAACACCTATGTGCTGGCCCAGGCGGTGCGGCGCTGGCTGAAGCCGGGCGAGGCGATCGTCGTCACCAATCAGGACCACGAGGCCAATTCCGGCCCCTGGCGGCGGCTGGCCGAGGACGGGGTCGAGGTGCGCGAATGGCAGATCGACCCCGCGACCGGGCATCTCGACCCGGCGCGGCTGACGCCCCTCCTGGCCGACGGCAAGGTGCGGCTGGTCGCCTTTCCGCATTGTTCGAACGTGGTGGCCGAGATCAACCCGGTGGCCGAGATCGCGGCCATCGCCCATGCGGCGGGGGCGGCGGTCTGTGTCGACGGGGTGAGCTATGCGCCCCACGGCCTGCCGGACGTGGCGGCGCTGGGCGCCGACATCTACCTGTTTTCGGCCTACAAGGTCTACGGCCCCCATCAGGGGATCATGGTGATCCGCGAGGGGCTGGGGATGCAGCTTCCCAACCAGGGTCACTATTTCAACGGCGAGACGCTCTACAAACGCTTCACGCCCGCCGGTCCCGACCATGCCCAGATCGCGGCGAGCGCCGGGATCGTCGACTATTTCGACGCCCTCCACGCCCATCACTTCGCGGCCGAACCGGACGCGGCGCGGCGGGGCAGGGCGGTCCACGACCTGATCCGCGCCCACGAGGCGTCGGTCTGCCAGCCGCTTCTGGACCATCTGGCGGCGCGCAACGATCTGCGGCTGATCGGGCCGCGGGATGCGGCGCGGCGGGCGCCGACGGTCGCGGTGGCGCTGGACCGCGCCGCCGAGCCGGTGTCCGAGGCGCTGGCGCGCGAGGGGATCAACTGCTGGGCGGGCGACTTCTATGCGGTCAGGCCGCTGGCCGCGATGGGGATCGACCCCGCGCGCGGGGTGCTGCGCCTGTCGATGGTGCACTACACCTCGGCCGACGACGTGGCGCGACTGACGGCGGCGCTTGAGCGGGTGTTGTAGCGAGCGGCGCTGGCCCGGCGGCGCTGAACCGCCGGGCGCGCCATCGGCGGGCCGGTGAGTCAGCGCGTCCTGTCGTTGTGCTTCCTGGCATAGATGCTGACGCTGGCGCGGTCCTGGCGCAGGTGAAGGCGGGCGCGTTCCGCCGGGCTGAGCCCGCCGCCGTCGGCGCGCATGCGCGCTTCGGTGCGGGCGATCCCGGCCTGCTGGCGAACCAGCGACGCGGCCTCGTGGCCGGTCAGTTCGTCCGATTGCCAGCCCTGCACGATCCGGTGGAATTGCGTCTGCTGGCGGTTGTCGATCTGCGCCCATGCCGGCACTGCGACAAGGCTGGACGCAAGGACGGCTGCGGCTGTCCTGAACATCATGGCGTTTCTCTCCTCGCTTGTGAGGCCGCAGGATTTTTCTGCGGCAAGGATCATACGCCGAACCGGCCCGGTTCCGTCGCTGGCCAACGGGCATGACCGTGGCAGCGGGGGGGCATGACGGAGGCCGCTCGCCCCTGCGCTGTTTCCCGCCGGGAAATTCAAGCGGCGGAAGCGACATGCGGGAATGTCGCTTTTGCGCGCCAAGTGACGTTTACCGCAAGGGCGCGGCGGGGCGAGGGAGTAAAAGGGGACAAACCATCCTTCAGGAGCTACGGACATGAATGAAGAAGTGCAGGGCCGCAGGGCAAGGGGTGGCGGCGGGGCGGCGCGCCGGGCGGCGCGCACGGCGGTTCACTTCGAGACCGCGAAATACATCGAGCGCAATATTCCCAATCTCGAGATCCTGAACGAGGAGGCCCTGCAGATCATCGAGGCCAACGCCGAGGTGATCCTCGAGGAGATCGGCGTCAACTTCGTCGAGAACCCCGGCGCGCTGAAGCTGTGGAAGGACGCGGGCGCCGACGTGCAGGGCGAGCGGGTGCGCATTCCGAAGGGCCTCGCGCGGCAACTCTGCAAGACCGCGCCCTCGTCCTATGTCCAGCACGCACGGAACCCCGAGCGCAACGTCACCGTGGGTGGGCGCGGCCTGGTCCTGGCCCCGGTCTACGGCCCGCCCTTCGTCCGCGACGAGAACGGCCGCCGCTATGCGACGATCGACGACTTCCAGAAGTTCGTGAAGCTCGGCTACATGTCGAAATGGCTGCACCATTCGGGCGGCACGGTCTGCGAGCCGACCGACATTCCGGTGAACAAGCGCCATCTGGACATGCTCATGGCGCACATGACGCTGTCGGACAAGCCCTACATGGGGTCGGTGACGGCGCCCGAGCGCGCGGCGGATTCGGTCGAGATGTCCGATATCCTGTTCGGCGGGCTGAACGGCCGGACGGTGATGACCAGCCTCATCAACATCAACAGCCCGATGACCTTCGACGGGATCATGATGGGCGCGCTCGAGGTCTACGCCAAGGCCAACCAGGCCGCGATCATCTCGCCCTTCATCGTCGGCGGCGCCATGTCGCCGGTGACGGTGGCCGGCACGCTCACCCAGGTTCTGGTCGAGGTTCTGGCGGGCGTCGCCTACAGCCAGCTGATCCGCAAGGGCGCGCCGGTGATCGCCGGGGCCTTCGTCACCTCGACCGACATGGCGTCGGGGGCGCCGACCTTCGGCACGCCCGAGGCGAGCCTCGTGACCTATGGCGCGGGCCAGCTTGTGCGGCGGCTCGGGGTTCCCTACCGTTCGGCCGGGGCCTTCTGCGGCTCGAAGCTGCCCGACGCGCAGGCGGCCTATGAATCGGCCAACAGCCTGAACATGGGGCTGCTTGCCGGGGTCAACTTCATGCTCCATGCCTGCGGCTGGCTCGAGGGCGGTCTTGTCTCGTCCTTCGAGAAGTTCGTGATGGACGCCGACCAGCTGGGCATCCTGCACCATGTCGCCGCCGGCATCGACATGTCCGAGAACGGCCAGGCGATGGAGGCGATCCGCTATGTCGGCACGGGCCATGCCAGCCACTATCTGGGCACCGACCATACCCAGGCGAACTTCAAGACCGCCTTCTGGCGGACCGAACTTCTGGACTACAAGCCCTTCGAGACCTGGGACGAGGAAGGCCGCCGCGACACGGTGCAGCTTGCGCGCGAGCGGGTGGCGAAGCTTCTGGGCGATTACCAGAAGCCGGCGCTCGACCCCGCGGTCGAAGAGGCGCTGACCGAGTATGTGGCCAAGAAGAAGGCGTCGATGGCCGACGCCTGACAGGGATGGCCGGAACCGGATGAAAGGGCCGCCGCGGCGGCCCTTTTCGTTTGCCGGACGTTCAGACCGCGCCGCCGGCGGGGCGGGGCAGCAGGCGCGCCTCGGCCATCATCGCGATCAGAAGGTCGATATGGCGCGCGAAGGAATAGGTGGCGCAGCCCTTCTGGCGCGTCGCCTCGATCCGGCCTTCCTCATCGAGAAGCATCGACAGGGCGCGGGCGGGCGGGGGCGCCGCCGGCACCCGCATCAGCCGCTTCAGGTCGCGCGTGCGGTCATAGTCGCCGAGGCCGGCACGGGCGGCGCGGATCATCAGCTGGGGGCGCCGGAGGGTGGCTACGGCCTGGAAGAGGTCGGTCATGTCTGTCTCCTGACAATATTCAACCGCAGAGTGTGTACGATTCCGCCGCTGTTGCAGGATTGGCCGTTCGGGCGCGCGTTTCTTTCAGGGAAATTTATAATTTATCAAGAATTCTCGGGATCGGCCCGCAGGTTAACGAACGGGTAAGATATGCAACCGACGGTTGCGTGAATTTTAACGAACCGCAGCCGGAAGCGGCTGCCCTGAACCGGAGCGATCATGACGATCCTGTCGCAGATGCCGGCGGACTGGCCCGCCTGGCTGCCCGGCGAGGCGCGCCTCTATCTGGCCCATGTCCGCTCGGGCCGCTCGATCCGCGAGCTGGCGCGGAGCGAGGGGGTCCACCCCTCGACCATCCTGCGCCGCGTCCGCGCCTTCGAGCTGCGCCGCGACGATCCCCTGGTCGATGCCGCGCTCTGCACGCTCGAACAGGGCGCGGTTCCCGTGCCGCCCCCCATCCCGTCAACCGAAAAGGAAACCGCCCCGATGTCTGCACCGATCCGTTCCGCCCTCGGCCCGCATCCCGATGCCGCCACCCTGGCGCGCGAGGCCCGCCGCATCCTGCGACGCCTGTGCGAGCCGGGCGCGCTTCTGGCGGTGGCGCCGGACATGGACATGGCGGCGGTGCTCAAGGGCACCCTGCGCACCGCGGTGGTCGAGAGGACGGTCGCGCAGGCCTTCGCGCTGAAGGACTGGATCGCGGTCAAGGCGGCGGGGCGGGTGACGACCCACGAGATCACCCCTGCCGGGCGGGCGGCGCTGAAACGCATCCTCGACGAGGATCAGGCGCAGCAGCCCGGCCTGGCCGAAGCCCGCGCGCCCTTTGGCGATCAGCACCGGGTCTGGGACGAGCGCGCGGTGATGGAGCCGGGCACCGACGAGCCGCGCAAGATGCGCTACAACTTGGCCGAAAGCCCCTTCGCGGCGCTGGCGCGGCGGCGCGACAAGGATGGCAAGCTGTTTCTCGAGCCCGACCTGGTCGCGGCGGGCGAACGGCTGCGCGAGGATTTCGAGCTGGCGCAGATGGGGCCGCGGGTGACGCAGAACTGGGACAGGTTCCTGACCGCAGGCGACCGGGGGGCGCTGCCGCCGTCGGGCGGGCCGGGGCAGGGTCCGGGCGATGCCCGCGCCCGCGTCGCCGCGGCGCTGCGCGACCTCGGGCCGGGCCTGGGCGACGTGGTCCTGCGCTGCTGCTGCTTTCTCGAAGGGCTCGAGGTCGCCGAAAAGCGCATGGGCTGGTCGGCGCGGTCGGGAAAGATCGTGCTGCGGATCGCGCTGATCCGGCTGAAGCGGCATTACGACGAGGTCTATGGCGGCAAGCGCCCGCTGATCGGCTGAGGCGGGCGGCGCGGGCGCCTCAGCCCATCGCCGCGGCCAGCGCCTTCAGTGCGGCGGCCGGATCTTCGGTCGCCCAGATCTCCGGGCCGAAGGCGAAGAAGTCGGTGACCGGGGCGAGGTCGCGCACCAGCGCCTCGGTCAGCGCGCCCTCGGCGACGACCGGCAGTTCGATCATGTCGCTCCACCAGGCGAAGAGGTCGAGGTCGGCGCGCTTGCCCGAGCCGAGCGCGCTGTCGCCCACCGGCCCGAAGGCCACATAGTCGGCGCCGGCCTCGCCCGCCGACATGCCCGCATCGCGCGAGGCGCCGCACCAGGCGCCGACGATCGCGTCGGGGCCAAGCTCCTTGCGCGCCGCACGCACCGAGCGGGCGCTGTCGAGAAGGTGCACCCCGTCCAGCCCGTGGCGGTGGGCCAGGCCCACATGGCTGTCGATCACCACGGCAAGGTCGCGCTCGTGGGCCAGCGCGCGGAGCGCGTCGGCCACCCGGCCCAGTTCGTATTCGTCCTTGCCGGCCAGCGCGAGGCGCAGGCAGGCGACCTCGGCCGCGTCGAGGACGCCCGCCAGGCGGTCGGGAAAGACCGAAAGGTCGACCACCGGCGGGGTGATCAGGTAGATTTGCGGGCGGTCCTCGGCCATGACGGCTCCTTTCGGTTTCCGGCCCGCCTTAGCGCAGAAAATCCGGCTTGGCTACTTGGGCGGCAGGGTTTCGACGAAGGCGCGGGCGGCGGCGATCAGGCGCCCGCGCAGGTCCGCGTCGCGCGCGCCCTCGGGCGGAAGCCGCACCCAGCCCTCCATGCGCCGCGCGCCCATCATCATCGGCGCAGCCTGGCCCGAGGTGACGGCGCCAGAGTCATTGCCCTTGCCGAGGCGCAGAAGGATGCCGTCGGCCCGCGCGCCGCAGAGAAGGTTGCCGCGCCACATCCAGGCCATGCCGCCGAACATGCGCACCGAACGCAGATCCGCGAGGCCCGCGAGATCGGCGGCCACCAGCGCCTCGAGCGTCTCGTCGCGGGCCATGCCTCTCTCCTTGCCATCGGCGGCGGGGCCAGCGTATCAGGCCGGGGTCCGGGGAGCCAGAACCATGCCAGATCTTCAGCCCGTATTCGTGCTTGTCCGCCCGCAGATGGGCGAGAACATCGGCGCGGCTGCGCGGGCGATGCTGAACTTCGCGCTCGACCGGATGCGGCTGGTCGATCCACGCGACGGCTGGCCCAACCCCCGCGCCGTGGCGATGGCGTCGGGCGCGGCGGGGAGGGTGCTCGATCATGCCGGCGTCTTCGCGACCCTGCCCGAGGCGGTGGCCGACTGCGCCTATGTCTTTGCCACCACCGCGCGCGGGCGCGAGCTGACCAAGCCGGTGATGACGCCCGAGCGGGCGATGGAGCATGCGCGCGCCCTTTGCGAGGGCGGCCAGAAGGTCGCCATCCTCTTCGGCCCCGAGCGCGCGGGCCTCGAGAACGAGGACGTGGCCCGCGCCAATGCCATCATCTCGGTGCCGGTCAACCCCGATTTCGCCTCGCTGAACCTCGGACAGGCGGTGCTTCTGTGCGCCTATGAATGGATGCGGCAGGGCAGCGACAGGCCGCCCGAAGTGGTCGAGATGGGCCGCACCGAATTCGCCAGCCGCATCGAGATCGACCGGCTCGGCGACCATTTCGAGGAGCGGCTGGATGAGGCGGGCTTCTTCTTCCCCGCGACCAGGGCCGAGGGCATGAAGCTGAATCTGCGCAACCTCTGGAGCCGGATGCCCCTGACCCGCGCCGACGTGCAGACCTTTCACGGGATGCTGCGCCAGATCCTGCGCAAGCGCGACGGCGGCTGACCCCCGGCCGGCGCGGCCATCGGCCAGGTTCAGCCTGCGCGGGCACGGCCTCAAACCGATCCATCCAGGGAAGAGCGGATTTGCGCTATGATCGCCCCGTGAATTTTCATCAGGGAGGCGATTATGTGTGGCCATTGCTTCATCGTTCCCAGGGACGTTCTCGAGCGGCTTTCGCGCAATGACAGCCTGAGCGCGACGGTGCGCAAGGGAATGGCGCGGACCGCGAAACTCGACATCGAGCTGCGCAGGCTCAGGGCGCAGAATCACCGGCTGACGCGGCTCGGGATGCGGCTGGCACCGGTGCCGGCACCGGCGGCCGCCCCGCCGGTGCCGCAGGTGTTGGTCGCGGACTGCCAGCATGGAACCACGCTTCCCGGCGTGCCTGTCCCGGCGCCGGGGAAATCGAGCGACGCGACAGCAAGGACGGTCTTCGACGAGACCACCGCGCTTGCCCGGTTCTACGCCAAGGCGTTCGGCCGCAATTCGATTGACGGTGCGGGCATGACGCTGGCCTCGTCGATCCATTATGGCGTCGATTACAACAACGCCTTCTGGAACGGCGTGCAGATGACCTACGGCGACGGCGACGGGCGGATCTTTCTCGACTTTTCCAGGGGCAACGACGTGATCGGGCACGAGATCACCCACGGCGTCACCCAGCACACGATCCAGCTGGGCTATACCAACGAGGCGGGCGGGCTGAACGAAAGCCTGTCGGACGTGTTCGGCTCGATGTTCCGCCAGTGGCAGGCCGGGCAGGACGTGACCGGGGCCGACTGGCTGATCGGCAAGGACATCATGGGGCCCGAGGCGACGGCCCGCGGCTTCACCTGCCTGCGCGACATGGCCGACCCGGCGGCCGGCCACTGCCTCGCGCCGCAGATCACCCATATCAGCCAGTTCAAGAAGGGCATGGACCCCCATCACTCAAGCGGGGTGCCGAACCTTGCCTTCACCACCGCCGCGAAGGCGCTTGGCGGAAAAAGCTGGGAACGGCTCGGC
Source organism: Pseudomonadota bacterium (assembly GCA_018240425.1). Classification (GTDB taxonomy): domain Bacteria; phylum Pseudomonadota; class Alphaproteobacteria; order Rhodobacterales; family Rhodobacteraceae; genus TMP-24. The sequence continues at coordinate 23,694 of JAFEFU010000002.1, read as the reverse complement.
CAGGTCTGGTATAGGGCGATGACGGGCTACCGTCCGTCGCCGAACATGAAGATGGCCGCCTTCGCCGAGCGCACCCGCAAGGCGGGGGCGACGCTGTATCCGGGCGACGCGGCGGTCGCGGGCGCGCTCGATCAGGGATGGAGGAAGGTCGGCCTGTGACGGATGACGGCGAAGGCGCCTCGGGCGGCAGGATCGACGTCGAGCGGATCGGCGGCCTTGCCGGGTTCGGCGGGCCGGGCGCGCGGATCAGGAGCCGCGGCACCCTGCCCCTGTCGGCGCTGAGCCGGGCCGACCGCGCGACGCTCGACCGGCTGCTGGGCCAGGCCGGCCCGGCACCGCCCATGCCCGACGAATTCCTCTACCGCATCACCCGCCAGGTCGGCGCCAGGGTGCTGAGCGTCGAGGTCGCGGAATCCGAGGTTCCGGCGGTGTTGCGCGCCTGCGTGCGCGACGAACTGCTGTAGGGGCAGCGGGCAGGGCCTCCCGCCCGCCCTTGAAGCCGCCCGCCCGCCCGCCTAGTGTCGCGCCGAAGCGGAAGGGCGGGACATGGCCGAAAAGCGCAGCATATTTCAGGACGTGGGCGAGGGGGCGAAGGCCGCGCCTGTCCCGCAGGGCGGCATGATCGACGCGGGCCGGCGCGGGCTGGCGCCGGTGCGCATCTGGCTGTGCATGATCTTTGCCCTCGTGGTGGCGATGATCCTGGTCGGTGGGCTGACGCGGCTGTCGGACGCGGGCCTGTCGATTACCGAATGGCGCCCCGTGACCGGCGCCATCCCGCCGATGAACGAGGCCGACTGGCAGTCGGAGTTCCAGAAATACCAGCAGAGTCCGCAGTTCCGCCTGATGAACAGCCAGATGGATCTGGCGCAGTTCAAGACGATCTTCTGGTGGGAGTGGGGGCACAGGCAGCTGGGGCGCACCATTGGCGCGGTCTGGGGGCTGGGGTTCCTGATCCTCTGGCTGACGCGGCGGATTCCGGCGGGCTGGGGCAGGCGGCTTCTGGGCCTTGGCGCGCTCGGCGCGCTGCAGGGAGCGATCGGCTGGTGGATGGTGGCTTCGGGGCTGACCGGGCAGATGGTGGCCGTCGCCTCCTACCGGCTGGCGATCCACCTCGGGATCGGTTTCGCCATCCTCGGGCTGACCGCATGGTTCATCCTGTCGCTGGCCCGTCCGCAAAGCGCCCTGTTGCAGGCGCGGCGCCAGGGCGAGCGGCGGCTGGTGGCGATCTCGACCGGGCTGATGCACGCGGTCTTTCTTCAGGTCCTGCTGGGGGCGCTGGTCGCCGGGATCGACGCGGGCCGGGCCTTTCCGACCTGGCCGCTGATGGGCGAGACCTTCTTTCCCGCCGATGCCTTCTATGTGCCGGACGGCGGCGCGGTCTGGCGCGCGTTCTTCGAAAATCCGGGACTGGTCCAGTTCGTGCACCGGATGATGGGCTATGCCGTCCTTGCCCTCGGCCTGATCGCCTGGGCCAGGGGGCGGCGCTCGCCGCATCCGGCGACGGCCGGGGCCTTCGCGCTGGTGGGCGTCATGGTCTGCCTGCAGGCGGGCCTTGGGATTTTCACCGCCCTGCACGGCGCACCGCTGGGGCTGGGAGCGGCCCATCAGGCCGGGGCCATCGCGCTGTTCACCTTCGTCCTGCGCGCCCGCCACCGGGCGATGTATCCCATCGTCACCGCCATCAGGGATCAGAAATGATGAACGCCTTCAACGACCTCATGGCCTTTCAGCGCGAAACCGAGGCGCTGGCGCAGGTCGCCGGCCGTCTGGGCTGGGATCAGGAAACCATGATGCCGCGCGGCGCCGCCGAGCAGCGCGGCGAGGAGATGGCGGCGCTCGAAGGGGTTCTGCACGCGCGGCGCACCGATCCAAGGATCGGCGACTGGCTGGCGGCGGCCAAGGCCCCGGACGCGGCCGGCGCGCGCGCCGTCGAGCTGATCGGGCGCGCCTACCGGCGCACGGCCCTGGTGCCGGCGCGGCTGGCGGCGGAGATCGCCCGCGTGACCAGCCTGGCGCAGGGGATCTGGGCCGAGGCGCGGGCCAGGGACGACGTGGCCCTTTTCCTGCCGACGCTGGAGCGGGTCGTGGCCCTGATCCGTGAAAAGGGGCAGGCGCTGGCCGAGGGCGGCGACGCCTATGACGCGCTTCTCGAGGATTACGAGCCGGGGGCGACCGGCGCGGCTCTGGCGGCGATGTTCGCCGAGATGCGGCCGCGGCTGGTCTCCTTGCGCGCGGCGGTGCTGGGGGCCGCGTTCCAGCCCGCGCCGCTGCAGGGCCGGTTCGCGCCCGAGGGCCAGCTGGCGCTGGCGCGGCAGATGGCCGATGCCTTCGGCTATGACTGGGGGCGCGGGCGGCTGGATCTGGCGGTGCATCCCTTTTCCTCGGGCTCGGGCAATGACGTCAGGATCACTACCCGCACCAATGAAGGCGATCCGTTCAACTGCCTCTACTCGACGATCCACGAGACCGGCCATGCGGGTTATGAGCAGGCGATCGACCCCGCGCATCTGCTGACGCCCTTGGGGCAGGGCGTGTCGATGGGCGTGCACGAAAGCCAGAGCCGCATCTACGAGAACCAGATCGGCCGGTCGCGGGCCTTTACCGGCTGGATGTTCGCGCGCATGAAGGACACCTTCGGCGATCTGGGCCTGGCCGATGCCGATGCCTTCTACGCCGCCGCCAACCGGGTCCACGACGGCCATATCCGCACCGAGGCCGACGAGGTGCAGTACAACCTGCACATCATGCTGCGCTTCGATCTGGAACGCGACCTGATCGCCGGGCGGCTGGCGGTGGCCGATCTCGAGGCGGCGTGGAACGAACGGTTCCTCAAGGACTTCGGCCATGCGGTCGGCAGGCCCTCGCAGGGGATGTTGCAGGATGTGCACTGGTCAGCCGGGCTGATCGGCTATTTCCCCACCTATTCGCTGGGCAACCTTTACGCCGGCTGCCTGCACCAGGCGCTGCGCCGCGACCTGCCCGGCCTTGACGAAAGCCTGGCGCGCGGCGACGCCAGCCCCGCGACCGGCTGGCTGAGGGCGCGGCTCCAGCAGTTCGGCGGCCTGCGCCCGCCCGAGGCGACGGTCGAACATGCCTGCGGCTTCGCGCCTTCGGCGGGGCCGCTGCTCGACTATCTGGACGCGAAGTTCCGCGCCATCTACCGGCTGTGACCGGGGCGCAGCGCGGCGCGGTGGCACTGCTGGCCGTGGGCCAGACCCTGACCTATGCCGGGGTCTACTATGCCTTTCCGGCGCTCCTGCCCGCGCTCGAGGCCGCGACCGGCTGGACCAAGGCGACGCTGGCGCTCGGCCCGACGCTCTCCTACCTGCTGATGGCGGGGCTGACGCCGCTGACCGGGCGGCTGGTCGACCGCGGCCTCGGCGGCGAGATGCTGGCCTTCCTGCCGGTGCCCGCCGCGCTCGCCATCGCGCTGATGGGATTTGTCAGGGGCGAGGGGCAATGGCTGGCGCTCTGGGCGGTGGTGGGTGTGGCGCAGGCCGGCTGCCTCTACGAGACCTGCTTTTCCTTCCTGACCCGCCGGCTGGGCGGCGAGGCGCGCCGGGCCATCGTGCAGGTCACGCTGATCGCGGGCTTTTCGGGAACCATCGCCTTTCCCTTCGGCCACTGGATGGTGCAGGCCACCGGGGCGGCCGGGGCGCTGATCGGCTATGCCTGCCTGATGATCTTCGTCGGAGTCCCGGCCAACATCTTTGGCGTGCGGATCCTGCGCGCCACCACCCAGCGGGCCGGGGCTGAACGGCAGCCCGCGCCCCGGGGCAGGCTGCGCGAGGCGATGGCGCGGCCTGCCTTCTGGGCGCTGTCGGCGCTTCTGTCGCTGGCCTACATGAACCACGGGATCCTCATCACCTATGTTCTCGAGCTGTTCACCGCGCGCGGGGCCGGGGCGGGCGAGGCGGCGCTGGCGGCGGCCTCGATCGGCCCCTGCCAGGTGCTCGGGCGGTTCCTCCTCTTGCTGAACGAGGCCCGGATCGGCAACCGCCGCGCCACCGCGATCGCGCTGGCCTGCCTGATCGGCACCGCCTGCGCGCTGTGGCTGGCCGGGGTTGCGCCGGCGGCGATCTTCCTGGCCGCGATGTTCCAGGGGGCGGGGATCGGCATCATCTCGATCATGCGCCCGGTGCTGATCGCCGACCATCTGGGGCGCGAAGGGTTCGGCGCGATCTCGGGTGCGGTGGCGGTGGCGCCGATCCTCGCCTCGGCGGCGGCGCCGGTGGCGGGGGCCTGGCTTCTGGGGATGGGCGCGGCGCCCCTGGTCATCGCGACCTGCGCCGGGCTCGCCCTGGCCTCGCTGGCGATCCTGCTGCGGCTGCGCCCGGCGGGAAGCGCCGGGTAGGGCGCCCTCAGTCCCGCGCCGCCGGGCCGCGCTTTTCCAGGAAGGCGGCGATGCCTTCGTCCGTGTCGCGCCAGAGCATGTTCTCGACCATCACCCGGCCGGTCAGGTCGTAGGCCTCGGGCAGGGGCAGGCCGGCCTGGTCGTAGAAGGCACGCTTGCCGATCCTGACCGCCGACGGCTGCTTGTCGGCCACCAGCCGCGCCAGAGCCAGCGTTTCCGCGCCCAGCCGGTCGGCGGGCACGGCGCGGTTGACAAGTCCGATCTCGGCGGCGCGGGCGGCGGTGATGAACTGGCCGGTGGTCAGCATCTCGAACGCCTGCTTGCGCGCGACGTTGCGGCTGAGCGCCACCATCGGCGTCGAGCAGAACAGGCCGATGTTCACGCCGTTGACGCCGAAACGCGCGTCCGTTGCCGCCAGCGCCATGTCGCAGGCGGCGACCAGCTGGCAGCCCGCCGCCGTCGCCACGCCCTGAACCTCGGCGATGACCGGCTGCGGCAGCGCGGGGATCATCTGCATGACTTCGGCGCAGCGGGCGAAAAGGTCGGCGAAATAGGCGCGGCCGCGGTCGGGCGCCTGACGCGCGGCCTGCATCTCCTTCAGGTCATGGCCGGCGCAGAAGGCGCGGCCCGCGCCGCGCAGGATCACCGCCCGCGTGCCGCGGTCAGCGGCCAGCGCCACCAGTTCGGCCCTGAGCGCCGCCAGCATCGCATCCGACAGGGCATTCAGCCGCTCGGGCGCGTTCAGGGTGAGGGTCGCCACTCCGTCGTCGTCGGTCCTTTGGATCAATGCCCCGGTCACTTGCCAAACCTCCGCTTTGCCGACAGCCTATGCCGGACGCAGCCGGGGCGAAAGATGCGACCGATCCTGACCGAGGCCGAGCTGAGCCGGTTCCTGGCCGAGACCTTCCCGCAGGTGAGGGACGACTTCTCCGTCGAGAGGCTGACGCCCGACGGGATCGTCCTGCGGCTGAAGGTCGGCGAACGCCATCTGCGGCCGGGGGGAACGGTGTCGGGGCCGACCCTGTTCGGGCTGGCCGACGTCGCCTTCTACTTCGCGCTGATGTCGCGGATCGGGCTTGAGGCGCTGGCGGTGACGACCAATGTGGCGATGGATTTCCTGCGCAAGCCGATGCCCGATGCCGACCTGCTGGGCGAGGCGCGGATATTGAAGATCGGGCGGCATCTGGCGGCGGGCGACGTGCTGATCCGGTCCGAAGGGCAGGAGGAGGTGGTGGCCCGCGCCGGGCTGACATTCTCGATTCCGCCGCAAAAACCGGCGGTTGCTGTGGGGTAAATTGATACCTCTCTTGCAGTGCTTTGAAATCGCTTGATTAAATGTTGCCGTGCGCCCTTGACGCTGCGCGGCAAATGCAGGAAAAGCCCCCATCCGATCCGGGGCCTGAAAACCGGCCTCAAGAACCCGAAGGGTATCCGATGAAAACCTATACCGCAAAACCGGCGGAGATCGAAAAGAAGTGGATCCTGATCGACGCCGAGGGCGTCGTTCTGGGCCGCCTCGCCACGATCGTCGCCAACCGCCTGCGCGGCAAGCACAAGCCGACCTTCACGCCGCACATGGACATGGGCGACAACGTGATCGTCATCAACGCCGACAAGGTGCAGATGACCGGCAACAAGCGCGCTGACAAGCGTTACTACTGGCACACCGGCTATCCGGGCGGGATCAAGTTCCGCACCGCCGAGCAGGTGCTGGAAGGCGCCCACCCCGAGCGTGTGGTGGAAAAGGCGGTCGAGCGGATGATCACCCGCAATCGCCTGGGCCGCCAGCAGATGACGCACCTGCGCATCTATGCCGGCGCCGCGCACCCGCACGAGGCGCAGAATCCCGAAGTCCTCGACGTCAAGTCGATGAACCCGAAGAACACCCGGAGCGCGTGAAGATGGCCGACGAAATCAAATCTCTCGACGACCTGAAGTCCGCCGTCACGGCCGCAGCGCCTGTCGTTGCCGAAGCCGCGCCGCGCACCCCGCAGCGCGACAAGCAGGGCCGGTCCTATGCCACCGGCAAGCGCAAGGACGCGGTCGCCCGCGTCTGGATCAAGCCCGGCTCGGGCAAGGTCACGGTGAATGGCAAGGAAATGGCGGTCTATTTCGCCCGCCCGGTGCTTCAGATGATCCTGCGCCAGCCCTTCACCATCGCCAATGTCGAAGGCCAGTTCGACGTGGTGGCCACGGTCGCCGGCGGCGGCCTGTCGGGCCAGGCCGGTGCGGTCAAGCACGGCATCTCCAAGGCGCTGCAGCTTTATGAACCGGGCCTGCGCGGCGCGCTGAAGGCCGCGGGCTTCCTGACCCGCGACTCGCGCGTGGTCGAGCGCAAGAAGTACGGCAAGGCCAAGGCCCGCCGCAGCTTCCAGTTCTCGAAGCGCTGATCGGATCGACCATCGGAAAACGCGGCCCTCCCGGGCCGCGTTTTTCTTTGCGCGGCCCTATTCCGGCGACAGCAGCCGGGCGAACAGGGTTTCGAGAAACGCCTGCGCCTCGGCATAGGGATCGTGGCCCGCGCCGAGGACGGCGCGCACCTGCACGTCGAAGTCGGCATAATGCTGGGTCAGCGCCCAGATCGAGAAGATCAGGTGGTGCGGCGGCAGCGCGGCAATGCGCCCCTCGGCCTGCCAGCCAGCGATGATCGCGGCCTTTTCGTCGACCAGCCGTTTGAGGTCTCCCGACAGCGCCTCCATGATCCGGGGCGCGCCTTGCAGGATCTCGTTGGCAAAGAGGCGGCTTTCGCGGGGATAGTCGCGCGACAGGTCAAGCTTGCGGCGGACATAGGCCAGAAGCTCGGCCTTGGGCTCGCCCTTCGGATCAAGCGCGCGCAAGGGATCAAGCCAGTTGTCGAGGAGCCGCGCCAGAAGCTCGGCATGGACGGCTTCTTTCGAGGGGAAGTAGTAAAGCAGGTTGGGTTTCGACAGGCCCGCGACCTCGGCGATCTGGTCGAGCGTCGCGCCCCGGAAACCCTGGCCCGAAAAGACATCGAGCGCGGCATCGAGGATCGCCTGCCGGTTGCGCGCCTGAATGCGGGTTTCGGATCGTTTCCTGTTCGGTTCGCCCGTCACGTCTGCTTCCCTGTTGCCCGGAGAGGATAGAGGCAAGGCGGGCAGGGCGCAACGCCGGCACGTTCCGCGGCGGCGGGGGTGAAAAATTTATTTATCACAAACGCCTGAATCGCCGCGATCCGCTTTATCTGTCCGCGGCGGTCTGCTAGGGTCCCGGCGACCCTCGTGGTCACGAAATGCAGCCGCGTGCCGACCGGGGGAGGGAGCATCCGCCGGCACCCACAACCGGAGATCCCGTCATGGCGCTTGACCGCAAGCCCGCACCGAACGACCTGAACGCCTTCTGGATGCCCTTCACCGCGAACCGCCAGTTCAAGCAGAGCCCGCGCATGTTCGTCGCGGCCAAGGACATGCACTATACCACCGCCGACGGCCGCCAGGTTCTGGACGGCACCGCCGGGCTCTGGTGCTGCAACGCCGGCCACTGCCGGCCGCTGATTACCGAGGCGATCCAGAAGCAGGCGGCGGAACTCGACTATGCGCCCGCCTTCCAGATGGGCCACCCGGTCGCGTTCGAGCTGGCCAACCGCCTGATCGACATCTCGCCCAAGGGCATGGAGCATGTGTTCTACACCAACTCCGGCTCTGAATCTGTTGAAACGGCACTGAAAATCGCCATCGCCTATCACCGCGCGCGCGGCGAGGGCACCCGCACCCGCCTGATCGGTCGCGAACGTGGCTATCACGGCGTGAACTTCGGCGGCATTTCCGTCGGCGGCATCGTCAACAACCGCAAGTTCTTCGGCACGCTTCTGGCGGGCGTCGATCACCTGCCGCACACCCACATTCCGCAGAATGCCTTCGCCAAGGGTCAGCCGGAGCATGGCGCCAACCTCGCCGACGATCTGGAACGGATCGTGGCGCTGCACGGTGCCGAAACCATCGCCGCCGTCATCGTCGAGCCGATGGCGGGCTCGACCGGCGTCCTGCTGCCGCCGAAAGGCTATCTGGAAAAGCTGCGCGCGATCACGAAAAAGCACGGCATCCTCCTGATCTTCGACGAGGTGATCACCGGCTTCGGGCGCCTCGGTTCGGCCTTCGCCGCCCAGCATTTCGACGTGCTTCCCGACATGATGACCACCGCCAAGGGCCTGACCAACGGCGTCATCCCGATGGGCGCGGTCATCACCACCGGCGCGGTGCACGACGCCTTCATGAACGGCCCCGAGCACATGATCGAGCTGTTCCACGGCTACACCTATTCCGGCAACCCGATCGCCGCCGCCGCCGGGATCGCCACGCTCGAGACCTACAAGCAGGAAGGGCTGTTCGAACGGGCGGCGGAACTCGCGCCCTATTGGGAAAACGCGCTCCATTCGCTGAAGGGCACGAAGAACGTCATCGACATCCGCAACATGGGCCTGATCGGCGCCGTCGAGCTGGAGCCGATCGCCGGCCAGCCGACCAAGCGGGCCTTCTCGGCGTTCCTCAATGCCTACGAGAAGGGGAGCCTCATCCGCACCACCGGCGACATCATCGCCATGAGCCCGCCCCTGATCATCTCCAAGGCCGAGATCGACCGGCTGATCGGGACGCTGAAAGAGGTTCTCGACACGCTGGAATGAACGGAAGGCCGGGGGCAACCCCGGCCTTTTTCATGGGACATGACGTTACCGAGGTTCCGAATGCGCCCCGCCTGCACCGCCACCATGATGATCGACGACGCCCGCGTCCGCGTCACCCGCTTTGACTTCGCGCCCGGCGCCGAGACCGGCTGGCACCGGCACGGGTTCGACTATGTGATCACCGCCGTCACCGACTGCGAGATGCTGATCGAAGAGCCGGGCGGCGGCACCCGGCAGGTGCTGGTGCCGGCGGGAACGGCCTATCGCCGGAGCGAAGGGGTCGAGCATAACGTCGTCAATGCCGGGGCGGGGCGGATGAGCTTTGTCGAGGTGGAGTTGAAGTGACGGAGCGGGAATGGCATATTATGCCAATGACCAGGAGGATCGCCCCATGCCCACCCGCAATGTCGTCATCACCGACCATCAGTCGGCCTTCATCGATGAGATGGTCGCCTCGGGCCGCTACCAGAACGCCAGCGAAGTGCTGCGCGCCGGACTGCGGCTGATCGAGCGCGAGGAGGAGGAATGGGCGGAGGTCCGCGCCGGGGTGCTCGAAGGGCTAGAGCAAGTCCGACGGGGGGAGTTGGTTGAGGGCGACGGCCTGGATGCCCTGCGGCAGATCATCGACGAGATTGCGGGTCGCAAGTGAAGGCGAAAAGCTTCCGGCTTTCGGGCCGCGCAAAGGCAAGCTATCGCAAGATCGGTCTTTGGACGCGCGAGCGGTTCGGGTCGGCACAGGCAGAAATCTACCTGACCCTGCTTCTCGATCAGTGCCGGAAACTTGCTGCCGGGCAGGCGCACCACAGAAGCTGCCGCGACGTCTTCGCCCCCGACGCGCGGGAGGATTTGCGCTTCGCGCGGGCAGGGGAGCACTATGTGATCTTCGTCGAGTCGACGCGGGAGGTGCTGGTCGTCGATTTCATCCACAGCCGCCTGGATTTGCCGGGGAAGGTGGCGGGGATGGGGAAGGGGTGAAGGCTGCTGCGAGCGAGCGCACACCCTATCGGCTCGCGCCCGAGGACCGAAAGGAAAGGCTCCAGTGGAGCCTTTCCCGGTCCGATTGGCCGTAGGCGCGAGCCGCAGGCCAAGGGGTTCGCCACCCACGCCGGACGGTGCCAAATCGGGGCGGGGCCGCCCAGGCGGACGCGAACGCGGCCGCCGCCCGGTGGGCGGCCGCGGCCCGATTTCGTCATATCGCCGAAATCGGGCGGGTGGCGAAGCGCGGCGGTGTGGGGGAAAGCGGGTTTACGCTTCATCGACGGCGGGATGTCCGGGTAACTCCGACCTGCCGGAAATGACCTTAGTATTCCACATCAAAATATTGCGAAGGTTTTCCGTCCTTTAACGCGATCCGAATGACATACCCGGGCCGCACACTCAGTTTAAAGTGGAGCTCCTCGCAGTCATCGCGAACGAAAATTCCACAAAGGCTGAGAAGTGTCGAATACTCATTCGCCGGAGGCAAATCCGCGGCCCCAGAGTCCGCTATGAATGTTCTCAACGCTTTCCCCAAGTATACGCGGGACGCCTCTTCAAGTAAGTGAAGATTGGAATAAATGCGCTTCGCACTCTCCATGTTCTGCGCAAGAGCTTAGACCGAATATGTCACTAGTTTGACTTGAATGAAGCAGCTGCCGAACGGCATTTCTCTTTTGTATATAGCGTAGTTGCTGCCGAATGTTCGAGGTATTTTACCAAAAAGCGGATCGTCAATAACATCGGGAAGATTACTCCACCACGTCGAAGGTGCTGTAGTCATTGAATTGAGCTCCAAACTCGGCTGCCAAGTTGTCGCCAGAGACTCTCAAGAATCTCTGGAAACGCAGGCTAGATATTGGCCACGGATGAGGAAAAACACAACGCCTACCGAGGGAGAAAACAAGCCCTCTGAGGCAAGTGAACGGTAACTCACGGCGCAAAGTCGGGCGATATCACCCCGCCCCGATCCCCCTCAATATCACCGCCTTCACGCTCTCCGTCGCCGCCTTCCACTGCTTGTCGCTCAGCGCTTTCCCCCCGTTCAGCGTTTCGATCTGGTGGCCGAAGTCGGCGTAGTGCTGGGTGGTGGCCCACAGCATGTAAAGGAGGTGCCGCGGGTCGACCGGGGCCATCTTGCCCTCGTCGATCCAGCGCTGGATCAGGGCGGCGCGGCCCGCCGTCCAGTCCCTCAGCGTGGTTTCCAGATAGTCCTGGATCACCGGGGCGCCGTGCATGACCTCGCTCGCCCAGACCTTGGAGCCGTCGGCATGGCGGCGCGAGATTTCCATCTTGGCGTCTATGTAGGCGCCGATCCCCTCGACCGGGCCGGGGGCCTTGTCGAAGCTGTCGGCGGCATGCAGCCAGATGTCGAAGATGGTCTGCACCACGGCGCGGTAAAGCGCCTCCTTGGTCGGGAAATAATAGTGCAGGTTGGCCTTGGGCAGGCCGGCCATGTCGGCGATCAGCTGCATGGTGGCGCCGCCGAATCCGGCTTCGGCAAAGACCTTTTCGGCCGCGGCCAGGATACGCTGCTCGTTCTCCTGGCGGATGGCGTTGCGTCTGCTCAGCCGTTCCGGTTCGCTCATGCGCGCTTCCCGAGGGTCACATTTTCGTTGACCGGTTGGTCAGGTTGTGGTGCTGTCAAACCTGACCATACGGTCAGGAAGCGAGTCGCCGCAAGGGGCATCAAGATCCCGGCAGGACGACAGGGAGTGGAAGATGGCGGCACCCGGAGACAATTTCCGTATCGATTCCGCACGGCTGTGGGACAGCCTGATGGAGATGGCGAAGATCGGCCCCGGTGTCGCCGGCGGCAACAACCGCCAGACCCTGACCGACGCCGACAGCGAGGGGCGCCACCTGTTCAGGCGCTGGTGCGAGGCGGCGGGCTGCAAGATGGGCGTGGACAGCATGGGCAACATGTTCGCGACGCGGGCGGGGACCGACCCCGAGGCGCTGCCGGTCTATATCGGCAGCCATCTCGACACCCAGCCGACCGGGGGCCGCTTCGACGGGGTGCTCGGCGTTCTGGCCGGGCTGGAAGTCGTGCGAACGATGAACGATCTCGGCATCCGCACGAAACATCCGCTGGTCGTCACCAACTGGACGAACGAGGAGGGCGCGCGGTTTGCGCCGGCAATGCTGGCAAGTGGCGTGTTCGCGGGCATCCTGACCGAGGAGTATGCCAAGGCCCGCACCGACCTCGACGGCAAGGTCTTTGGCGAGGAACTGGCGCGCGTCGGCTGGGTCGGCGAGGAAAAGGTCGGCGCCCGCAAGATGCATGCGATGTTCGAATATCACATCGAACAGGGTCCGATCCTCGAGGCCGAGGGCAAAGAGATCGGCGTCGTCACCCACGGCCAGGGCCTGTGGTGGCTGGAGATCACCCTGACCGGCAAGGCCGCGCATACGGGCTCGACGCCGATGCACATGCGGGTCAACGCCGGCCTCGGCATGGCGCGGATCACCGAGCGCGTCCACCAGATCGCCATGAGCCACCAGCCGAATGCGGTCGGCGCTGTCGGGCAGGTGACGGTGTCCCCGAACTCGCGCAACGTCATTCCGGGGAAGGTGGTGTTCACCGTCGACATCCGCAGCCCCGAGCAGGCGAAGCTCGACACGATGCGGGCCGAGGTCGAGCGGGCGGCCCACGCCGTGGCGAAGGAACTGGGCCTCGGCTGCGCAATCGAGCCGGTCGGCCATTTCGACCCGGTGGCGTTCGATCCGGGTCTGGTCAAGGTGGTGCGCGGCGCGGCCGAGAAGCTGGGCCTCAGCCACATGGACATCATCTCGGGCGCCGGCCACGACGCCTGCTGGATCAGCCGCGTCGCGCCGACGGTGATGATCATGTGCCCCTGCGTCGATGGCCTCAGCCACAACGAGGCGGAACTCATCACCGAGGACTGGGCGGCCAAGGGCGCGGACGTCCTGTTCCACGCGGTGGTGGAGACGGCGGGGGTGGTGGGGTGAAAGGCCCGTTGCCTGATCTTGCGCCGTCCTTGGTGCTGTTCCGGATAAGGACTCTTCTTGTGGCAGAGCGCTGGCCAGACCGGCAACCAGATTGGCGTGGGGATCTCTTTGAATGGGAGCGGTCCCTGCTTTGGATATGGATTGAGTTTTTTCAACAAAATGCACTCGTGACACGGAGGCTTGCTGAAAGTGCCGATGATATTGGTCCCGATTTTCAGGTCGCGGTTGGCGACCTGACTGACGAAGGATTGGAGATGTACGGTGTCGTTGAAGAACGTTGGTATGCGGCCCTTGGTCGACGCGACGTCGAGGGGCAACGCCGCTTCGTAAGCGAGAAGAACACAAAGATCCTGGAGAGCAATCTCAAGCGGATAAAGCAACACAACTACGCAATTCCGAGAAGGGTAATTGGCCGCAAATAGGGAGCCGCCATGTCCACCATCATCAAAAACGGCACCATCGTCACCGCCGACCTGACCTACAAGGCCGACGTCCGCGTCGAGAACGGCAAGATCGCCGAGATCGGTCCGAACCTGAAAGGTGACCGCATCCTCGACGCGACCGGCTGCTACGTCATGCCCGGCGGCATTGACCCGCACACGCACCTCGAAATGCCGTTCATGGGCACCTATTCGACCGACGATTTCGAAAGCGGCACCCGGGCGGCGCTGGCGGGCGGCACGACGATGGTGGTCGATTTCGTCCTGCCCGCGCCGGGGCAGGGGCTGATCGACGGGTTGCAGATGTGGCACAACAAGTCGGGCCGCGCCAACTGCGACTACAGCTTCCACATGGCGGTGACCTGGTGGGGCGAGAAGGTCTTTGACGACATGAAGACCGTGGTGCAGGAAAACGGCATCACCACGTTCAAGCATTTCATGGCCTACAAGGGCGCCTTGATGGTCAATGACGACGAGCTCTACGCCAGCTTCCGCCGCTGCGCCGAGCTGGGCGCCATCGCGCTGGTCCATGCCGAGAACGGCGACGTGGTGGCCGAGTTGCAGCGGAAACTCCTGGAGGAAGGGAACCGGGGCCCTGAGGCGCACGCCTACTCCCGCCCGCCGCAGGTCGAGGGCGAGGCCACCAACCGCGCGATCATGATCGCCGACATGGCCGGCGTGCCGCTTTATGTCGTCCATACCTCCTGCGAGGAGGCGCACGAGGCGATCCGCCGGGCGCGCCAGCAGGGCAAGCGGGTCTGGGGCGAGCCGCTGATCCAGCACCTGACGCTGGACGAGAGCGAATATTTCAACCCCGACTGGGACCATGCAGCGCGGCGCGTCATGTCGCCGCCCTTCCGCAACAAGCGCCATCAGGAAAGCCTGTGGGCCGGGTTGCAGTCCGGCAGCCTCTCGGTGGTGGCGACCGACCATTGCAGCTTCACCACCGAGCAGAAACGCTTTGGCCTCAATGACTTCACCAAGATTCCGAACGGCACCGGGGGCCTTGAGGACCGGATGCCGATGCTCTGGACCCACGGGGTGGCGACCGGGCGGCTGACGCCCAACGAATTCGTGGCGGTGACCTCGACCAACATCGCCAAGATCCTCAACTGCTATCCGAGGAAGGGCGCGGTGATGGTCGGCGCCGACGCCGACCTGGTGGTCTGGGATCCCGAGAAGGAAAAGGTGATCGCGGCCAGCACCCAGCAGTCGGCGATCGACTACAACGTGTTCGAAGGGCAAAGGGTCAAGGGCCTGCCGCGCTACACCCTGACACGCGGCCAGGTGGCGGTGAACGACGGACGCATCGAGACGCACGAGGGCCACGGCCAGTTCGTCGCGCGAGAGCCGAACGGATCGGTCAACCGGGCGCTTTCCGCCTGGAAGGAACTGACCGCGCCACGGCCGGTCAGCCGGTCGGGGATACCGGCGACGGGGGTGTGATGCGAGAGAGCAACAGCACTGACTACGGGGCGGCTGTGTATCTGCGAATGGTGGCGGTGACCGCAGCCGTCACGGCGGCCATCACGGCGTTTGTTGTTGCCGGCCCTCTCGGACTGTTGATCGGCCTGCCCTTTGCTCTGATGGGCCTGGCCATCGGTGTGCCTATCGCTGCGCTGATTGGCGCCCCGGTCTGGTTTGCCGGCTGGCGGCTTGGTCTCAGGCTGGGATGGCGCCCGGATATGATCGCCGTCCTTTCGGCACTACTGGTCGGGTTGGTTTGGGTCGCCGCAACAAAGTATATCGACATGCATTTGCCATACAATCTTCCACGCGGGCAGGATGATCCGATCCCACTGCCCGGCTTGGTGGAGGGACTGCTGGCGGCGATGGCCAGGAGTTCCTATGTGGCACTGCTGGTCGCACTCTTTGTCGCCATGCGCTTTTATGGAGAGGCACGTGACTGAGTTCCGCCGGTTTTCAGAGCAGCACGTCGCCGCGCCGCCGCGATCAAAGTCGGCGTACACCGATAGGGCGGCGTCTGCGCCAATGGTCGTGAGCGGGATGGCATTCAACGGCGGGCACGCCGACAGTCTCTGGAGCGCTTGCTGCCAAGCGGCCATTGAGACCTCGGATGATGAGGTGTCAGGCCCGGGCGAGAATCTCCAACTCGGGCAGCAGCACCACGCTTTCCTGTTCGTGCGGGTCGGTGCGGGCGATGACGGCGCGGACCGGGGCGTCGGTCGGGTTGTAGGGCAGGTGCGGCATGTCGGGGGGGATGTAGATCAGGTCGCCGGCGGCGAACTGCATGACATGTTCAAGCCGGTCGCCCCACATCATCGCCCCGGCGCCGTCGATCACGAAGATGGCGGTCTCGTGGCTCAAGTGCTTGTGGGCGCGGGCGCGGCCGCCGGGCGGGATGGTCAGCAGGTGCATGCAGATCGCCTGCGAGCCGGTCGTCTCGCGGGCGATCCCTTCGAAATAGCTGAAGCCCTGTTTGCCGGCATAGCTGCCGGTCGGGCGCAGTTTCTGGCATGAGGGCATGATGACATATCTCCAGCCGAGCAATCTTGCCGTCGGGCCGGAACAGCATAGCATGGACCGGGCGGTTGGCGGGCCGGAAACGGGGGACGGAATGCGCGACATGGCGGCGACGGCGGCCCCGGTGATCGAGGCCAGGGGGCTTGATCTGACCTTCGACACCGCGGACGGCGCGGTTCATGCGCTGAAGGACGTGAACCTGAGCGTCGCGAAGGGCGAGTTCGTCAGCTTCATCGGCCCCTCGGGCTGCGGCAAGACCACGTTCCTCAGGTGCATCGCGGCCCTGGAGACGCCGACCTCGGGCACCCTGACCGTGAACGGCATGAGCGCGGACGAGGCGCGGCAGAAGCGCGCCTATGGCTATGTCTTCCAGGCGGCGGGGCTTTACCCCTGGCGGACGATTTCCGGCAATATCCGCCTGCCTTTGGAGATCATGGGCTTCGACAAGGCCGAGCAGTTCGCGCGGGTCGAGAAGGTGCTGGACCTCGTGGAGCTGAAGGGCTTCGGCAACAAGTTTCCCTGGCAATTGTCGGGGGGGATGCAGCAGCGGGCGTCGATCGCCCGGGCGCTGGCGTTCGATGCCGACATATTGCTGATGGACGAGCCGTTCGGGGCCTTGGACGAGATCGTCCGCGACCGGCTGAACGAGGAACTTCTGAAGCTCTGGGCGCGGACCGGCAAGACCATCGCCTTCGTGACGCATTCGATCCCCGAGGCGGTGTATCTCTCGACGAAGATCGTGGTGATGAGCCCGCGACCGGGGCGGATCACCGACGTGATCGACAGCCCCCTGCCGCGCGAGCGGCCGCTCGACATCCGCGACAGCGCCGCCTTCATCGAGATCGCGCATAGGGTGCGCGAGGGGCTCAGGCACGGGCATGGCGATGAGGTGTGAGTTCAGAAATGGTTGACAAAGAGGATCTCAAGCGTTGGGTGCTCGATGCTCTCCATTCGGAGGGCGGCAGTTCCAGCCTAATCGAGGTGGCCAAGCACATTTGGGAACACCATGAAGCTGAGCTCCGGCGCTCCGGCGATCTGTTTTTCAAGTGGCAGTACGATATGCGCTGGGCGGCTACCGCGCTGAGAAACGAGGGTAAGATGGGTGCGGGTTGGACCTTGAAACAATGAAATCCCTCCTCCCCATCCTCACCGTCCTTCTGGCCATCGTGGCACTCTGGTACGGGGCGGCGGTCTGGCTCAACTCCGCCTGGACCTACGATCAGGCCGAGCGCGCGGGGACCACGGTCACTTTCGCGGAACTGGTCGGCGACACGATGGCGCAGGATCGCCCCGTCCTGCCCGCGCCGCATCAGGTCTTGAAGGGCCTGTGGGACGGGGTGGCAGGTCAGGCGGTGACCTCGAAGCGCAGTCTCGTCTATCACGGCTGGTTCACCCTGTCGGCGACGCTGGTGGGCTTCGTCATCGGCACCGGCCTCGGCATCCTTCTGGCGGTCGGGATCATCCACAACCGGGCGATGGACCTGAGCGTGATGCCCTGGGCCATCGCCAGCCAGACCGTGCCGATCCTGGCGATCGCGCCGATGGTGATCGTGGTCCTTGCCAGCCAGGGGATCACCGGGCTTCTGCCCAAGGCGATCATCTCGGCTTACCTCTCGTTCTTTCCGGTGGTGGTGGGCATGGTCAAGGGGCTGCGCTCGCCCGACCAGATGCAGCTTGACCTCCTGACCACCTACAATGCCTCGCGCCCCGAAACCTTCTGGAAGCTCAGGCTGCCGGCGTCGATGCCCTATCTCTTCGCCTCGCTGAAAGTATCGGTGGCGGCGTCGCTGGTCGGCGCCATCGTCGGCGAGCTGCCGTCGGGGGCGACGGTGGGGCTGGGGGCGCGGCTTCTGTCGGGCAGCTATTACGGCCAGACCGTCCAGATCTGGGCGGCGCTCTTCGCCGCCGCGATCCTCGCGGCCGGGCTGGTGATCGTGATCGGCGGGATCGAGCGGGCGACCCTGCGCAGGATGGGGATGGCGCAATGACCTGGCTCTGGTTCGCGCTGGGCTTCTGGATCGCCGCCTGGGGGCTGAACGGCTGGCTGGCACGCTCGGCCCATGCCCGCCGCCCGGGCGTGCGCCTGCTGATCCCGGCGCTGTTCGGGGTGACGCTGCTGATCCTGTGGGAAGGGATCGTGCGCGGGCTGAACGTGCCCGCCGTGATCCTGCCCGCACCCTCGGCGATCTGGCACACCCTGACCGGCTCGGTGCCGACGCTGTGGGAGGATTTCCGCCAGACGATCCTGAAGGGCGGGCTCGCCGGCTATGTCATCGGCTGCGGCGCGGCGGTGGCGACCGCGATCCTGATCGACCGCTCGCCCTTCCTGCAGCGCGGCCTGATGCCGATCGGCAATTTCGTCGCCGCCCTGCCCATCGTCGGGATCGCGCCGATCCTTGTGATGTGGTTCGGCTTCGACTGGCAGTCGAAGGCGGCGGTCGTCGTGGTCATGGTGTTCTTCCCGGTGCTGGTCAACACGGTCGCCGGGCTGGCGGCGAGCGAGCGGATGCAGCGCGACCTGATGGCGACCTGGGGGGCCTCCTACTGGCAGACGCTGTTCAAGCTGCGCCTGCCCGCCGCCATGCCCTTCATCTTCAACGGCCTGAAGATCGCGACGACGCTGGCGCTGATCGGCGCGATCGTCGCGGAATTCTTCGGCAGCCCCATCGTCGGCATGGGGTTCCGCATCTCGACCGCGGTGGGGCAATTGGCGCTCGACATGGTCTGGGCGGAGATCGCGGTCGCGGCCTTGGCCGGATCGGCCTTCTATGGTTTGGTGGCGCTTGTCGAGAAGACCGTCACCTTCTGGCATCCCTCGCAACGCGGGCGGACCTGAGACGGCAACAACAACATACTAGGACGACAACAAGGAGGAATGGGAATGAAGAAACTTCTGGCTTCGGCGACCGCGCTGGCGCTGATGGCGGGCGCGGGCTTTGCCGCCGATGACGTGACCTTGCAGCTGAAATGGGTCACGCAAGCCCAGTTCGCCGGCTATTACGTCGCCAAGGACAAGGGGTACTACGATGCCGAGGGGCTGAACGTCACCATCAAGCCCGGCGGCCCCGACATCGCCCCCGAGCAGGTGATCGCCGGGGGCGGCGCCGACGTGATCGTCGACTGGATGCCCGCGGCGCTTGCCGCCCGCGAAAAGGGACTGGAACTGGTCAACATCGCCCAGCCCTTCAAGCATTCGGGCATGATGCTCACCTGCCTGAAATCGTCGGGCGTCAAGACCCCGGCCGACTTCAAGGGCAAGACCCTGGGCGTCTGGTTCTTTGGCAACGAATATCCGTTCCTCAGCTGGATGTCGAAGCTCGGCCTGTCGACCAAGGGCGGGGCGGACGGGGTGACGGTGCTGAAACAGGGCTTCAACGTCGATCCCCTGCTGCAAAAGCAGGCGGCCTGCATCTCGACCATGACCTACAACGAATATGGCCAGGTGCTGGACGCCGGGATCAAGCCCGACGACCTCGTGACCTTCAAGTACGAGGACGAGGGCGTGGCGACGCTCGAGGACGGTCTCTATGTGCTTCAGGACAAGCTGAAGGACGCAGCCTTCCAGGACAAGATGGTCCGCTTCGTGCGCGCCTCGATGAAGGGCTGGAAGGATGCCGAGGCCAATCCCGATGCAGCGGCCGAGATAGTCCTGAAGAACGACGAGACCGGCGCCCAGACCGAAGCGCACCAGAAGTTCATGATGGGCGAGGTGGCCAAGCTGACCGCCGGCTCGAACGGGGCGCTCGACGATGCCGACTATCAGCGCACCGTCAAGACGCTTCTGGCCGGCGGCTCGGACCCCGTGATCACCAAGGAGCCCGAGGGCGCCTACACCCACGAGATCACCGACAAGGCCCTGAAGTGATCTGACGCCGGGGAAACCCGACCCGGCGCGCGGGGGGCATACCCTGCGCGCCGGTCATGCTGTGGGGGCTTGGCGCGGGGGCAAATCGCGCTAAAAGGACGGGGCAGGTTCGCAGGATGGAGATGTGACAGTGCCCGGCAAGACCAAGTCCGCCCTGACCAGGACGTTTCTCTTGATGCTGCTTGCGACGACCGCGCTCGCGGAATGCTCGCGCAACCGGGCGCCGATGACCGCCTGTGTCGGCGACAAGCCCGAAGTGCCGCGCATTCATGATGTCGGGCCGCCCAACTGCCCGAAGAAGTGATCGGGGCGGGACGGGCCAAACCTCGCCAGCGCGCTTTTAGGGGTGGCGCGCGAAAAAAACCGTGCGCATACTGAGAACAAGCCCCCGGATAGCCACCGTGGGGCGCCAGAACCGCGCACATCAGAACGAGGCACAACGACAATGGCTGCTGACAAACAGAATTTGCAGGACGCTTTTCTCAATCAGATCCGCAAGACCAAGGTTTCGGTCACGATCTTCCTCATCAACGGCGTGAAGTTGCAGGGCGTGATCACCTGGTTCGACAATTTCTGCGTGCTCTTGCGCCGCGACGGCCAGTCGCAACTGGTCTACAAACACGCGATCTCGACGATCATGCCGGGCCAGCCGATCTCGCTTTACGAAGGCGAGGACTGACCATCACCGACCAGCTGCCGGAGACGGGCCCCGGCGCGCCGCCGATGCGCGCCTATGTCCTGCATCCCGACATGAAGGGCGACCGCCGCCGCGCGCCGGAACTTGCGCTGGCCGAGGCGGTGTCGCTGGCCGCGGCCCTTCCCGATCTGGTGGTGGCCGGGGCGGAGGTGGTGCGCCTGCCGCGCGCCCAGGCCGGGATGCTGTTCGGCAAGGGCAAGATCGAGGAACTGAAGGCCCGGCTTGCGGAACTGGAGGTCGGGCTGGTGCTGGTCGACGGCGCCGTCAGCCCGGTGCAGCAGCGCAACCTTGAGCGGGCCTGGGGGGTCAAGCTTCTGGACCGGACCGGGCTGATCCTCGAGATCTTCGCCAACCGGGCGCGGACCCGCGAAGGGGTGTTGCAGGTCGAGCTGGCGGCGCTGTCCTACCAGCGCTCGCGGCTGGTGCGGGCCTGGACCCACCTCGAGCGTCAGCGCGGCGGCTTCGGCTTTGTCGGCGGCCCCGGCGAGACGCAGATGGAGGCCGACCGCCGCGCCATCGACGACGAGGTGGTGAAAATCCGCCGCCAACTGGAAAAGGTGGTCAGGACGCGCGAGCTGCACCGCGCGGCGCGGCGCAAGGTGCCGTTCCCGGTGGTGGCGCTTGCGGGCTATACCAACGCCGGCAAGTCGACGCTGTTCAACCGTCTGACCGGGGCCGAGGTCCTGGCCCGCGACATGCTGTTCGCCACGCTCGACCCGACCATGCGCGGGGTGACGCTGCCCGACGGGCAGAAGATCATCCTGTCGGACACCGTGGGCTTCATCTCCGACCTGCCGACGCAACTGGTCGCGGCCTTCCGCGCCACGCTCGAGGAGGTGCTCGAGGCCGACCTGATCCTGCATGTGCGCGACATCGCCCATCCCGAAACCGAGGAACAGGCCGAGGATGTCGGCGAGATCCTCGAAAGTCTGGGGGTGGACGAGGACGTGCCGGTGTTCGAGGTCTGGAACAAGATCGACTTGCTGAGCGAGGAAACCCGCGCCGCACTGATGCGCCAGGACGCCCGTTCGCCCGGCATCCACGCGGTCAGCGCCGTGACCGGCGAGGGGCTCGAGGGCCTTCTGGCCGAGATCGCCGGGGCGGTGGGCGAGGCGCGCGCGGAGGAGGAGGTCACGCTGCCCTTCAGCGCGGGCCGGGCGCGGGCCTGGCTGCACGCCGCGGGGGTGGTGCTGTCCGAGGCCGATGACGAGGCCGGTCACCGGCTGCGGGTGCGCTGGACGGTGCGGCAGAAGGCGGAATTCGCCCGCCTGTAGGGGGCGGCGGGCGCCACCCCCCATAGCTGCAAGGATGGGCGGCAGGCGCCGCCCACCGGGGCCGTCACTTCTGGGCGGCGGTGACGATGATCTCGACCAGATAATCGGGGGTCGCCAGCTTCGCCTCGCCGGTGGCGCGCGCCGGAGCGTTGCCGGGCGAGACCCAGGCATCCCAGACCGCATTCATCTGGTCGAAGGTCTTCATGTCGGCCAGCCAGATCTGGGCGCGCAGGATGCGGCTCTTGTCGGACCCGGCCAGTGCCAGCAGCCGCTCGATTTCGGCCAGGACCTCCCTGGTCTGGCTGGCGACGGTGCCTTTCGGCTCGCCGACGACGCCGGCCAGATAGACGACGCCGTTGTGGATGACGGCATTGGTCATGCGCTTGCCGGATTCAAGGCGGGTGATGTCGGCCATTCTTCTCTCCTGTAACTGACGTCCCTGCCTAACATCTGTTCGGCGCTCTTAGAAGCGCCGGACAGGTGTTAGGGTCCACATTTGCGCCTGTCTTGCGCCAAAACCGGTTCCCACTTTTGCCGGACAGGCTCTGGCCAAAGCGATCGGTGCGGGCCAGAGGGAAATCACACCCGCTCGATCAGAAGGGCGATGCCCTGGCCGACGCCTATGCACATGCAGCAGAGGGCATAGCGGCCCTTGCGGCGCGCCAGTTCCCAGGTGGCGGTCGCCGCCAGCCGCGCCCCTGACATGCCGAGCGGATGGCCGATGGCGATGGCGCCGCCGTTCGGGTTCACATGGCCCGCGTCGTCGGGCAGGCCAAGCGCGCGGGTCACGGCCAAGGCCTGGGCGGCGAAGGCCTCGTTCAGTTCGATCAGGTCGATCCGGCCCAGCGTCAGGCCGGTGCGGGCCAGAAGCTTCTCGACCGCTGGCACCGGGCCGATACCCATGATCCTGGGCTCGACCCCGGCCACCGCCATCCCGAGGATGCGGGCGCGCGGCGTCAGGCCCTGGGCCTTCGCCTGGGCCTCGGACGCGACGATCAGCGCCGCCGCGCCGTCGTTCACGCCCGAGGCATTGCCGGCTGTCACCGTCTTGTCGGGGCCGTTCAGGGGGCGCAGGCGCGCAAGGTCATCGGCGCCGGTCGCCGGGCGGGGATGTTCGTCCCGGGCGATGACGATGGGATCGCCCTTCTTTTGCGGCAGGGTCACCGGGATCAATTCGTCGGCGAACCTCCCCGCCGCGTCGGCTGCCGCCCACCGCTGCTGGCTGCGGAGCGCGAAGGCGTCCTGATCCTCACGGCTGATGGCGCCGATCCCGGCCAGGGTGTCGGCGGTCTGGGGCATCGAGTCGGTGCCGTAGCGCGCGTGCATCCTCGGGTTCACGAAGCGCCAGCCGATGGTGGTGTCATGGATTTCGGCCTCGCGGGAAAACGCGCCTGCCGCCTTGGGCATGACGAAGGGCGCGCGCGACATGCTTTCGACGCCCCCCGCGATCATCAGCCCGGCCTCGCCCGCCCGGATCGCGCGCGCCGCCGTGCCCACCGCATCCAGCCCCGATCCGCACAGCCGGTTGATGGTCGCCCCCGGCACCGTCAGCGGCAGGCCCGACAAGAGCGCCGCCATGCGCGCCACATTGCGGTTGTCCTCGCCCGCCTGGTTGGCGCAGCCGAGGATCACGTCATCGACCGCCGCCCAGTCCACCCCGGCGTTGCGCGCCATCAGCGCCGCGATCGGCAGGGCGGCAAGATCGTCGGCACGCACCGACGACAGCGCGCCGCCATAGCGCCCGACCGGGGTGCGCACCGCATCGCAGATGAAAGCCTCGGCCATGTCCGCCCCTCCTCCCGCCGGGGGAATCGCCCGGCGCGGGCAGTCTATTCGGCGCAATCGCAATCGCCAGCGCTTTCAGGAGGTTGGAGCGGGTGAAGGGAATCGAACCCTCGTCATCAGCTTGGGAAGCTGCGGCTCTACCATTGAGCTACACCCGCGTCGGATCGACAGGTAAGCCAGCCGTGCGGCTTCGTCAAGGACCGGCCTT
>JAFEFU010000029.1 GCA_018240425.1 Pseudomonadota bacterium | reverse complement strand
TCCGGCTCTGCGAGGCCCTGCTCGCGGTGGTCGGGTTGGCGCTGGCGGGACTTGCCTCCCTGGCGCTCCTGTCGCTGATCGTCTGGTCTCTGGCCTGGCACTGGCGCTTTCCCGACCTCCTGCCGAGCGCCTGGTCGTTGGCCGGCTGGCGGGCGGCGGGGGCGGACTGGGGCCGGCCCCTTCTCGCCAGCCTGGGGCTGGGACTGGCCTCGACCGGTGCTGCGCTGGCGCTGGCGATCGCCTGGCTCGAGGCCGAGGACCGCGGCGGGCTGGGGCGGGCCCGCTGGGCCGAGGCGCTGATCTACCTGCCGCTTCTCGTGCCGCAGGTCGCCGTCGCCTTCGGGCTTCAGGTGCTGGCGCTGCGGGCCGGCATCTCGGGCGGGTGGTCGGCGCTGGTCTGGGGCCATGTCCTTTATGTCTTTCCCTATGTGATGGTCGCGCTTTCCGATCCCTGGCGCGCCTTCGACCGGCGAATCCTGGACGCGGCGGCACTGCTGGGCGCGGGGCCGTGGCGCCGGCTTCTGGCCGTACGCCTGCCCTGTCTCGCCGCGCCTCTCGCGGCGGCGGCGGCGGTCGGTTTCGCCGTGTCGATCGCGCAATATGTGCCGACCCTGTTCCTGGGCGAGGGCCGCATAGCCACCCTGACGACCGAGGCGGTGGCGCTCGCGTCGGGCGGCGACCGGCGGATCGCGGGGGTCTACGGCGTTCTCCAGACGCTTCTGCCCTTCATGGCCTACGGGCTTGCCGCCGCCGCGGTGCATCGGCGCCGGCCGGACCGCGGCGGGCAGGCGGGGGCCGCGGCATGAGCCTTCTGGTCCTTGAAGGCGTCTCGATCCGGCGCGAGGGGTTGGCCGAGCCGCTTTTCGTGCCTCTCAGCCTGTCAGTGCCGGCGGGGCAGGTGGTCACGCTGATGGGTCCGTCGGGCAGCGGCAAATCGACGCTTCTCGATTTCGTGGCCGGCCTTCTCGCGCCCGGATGGCTGGGCCGGGGCCGTGTGCTCCTGGCCGGGCGCGACCTGGGCGGCCTGCCGGCGGAACGGCGGCGCATCGGCCTCTTGATGCAGGACGCGGGGCTTTTCCCGCACCTGTCGGTCGGCGACAACCTGGCCTTCGGGCTGAGCGCCGCGGTGCGTGGGCGGAGCGCGCGGCGCGCCGCCGTCGACGAGGCGTTGGCGCAGGCCGGGCTGGCCGGCTTTCATGACCGCGACCCCGCTGGCCTGTCGGGCGGCCAGCGCACCCGGGTCGCGCTGATGCGCACCCTCTTGTCGCGCCCCGACGCCCTTCTGCTGGACGAGCCGTTCTCGCGCCTGGACCTGCGCCTTCGCGCCGAGATTCGCGGCTTTGTCCTCGACCATGTGCGGGCCGCGGGGATCCCGACGCTGTTGGTCACCCATGACCCCGAGGATGCGGCAGCGGCGTGCGGCCCGGTGGTCGATCTCTGGCCCGATGGGCGAGGCGCGGATTCTCGGGGAAAAATCGCCCCCGACCCTTGTTGACTTATCCCCGAGTCGGCCCTAGAAGCGCGGCTTCAGATTTACTCGAACCGAAATCGGAATCGGAAACATGGCCAATACGCCCCAGTCCAAGAAGCGCGCACGCCAGGCAGAGCGTCGTCAAGACGTGAACAAGGCGCGCCGCTCGCGGATTCGCACCTTCCTGCGCAAGGTCGAGGAAGCGATCTCGTCCGGCAACCAGGATGCCGCCTCGGCGGCGCTGCGCACTGCCCAGCCGGAAATGGCGCGCGGCATCACCAAGGGTGTGCTGCACAAGAACACGGTCGCGCGCAAGATGTCGCGCCTGGCCGCGCGCGTGAAGGCACTCGCCACCGCCTGAGCCACGACACCGGCGAGGGCGCCCGCAACGGGCGCCCGGCGGCGGATCGACGGGACGCATCTTCGGATCGCGTCCCTTTTTGCGTTCCGATCTGGTGAATTTTTCCGGCACTGTTGCCCTACTGTTACCTGTCTGCACGGGCTTCGGGATTCGTTCCGGCAATAGATGAGTCAAGCGCGAAGTTCTGTTGCGGGCCTTTCGAGGGCCTTGCTAGCGTCAGGTTGCGATTCACTTCGTCCTGGGGGGACAGAAGGTACGGGGATGCTGCGGGGGTCACTCCGCAGGGTTCCTTCCGGCGGTCAGACTGCCTGACCGGCGGGAGTCCTGTATGATCTGGCCATGCTGCCGCTTGGCCCGTCGAACGAAACCGGGGGTCCGGCCGTCATTTCACGGCCGTCGTCCGTGTGGCGTGTCCCACCCGACCCCGCAGCCTTGCGGCGGGAGAACGGGGAATCGCGCGTGCGGCCCTTCCTGGCCGCCCGAGGTGGGACAGATTTGGATATGGGCAAGACTGTGATGACGAATGATACCTGGGGGCAGGCACAGGCCGAGTTGCGAAAGACGGTCGGCGCCAGCGCCTTCACGTCCTGGATCGAACCGCTGCGTCTTGTCAGCCTTGATGCGGGCATTGCCCGGTTCGACGTTCCGACCAACTTCATGCGCGAATGGGTGTCGCGCAACTATTCCGAACAGATCCGCCAGCACCTGCTGAAGGCCGGTGCCGAGGTCGAGCGCGTCGAATTCGTGGTGCCCAGGGTTCGCCCGGTGCCGATCGCCAAGGTCGCCGGCCAGCCGCGCAAGCCCGGCCCGGTGCCCGCGCCCGCGCGGAGCGACGAGGCTGATCTGCCGGGGGCGGCCCTCGATCCGCGCTTCACCTTCGACTCCTTCGTGGTCGGCAAGCCCAACGAACTGGCGCACGCCGCCGCGCGGCGGGTGGCCGAGGGCGGGCCTGTCACCTTCAACCCCCTGTTTCTCTATGGGGGCGTGGGACTCGGCAAGACCCACCTGATGCACGCGATCGCGCATGAGATGATGGCCCGCCAGCCCGATCTGCGTGTGCTTTACCTGTCGGCCGAACAGTTCATGTACCGCTTCATCCAGGCCCTGCGCGACAAGCAGATCATAGACTTCAAGGTACTGTTCCGCTCGGTCGATGTGCTGTTGGTCGATGATGTGCAGTTCATGGCCGGCAAGGATTCCACTCAGGACGAGTTCTTCCACACCTTCAACGCCCTGATCGACCAGAACAAGCGGATCGTCATTTCCGCCGATCGCGCGCCGGGCGAGATCAAGGATCTCGAGGAGCGGATCAGGAGCCGGTTGCAGTGCGGCCTGGTCGTCGACCTGCACCCGACGGACTACGAGCTGCGCGTCGGCATCCTCCAGCAGAAGGCCGAGCACTATTCCCACCAGTATCCGGGGCTGAAGCTGGCGGCCGGGGTGCTGGAGTTCCTTGCCCACCGCATCACCACCAATGTCCGGGTGCTGGAAGGCGCGCTGACCCGGCTTTTCGCCTTTGCCTCTCTGGTCGGGCGGGAAATCACCCTGGAACTGGCGCAGGACTGCCTGGCCGACATTCTCCGCGCCTCGGACCGCAAGATCACCATCGAGGAAATCCAGCGCAAGGTCAGCGAGCATTTCAGCATCCGCCTGTCGGACATGATCGGGCCCAAGCGCACCCGCACCATCGCAAGGCCGCGCCAGATCGCGATGTATCTGTCCAAGCAGCTGACCACCCGCAGCCTGCCCGACATCGGCCGGCGCTTCGGCGGGCGCGACCATACCACGATCATGCACGGCGTCCGGGTGATCGAGGAAATGCGGGTCAGCGATCACCAGCTGGCCGAGGACGTGGAACTGCTGCGCCGGCTTCTGGAAAGCTGACGGGCAGCGGGCCGGCGGGCGCATTTTCGCGCCCGTCCCCGGATCGGCCGCATCAACCGAAAAACCTTGAGCCTTGGGGGAAAGTTGCTAGGTTTCCCTTCCCGGGCCATACCCGGAACGACAGGGGACGGACATGAAGATCAGCATCGAACGCGCAACGCTTCTCAAGGCGGTGGCGCAGGCCCAGTCGGTCGTGGAGCGGCGCAACACCATCCCGATCCTCGCCAACGTGCTGATCGAGGCCGAAGGCGCGACCGTGTCGCTGCGCGCCACCGATCTTGACATCGAGGTGATCGACAAGGCCCCGGCGATGGTCGAACGCGCGGGCGCCACCACGGTGTCGGCGGTGATGCTGCACGAGATCGTGCGCAAGCTGCCGGACGGGGCATTGGTGCAACTGACCGACGACGGCGCCGCCGGGCGGCTGACGGTGCAGGCCGGGCGCTCGACCTTTTCGCTGGCGACCCTGCCGCGCGAGGATTTCCCGGTCATGGCCTCGTCGGAATATGCGGCGAACTTCTCGGCCCCGGCGGGTGTCCTGCGCCGGCTGTTCGACAAGTCGAAATTCGCGATCTCGACCGAGGAGACGCGCTATTACCTGAACGGCGTCTACATGCATGTGGCGACCGGCGAGGAAGGGCCGGTCCTGCGCTGCGTGGCGACCGACGGGCACCGGCTGGCGCGGATCGACGCGCCGCTGCCCGAAGGCGCCCAGGCAATGCCGGGCGTGATCGTGCCGCGCAAGACCGTGGGCGAACTTCGCAAGCTTCTGGACGACGACGAGATGAAGATCGCCGTATCGGTGTCCGAGACCAAGGTGCGCTTCGCCACCCCGGCCATCACCCTGACCTCGAAGGTCATCGACGGCACGTTCCCGGATTATTCGCGCGTCATCCCGACGGCCAACACCCGCCGGCTCGAGGTGGACGCGGCCGAGTTCGCCAAGGCGGTGGACCGGGTGGCGACCGTGTCGTCCGAGCGGTCGCGCGCGGTGAAGCTGCAACTGGACGAGGACCGGCTGGTCCTGTCGGTCAATGCCCCCGACAGCGGCGCTGCCGAGGAGGAGCTGGCGGTGGCCTATGGCGACGAACGGCTGGAGATCGGCTTCAACGCCAAGTACCTGCTGGAAATCGCCAGCCAGGTCGACCGGGAAAATGCGGTCTTCCTGTTCAACTCCTCGGGCGACCCGACGCTGATGCGCGAGGGCAACGACGCCTCGGCGGTCTATGTCGTGATGCCGATGCGGGTGTGACGGCGGGGGCCGGCCCCCGCACCCCCGGGATATTTGTGCCAAAGTGAAAGGCACGGGACGTGCCTGATTTCGTGGTCACAGAACTGCTCCTGTCGCATTTCCGCTCGCACCGGCGGACAGAGATGCGCTTTGACGGGCGGCCGGTCGCCCTCTGGGGGGTGAACGGGGCGGGCAAGACCAACATCCTCGAGGCGATCTCGCTTCTGTCGCCGGGCCGTGGCCTGCGGCGGGCGGCGGCGGAGGAACTGGCGCGGCGGCCCGAGGCCCTGGGCTGGAAGGTGGCGGCGCGCGTGGGCGGCCACGAGGTCGGGCTGGGCGCCGAAGGCGAGGGGCCGCGCACGGTGACGATCGACGGCAAGGCCACGAGCCAGGTGGCGCTTGGCCGGGTGGCGCGCATCCTGTGGCTGGTGCCGGCGATGGACCGGCTGTGGATCGAAGGGGCCGAGGGGCGGCGGCGGTTTCTGGACCGGATGGTGCTGTCGTTCGTGCCCGCCCATGCCGAGGCGGTGCTGGCCTATGAAAAGGCGATGCGCGAGCGCAACCGCCTCTTGCGCGAGGAGGTGCGCGACCCGGCCTGGTACGGCGCGCTCGAGGCGCAGATGGCGGCAGCAGGGGCCGAGATTGCCGCGAACCGGCGGGCGGTCCTGGCGCGGATCGCCGCGGCGCAGGAGGGGGCGGACACGGGCTTTCCTGCCGCGGGGCTCGCGCTTGCCGACCCCGACGGCGGGGCGCCGCGCGAGAGTGTCGGGGATCTGGCGCTGGCCTACGCCCAGGGCCGTGCCCGCGATGCGGCGGCGGGACGGACGCTGAGCGGCCCGCACCGGTCCGACCTCGTGGCCACCTATGACGCGAAGTCGGTGCCCGCCGCCCGCTGCTCGACCGGCGAGCAGAAGGCCCTCTTGATCTCGCTCGTCCTTGCCAACGCGCGGGCGCTGAAGGCGGACATCGGCGCGGCGCCGATCCTTTTGCTGGACGAGATCGCGGCGCATCTGGACGCGGGCCGGGCGGCAATGCTTTATGACGAGCTGTGCAGGCTGGGCGCGCAGGCCTTCATGACCGGGACCGGGCGGGAGCTGTTCGCGCCGCTGGGGCCGCGCGCGCAGGGTTTCGAGATCACCGAGGAGGCTGGCCTGTCGCAGGTCAGGGAGAGGACGGGGACATGACACCGCAGCGGGTCACGCTGATCACCCTGGGGGTGGCCGACTTGGCGAAGGCGCGGGCCTTCTACGAGGGCTGGGGCTGGCGGCCGGCGCGGGCACCGGACGGCGTCGTCTTCTTCCAGATGCACGGTGCGGTCCTGGCGCTGTTCGGGCTGAAGGACCTGGCCGCCGATCAGGGGCGCCCGGGGGCGGCGCTTGGCACCGGGGCGGTCGCTCTGGCGCAGAACTTCGCGACCGAGGCCGAGGTGGACGCGGCATTCGCCGGGGCGCTGGCCGCCGGGGCGACGGGGCTGAAAAAGCCGCAGAAAGTGTTCTGGGGCGGCTACTCGGGCTATTTTTCCGACCCGGACGGCCATGTCTGGGAGCTGGCGATGAACCCCTTCTGGCCGCTGGCGGACGACGGCAGCCTGACCCTGCCGGAGGCATGATGAGCATTTCCGTCCAGAGCCTGTGGCTCTATGCCGGCGCGCTGGTGATCCTGTGGATCACGCCGGGCCCGGTCTTCATCGCCATCACCGCCCGGGCGCTGAGCGGGGGATTCCGGTCGGCCTGGCCCCTGGCCTTCGGGGTGACGATCGGCGACTTCCTCTGGCCGCTGCTGGCGATCTTTGGCCTGACCTGGATCGTCGGGCAGTTCGCGCAGCTGATGACGGTGCTGCATTGGGTGGCCGCGATCACCTTCCTGGTGATGGGGGCGCTCTTGATCCGGCAGGCGCACAACCCGATCATGGGCGCGGACGGGCGCCTGACCCGGCCGGGGATCTGGCCGGCCTTCTCGGCCGGGGTCGCCGCGGTGATCGGCAATCCCAAGGCCATCCTCTTCTACATGGGGGTTCTGCCCGGCTTCTTCGACCTGACCAGGGTCAAGGGGGTCGATGTCGGCGTGATCGTCGCCCTGTCGATGTCGATCCCGCTGATCGGCAACCTGTGCACCGCCTATGCCTTCGGACAGGCGCGGCGGCTTCTGTCCTCTCCCGAGGCACTCTACCGGATCAACGTCGGCGCGGGGGTGCTCCTTCTGCTGGTCGGGGGGCTGATCGCCCTGCTGTGACCGCTAAATCTTGGGCCTTGCGCGTGACAAACCCGGCCCTAGCCACTATAAGATGGCCAGCTTAAGGACAGGCAGACAGGCATGAGCGAGACGGCGAAGAAATCCGGCGAATATGGCGCGGAGTCCATCAAGGTTCTCAAGGGGCTTGAGGCCGTCCGCAAGCGCCCCGGCATGTACATCGGCGACACGGACGACGGGTCGGGCCTGCATCACATGGTCTATGAGGTCGTCGACAACGGCATCGACGAGGCGCTGGCCGGCCATGCCACCGCGGTGACGGTCAGGATCCATGCCGATGACAGCGTTTCGGTGCGCGACAACGGGCGCGGGATTCCGGTGGACATCCACCCCGAGGAAGGCGTGTCGGCGGCCGAGGTCATCATGACCCAGCTTCATGCCGGAGGAAAGTTCAACAACACCGACGAGGGCGGCAATGCCTACAAGGTGTCGGGCGGCCTGCATGGCGTCGGCGTGTCGGTCGTCAATGCGCTGTCGGAATGGCTGGAGTTGACGGTCTGGCGCAACGACAAGGAATATCGCGCCCGGTTCGAGGACGGCGAATGCACGGTCCATGTGCACGAGGTCGGCCCCGCGCCCGGCCAGCGCGGCACAGAGGTGCGGTTCCTGGCCTCGGCCAAGACCAACCGGCCGGACGGAACCTTTTCGGACCTCGACTATCAGTTCAAGACGCTCGAGACGCGCCTGCGCGAGCTGGCCTTCCTGAATTCGGGCGTCAGGATCATCCTCGAGGATGAGCGTCACCCCGAGCCGGTGCGCGCCGAGCTTTTCTACGAGGGCGGTGTGCGCGAGTTCGTCAAGTACCTGGACCGGTCGAAGCAGGCGGTGATGCCCGAGCCGATCTACATGACCGGCGAGCGCGCCGGCATCGGCGTCGAAGTGGCGATGTGGTGGAACGACAGCTACCATGAATCGGTCCTGCCCTTCACCAACAACATCCCGCAGCGCGACGGCGGCACCCATCTGGCGGGTTTTCGCGGCGCGTTGACCCGCACCATCAACGCCTATGCGCAATCCTCGGGGATCGCCAAGAAGGAAAAGGTCGATTTCACCGGCGACGACGCCCGCGAGGGCCTGACCTGCGTCCTGTCGGTCAAGGTGCCGGACCCGAAGTTTTCCAGCCAGACCAAGGACAAGCTGGTGTCGTCCGAGGTTCGCCCCGCGGTCGAGAACCTGGTGAACGAGAAGCTGGGCGAGTGGTTCGAGGAACATCCCGCCGAGGCGCGGATCATCGTCGGCAAGATCGTCGAGGCGGCGCTGGCGCGCGAGGCGGCGCGCAAGGCGCGCGAACTGACCCGGCGCAAGACGGCGATGGATGTCGCCTCGCTTCCCGGCAAGCTGGCGGACTGCCAGGAGAAGGACCCGGCCCTGTCGGAACTGTTTCTGGTCGAGGGCGACAGCGCCGGCGGTTCGGCCAAGCAGGGGCGGGCGCGGCAGAACCAGGCGGTGCTGCCCTTGCGCGGCAAGATCCTGAACGTCGAGCGGGCGCGGTTCGACCGGATGCTGTCCTCCGACCAGATCGGCACGCTGATCACCGCGCTTGGCACCGGGATCGGGCGCGACGAGTTCAACCTGGACAAGCTGCGCTATCACAAGATCATCATCATGACCGACGCCGACGTGGACGGCGCTCACATCCGCACCCTGCTTTTGACCTTCTTCTTCC
This sequence comes from Pseudomonadota bacterium, assembly GCA_018240425.1. Lineage (GTDB taxonomy): Bacteria > Pseudomonadota > Alphaproteobacteria > Rhodobacterales > Rhodobacteraceae > TMP-24. The sequence goes on along the minus strand of JAFEFU010000029.1, from coordinate 81,963 downwards.
GGCAGATGCCCGACCTGATCGACCGTGGCCATCTCTACATCGCCGAGCCACCCCTCTACAAAGTCGCGCGCGGCAAGTCCGAGGTCTACCTGAAAGACCAGGCGGCGCTGGACGATTATCTGATCCAGGCGGGCATCGACGGCGCGGTGTTGCGGCTGGGGTCGGGCGAGGAGATCAGCGGGGCCGACCTTCTGCGGGTGGTCGAGGAGGCGCGGGTGGTCAGGCGGGTGCTCCAGGCCTTTCCGACCCACTACCCGCAGCACATCCTTGAGCAGTCGGCCATCGCCGGGGCGCTTGTCGCCGGCCGGGTCGATGCCGACGCGCAGGGGGTGGCCGACGAGGTGGCGCGGCGGCTGGACGAGGTGGCTGTCGAGTATGAGCGCGGCTGGGCCGGCCGGCCGACCCAGGACCACGGCCTGCGCTTCGTGCGCAGCCTGCGCGGGGTCGAAGAGGTGCGCACCCTCGACGGACCCTGCCTGCGCTCGGGCGAGGCGCGGCGGCTGGCCAGCCACACCAGGGGCCTGCAGGAAACCTACGGCCTTCTGGCCCGCCTGATCAGGAAGGACCGCGACCAGCCGATCCACGGGCCGAGCGAGCTTCTGGCGGCGATCCTGTCCGAGGGCGAAAAGGGGCTGACGCTGCAACGCTACAAGGGCTTGGGCGAGATGAACCCCGAGCAGCTGTGGGAGACGACGCTGGACCCGGCGGCGCGAACGCTGTTGCAGGTAAAGGTCGATGACTTGGCCGAGGCGGACGACATCTTCACAAAGCTGATGGGCGACATGGTCGAGCCCCGCCGCGAGTTCATCCAGCAGAACGCGCTGAGCGTCGAGAACCTGGACTTCTGAAGCTATCGGTCGCGGAACAGGGGGGTGCGCTTTTCGACGAAGGCGCGCATTCCCTCCTTCTGGTCGTCGGTGGCGAAGAGGGCCTGGAACTGGCGGCGCTCGAACAGGACACCCTCGGCAAGGGAAACCTCGTCGGCACGGTGGACCGCCTCCTTCGCGGCGATCACGGCCAGCTGCGACTTCTCGGCGATCTTCTCGGCGGTGGCGAGTGCATCGGACAGAAGCTCGGCGGCGGGGACGACGCGGGCGACAAGCCCGGCGCGCTCGGCCTCGTCGGCGGCCATCAACCTTCCGGTCAGGTGCAGTTCCATCGACTTGGCGCGGCCGATCAGCCGGGTCAGACGCTGGGTGCCGCCGATGCCGGGGATGACGCCCAGGGTGATTTCGGGCTGGCCGAAGCGGGCGGTGTCGGCGGCGATGATGAAATCGCACAGCATCGCCAGTTCGCAGCCGCCGCCGAGGCAAAAGCCCGCGACGGCGGCGATGACCGGCTTGCGGGTGGCGCGGATGCGGTCGGCCTCGTCGGCGAACAGGTTCTGGCGGAAGATGTCGGCATAGCTCTTGCCCGCCATCTCGCGGATGTCGGCGCCGGCGGCAAAGGCGCGCTCCGATCCGGTCAGCACGATCACCCTGACCGCGTCGTCACGGTCCATCGCGCCGAGCGCGGCAGCCAGTTCGCCCATCATCTGCGAGTTCAGGGCATTCAGTGCCGCCGGCCGGTTCAGCCGGACCAGCCGGACGGGGCCGTGGGCTTCGATCAGGAGGGTCTCGTGGGTCATGGTCGGGCCTTTCGAAGTTTGCCCATCGCTAGAAGGCCGGGCGCGCCGGTGCAAGTCACCTCTGGCAGATCGGGCAGAAGAAGGTCGAGCGGCCGGACTGGACGATGCGGGTGATCCGGCCGCCGCAACCGGGCGAGGGGCAGGGTTCGCCCTCGCGGCCGTAGACGCGGAAGGAATGCTGGAAATAGCCCAGTTCGCCGTCGGCCCGGCGATAGTCCTTCAGCGAGGAACCGCCCGCCGATATCGCTTCGGACAGGACGTCGCGGATGACGGGCACGAGGGCCGCGATCCGGTCGGGGGCCAGATCGCCCGCCGCCCGGCGCGGGTCGATGCCGGCGCGGTGCAGCGCCTCGGCCACATAGATGTTGCCAAGGCCCGCGACGATGCGCTGATCGAGAAGCGCCGCCTTGACCGGCATCGACCTGCCACCGAGCCGGTCCGCCAGGTAGTCGGGGTGAAACCCGTTGCCCAGGGGCTCGGGCCCCAGATCCTTCAGCAGCGGATGGGCCGGCCAGTCGGCGGTGGCCATCAGGTCCATCGCCCCAAAGCGGCGGGCGTCGTTGAAGGTGACGCGGGCGCCGCCCTCGATGTCGAAGATGACATGATCGTGCTTCTGGGCGGCGGGGTGGGCGTGGTGGAACTGGTCGAGCGCTGCCCCGGACACAAGCAGCCGGCCCGACATGCCCAGGTGGATCAGCAGCGTCTCGCCCGTCGACAGGTCGGCCAGAAGATATTTCGACCGCCGCCGCAGACCAAGGACGCGCGCGCCCTGCAGCCGTTCGGCCATGCGTTCGGGCAGCGGAAAGCGCAGGTCGGCGCGGTTCACCTGCACCCGCTCGATCTGCCGCCCCTCCATCACCGGCGACAGGCCGGCACGCACGGTCTCGACTTCGGGCAGTTCGGGCATGGAAACCTCGGATCGTTGCGCCGCATTGTCTATCAGGCCCGCCCGCGTGTAAGGAAGACGGGATCAGTTCAGGCAGCGCCATGACCCAGGATAGTCCCGAGACCACCCATTTCGGCTTTCAGACCGTTCCCGAGGCGGAGAAGGCCGGGATGGTGCATGGCGTCTTCACCCGGGTCGCCAACCGCTATGACGTGATGAACGACGTGATGAGCATGGGCATCCACCGTCTGTGGAAGGATGCGATGATGGACTGGCTGGCGCCGCGTCCGGGCCAGAGGCTTCTCGACGTGGCCGGGGGGACCGGCGACATCGCCTTCCGGTTCCTCGGCCGCGCCAGGTCCGGCCATGCGACCGTCTGCGACATGACCGAACAGATGCTGGTCGAGGGGAGGAAGCGCGCCGAGGCGGGCAACCTGACGGCGCAGCTCGACTGGGTTGTCGGTGACGCGATGGCGCTGCCCTTCGCGGGCGCGAGTTTCGATGTCTACACGATCAGCTTCGGCATCCGCAACGTGACCCGCATCGCCGATGCCTTGGCCGAGGCCTATCGGGTGCTGCGGCCCGGCGGCCGGTTGATGGTACTCGAATTCAGCCAGCTGCCGAACCCGGCACTGCAATGGGCCTATGACCGCTATTCCTTCAATGTCATCCCGCTGATGGGCCAGGTCATCGCCGGCGACCGGCCCAGCTATCAGTATCTGGTCGAGTCGATCCGCAGGTTCCCCGACCAGGAGACATTCGCCGCGATGATCCGCCGGGCAGGGTTCGGGCAGGTGAGCTACCGCAACCTGTCGATGGGGATCGCGGCCCTGCATTCGGGCTGGAAGATCTAGGATGCGGGGACCGCACAACCTGTGGCGGCTGATCCGCACCGGAGCCACGTTCGAGCGGACCGGCGCGATGAACGTCGCGCTTCAGGCGATGGAGGTGCCGCCGCGCCTGCGGCTGGTGGCGCGGGTCATGGGCTGGCCGTTCCGCTGGCTGGGCTATCGCGGCGACCCGGCCCTGCCGCCGGTGACGCGGGCGATCACCGCCCTGGGTCCGGCCTACATCAAGTTCGGCCAGGTGCTGTCGACCCGCCCCGACGTGGTGGGCGAGGATCTCTCGAACCAGTTGCGGGTGCTTCAGGACAAGCTGCCGCCCTTCGACACCGATACCGCCAGGGCGACGGTCGCCGCCGAGCTGGGCCGCCCGGTCGATGACCTGTTCAGCACCTTTTCCGAGCCGGTCGCCGCCGCCTCGATCGCCCAGGTCCACCGCGCGCGGCTGGCCGACACCGGCGCCGATGTCGCCGTCAAGATCCTGCGGCCGGGGATCGAGCGGGCCTTCCGCCGCGACATCGACGCCTTCTATTTCGCCGCCACGCTGATCGAGATGCTGTCGCCCGCGTCGCGGCGGCTGCGGCCCACGCAGGTCATCGCCCACTTCGAAAGCGTGGTGACAAGCGAGCTTGACCTGCGGCTGGAAAGCGCGGCGGCCTCGGAATTCGCGGCGAACACCCGGGACGACCGGGGGTTTCGCGTGCCCCAGCCGCTTTGGCACCTGTCGTCGCGCCGGGTGATGACGCTGGACTGGGCTGAGGGTATCCCCCTGGGCGAGGTAGAGACGCTGCGCGCGGCGGGGCATGATTGTCCGGCACTGGCGGCGCGGGTGCTGGGGCTGTTTCTCAGTCACGCGCTGCGCGACGGATTCTTCCACGCCGACATGCATCAGGGCAACCTGAAGGTCAGCCCCGACGGGGCGATCATCGCCTACGATTTCGGGATCATGGGCCAGATCGACGCCTATACCCGCCGGGTCTATGCCGAGATCCTGCTGGGCTTCATCCATCGCGACTATGTCCGGGTTGCCGAGGTCCATTTCGAGGCGGGCTATGTGCCCCGCGACCGCGACATCCACGACTTTGCCCGGGCGCTGAGGGCGGTGGGCGAGCCGATCTTCGGGATGGAGGCCAACCAGATCTCGATGGCGCGGCTTCTCGCTTACCTGTTCGAGGTGACCGAACGGTTCGGGATGCAGACGCGGACCGAGCTGATCCTCTTGCAGCGGACGATGGTGGTGGTCGAGGGGGTGGCGCGCTCGCTCGATCAGCACATCAACATCTGGCGGGTGGCAAGGCCGATCGTCGAGGATTATGTGCGCCGCAATGTCGGCCCGCAGGCCCTGGTGCGCGATCTGGGCAAGGCGATGCTGGTCCTCAGCCGGTTCGGGCCCAAGCTGCCGCAGCTGGCCGAGGTGCTGATGACCCGGCAGATCGAAGGCAGGCCGGCGCAGGGTAGGTCCGAACGCCGCCGCTGGGTCGGGCTTGCCGCCGTGGGCCTGGGCCTGGTTGCACTTGGCGCGGTCCTGGCGCGCCTGCTCTGACGGTCAGGGGCGCAGTGCCTTTATGTCCGAGGCGGCGACGGTGCCGCCGCCGTCCAGAAGCAGGACCGCGCCCTTGTCGCCCAGCCGCGCCTCCCTGATGCGGCTATAGACCTCGACGCCGTCATTGGCGACGAGCTTGCCCGCGGTGTAGCTTTCCAGCCTGAAGCTGTAGCTGCCGGGCAGCGCCTGGCCGCCGGTGGCCGTCGTGCCTGTCCAGCGGACCGGATCGGCCGAGACGGGAATCTCTTCGCGCGAAGCCTCCTGCCCGCGGCTGTCATAGGCAACCAGCATTGCGCGATCCGCGCCCTGCGCCGGCGCCGGATAAAGTGTCACCGGCTGGCCCTGATAGGGAACCGCAGCGACCGCCCGCGCTTCCATCCCCACCCACGAGGCGAGCTGGCCCATGCCCGTGATCCCCATCTGGCCGGTCAGGGCGGTCAGCAGGTCGTTGGTCTTGACCTGCTGCTCGACCCCGGAAAAGGTCGCGAGCTGCGTCGCGTAGTCGGTCGAATCGATCGGGTTCAGCGGGTCCTGGTTCTTCATCTGGGCGGTCAGCATCTTCAGGAACATCTGGTAGTCGGTCGAGATCTTCGGGGCGCTGCCGCCGGCGGGCCCCGTGGGCTGGGCGGGCGCGGCGGTTTCGGCGATGGGCGAAATCGTCATGGCGATCCTCTTACAGTCTGATGTCGAGCATGTCGCGCCCCGCCGGCCGCGGCGAAGGGGCGGGCGGCGCGGCGGGGACAGGGCCGGCGGGCGCCGGATCCGGCCCGGACTCGGGCGCGGGGCCGGGATCGCCGCGCTGCTGCCCCTCGTGGCCGCGACCGAAACTGAACTGAAGCCGGTCGAACCCGAGGTCGCGGAAATCCTGGGCCAGCTGGTCGATATGCTGCCGGAGAAGGTCCAGCGTCGCGCCACGCTCGGCGGTCAGGGCAAGGGTCAACGTCCCGTCGCGCGACGCGATACTCATCGTCAGCTTGCCGAGTTCCTCGGGGTTGAGGGTGATTTCGACCGCGTGGCCGGCGCGGTGTGAAATGTTGGCCGCAAGCTGGTGCGCAAGGCCGGCGGGCAGAGACGGCTCGGGGGGCGGCATCGCCGGTGCCGGAGCGGCAGTGGCTCCGGCCGGGGCTGGCCCCGCGCCGGGCGAGGGCGCCATCTGGTCAGGCGCGGTCACGAGGTCGGGCAGGGATCTGGCCATCTTCGGGCCAGTCCGCGCCGGACCCCCTGGCGGCATCGGGGGCGAATCCGGGTTGCGCCGTTCCGGATGGGCGGCTCCGACGGGCGTCTCATCCCCTCCGGCGCCCGCACCTTCTTTCCCGGCCAATGGACCATTCCGGTCCGACTTGCCGGTGCCCCCGCACTCGCTCCCGGGTGTCGCATTGCTCCCGGACCGATCCTGCCCACCGACGGAAAGACCGCCGATGGCCGGTGGCGGTGGACCTTCGGCCCCGGCCATCCCGTCATCCGGTCCCGGCCCGGGCCCGTCAGGGCCGGGACCGGGCGACCGGCCCGGGGGCGGTGCCGGGCCGGGGCCGGCGGTTGCAGCCGGAGCTTCGGCGGCGTCGGTCGCCCCTGCGGGTGGCACGGACAGGGCGTCGGGCCCTGGCAGGGGAAGGGCCGCGGAGCCGTCGGCCCCCTCCGCGGGAGGATTGCCCGCCGCCGGGCGCTGGGGAAGGCTGGTGGCGCCGTCCTCGCCGGTCGTGCCCGTGCCGGGCAATGCGGACGCGCCAACCTGGACCGGTTCCGAATGGCCGCAGCCCACCGGCCCGGTGGCCGGTGGCGGCGGGGACCCGGGCAGCACGTCCGAAGATATCCCGGCCGGGAAAGGCTGGATCGCCCCGGCCTCCGCGTCCGTTTCCCGATCGGAGCGGTCATCCTCGGCCCGCGCCGGCCCTCCCCCGGCCGCCGGCGGATTGGCGGGTCGCGGGGCGCGTCCATCAGTGCCGGCCCCCTGCAGGGCCGACGCAAACCCATCGCCCGCGCCGGTTTCGTCCGACCGGGGGCGTCGGCCCCGCGAAGGTCCGGCTGACAGTTCCTTGAAGCAGTCGATTTCCATTCCGGCCCACGACTTCTGCCGATGCTGGCGGCAGACTGGCAGGATCGGGTTACCGCTTCTTTACCGGCTTCTGGTCTTCTGGCTCAAATTGCGACCATCGGAGAATGCCTTGGCGATCCAGCCCCCCTCCCTGCGGCCCGCCGCACAAGGTCCGCAGCCGGAGATCGCGCGGGCCCGCGATCTGCACCGGGCCGCCCGCGATCTCGAAGCCGCCTTTCTTGCCGAGATGCTCAAGCCGATGGGGGCGGGCGCACCGCGCGAATCGTTCGGCGGCGGCGCGGGAGAGGATCAGTTCGCGTCGCTTCTCGTGGACGAGGAGGCCAGGGCGATGGCCCGCCACGGCGGCATCGGCCTTGCCGACGGCATCTACCGCGCCCTTCTCGCGCGGTCGGGGGATCGCGATGACCGATAGCGCCGCCGACCAGATGCGCCGATTGCTCGGGCAGCAGCGCGACTGTCTGAAATCCGGCCGGCTGGACGATCTGGCGGGGCTGGCGGCGCGCCTCGAAAACCTGGCGGCGGGCCTTGGCGACAGACCCGTCGGCCAGAACGAACTTGCGGCGCTGCGGGCGCAGGCGCGCGAGAATGCGGCGCTGGTCCGCGCGGCGCTGAAGGGGGTCGAGGCGGCGCGCGCGCGGCTTCTGGCGATCCGCGGCGCCGGCGCGGGACTGGCCGTCTATACCGCCGCGGGCGAAGCGGTTCGTCATCCGGTCGCGCCGGCGACGGTCGAACGGCGGGCATGAGATCGGATCGGTCAACTTTTCCCCATTCACCGTCGGCGCTTAGCATTTCCTTAGACAATGGCCATCATGGTCGGTCCTGCGCCCCGGTCGGGGCGGCGCGGCCCCGGGCACGAGCCACAGGTCCGCACCGGTCAGAACACCGTCTTGGCCAACCGGATTGGCATCTTTCCGGGCGCAAAGCGCCCCATTGGCAAAGGAGCTCACCATGTCGAGCATTCTGACGAACACCAGCGCGATGGTCGCGCTGCAGACCCTGCGCGGGGTCAATACCAACCTGGCGAAAACCCAGGACGAGATCTCGACGGGCAAGTCAGTGGCCTCGGCGCGCGACAATTCGGCGGTCTGGGCGATCTCGAAGGTCATGGAAGCGGACGTGAAAGGCTTCAAGGGCATTTCGGACAGCCTTTCGCTGGGCAAGTCCACCGTCGCCGTCGCCCGCCAGGCCTCCGAGACCGTCACCGACCTTCTGACCGAGATCAAGGGCAAGATCGTCGCCGCCCAGCAGGACAATGTCGACCGGGCAAAGATCCAGACCGACATCGGCGTCTTGCGCTCGCAGATCAACACCGTGGTCGGGGCGGCCCAGTTCAACGGGCTTAACCTGGTGAACGGAAGCCAGACCACGGTGAATGTCCTGGCCTCGCTCGACCGGCAGTCGAACGGGTCGGTGACGACCTCGTCGATCGCGGTCACGGCCCAGGATCTGTCTACCGGCGCCTATGCGGCCAAGGCGGTTCTCAGCGGGTCGGACAATGCCTCGACCAACGGCGATACGGCGGGGTTCCAGCTGGACAGTGCCACGGGCACCGGCAAGATCGTCGTCGACGACACCACCACCAGCTTTGCCGCCGGCGACAGCGTGACGGTGACCATCGGCGGCAAGACCGCCACCTACACGGTCAGCGCCAGCGACGTGGCCGCGACGACCACCTCGGATCTGGTGGCGGTCGGGCTGAAGAATGCGATCGACAAGCTCGGCATCGGCGGCCTGACGGTCGATTATGACAGCGCCAACCCCGGCCAGCTGGACTTTGCCAATGCCGGGAGCAAGGATCTGACGGTTTCGGCTCAGTTCAGGAACGCGGGGTCGGGCGGGCTCTCGGCACTTTCGGCGATCGATGTCTCGACGGCAGCCGGGGCGCAGGCGGCATTGGGCAACATCGAGACGCTGATCCAGACCGGCATCGACGCCGCAGCGGAATTCGGCTCGGCCCAGAGCCGGATCGACATCCAGAACAAGTTTGTCGGCCAGCTGTCGGACTCTCTCAAGGCCGGCATCGGCTCGCTGGTCGATGCCGACATGGAGGAAGCCTCGGCGCGGCTTCAGGCGCTGCAGGTCCAGCAGCAGCTGGGCATCCAGTCGCTGTCGATCGCCAATCAGGCGCCGCAGCACATCCTGGCGCTGTTCCGCGGCTGACCCGGACCACCGGGGGCGCAGATCCTGCGCCCCCGACCGCGCGGCAAGGCCGCATCCGACATGACCGAGATGGGAAGATTCCTAAGTGACCGCACAGATGATGGCGCACGCAGTCTATTCCGGCGCGGCAGGCGCCACCCGCACCCCACGCAGCATCGAGCACGAGGCTTTCGCCACCGCGACCCGCCGGCTGAACGCGGCGCTGTCCGCGCCCGGCGACTTTCCTGCCCTGGCCGCCGCCCTGCACGACAACCACCGGCTCTGGACGCTGATCGCCGCCGACGTGGCAGAGCCGGCCAATGGCCTTCCGCCCGACCTGAGGGCGCGGCTTTACTATCTTGCCGACTTCGCCCGCCACCATACCTCGCGGGTTCTGGCCGGGGAGGCGGATGCCCGTGCCCTGGTCGAGATCAACATGGCAATCATGCGCGGTCTGCGCGGCGCGGAGGATGCGGGATGAGCGGGCTGGTGCTGAAACTCGCCCCGCACGAGCGGGTTCTTGTCAACGGGGCGGTCATCGAGAATGGCGACAAGCGATCGCGCCTGGCGATCCTGACGCCCAATGCCAACATCCTGCGCCTGCGCGACGCCATCCACCCGCACGAGGTCAACACCCCGGTCCGCCGGGTCTGCTATGTCGCCCAGCTGGTCCTGACCGGCGACGCGGCCCCGGCCGAGGCGAAGGTCCAACTGATCCGCGGGGTCGAGCAACTCAGCTTGGCGCTGACCGACCATGACAGTCGCAGCCAGCTTGCGGCAGCGACCGAGGCGCTTCTGGATGATCAGTTCTACCAGGCGTTGAAGTCGCTGCGCGCCCTCCTGCCGCGCGAGGCACGCCTTCTGGCCGCGGCCCGCGGGTGAGCTTTGCGCCGGTCATTCCCGGCGGGGGCCTGACCGGCTGGGCCTTCCTGAGCCGGACCCTGGCCGCGCAGAAGAAGGCCTTCGCCACCGGCGCGCAGACCAGAGGCGACGAGGAGTATTTCCGCGACCGGATCGGGGCGGTCGGTTCGGCGGATGCGCTGCTCGGCGACCGCCGCCTGCTGTCGGTGGCGCTGACCGCCTTCGGTCTCGAAGGCGACCTGAACAACCGGGCGTTTCTGAGGAAGGTGCTCGAAGACGGCACCCTTTCGCCCGGGGCCTTGGCCAACCGGCTTGCCGACAAGCGCTATCTCGAATTCGCGCGGGCCTTCGGCTTTGGCGATCTCCCGGTGCCCAACACGAAGAAATCCGACTTTGCCGACAAGGTGCTTGGCGCATATGAGGCCAAGAGGTTCGAGGCCGCCGTCGGCCAGGTCAGCGGCGACATGCGGCTGGCGCTGAACGCCCGCTCGGAACTTGCGGCAATCGCCGGGCGCAGCCTGTCGGCGGATGGCAAGTGGTATGCGGCGATGGGGTCGCCGCCCCTGCGGCAGGTCCTGCAGACGGCGTTCGGCCTGCCGTCAAGCTTCGTCTCGGTCGACATCGACCGGCAACTGGCGATCCTGAAGGCGCGAGCCGGTGCTGCCTTGGGAGAGAGCGGCATCGAGCAGTTTGCCGATCCGGCCAGGGTTGACAGGATCGTGCGGCTTTTCCTGCTGCGTTCGGCGGCGGCGGGCGGCGCCACGTCTCCGGCCCTGTCGCTGCTTCAGGGCACGGACAGGACCGGCCTGTCGCTGTCGCGCTATGCCTGAGGCCCGGCTGAGGGCGGCGCGCTGGAGTGGCAACCGGCAGGGGGCCAAGCCTCGGCAGGTGCTGTGTGGACTCGGGCGCCATGTTCCGTGCTGTCATGGCCCCGAGGCCCGCGACTCGGCGGATCGGGCTGCCCGACTCTGACGCAGCGGTCGTCAGGGCGCCGCTTCCTCGGCCAGCCCTGCCCTGCCGAGGATCGCACCCAGCCGGGCGAAGCTTGCCGCAGCGTCCGCACGCTCTTCCTCGGCCATGAAGGCATCGAGGTCCGTCCAGACGCGGATTGCCGCGTCGATCAGCGGGTCGCTGCCCGCCGCATACAGGCCGGCCTGGATCATCAGTTCGGCGCGCTCATAGGCGCCAAGCAGGCGCCGCGCCCGCCCGATCAGGCGGTTCTCGCCGGCGCTGGCTGCGGCGGGAAGCGACCGCGACACCGACCGCAGGAGGTCGACGGCGGGAAAGCGGCCGCGTTCGGCGATGGCACGGTCGAGCACGACATGGCCATCAAGGGTTCCACGCAGGATATCGGCGACCGGCTCGTCCATGTCCGACCCGGCGACCAGCACCGAGAAGACGGCGGTGATGTCGCCGGCCCCCTCGGCGCCCGGGCCTGCCCGTTCGGCCAGCGCCATGACGAGCGGCGCGGTCGAGGGCGGATAGCCCCGCAGCGCGGCAGGCTCGCCGGCGCCGAGGGCGATTTCGCGGTGGGCCTCGGCGAGGCGGGTGATCGAATCGGCCAGGAACAGCACATGGCGGCCCTGATCGCGGAAATGCTCGGCCACCGCCATCGCCGCCCAGGCACAGCGCCGGCGCACCAGGGGCGACTGGTCGGAGGTGGCGGCAACGACGATGCTGCGCGCGCGCCCCTCGCGGCCCAGCACATCCTCGGCGAACTCGCGCAGCTCGCGGCCGCGCTCGCCGATCAGGGCGATGACGATCAGGTCGGCCTCGACCCGGCGGGCGAGTTCGCCGAGGAGGGTCGATTTGCCCACGCCCGAGCCGGCGAAAAGCCCGATACGCTGGCCGCGCACCAGCGGCAGCATGGTGTTGAACAGCCGCATCCCGGTTTCAAGCCGTGCTCCGAGCTTCCGCCTTGCCGCCGCCGGGGGCGGCAAGGTACGCAGGGGCCGGGCGAGCGGGCCGGCGGCCAGCGGCCGCCCGTCGAGCGGCTGGCCGAACGGGTCGATGATGCGGCCGATCCAGCCTTCGTGCGGGCAGAAGGCCCGGTCCCCGGCCAAAGCGACCGGATCGCCCGGCCGGAGGCCATCCGGCGCCCGGTCGGTCAGGATCGCGGCTCCGCCGGCATCCAGAAGGACGATCTCGCCGCCCAGCGTCGCACCGTCGCCCGCGCGGACGTGGACCCGGTCGCCCATCCGCCAGTCAGGACCGGCCCGACCGACGCGCACCAGTCCGCGGCCGACCTCGCTGACCCGGGCGATCGGGCGCGCCGGCCGGATGGCGGCAATCTGGTCCTGCAGGGGCTGGAACATGGTTCCGGACATTCGCTTCCCTCATCGGCGGCTCATTACCGTTTCTAAACGAATCGCCCTTAAGGCTTGATTGAAAGCTCGGAGGAGAAGCCCCGATGTTCGAGACGCCTGAAATCCTGACGATGGCCGCCGCCAGATCGTCGAACGCGTCCCTGCGCCTGTCGGCCATCGCCGCGAATGTCGCCAATGCCGACACGCCCGGCTATCGCGCCAAGGACGGGCCGGACTTTGCCGCGGCCTATGCCGACGACGACGGATTTGGCCTTCGCCGCACCCGGCCCGGCCATCTCGGCGGCTCTGCCCGGCTGGCCGGACAGAGCCTGTCGGAGCGCGCTGGCGGACACATGTCGCCCAACGGCAACAATGTCTCGCTCGAGGACGAGATGATGCGGGCGGCGCAGATCCGCCAGGACAATGATCTGGCGCTGAGCGTCTACAAAAGCTCGCTCGGCATCCTTCGCGCCAGCCTGGGCCGCAGGTAAGGAGGCCGTCATGGGCGAGACCGTCACGGCCCTGTCCGTCGCTGCTTCGGGGATGGAGGCGCAGTCCATGCGCCTGCGCTACATCTCGGAAAATGTCGCCAACGCCGACACCCCCGGCTACCGCCGCAAGACCGCCGCCTTCGAGACCGCGCTCGACGGCGGCACGGGCACGGGCCGGGTGGCCCTCGGCCCGGTCGAACTCGATCCGACCGAGCCAGGCCGCATCTATGACCCGGGCAATCCGCTGGCCGGCGCCGATGGCTACTACCAGGGATCGAACGTCGACATGGTGGTCGAGATCGCCGACGCGCGCGAGGCACAGCGCAGCTACGAGGCCAACCTCAAGCTCTTCGATCAGGCGCGGCAGATGTCGCAGAGCCTGCTTGAACTGCTGCGCCGGTAAGGGGGGCGATCATGGATGTGCGAACGACGCTCGCCTCGCTCGGCTACGGCCAGGCGCGGCCCGCCACGGCAGCGGGCGGTGCAGCGCCCTCCGGCCCGGCGGGATTCGGAACGGTGTTGAACGGGCTGGCCACCACCCTGAAGGCCGGCGAGGACACCGCCCGCGCGGCGATGACCAGCGGTGCCGATCCGCACGCGCTGGTCCAGGCGCTCGCCTCGTCCGAGCTTGCGGTCGAGACCGCGGTGACGCTGCGCGACAAGGTGGTCGAGGCCTATCAGGAAATCCTCAGGATGCAGATCTGACATGAGCGATGCCGTCTTCTTCGACACCCTGCGCCAGGCTCTGTGGGCTGCGGTGACTGTCTCGGCTCCGCTTCTGGCCGTGGCCCTGGCCATGGGCCTCGCGATCGGCCTTCTGCAGGCGCTCACGTCGGTCCAGGAGATGACGCTGACCTTCGTGCCGAAGGTGGGGGCGATGCTGATCGTCTTCTGGGTCAGCATGACCTTCATGACCGGCACGCTGGTGTCGTTCCTGACCGACCGGATCATCCCCCTGATCGCAGGAAGCTGAACGATGGACAACGGCATCTACACCACCCTGAACCGCCAGTCGGGACTGATGCAGGAAATGCAGGTCGTGGCCAACAACATCGCCAACATGTCCACCACGGGTTTCCGCCGCGAGGGGGTGATCTTCGCCGAGCATGTCGCCGACCTGCGCGGGAACGAGCCTTCGCTGTCGATGGCCAGTGCCGAGGGCCGCGCCGTGAACCTGTCGCAGGGCGTCCTGCAGGAGACCGGCGGCCGCTTCGACCTGGCGATCGAGGGCGAGGGGTTCTTCATGGTGCAGACGCCCGAGGGCAACCAGCTGACGCGCGCGGGCGCCTTCACGCCCTCGGCCGACGGAACCCTCGTCACCGCCGAAGGCCATCCGGTCCTCGACAGCGGCGGCTCGCCCATCGCCGTGCCGCCGGGAGTGGCGCAATGGAGCGTCGCCCGCGACGGCACGATCTCGGCCGACGGCCAGCCGGTCGCGCAGGTCGGCCTGTACCGCCCGGCGAGCCCCGCCGACCTGACCGAGGCCGGAGGCACCCGGTTCCGCACCTCGTCCGACCCGCAGCCGCTCGAGGGCGGACATGTATTTCAGGGATTTCTGGAAGGATCGAATGTCAATCCGGTGGCCGAGATCACCCGCATGATCGCGGTCCAGCGGGCCTACGAGATGGGCCAGGGCTTCCTTGACGCCGAGGACGGCCGGATCCGCTCGGTCGTCCAGACCATCGGCCGATAGGAGGCAGGAATGCGCGCCCTTCAGATTGCCGCGACCGGCATGACCGCCCAGCAGACCAGGGTCGAGGTGATCTCGAACAACCTCGCCAACATGTCCACCACCGGCTACAACGCCCGCCGGGCCGAATTCGCCGACCTGCATTACCAGCAGGTCACCGCCCCCGGCGCGATCAGTGCCGCCGACGGAACCGTGGTTCCGACCGGGATCCAGATCGGTCTCGGGGTGCGGCCGACCGCGGTTTCGGTGAATCTTCAGCAGGGGTCCCTGTCGCAGACCGGCGGCGATCTCGATCTGGCGATCGAGGGGCCCGGCTATCTCGAGGTGACGCTGCCCTCGGGGGGGGCGGCCTATACCCGCGACGGGGCGCTGAAACGGTCGGCCGATGGCCAGATCGTGACCTCGGACGGCTATGTGGTCGCGCCGGGAATCACCATCCCGGCCGATGCGAAGTCGCTGACCATCAACGCCTCGGGCGAGGTCTATGCCTATTTCGCCGGCCAGACCGCCCCGCAGCTCCTGGGCCAACTGACGCTCGCCGGCTTCACCAACGACAAGGGTCTCGAGGCGACCGGATCGAACCTGTTTCTCGAAACCGCGGCCTCGGGGTCGGCGACCATCGCCGCGCCCGGGCAAAGCGGGCTCGGCACCCTGCGCCAGGGCTATCTCGAAGAGAGCTCCGTCGACGCTGTGCGCGAGATCACCGACCTGATCGAGGCGCAGCGCGGCTATGAGCTGAACGCCAAGGTCATCACCGCCGCCGACCAGATGCTCGGCGCCACGGCCCAGGTGCGCTGATGATCCGGCTGCTTGTCATCGCCGTCCTGATGCCCGTGGCCGCCGACGCCCAGTCGCTGATCGCCGCCCGGACGCTGCCCGCGCACAGCATCATCGGACCGGCCGATGTCGTTGTCGCGCCGCGCGAGGCCGAAGGCGCTGCGCAGGCCGTGTCCGAGGTCGAGGGGCAGGAAGTGCGCACCGCGGTCTATCGCGGCCAGCCGATCCTTCTGTCCAACCTGGCGCGGGCGGCCGAGGTCGAGCGCAACCAGCTTGTCACCATCCTTTACGCGAGCGGCCGGGTCACCATCTCGGCCGAGGGGCGCGCGCTTGACCGCGGCGGAGTGGGCGAGCGGATCCGCGTGATGAACACCGGCTCGCGGACGACCGTCCTCGGGGCCGTGGCACCCGGCGGCACGATCCGCGTGGGCGCAACCAACTGACAGGAGAGAGAGAATGCGCAACGTCCTGATGGCCCTGGGCCTGGTGCTGGCGGGCTGCGGCCGGTTGAGCGAGGTGGGAAAGGCTCCGTCCTTAAGCCCGGTCGAATCTGGGAACGAATATTTCGCGATGGCAGGCGGATCGCTGCCCGGCGCTGCGCCGCCGCGAGGGCCGTCGGCGGATGCCTCGCTCTGGTCGGGCGCGCGCGCCTCGCTCCTGGGCGATCAGCGGGCCCGGCAGCGGGGCGACATCCTGACCGTCGTGGTCGAGATCGACGACAAGGCCGAGATGACCGACACCTCGGGGCGCAGCCGCACCTCGGCCGAGAAGATGGGAATCCCCTCGCTCCTCGGCATTCCGCAGCGGCTGGACGATGCGCTGGCCGAAGGATCGCGGATGGCGGACGCGGTCGCGACCAAGGGCGCCTCCAGCTATCAGGGCACCGGCAGCATCCAGCGCAAGGAAAAGCTGACCCTGCGCATCGCCGCGACGATCACCCAGGTCCTGCCCAACGGCGTCCTGCAGATCCAGGGCTCGCAGGAGGTCCGGGTGAACTACGAAATCCGCGAACTGGTGGTGACCGGCTTCGCCCGGCCCGAGGACATCTCGCGCCAGAACGAGATCACCTATGACAAGATCGCGGGCGCGCGGATTTCCTACGGCGGACGCGGCATGATCAGCGACGTCCAGCAGCCGCGCTACGGCCAGCAGATCGCCGACAAGCTTCTGCCTTTCTGAGCGGTCCGGCGATGCGCAAGCTTGTCCTTCCCATCCTGTTGGCGCTGGCCGGCCTCGGCGGCGGCGCGGGCGCGGGGCTCTACCTGCGGCCGGCCGACGCCGGCAAGGCCGAGGCCGCCGCCTGCGGCCCTGCGGTGGACACCGCGGCGGGCGGCGGTGGCGGCGGGGCCGCCCTGCCCGAAGGCGAGGCGCCGGCCAAGGAATATGTGAAGCTCAACAACCAGTTCATCGTCCCGGTGGTCGAAAGCGGCAGGGTCGGCGCGCTGGTGATCCTGTCGGTCAGCCTCGAAGTGCCGTTCGGGGGCGGGGAAAAGGTCTATGCGGTCGAGCCGAAGTTGCGCGACGCCTTTCTCCAGGTGCTGTTCGACCATGCCAATGCGGGCGGCTTCGACGGCGCCTTCACCAGTTCGGACGCGATGGACGGGCTGCGGGCGGCGCTTCTCGAGACCGCGAAACGCGCGCTCGGCCATGACGTGACCGACGTGCTCATCACCGACATCGTCCGCCAGGACAGCTGACCTGCCGCGCCCGCTGCCCGCGCCGCCTGCTGCCCGGCCGGATGGGACCGCGCCGAAATTCGCCGCAAGGCTGGCTTTTCGCTGCCTTTGCGTCCATATGGACCAAAACCCCGATGACGCGTGAGTCAGGTGCTCAGAACCCTTCTGCTCAGAACCCTCCTGCCGAGACTGGCGGGGCCGCAGATCTCGCGGCTTCTGTCCGAGAACCTGCGGGCGCAGGCGCATCTCTATGCCATCGCGGTCGGGGCGATGATCCTGGTCTCGGCGATGACCTCGGCGACCGCCTGGGTCATGCGCGACATCGTCGACACGATGACGAACCCCGGGAACCACGCGCGCGTCTTCATGGTGGCGGGGATGGTCGCCCTGATCTTCTTCCTGAAGGGCGTCGGCAGCTATGTCCAGGACGTGACGCTGATCAGGGCCGGAAACCGCATCGTCGCCACCCAGCAAAAGCGGCTCTATGCCAAGCTGCTGCGCCAGGGCGTCGCCTTCTTCAACCTCACCGAATCCTCCGACCTGCTGACCCGGGTCACGCAGTCGGCCCAGTCGGCGCGGATGATCATCGACATCCTCGTGACCAGCTTCGTGCGCGACTGCCTGACGCTGATCGGTCTCGTCTCGGTCATGCTCTACCAGCAGCCGGCGCTGACCTTCATCTCGCTGCTGATCGGACCGCTGGCGCTTCTGGGCGTGCGGCTGATCCTCAAGAAGGTGCGCGCCATCATGGAGATGGAGCTGGCATCGCTGGCCGAGATCATCAAGGTCATCCAGGAGACTTCGGCCGGAATCCTCGTGGTCAAGGCCTTCGCGCTCGAGGACCGGATGGCGGCGCGGATGAACTCTGCCGTCGGCCAGGTCGAGAAACGCTCGAACGCCATCGCCCGACTCGAGGCGGTGACCAGCCCGCTGATGGACACGCTGTCGGGCTTTGCCATCGCCGCGGTGGTGGCGCTGAGCGCGGTCAACATCTTCGGCGAGCGTGCCACGACCGCCGGCCAGCTCATGTCGTTCGTCACCGCGCTGCTCATGGCCTACGAGCCGGCCAAGCGCCTGTCGCGGATGCGGGTGGCGATCGAGGCCAACCTGATCGGGGTGCGGATGATGTTCGACCTGCTCGACGCCCCCGAATCACTGACCGAGGCCCCCGCCCCGGTCGATCTTCCGGCCGGACCCGGCCAGGTGACGTTCGAGACGGTCGGGTTTTCCTACAAGGGCAGCCGCCCGGTACTGCAGGACCTGTCGATGGTCTGCGCGGCGGGGAAAACAACCGCGCTCGTCGGGCCGTCGGGGGGCGGCAAGTCCACGATCCTCAACCTGATCCTGCGGCTTTACGATCCGACCTCGGGCCGGGTCTCGATCGACGGGACCGACCTGACCCGGGCCAGCTTCCGGTCGCTGCGCGAGCGGATTTCCTTCGTCGGGCAGGGCACCTTTCTTTTTTCCGCCAGCGTTCTCGACAACATCCGCTTCGGGAGGCCCGATGCCACCGAGGATGAGGTGATCGCCGCCGCCCGTGCGGCCAATGCCCATGAATTCATTGCGGAATTGTCACAGGGCTATCAGACGCCGGTGGGCGAGAACGGGGCCTTCCTGTCGGGCGGGCAGAAACAGCGCCTGGCCATCGCCCGCGCGATCCTGAAGGACAGCCCGATCCTTCTTCTGGACGAGGCAACAAGCGCGCTCGACGCCCGCTCGGAAGCCCTGGTGCAAGAGGCGATCCGCCACCTGACCAGGGGGCGCACCACGATCGTCATCGCCCATCGCCTGTCCACGGTGCTCGAGGCCGACCGGATCTGCGTCATCAACGAGGGACGGCTTCTGGAACAGGGGACCACGGCCGAGCTTCTGGCCCAGGACGGCATGTTCCGCCGGCTCTACGACCAGCAGTTCCGCGCGGTCGGATAGGCCGCGCGCGCGTCCTGTTCCAATTTCCGCCGCCTCGGCCTATATACGCAGCCTTCACACCCGAGGACGTCCGATGGAAAAAGCACCCGCCCCGGCCCAGCCCGCAACGATCCAGCCTGCGCCGCTGGTGCGCGATGTGCAGATCCTGCCGCGCAAGGCGGCGGACCGGACCAATCTGATCGGCATGACGCGCGAGGCGATGCGCGCGGCGCTGATCGCCGCCGGAACGCCGGAAAAGCAGGCGAAGATGCGCGTCGGCCAGATCTGGCAATGGATCTATCACTGGGGTGTGCGCGACTTCGCGGCGATGACCAATCTCGCCAAGGACTACCGCGCCTTTCTCGCCACCCATTTCACCATCGCCCTGCCCGAGGTCACGCAAAGGCAGGTCTCGGCCGACGGCACGCGCAAGTATCTGGTGCGCATCGCCGGCGGACACGAGGTCGAGGTGGTCTATATCCCCGAGGAGGGCCGCGGCACGCTCTGCATCTCGTCGCAGGTGGGCTGCACTCTGACCTGTTCCTTCTGCCACACCGGAACTCAGCAGCTGGTGCGCAACCTGACGGCGGGCGAGATCGTCGGCCAGGTGCTTCTGGCCCGCGACGACCTGGGCGAATGGCCGGTCCAGGGTGCCCCCAAGGACGAGACGCGCCTCGTGTCGAACATCGTCCTGATGGGCATGGGCGAGCCGCTCTACAACTTCGAGAACGTCCGTGACGCGATGAGGGTGGTGATGGACAACGAGGGCATCGCCCTCGGCCGCCGCCGCATCACCCTTTCGACCAGCGGCGTGGTGCCCGAGATCGCCCGGACCGCGACCGAGATCGGCTGCCTGCTGGCGGTCAGCTTCCACGCCACCACCGACGCGGTGCGCGATCAGCTGGTCCCAATCAACAGGAAGTGGAACATCGCCGCGCTGCTTGATGCGCTGCGTGCCTATCCGGGTCTCTCGAACTCGGAGCGGATCACGTTCGAATATGTCATGCTGGACGGGATCAACGACACCAGGGAAGACGCCCACCGGCTGGTCGAACTGCTGAAGGGCATTCCGGCCAAGGTGAACCTGATCCCCTTCAACGAATGGCCGGGCGCGCCTTACAGGCGCTCGTCGGGCAACCGCATCCATGCCTTCGCCGATATCATCCACAAGGCCGGCTACGCCAGCCCGATCCGCACCCCGCGGGGCGAGGACATCATGGCGGCCTGCGGCCAGCTGAAATCGGCGACCGAAAGGGTGCGGAAAAGCCGTGCCCAGATCGCGTCCGAGTCCAGAGTCTGAGGAGCTGAACCTGTGGCTCGGCGGGGGAGGGGACGGCGCCACGGAAAAGCCGGACCTGCCCCAATGCCGCATGAAGTCGCAGCCTGGTGGCGGCGGCCTAACCCAGGACCAGACGCAGCCCGACAAGCGCCAGCACCACGGCCAGGGTGAGACGCAGGACATGCTCCGGCAATTTCGGCGCCAACATGCTGGCGATCATGATGCCGGGAATCGAGCCGATCAGCAGCGACAGCAGCATCGCCCAATCAACCGAACCCAGCCACCAGTGGCCTATCCCTGCGAGAAGCGTGAGCGGAACGGCATGGGCAATGTCAGAGCCGACGATGCGGACAGTCGGCAATTTGGGATAGAGGATAATCAGCGCGGTCACGCCAAGCGCCCCGGCTCCGACCGATGAAATCGAAACCAGAATACCCAGTACTGCGCCAGTGATCATGGTGAGTAATGCAGTGCGCCGCGGGTTTTCCTGGCCGGCGTTACGACGGGCAAAAGCGACGATCTGTCTGCGGAACACGAGCGATAGCGAGGTCAGAACAAGTGCGATGCCCAATGTGAATGAAATGCTTGCCGATACCCTGGCGCCTTGCAGCCCAAAGATATTCAGGCAAAGGAGGGTCAGGAGGGTGGCGGGCGCAGAACCGGATGCCAGCAGCCCGACTATCCGCCAGTTGACCGTCTTCGATCTGCCGTGGACAAAGGTTCCCGCAGTTTTGGTCGCCGCCGCATAAAGCAGGTCGGTACCGACTGCTGTCGCTGGGTGAACCCCAAACAAAAGCACCAGCAACGGCGTCATCAGTGACCCGCCGCCCACCCCGGTGAGGCCGACAATCATTCCAACCGCCAGCCCCGAGAGCGAGTAAAGCGGATTGATCGTGCTGAAAAACATCGTTTATCTCGTTCGCCGGGCTGAGAGACATAGGGAGCCCCCCACGTCGTTACGAAATTTTGGGCGTTTGCCCCGAGGGCGGCCGCTGCCGCAAGGATTGTGGCGCACGACATCCGCGTGGGTCAACCAAGCAGGCTACTGCCCGTCGCTGCTGCGGTCGCGGTCCTCGCCGTAGAAGCTGACGATGTGGCCCACGGCCTCTTCCGCGGTCTCGACGAAACGGAACAGGTCGAGGTCGGCCTGGGCGATGGTGCCGGCGTCGGCCAGCGCCTGCCAGTTGATGATCTTCTCCCAGAAGGCCCTTCCGAACAGCAGGAACGGCACCTTGGCCATGCGTCCGGTCTGGATCAGGGTCAGCGCCTCGAACATCTCGTCCAGGGTGCCGAAACCGCCGGGAAAGATGCAGACGGCGCGGGCGCGCATCAGGAAGTGCATCTTGCGGATGGCGAAATAGTGGAAGTTGAAGCACAGGTCCGGCGTCACATAGGCGTTCGGTGCCTGTTCGTGGGGCAGGACGATGTTCAGGCCGATCGAATAGCCGCCGGCCTCGTGCGCGCCGCGATTGCCGGCCTCCATCACTCCGGGGCCGCCGCCGGTGACGATCACGTTCTCGCGCCCGTAGCTTTCGAGGCTCCGCGCCGTCATCAGCGCGGCAAAGCGCCTCGCTTCGTCGTAATAGCGCGACAGGTCGGCGAGCACCGGCGTCCGGGCCTGATCCCTGCGCGCCGGATCGGGGATGCGCGCGCCGCCAAAGAGCACGATGGTCGAACGGATGCCGCGCTCGTCCAGCATCATCTGCGGCTTCAGCAGTTCCAGTTGCAGGCGCACCGGCCTGAGCTCCTCGCGGCACATGAAATCATGGTCGGTGAAGGCCAGCCGATAGGCAGAAGCGCGGGTCTGCGCCGTGTCGGGGATACGGTTGGCGGCCTCGGCGTCCTGGTGGCTGTCGCGGAACGGATGGCGGCGGGGGTCTTGCTTCATGGCGCGTCCTTGCTCGTCTGTCGGCCCAGACCTATAGATTCGCGGAACCCGAGGCTAGGGAGGCCATCGTGGACTGGAAATCCGCCATAACCGAGGCCGGAATGCGGATCGCGCCCCATATCCGCCGCACGCCGGTCATGCACGCGCGCCTCGGCGGGTTCGACCTGGCGCTGAAGCTGGAGAACACCCAGCACACGGGATCGTTCAAGGCCCGCGGCGCCTTCAACTCGATGCTGTCGCTGCCGGTGCCGGCGGCTGGGGTGGTCGCGGCGTCAGGCGGCAATCACGGGGCCGCGGTGGCCTTCGCGGCCAGCCGTCTCGGCCATCGCGCGCGCATCTTCGTTCCTGAATTGGCGGGTCCGGCCAAGATCGCCCTGGTGCGCCGGTCGGGCGCCGAGCTGACCGTGGTGCCCGGTGCCTATCACAATGCGCTGGCCGCGGCGCGTGTGCACGAGGAGGCGACCGGCGCCATGCAGGTCCATGCCTATGACGCGCCGGCCACGGTCGCCGGGCAGGGGACGCTGTTTCGCGAATGGGAGGAGCAGGGGCTGGCCGCCGACACGCTGCTGATCGCGGTGGGCGGCGGCGGGCTGATCGGCGGGGCGGCGGCCTGGCTGGGCGGGCGACGGCGCATCGTCGCGGTCGAGCCCGAGAACGCCCCGACCCTGAACCGGGCCTTCGCCGACGGACCGGATGCCGAGGTCGAGGTCTCGGGCGTCGCGGCCAGCGCGCTCGGCTCGCGCCACATCGGGCGCATCGGCTATGACCTCTGCCGCGCGGCGGGCGTGCGGTCGGTCCTGGTCACGGACGAGGACATCCTGGCCGCGCAGGCGCTTCTCTGGCGCGAACTCAGGCAGTGGGTCGAGCCGGGCGGCGCCACCGCTCTGGCCGCGCTCCTGTCGGGGGCCTACCGGCCCGAGGCGGGCGAAAGGGTTGCGGTGCTGCTCTGCGGGGCCAATCCCGCGCCGGACCCGATCGCCGAAACGCCGGATTGAACTCGCACCGGGCCGCCACTATAGGCCACGGGGATGCCACCTCTGACCTGCGGGAGAAACCCATGTCCAATGCTGCGCTGGAAACCGCGATCGAAGCCGCCTGGGAGACCCGCGACGGGATTTCGCCCGTGACGAAGGGCGAGGCGCGCGAGGCGATCGAGGCGACGCTGAGCGCGCTCGACAGCGGGCGGCTGCGGGTGGCCGAACGTCAGGCGGATGGACACTGGCATGTGAACCAGTGGGCCAAGAAGGCGGTCCTCCTGTCCTTTCGCCTGACCGACATGTATCCGATCTCGGGCGGCAACGGCGGCACCACCTGGTGGGACAAGGTGCCGTCCAAGTTCGACGGCTGGGGCGAGGCCGAGTGGCGCGCCGCCGGGTTCCGCGCGGTGCCCGGCTCGATCGTCCGGCGCTCGGCCTATGTCGCCAGGGGCGTGGTGCTGATGCCCTCGTTCGTCAACATCGGCGCCTATGTCGACGAAGGCACGATGGTCGACGGCTGGGCCACCGTCGGCTCCTGCGCGCAGATCGGCAAGAACGTTCACCTGTCGGGTGGCGTCGGCATCGGCGGGGTGCTGGAACCGATGCAGGCCGGCCCGACGATCATCGAGGACAACTGCTTCATCGGCGCGCGCTCGGAAGTGGTCGAGGGCTGCATCGTGCGCGAGGGCTCGGTCCTTGGCATGGGCGTGTTCATCGGCCAGTCCACCAAGATCGTCGACCGCGAAACCGGCGCGGTCATGTATGGCGAGGTGCCGGCCGGCTCGGTCGTCGTGGCAGGCTCGATGCCATCGAAGGGCGGCATCAGCCTTTATTGCGCGGTGATCGTCAAGAAGGTGGACGCCCGGACCCGGTCCAAGACCTCGATCAACGATCTGCTGCGCGACTGACGCCGCGCGATCCGCCGTCACTTCTTGGTGGCGCTCAGGAAGGTGATCCCTGCGAGATGGGCGCCCTTCTTGCTGCTGCCACAGCCGATGGTGCCGAAGATCGTCTCCAGCGTGTCGGCGGCGCAGGCGGCGTTCTTGTCGCCGGCGGTGGCGACGCGCTCGGGCAGGTCCTGGCCGGCGATCAGATCGTCCAGGCTTTGCCCGTAAAGCCCGGTCAGCGCGACGCAGCCCAGAATCGCCAGACCCAGCATGATGTGCAGGGTTCCGCCGCGTCCCGGTCGAATGGTCTTTCTCAAAATCGTGGTCTCCAAATTCCCCGCACCGACCATGCCCGCGAAACCGGGCCGCGGCGGGGCGGAATTTCGCGCAAGGTTTGACGTTTTCGCGCAAAGGCGTCACAGAGGGCGCGAGCGCCGGCAAGCGACCCGGCCGGACTGCTGGAACGGAACGAGACGCATGAAATTCACCCTCTCCTGGCTGAAAGATCATCTGGAAACGCAGGCGCCGCTTGGCGAGATTCTCGATGCCCTGACCGATCTCGGCCTCGAGGTCGAGGAGGTCGCCGATCCGGCGGCGCGCCTCGGCGCGTTCCGCATCTGCAAGGTGATCGAGGCCGTCCAGCACCCGAACGCCGACAAGCTGCGGCTCTGCCGCGTGGCGACCTGGCCCGAGGGCGAGGGCGGGCGGATGGAAGAGGTCCAGGTGGTCTGCGGGGCGCCCAATGCGCGCACGGGCCTTGTCGGTGTCTTCGCCCCGGTGGGTACGCATGTGCCGGGCACCGGGGTCGACCTGAAGCCCGGCGTCATTCGCGGCGTCGAATCGAACGGGATGCTCTGCTCCGAGCGTGAACTGGAACTCAGCGACGATCACAACGGCATCATCGAGCTGCCACAGGATGCGCCGCTCGGCGCGCGCTTCATCGACTACCGGGGCCTGAACGACCCGATGATCCACGTCAAGATCACCCCCAACCGCCCCGACGCGCTTGGCGTGCGCGGTATTGCCCGCGATCTTGCCGCGCGCGGGCTGGGGCGGCTGAAGCCCCTTGCCGTCACCCCTGTTCCCGGCAGCTTCGACAGCCCGATCGGCGTGACCATTGCGCCGGAGCTGAAGGCCAGGGGCTGCCCGCTCTTTGCCGGCCGCCTGATCCGCGGGGTCACGAACGGCCCGTCGCCCGCCTGGCTTCAGGCCCGGCTCAAGGCCATCGGCCTGCGCCCGATCTCGGCCCTGGTCGACATCACCAACCTCTTCACCTTCGACCTGAACCGCCCGCTCCATGTCTTCGACGCGGCCAGGGTGGCGGGCGGCCTGCGCGTCCACCCGGCCAGGGGCGGCGAAGAGCTTCTGGCGCTGGACGGCAGGACCTACACCCTGCGCGAGGGGATGATGGTGATCTCCGATGACCGGGGCCCGGAAAGCCTGGCCGGCATCATGGGCGGCGAACATTCGGGCTGCACCGAGGCCACGACCGACGTGTTCGTCGAAAGCGCCTACTGGGATCCGATCACCGTTGCCGCGACCGGCCGGGCGCTCAGGATCAATTCCGATGCCCGCTACCGGTTCGAGCGCGGGGTCGATCCGGCCTTCACCGAGCCGGGGCTCGAGCTTGCGACCCGGATGATCCTCGATCTTTGCGGCGGCGCGGCCAGCCATGTCGTGCGCGATGGCGCGGTGCCGGACACATCGCGCGCCTACCGGCTCGACCCGGCGCGGGTGGTGTCGCTGGTGGGCATGGCGATCCCCGAGGCCGAGCAGCGCGCGACCCTGACCGCGCTTGGCTTCACGCTGGCGGGCGACATGGCCAGCCCGCCCACCTGGCGCCCGGATGTCCTCGGCGAGGCCGACCTGGTCGAGGAGGTGGCGCGCATCGCCTCGCTCTCGCGGTTGAAGGGCAAGCCGCTCGCCAGGGCCACGGCCGGTGTCCTGCGGCCGGTGCTGACGCCGATGCAGGTGCGCGAGGCGACGGCACGGCGCACGCTGGCGGCGCTCGGCTACAACGAATGCGTGACCTATTCCTTCATCGACGCGGCCTCTGCCGCCCTTTTCGGCGGCGGGGCCGAAGCGACACGCATCGAGAACCCGATCTCGTCGGAAATGACCCACATGCGCCCCGACCTGCTGCCCGGCCTGATGCAGGCGGCGGCCCGCAACCAGGCGCGCGGCTTCATGGATCTGGCGCTCTTCGAGATCGGCCCCGCCTTTGCTGGCGGCGAGCCGGGCGATCAGCGGCTGATGGTGACGGGCCTTCTGACCGGCGCGACGGCGGCGCGCGATCCCTTCGCCTCGCGCCGGTCCGCCGATGTCTTTGACGTCAAGGCCGACGCCGAGGCGGTGCTGGCCGCCATCGGCGCGCCGGCGCGGGTGCAGATCGGACGCAAGGTCGCGCCCTGGTGGCACCCTGGCCGGTCGGGCGCGGTGGCGCTGGGGCCGAATGTGCTGGCGACCTTCGGAGAGGTCCACCCCAGGGTGATGCAGGCGATGGACGTGAAGGGGCCGGCGGTCGCCTTCAGTCTTGACCTGGCCGCGGTCCCCTTCCCCAAGAGCCGCAGCGCGACCCGCCCGGCGCTGGCCCTCTCTGGCCTCCAGGCGGTCGAGCGCGATTTCGCCTTCGTGGTCGACAGCGGCGTCGAGGCCCTGACCATCGTCAATGCCGCCCTTGGCGCGGACAAGGCCCTGGTCGAGCAGGTCTCGGTCTTTGACCAGTTCACCGGGGAAAGGGCCGAGGCGCAGATGGGGCCGGGCAAGAAGTCGCTCGCGATCAGCGTCCGGCTTCAGCCGCGCGACCGAACCCTGACCGACGAAGAGATCGAGGCGGTCTCGGCCCGCATCGTCGAGAAGGTGGCGAAAGCCACCGGCGGCACCCTGCGCGGCTGACCGCCGCGCGGCTGCGCTGCCCGGCGTCCCTGCCGGGCAGTGGCGCGGCCCGGGGGGAAATTTTCGGAATTTTTGACCGTTTCGATTTGCGAAACCCATGCTACGCTTCGGCCCGCATCCGGTGTGTGAGAAGCGCCGGGGAAAGAAGCGTCAACACGGGGACATGAAATGTTGAAAGAGTTCAAGGATTTCATCGCCAAGGGCAATGTCATGGACATGGCCGTCGGCATCATCATCGGCGCGGCCTTCACGGCGATCGTGACATCGCTGGTTTCCGATCTGATCAATCCGATCATTGGCCTGGTCACCGGTGGAATCGATTTCTCGAACCTGTTCATCAATCTCGGCAGCGGCGAGTTCGCATCGCTCAAGGCCGCCAGGGACGCGGGCGCCCCGGTCTTTGCCTATGGCGCGTTCATCACCGCGGTCATCAACTTCCTGATCATCGCCTTCGTGGTCTTCCTGCTGGTCAAGATGGTCAACAAGGTGAAGGACGCGGCGGTCAAGAAGGAAGCGGCACCCGCGGCGCCGGCCGGCCCGAGCGAACTGGACGTTCTTCTGCAGATCCGCGACGCACTGAAAAAGTGATCCGTCCGCTGCGGACGAAAAAGGCCCGCCAATTGGCGGGCCTTCTGGTTTCTCCGGTCCTGCTTACTTCAGCACATCGGCCGCCTTGACGGTCGGCAGGTTCAGCGCCTTGCCCACGGCCTCATAGGTCAGCTTGCCGGCATGGACGTTCAGGCCGTTCAGCAGGTGAACATCGTCGGCGCAGGCCTGTTTCCAGCCTTTGTCGGCGAGCGCGAGCATGAAGGGCATGGTCGCGTTGCCAAGCGCCAGCGTCGAGGTCCGCGCCACCGCGCCGGGCATGTTGGCCACGCAATAGTGCATGATCCCGTCCACCTCGTAGATCGGATCCTGGTGGGTGGTCGCGCGCGAGGTCTCGAAGCAGCCGCCCTGGTCGATGGCCACGTCGACGAGTGCCGCGCCGGGTTTCAGTTCCTTCAGCTGCGCCTTCGAGATCAGCTTCGGCGCCGCGGCGCCGGGGATCAGCACCGCGCCGATGATCATGTCGGCCTGGCGGGCGAGGTCGATGGTGTTGCCTTCGCTGGCATAGGCGTTCTTGAACCTGCCGCCGAACACGTCGTCCAGATAGCGCAGGCGCGGGATCGAGCGGTCGAGCACGGTCACGTCCGCGCCCATGCCGGCGGCGATCTTGGCCGCGTGGGTGCCGACGACGCCGCCCCCGATGACAAGGACGCGCGCCGGCGACACGCCGGGAACCCCGCCCAGCAGCACGCCGCGGCCGCCGTTGGCCTTCTGCAGGGTCCAGGCGCCGACCTGCGGGGCGAGGCGTCCGGCCACTTCCGACATCGGCGCAAGCAGGGGCAGGCCGCCGTTGCGGTCGGTCACGGTTTCATAGGCGATGCAGGTGGCGCCGGATTTCAGCAGGTCGTGGGTCTGATCGGGATCGGGCGCCAGGTGCAGGTAGGTGAAGAGGATCTGGCCTTCGCGCAGCATCTTGCGCTCGACCGCCTGCGGTTCCTTCACCTTCACGATCATGTCGGCCCTGGCAAAGATCTCGGCGGCGGTATCGAGGATCTTGGCGCCGGCCGCGACATAGTCGGCGTCCGAAAAGCCCGCGCCCGCGCCGGCGTTCTTCTCGATCAGCACCTCGTGGCCGTGCGAGACGGCCTCGCGCGCGGCGTTCGGCGTCATGCCGACGCGAAATTCCTGCGGCTTGATTTCCTTGGGGCAGCCGATTTTCATTTTGGGGAATCCTCCGAATATCATTGGCGGCACAATGCGCTTTCCCCGGCGCAATTGCTTTGCAAAGATCGGTGGTGCTTTTGACAGGGCGCGGGAGTATTTACGAATTGCCCGGTGATTTGTCGAAAGGATGTGCGCAAGCATGGAGATGGACGCAACAGATCGCCGAATTCTTGCCGCATTGCAGAAAAACGGCCGGCTGACCAACGCCGAGATTTCGGAACTGGTCAACCTGTCGCCATCGGCCTGCCACCGCCGGGTGCAGCGGCTGGAAAGCGAGGGGCCGATCGACGCCTATGTGGCGCTTCTCGATGCGCGGCGGATGGGGCGGCCGACGACCGTGTTCGTCGAGATCACCCTGTCGGGTCAGGCCGACGAGGTTCTCGAGGCGTTCGAGCGCGAGGTGCGCCGGGTGCCGGACGTGCTGGAATGTCACCTGATGGCGGGAACCGCCGACTATCTCTTGAAGGTGGTGGCCGAGGACACCGACGACTTTGCCCGCATCCACCGCCAGTATCTGGCCCGCCTGCCGGGGGTTGCGCAGATGCATTCGTCCTTCGCGCTGAGGACGGTGTTCAAGACCACCGCGATTCCGGTCTGAGACCCGCTCAGGCGCGCAGGCCGGTTTCTTCCAGAAGACCCATGCGCTTGGCCTCGTAGTAATAGCCCTTGGAGTACCACATGACGGCGCGGTCCTCGCTGCCCCTGGCGACCAGCCAGGCGCCGCGCAGGTACTTGCCGGCATATTTCAGGTTGGTCTCGGCATCGAGGAGGCCCGAAGGGGTGCCGGTGTAGCCCATCGTCCGGGCGGTGCGCGGGTCGATCTGCATCAGGCCGTAGTAGTTGCCGTTGCGCGCCGCGGGATTGTAGCCGCTTTCCCGCCGCACGACGCGGTGGACGAGCGATTCCGGCATGTCGTAGTAGTCGGCGTAGCGGTTGATGAGCCGGTTCATCTGCGGTGAAGCGCCGGTGCCGGCCGCTTCGGCCACCCGCGGCGGCGCCCCGCAGGCTGCCACGGCCAAGGCTGCGCCCAAGCCAAAGAACGATCGTCGGGAAAGGTCGGTCATCGTCTGTCCCTCGGTTTTTTGCCTGTTAGCTGCGGTTTTTCTAGAGAGGCCTCCCCGTTTGGAAAAGCCTTCCCAGCGTCTGCGCCGCAACCGCGGCGGGAATCCGCCGATCGCCGCCCTGCCGCTCGGCATGTCCTGGCTCACGGGATCGTGATACTCTTGCGTTGCGCGTCGGCCCGAGTCGCGGCGCCGACCCCTGTGGGGAGGGGCGAAGATGGCCTATGTGGACTGGGAAATCCGGGGTCCGAAGATCGGCGTTTGCAGCTGTGATTACGGCTGCCCCTGCGAATTCAACGCCCGCCCGACGCGGGGCTATTGCCAGGGACTCGAGGCGCAGCGCATCGACAAGGGGCATTTCGGCGATGTCCGGCTTGACGGACTCGCGGTCGCGTCCTGGTACCGCTGGCCGGGCGCCGTCCACGAGGGCCGCGGCGTGGTGCAGGGAATCATCGACCGTCGCGCGACCGCTTCCCAGGTCGAGGCGCTTCTGACCATCCTCGGCGGCAAGGAGCAGGAACCGACCACGGCGGCCAACATCTACGGCTCGACGATCGAGGTCGAACATGACCCCCTCTTCGCCGAGATCGATTTTGCCTGCGATGTCTCGGCCCGCACCGCGCGCCTCCGGATCGGCGAGAGGCTGGCCGCCGACGTTGCCCCGATCCGCAATCCGGTGACGGGCCGGCCGCACCGCGCGCTCATCCGGCTGCCCGAAGGCTTCGAGTTCAGGGAGGCCGAGATGGGCAGCGCCGACTTTCAGGTCAAGGTCGATGGCCTTGCCGACTTCGCCCATGACGGCTGCTATGTCGCGCTGTGGGATGCGCATTTCGGCCCCTTCGGCCTGATCGCGTCGTGACCGCCGGCGGCGAGAATGCCCTGGCCGAACGGCTTGTGCGGCACGAACAGGCCCTGGCCCTTGCCGCGCTTGCCGTCGTGACGCTGGCGGCCTGGCTGTGGATCCTCGAAGGCGCGGGCCTCGGGATGAACGCCCTCGACATGACGCAGGCGGCGCTGTTTCCTCACAGCACTCCGGCCACCGTTATGCCGGGGATGGACGCGCCCGCCTCTCTGGACATCGCCTGTCTGGGCCTCGTCGCGTTCATGTGGTGGGTGATGATGGCGGCGATGATGGTGCCCGCCTCGGCGCCGATGATCCTGCTTTATGCCCGCACCATCCGGCGCGGCCAGCGGCTGGGGCAGATTGCCCGGGGGCCGGTCCCGGCGGCCTGGATGCTGGGCGGCTATCTTCTTGTCTGGCTGGGATTTTCGCTGGCGGCCTCCGCCCTTCAGGTCGGGCTGTCGGCGACGGGGCTGATTTCCGAGATGATGCTCTGGTCGCAAAGCCGCTGGCTGAGCGCCGGGCTTCTGGC
Organism: Pseudomonadota bacterium; assembly: GCA_018240425.1. Taxonomy (GTDB): domain Bacteria; phylum Pseudomonadota; class Alphaproteobacteria; order Rhodobacterales; family Rhodobacteraceae; genus TMP-24. Next base: position 51,034 of record JAFEFU010000029.1, on the reverse strand, counting down.
CTTCGCCGCTGTCTTCCAGCTGTCGCCGCTGAAGCGGACCTGCCTTGCGGCCTGCCGCTCGCCCGTCGCCTTCCTGTCGCGGCACTGGCGGCCGGGCCGCCGGGGCGCGCTGCGGATGGGGTTCCGGCACGGGATCGAATGCGTCGGCTGCTGCTGGGCGCTGATGCTTCTCCTGTTCGTGGGCGGCGCGATGAACCTGATCTGGATCGCGGCCCTCGGCGCGCTGATCCTGACCGAACGGCTCGCCCCCTTCGGCGCGCGCACCCTGCCGCTGACGGCCTCGGTCCTCGGCATCTGGGCGCTGGCGACGCTGCTGGTCTGAGGTCCGGCCAGACGCCGCCGGCTACGGCGCGGCCTTGCGGTCCTGGGCAAGCGTATGGGCGACCAGTGCATTGGCATGACCGTGGCCCAGGCCATGCGCTTCCTTCAGCCAGGCCACCAGTTCCATGTGCTTCAGATCCGGCCGGGCGCGGATCAGCGCCTGCCATTCCTCGATCGGGCGGCCATAGGTCTTGATGATCGAGGGGAAGTAGGACGCCGGCCCCTTGGCGGCGGCGGGTGTGTCGGGTGTCATGTCAGGCCTCTGGTCCAGTGGCTGTCAGGCGATTATTGCCCGCGCAGAAAGTTAGCGCAATGGCTAACCTTTTCATCTCCATCGACCTCGGGCAACGAAAAACCCCTGTGGCCGGGCCGCAGGGGTTGATCGTGGCGCGGGGTTGCCCCCGCCAACGTTCCGGGCAAGCGCCGGTGCGAGGTGCTCAGAGAGCGCCTTCGCGCTGGGCCTTCTTGCGCGCCAGTTTACGGGCGCGGCGGACGGCCTCGGCCTGCTCGCGGGCTTTCTTCACGGACGGCTTCTCGAAATGCTGCTTGAGCTTCATTTCGCGAAACACACCCTCGCGCTGAAGTTTCTTCTTCAGGGCGCGAAGAGCCTGTTCGACATTGTTGTCGCGAACGCTGACCTGCATGTGGTGTCACCACCTTCCTAAGTTAGAGTTGCATGAATTGCAGGAAGCGCCCGCTTAGCAGGGGTTTGGGCTTTTGTCCACCGTCCGCGCGCGGTATCAAGGGGCATGAGCGCAGAGAGGACCACCGGGGCCGGGGACCGCGCCCGCCTTCTGGCGGCGGCGCTTCCGCATGTGGCCTTCGACGGCTGGACCGAGGCGACCTTCCGCGCAGCGGCGGCGGACGCCGGGATCGCCCCGGACCTCGCCCGCGTCCTCTGCCCGCGCGGGGCGCTTGATCTTGCCGTCGATCACCATCTGGCGGGCGACCGGGCGCTGGCACAGGCGCTGGAGGCGGCGGACCTCGGTGGCCTGCGCTTCAGCCAGCGGGTCGCAAGGGCCGCCCGCCTGCGCATCGAGGGTGCCGACCGCGAGGCGGTCCGCCGCGGCACCGCGCTCTTCGCCCTGCCGCAGCACCTGGCCACCGGCAGCCGGCTGATCTGGGGCACGGCCGACGCGATCTGGCGGGCGCTTGGCGACAATTCGGCCGACATCAACTGGTATTCCAAGCGCATGACCCTGTCGGCGGTCTATTCGGCCACCGTCCTTTACTGGCTGGGCGACGACAGCCCGGGGCACGAGGCGACCTGGGACTTTCTCGACCGGCGGATTGCCGACGTGATGCGGTTCGAGAAGACCAAGGCCGACTTCCGCGCCTCGGGGCTGGGCAAGGCGCTGGCCGGGCCGCTGAAACTGCTCGACCGGGTGCGCGCGCCCGCGCCCATCCCCTCGGACCTGCCCGGACGGAAAGGCTGACCATGACCCTGCCCGCGACCATGCGCGCCGTCGAGATCACCCGGCCCGGCGGCCCCGAGGTTCTGGCCCCGTGCGAAAGGCCGGTGCCGCGGCCGGGGGCGGGGCAGGTGCTGATCGAGGTGACCTGGGCGGGCGTCAACCGGCCCGATGCCTTGCAGCGCGCCGGGGCCTATGCGCCGCCGGCCTCGGCCTCGCCCCTGCCCGGGCTCGAAGCATCGGGGCGGGTGGCGGCAGTGGGCGAAGGGGTCGGCGGCTGGCGGGTGGGCGATCAGGTCTGCGCGCTTCTGCCCGGCGGCGGCTACGCCGAATATGCGCTGACGCCAGCCGCCCACGCCCTGCCGGTCCCCGGGGGGCTTGGCCTGCGCGAGGCCGCCTGCCTGCCCGAGACCTTCTTCACCGTCTGGACGAACGTGTTCCTGCGCGGCGGCCTCAGGGCCGGCGAACGGTTCCTGGTGCATGGCGGCACCTCGGGCATCGGCACCACCGCGATCCAGCTCGCGCGGGCCTTCGGCGCGCGGGTCTTCGCCACCGCCGGTTCGGACGAGAAATGTGCCGTCTGCCAGCGGCTGGGGGCCGAGCGGGCGATCAACTACCGGACCGGGGATTTCGTCGATGTCCTGGCCGCAGAGGGCGGCGCCGACCTGATCCTCGACATGGTCGGCGGCGACTACCTGCCGCGCAACGTGCGCGCCCTCGCCGATGATGGCCGTCTGGTGCAGATCGCCTTCCTGCAGGGCCCCAAGGTCGAGCTGAATTTCGCCCAGGTGATGACGCGGCGGCTGACGATCACCGGCTCGACGCTTCGCCCGCAGTCGGACGTGGCCAAGGCGGCGATTGCCGACGACCTGCGCGCCCGGGTCTGGCCGCTCTTGGCGGCGGGCCGGGTCGCGCCGGTGATGGATTCGGAGTTTCCGCTGGCCGAGGCATCCGAAGCCCACCGCCGGATCGAGGGCGCGGACCATGTCGGAAAGATTGTGCTGAAGGTGCGGTGATCCCGCTCAGCGTGTCCGCTCCATCAGCGCCGAGGATGCCGCGCACCCCCGCGCCACGTCCGCGCCACAGGGGCGCGGTTGCAGGTCGCCGGTCAGGCAGATGCGCACCTCCTCGATCCTGCCCTGCCCGCAGGTGACGGCGATCGTGGCGCGGTCCAGCCCCGGATTGGCCTCGATGAACGCCTCCTCGACCGCCTCCGGGGCGATGCGCAGGTCATGGCCGAGGGGCGAGAAAGTGGCGGGGATATGGGTCTGCCCAAAGGCCCGGCGAGCGAGGGCGAAGTAATCCCCTGCCGTCAGCCCCGAACAGGTGCCGTGCTTCTTCCACTCGTGCCAGGCCAGCCCCGCCGATCCCATGATGTCGGCCATCTCCGCCGTCTGTCGGCGTGACGGCGGGCGGGCCGAGGTCGGGCACCCTTCGGGCCAGCCGCTCTCGTACTGCGGCCAGAGCCCGTGCAGGGTGAAACCAAGGCCCGCGCCGCCGTCGCACTGGGCATCTTGGCGGGTGTCGCCGGTCTCGGCGCACCAGCTTGGGGTCCAGCCCAGAGAGAGGACGTAATAGTCGAAATCGCCGGGTCGCCCGCCCGCCAGGGCGGGGCTGGCCAGCAGGAGCGCAATCAGGAAATGGGCGGCGCGCATTTTCTCTTTCCTTGGGCAGGCTGCGGGACTATATAGCGCGCCAACTTCCCCGAAAACGTGGAAAGGCGGCCGAAAGACCGCAGCCGTTTTCCCGGCGCGGGAAAGATTTGTCCGGCCCCCGCAAGTGGGGCAATGCGAAGGAGTGATCCGATGACCAAACCGCTGATGGCCAAGGCGACCGCCGTCTGGCTGGTGGACAACACCACGCTCAGCTTCAAGCAGATCGCCGATTTCTGCGGGATGCATGAGCTGGAGGTGCAGGGCATCGCCGACGGCGACGTGGCGCAGGGGGTGAAGGGCTTTGATCCGATCGCCAACAACCAGCTTGAGGCGAGCGAGATCGAGAAGGGCCAGAAGGATCCGCTGCACAAGCTGAAGCTGAAGTTCAACGCCGCCGCCCTGGGCGAGGAAAAGCGCCGCGGCCCGCGCTATACGCCCCTGTCCAAGCGCCAGGACCGGCCGGCCTCGATCCTGTGGCTGGTGAAGTTCCACCCCGAACTCGCCGACGCCCAGATCGCCAAGCTGGTCGGCACCACCAAGCCGACGATTTCGGCAATCCGCGAGCGCACCCACTGGAACATCGGCAACATCACCCCGGTCGATCCGGTCGCGCTCGGTCTCTGCCGGCAGTCCGAACTGGACGCGGCGGTGCAGAAGGCGGTCAAGAAGAAGGCGGCCGATGGCGGCGTGATGAACGACGATGAGCGGCGCAAGCTCGTGTCCACCGAACAGTCGCTGGGCATGCCGGCCGAACCGCGCCACGGCACCGGGCTCGAGGGCGTCGAGAAGTTCACACCCGCGAGCCGTGAGGAAGAGGAGCGCTCGCCGCAGGACTATTCCAACGCCGACAGCTTCTTCAACCTGCCCGACGCGGGCGAGGACGACGACGAGGACGACCACGGCCGCCGCTGACCCTGACGAACCCCGGCCCCCGTGCCGGGGTTTTGCTTGGGCGAAGCGGCCGTGTGCCGCCCTCCCGGTCCGTCGGCCTCCCGAATCGACGGCGAAACCGAAGGGCTGCCCGGGGGATCCGGGCAAGGAAAAGAGAAGACAAGCAGCGTGTCCGATCAGGTGCAAGACGCTTTACGGCGGGGCCGCCGCGCCCGTCAGAACGCCTTGCGCGCCCGGAGCGCCGCCTGGATGGTGCCGTCGTCGAGATAGTCGAGCTCGCCCCCGACCGGAACGCCGCGCGCGAGGGTGGTGACGGCGGCGCCGGTGGGGTCCAGCGCCTCGGCGATGTAATGGGCGGTGGTCTGGCCGTCGACGGTGGCGTTCAGCGCAAGGATCACCTCGCGCGCGGCTTCCTCGGTTACGCGGCGGACGAGGCGCGGGATGCCCAGTTCCTCGGGGCCCACGGCGTCGAGCGCCGAGAGCGTGCCGCCCAAGACGTGGTAGCGGCCCTTGTAGGCCTGGCCGCGCTCCATCGCCCAGAGGTCGGCCACATCCTCGACCACGCAGATCTCGCCGGTGTTGCGGCGGTCGTCGGCGCAGATCTCGCACAGGTCGGCGGTGGCGATGTTGCCGCAGACTGCGCATTCGCGGGCGGTTTCGGCGACGCGGGCCATCGCCTGCGCCAGCGGCGCCATCACCTGCCCGCGCTTCTTGATGAGATGCAGGACCGCCCGGCGCGCCGAGCGCGGGCCGAGGCCCGGCAGCCGGGCCATCAGTTCGATCAGCGCCTCGATGTCGCGGGTGGCGTCGGTCATCCCGATCTCCGTCCAGGGCGCCCGTGCGCGGCGCGCCATCTCTATCGCAAGCCCGGGCGTGCCGTGCAATGGCCGGCGCGCACGGCAAGGGTTCGTTAACCGTGCGGATACAGGATCGGGCGCATGCCCGGCTACCTCCGCCCGCGCGCTCCCGGCGCCTCTGTGTTCTTCACTGTCGCGCTCGCCGACCGGCGGTCGGATCTGCTGGTGCGCGAGGTCGGCCGTCTGCGCGCGGCGGTGGCGGCGGTCAGGGCGGCGCGACCCTTCGGGATCGAGGCCTGGGTGGTGTTGCCGGATCACCTGCATGCGGTCTGGTGGTTGCCGGAGGGGAATGCGGATTATTCGGTGCGGTGGGGCGCGATCAAGGCACGGTTCACGCGCGGGCTGCCGGCGGGGCGGCTGCGAGAGAGTCACGAGTTCCGCCGCGAGAAAGGCATCTGGCAGCGGCGATTCTGGGAGCACCATATCCGGGACGAAGCGGACCTTGAGGCGCATGTGAGGTATTGCTGGATCAACCCGGTGAAGCACGGGCTGGTCGAACGGGCAGTGGATTGGTCCTATTCGTCGATCCACCGGGACATTCGGGTGGGTCGGGTCGAGCCGGAGTGGGCGGGAACCGTTCCGGACAGCGTATTTTGTGAGCGGTGGGCAGGGGAGTAGGGTGCGCTTCAGCGCACCGGGTCCGCCGAGAGGGTTATGGGGGGAGCGTCGTCGGAGGAGTGGTGCGCTGAAGCGCACCCTACAGCCCGAAGGGCTGGAATTGTCCGTCCCCCGGTAGGAAATCACCGTGGTGCCGGGCGCGATATCGTCAACCCCAGCGCCGATCGTGTAGGCCACCGCGTAAAAACCGGCGGCTTGCCAAGCGGCATACTTCTCCGGACCGACCCCGTAAAGTTGACGATCTTTGATTGTAGCATCGCCGATGGCGGTGTTGGGCCCAAGATCTATGCCAGCCCCATACTCTCGATTGTAGGCATCCATCGACAGGATGGCGAGAAAAAGATCCTTGGAAATGGTCATTTGTAGAGTCCTGTCTTGAAGCTGCTAACGTCAAAATATTTCGCATCGGTGGGTATCTTCGCCTCCGGGAAGCCGGGAGGATATTGGATTCGCGTTGCTGGATCGACACGCCGACCCATCGCTGCCAGATCACCCAACACTCCCTCGACCTTCCCCTCAGTGACCGGCGCGTCGGTCACGGCGAGCGTCACCGCCTTGAGCGCCACCCCGGGGCCGAAGGTCGCCGCCAGGTCGGCCGGGTCGACCTGCCGCACGCTCTTGGGGTCGCTAATGTCGTCGAAGGTCACCATCAGCGGGTAGAGGTCGGGGGTCAGCGGCAGCGGCTGGTCCTTCGGCAGGGCCTTGACCGCCGCCGCCGCCGCTTCCGTCGCCGGGTATAGCCGCTGCGGCCGGCCGGCCAGCGTGGCGAGGTTCAGCCCCGGACTGCCCAGATCACCCTCGCCGCCCTTCAACAGCGCAAAGAGCCAGCGCCCCGGCGCCACCTCGACCACCACCGCCTCGCCCTTGAAGCCATAACCGGCGGTCGCACCGTTGACCCCCATGATATGGCGCAATTCGCCGCGCGTGGCGGTCAGCCGCGCCTCCTGCACCGCCGCCCCCCGGATCTCGCCCGTGGGCGTCTCGATCACCAGCTCCATCCGCTGGTGCCAGCGCACATGCGCGGTGTTCAGCCAGGTCCAGGCGATATAGGCCCCGACGGCCAGCAGCGGCAGGCCGGCGATCAGCACGACAAGCCAGGCGAAAACCCGCAAAATCCGCCTCATGCCGGAAGCCCCCCGCCGTACCGCTGCCGGGGGGTCAGATGCGTCTGCCGCATGGAAGAGCAAGGGTTCATCGGAAGCCTCCGGTCAGGGCCGTGTTTTCATGCCCAGGCGGGTCGCCCGCCTGGGCCTCTGTTGCCGCCGGTACGGGGCAGTTGCCCCGCCGCCGACATCCTCACCTTTGCGCGGCCGTTCCAGCCGCGGCGGCGGTGATCTTCTCCAGCATCTCCTGGTCGATCAGCCCGACGATCTGCGGATGCATCCTGAGTTCGCCTTCCTTCACCACCTGCTTGAAATTGGCGATGACCCGGCCGGCCGTCTTGCGGTCCGGCGCGATCACGTCAAGGAGCCAGTTGATGGTGCCGCTCTGCCAATCCTCGGGCTTCAGCCGGATCGGGAAGGTGCCCGATTTGATCTGCTCGCGGATCTTCGTGTCCACCTCTTCGCTGACCGAGGCCCAGATCGCGAAGCCGGCGATATCGGTCAGCATCCCCGGCTCTTCCTTCGCCGGTCGCGCGATGGCGATCCGGTCGCGGATCAGCGGCTCCAGCACCATCTGGGTCAGGTCGCCCAGCGACTGATGCCGGTAGCGCGGCAGGTTCATCAGCGCCATTACCACCTGGCCGAAGCTCTCGCGGACCTCAAAACGGCAGCTTCAGATCAGGCGGCAGGCCGAGGCTTTCGGTCAGTTTCTTCATTTCGGCCTGCGCCCGGTCGGCGGCCTTTTTCTGGGCGTCCTTGATCGCGGCGAGGATCAGGTCCTCGACCACTTCCTTCTGGGTCGGGTCGAAGATGGTCGGGTTGATGTCCAGGGCCTTCAGCTCGCCCTTGACCGAGCAGGTCGCCGTCACCAGCCCGGCGCCGCTTTCGCCGACGACGTTCACCTGGGCGAAGCTGTCCTGCAGTTCGGCGATCTTGCCCTGCATGTCCTGCGCGGCCTTCATCATCTTGGCCATGTCGCCGAGGCCGCCAAGCCCGCCCAAACCTTTCAGCATTCCTGTCTTCTCCTATTCCTCAAACGGATCCCATTCATCCTCGACCTCGGGGAGCGCGGTCACCGCCGCCTCGGCCCGGGTCTCCTGCGGGGTTCTGATCGCGGTGATCCGCGCCCCGGGAAAGGCGGCGAAGACCGCCTGCACCACCGGGTTGTGCATTGCCTCGGATTCGGCGTCCAGACGCGCGGCGTCGCGGGTATCGGCGATGGTCGGGGCGCCGCCGTCCGAGACGACGGACACGCCCCAGCGGACCCCGGTCCACAGCTGGAGCCGCTGGGCAAGCGTCGCGGCCAGATCGCGGGGCGCGCCGGGCGCGGGCTCGAACTCGATCCGGCCGGGGGCGTAGCGGACCAGCCGCACATGGGTCTCGACCTCGATCAACAGCTTCACGTCGCGGTTGGCGCGGATCAGATCGACCACCGCCGGAAAGGTCGCGTAGCGGGCGAGGGCCACGTCCGGGGCCATTGCCAGCGCCGCCTGCGGGCCGGCACCCGTCGGGACGGATGGCATACGCGGGGCGGACGCCAGCGGAGCGGCGCCAGACGTGGCCGCAGCGGGCCCAGATGGCCCTCGGCCAGAGGGCGGCGGCGCTTCGGACAGGCGGCGCAGAAGCTGTTCGGGGTCGGGCAGGTCGGCCACATGGGTCAGGCGGATCACCGCCATCTCGGCGGCCATCATTGCGTTCGGGGCGGCGGAAACCTCCTCGATCGCCTTCAAAAGCATCTGCCACATGCGGGTCAGCGCCCGCATCGGCAGGGCCGCCGCCATCGCCTGGCCGCGCGCCTTTTCGTCGGGGGGCACGGTCGGGTCGTCGGCGGCCTCGGGGGTGATCTTGATGACCGAGATCCAGTGGGTGACTTCGGCCAGGTCGCGCAGGACCGCCATCGGGTCGGCACCGGCGGCATACTGGGCCGCGAGTTCCGAAAGCGCCGCCGCCGCCTCGCCCTTCAGGATCATGTCGAAGAGGTCGAGCGTGCGGCCGCGGTCGGCGAGCCCGAGCATGGCGCGGACCTGATCGGCCCCGGTCTCGCCCGCGCCGTGGCTGATCGCCTGGTCGAGGAGCGAGGTCGCATCGCGGGCCGAGCCTTCCGCCGCGCGGGTGATGAGGGCGAGCGCCTCGTCGCTGATCTGGGCGCCTTCGGCGGTGGCGATCCTGCGCAGGAGGGCGATCATCACCTCGGGCTCGATCCGGCGCAGGTCGAAGCGCTGGCAGCGCGACAGGACGGTGACCGGCACCTTGCGGATTTCGGTGGTGGCGAAGATGAATTTGACGTGCGCGGGCGGTTCCTCGAGCGTCTTCAACAGCGCGTTGAAGGCGTTCGTCGACAGCATGTGCACTTCGTCTATGATATAGACCTTGTAGCGCGCCGAGGCCGCCCGGTAGTGGACCGAGTCGATGATCTCGCGGATGTCATTGACGCCGGTGCGGCTGGCGGCGTCCATCTCCATCACGTCGACATGGCGGCCCTCCATGATCGCCACGCAATGTTCGCAGGTGCCGCAGGGGTCGGTGGTCGGGCCGCCCGCGCCATCGGGGCCGACACAGTTCAGCCCCTTGGCGATGATCCGCGCCGTCGTGGTCTTTCCGGTGCCGCGGATGCCGGTCATGATGAAGGCCTGGGCGATGCGGCTGGCGGCGAAGGCGTTCTTCAGTGTGCGCACCATCGCCTCTTGCCCGACCAGATCGGCAAAGGTTTCAGGGCGGTACTTGCGGGCGAGAACCTGATAGCGGGTCTCGGGCTGGTCGGACATTCGGGCCTCGGGGTGGGTGGCGCGGGGCACTCTACCGGCTTGGGCAGACGGCGTAAACCGGCGCGGGGCCGGGTGCGTCAGATCAGGCCGGCCATGCGCGCGCCCTCGATCAGGTCGCCTGCCAGATGGTGGGCATGGGGGCCTGTGGTCTTGGCCATGTCCGGCACCTGCACGACGGTCATGCCCGCCGCGTGGGCCGCGGCGGCGCCGGTGTCGCTGTCCTCGAAGGCGATGCAGCGGGCGGGGGCGACGGCAAGGCGGCGGGCGGCCTCGAGGTAGGGATCGGGGGCGGGCTTGGGGTTCAGGATGCAATCGACGGTGACGACGGTGGCGAAGCGGGGGGCAAGTCCGGTCAGGTCCAGCTTGCGCAGCGCGCTGGCGCGGCGGCTCGAGGTGGCGACGGCGCAGGGCAGGCCCAGCGATCCCAGCCGATCGAGAAGCGCGGTCGCGCCGGGGCGCAGCGGGATGCCCCGGTCAAGGCTGGCTTGAAAGAGAACGCTCCAGCGGCGGGCGAAATCCTCCTGCGGGAAGCCGTCGCCGTAGCGCGCGGACACGATGCGGGCGCCGGCCGCGTCGTCCTTGCCGATCAGGCTTTCGAGCAGGCCCGCGATCCGGGGCTGGCCCAGCTGGTCCAGCGCCTCGTAGCCCGTGGCGATGGCAAGGCGCTCGGTGTCGAGAAGCAGCCCGTCCAGGTCGAAGATCGCGGCGGCGTAGGCAGTCATCGGGCGGTTCCTCGTCAGTTCCTGCCCCGCGCGATTCGCCGGGCAGCAGGGCGGGGGAGAAGGGTCAGGGCCTGGGCCGCGACCGCCGGTCGCAAGGATCGGCGATCCGCGCGGCCGGCATTCCGGCGGCGGCCCCGGTTTCGGCCGAAAGGCCGGGATCGTCAAGCCGGATTGTCGGGCGGTCGGGCCGCGCTCAGGACCGGCCGGGTGGCCGGGGTGCCGAGCGCCGGGCCAAGCGCCGCGAGGAAGGCCACCCAGCCGCCGATCCAGAGGAGCGCCGACAGCCGGACCGGGTCCGGGCCCCCGTCGACGGGCGGCAGCGCCACCCGGACGGCGGCGGCGGCCGAGACCAGCAGGAAGCCCAAGGCCAGGATGGGCGGGGCGGCAAGCTCTCCGGGCTGGCGGATCATCGCCGCCCGCCCGGCAAGGGCGAGAATCATCGTCCCCATCGCCCCCATCGTGATCGCGTGGATCGCGTCCGCCTGCGCCGCCGCATCACCGGCGGCGAGGGCGGTCCCGGCGAGCAGGAGACCCAGCCCGTGCCAGGCCCAGGCGCCGTGGAGCATGGCGAGCGCGCCCGAGCCCGCCGCCCGCAGCGGCTGCCAGAACATCTGCCGGGCGATCTGCGTCGCCCCGGCGGCGGCCAGAAGGCCGCCAGCGGCGTGATGCCAGCCCGCAAGCGTCAGCCCAGCCGCGGCGAGGATCATCGCTGCCGCCAGGGCCGCGAGGGGGGCCGGGGCGCGCACCACCCCCGGCAGCCCGCGATGGGTCAGCCAGCTGCGGGTGAAGGCCGGCACCGCTCGGCCCCCGACCAGCGCGATCATCGCCGAGAACATGAGTGCCGCGGCGCGGGGCGCGGCACCGGGGTCGCCGCCTGGCGCCCATCCGCCCGCGACCGTCGCGTCGAGAAGTCCCAGGGCCAGCGGCGCGAGAGCCAGGGGCAGTTTCGCCCAGGCGCGGGCGGCGGCCACGTCGCGCGTCAGCAGAAGGCCGAGCGCGGCGAAATAGGCCGGCGCCACCAGTGCGGCTGGGGTGCCTGTCCCGCCGACCGCCGCCACCCGCGCCAGCAGCCACAGCGCGACCAGCCCCTGCAGCGTTCCCCCGCCGTGCGGTGGCCGTCCGGTCCAGCCCGGCAGAGCAGTCAGCAGATAGCCGCCGGCCGCCGCCCCGCCCATGCCGAACATGAGTTCGTGCATGTGCCAGAAGCGGGGGTCGGCGGCCAGGCCGGGGATCAGCCAGGCCAGGGGCGCGACCGCAGCCCAGAGCCCGGCCAGCAGGAAGAACGGCCGATGGGGGGCAAGCCAGAACGCCCGCATCGCCGCGCGGCGCTCAGGCGCCTGCCGTGCCCTCGAAGCGCGGGAAGAGGATGTCGTTTTCCAGGTGCATGTGGGTCACCAGATCCTCCGAGAACTTGCGCAGCCCGGCATAGAGCGCCGACCATGACCGGCAGGCGCCCTCGGGCAGGGTCAGGCCCCGGGTGACATGCTCGATCCCGCGCAGAAGGTCGGCAGCGGTGTCGTGGTCGTGGCGCATCACCGCGATCGGCTGGCCGATCATCGGATGACCGCCCCGGCGCATCATCGGGAACAGGACCTGTTCTTCCTTCTGCATGTGGGCCTCAAGCTCGTCGCGCAGCGCGACCAGGGTCTCGGTCACGCCCAGGGGCGCCTCCTCGTGGTCGCCGTGGACGGTCTCGACCTTTTGGGCCAGCGGGATCAGGCCTGCCAGCTCGGTGCGGTGCACCTCGTGGTAGCGCGACAGGATATGGTCGATCAGCGCCCCGGTCGCCTCCGGCGCCTCGCGGCCGGCGGCGTCACGCAGCGCGCGCAGTTCGCCCAGAAGGCTGTCGGGCGCGAGCCCGCTGTTCGCGGCCGCCGCGGCGAGGCTGTGCGAGCCGCCGCAGCAGAAGCTGATTCCGTGGCGGCGGAAGACCTCGGCGGCGCCGGGCAGTTCGGCGGCGATCTCGCCGACGGTGGCGTCAAGGGAAAGAATGGTCATCGGTGGTCTCCTTTCAGGGATTCCAGGCCCTGGCCTGGGATGGGGCGATCCGCAGCAGGTCGACCGCGCGGGCGGCGATCTGGGCGGCGATCTCCTGCACCGTCGCGGGGCGCAGGTAGAAGGCGGGAACCGGCGGCAGGATGACGGCGCCCATCTCGGTCGCGGCGGTCATGTTGCGCAGGTGGGCGAGCGTCAGCGGCGCCTCGCGCGCCAGCAGGACCAGCGGCCGGCGTTCCTTCAGCTGGACGCCGGCGGCGCGGGTCAGGAGGTTGTCGTCGAACCCCTGGGCGATGGCCGCGAGGCTGCGCATCGAACAGGGCGCGACGATCATCCCGGCGACCGGACAGGAGCCCGAGGCGATGGCGGCGCCGAGGTCGGTCACCGGGTGGATTCGCTGGCAAAGGCCGGCCAGCTCATCGCGCGCGCCGGCTCCGATCTCCAGTGCCAGTGTCCGTTCGGCCATCGCCGACAGGACAAGCTCGCTCGTCGCGCCCGCCCGTGCCAGCGCCCGCGCGCATTCGAGTGCGAGGACGGCGCCCGACGCGCCGGAAACCCCGAGAACCACCCGCGCGCTCATGCCGCCCTCGCTGGCAGGTGGCGCGCCAGGATTTCGGCGGCGCGCGCCTCGTGCGCCGGATCAAGCGCCATGACCTGGCCCCAGTCGCGCGCGGTTTCCGCGCCGATCTTGGTCGTGGCGTCGACCCCCAGCTTGCCGGCCAGCCCCTCGCGCGGCGAGGCGAAGTCGAGATAGTCCATCGGCGTGTCGTCGATCACCATCAGGTCGCGCGCCGGGTCCATGCGCGTGGCGATCGCCCAGGCGATGTCGTCCCAGTTGCGCGCGTCGATGTCGTCGTCCACGGTGACGATCAGCTTGGTATAGGAAAACTGCGGCAGCATCCCCCAGAGCGCCATCATCACCCGCCGGGCCTGGCCGGGATAGCGCTTGGCGATCTGCACGACGGCGATGCGGTAGGAACAGGCGGCGGGCGGCAGCCACAGGTCGCGCACCTCGGGGATCTGGGTGCGGATCACCGGCAGGGCGAGGTCGTTGAAGACCTCGGCGATGACCGAAGGCTCGTCCGGCGGGCGCCCGGTCACGGTGGTCAGATACAGGGGGTCGCGCCGGTGGGTCACGGCGCTGACCCGCATGACCGGGAAGGGTTCGGCGGCGTTGTAATAGCCGGTGTGGTCGCCGAACGGGCCTTCCGGCGCCATGTCGCCGGGGTGGACCCAGCCCTCGATCACGATCTCAGACCGCGCGGGGACCAGAAGGGGGACGGTCCGCGCGGCGGTCAGCTCGGTCCGCGCGCCGCGCAGGACGCCGGAAAAGGCCACCTCGGACAGGGTTTCGGGCAGGGGCAGCGCTGCGGCAAGCAGCGTCGCGGGATCGGCGCCAAGCGCGATCGCCACCGGCATCGCCTGCCCCGCCCGCGCCCAGGTGCGGGCGTGGGCCGCGCCGCCGCGGTGGGCAAGCCAGCGCAGGATCAGCCGGTCGCGGCCGATCACCTGTGCGCGGTAGACGCCGAGGTTGTAGGCCGCCGTCTGCGGTGGCTCGGACCCCTGCGGGCGGGTGACGACGACCGGCCAGGTGACCAGGGGCCCGGCATCGCCAGGCCAGGGGGTCTGCACCGGCAGGGCCGACAGGTCGGGTCCGGCGCCGACCTCCTGGACCGGGGCGCGGCTGACCAGCCGGGGCCGGGTGGCCAGCGCCGCCTTCAGCATCGGCCAGCGCGACAGAGCGTCGCGGGCGCCAGCCACCGGCGCGGGGCTGCGCAGCGCCGCCAGGAACTCGCCGAAGGCCGCAACGTCGCCGGGCGCCAGCCCAAGGCCCGCCGCGACCCGCGCCCTTGTGCCGAACAGGTTGGCGATGACCGGCATGGTAGCGGCGCCCCCATCGTCGGCCACGGCCGCGTCAAAGCGCAGGATCGGCCCGCCTGCCCGCAGGGCCGCCAGCTGCACGGCCGTCATCTCGTGGCGGACCGCAACCCGGTCGGACAGGCGCAGGAGGTCGCCCCGGGCCTCGGACCAGCCGAGGAGGGCGCGCAGGTCGGGGAAGGCGGGCAGGCTGCGAATGGCGGGACTCCGAGTCTGGCGCCTGTGTAGCAGCCGGTCCGGTGGCTGATCTTGATATAAATCAATTCGGGGGCGGCGAGGGTGGCGTAGCAAGGGCACCACCCCGGAGGTGCAGATGACCGCAATGCCCCGCTTGCCGCGCGCGCTGGCCCTTGCCGCCCGGCCGCTGCCGCTCACTCCCCTGTCCTTGGCGCTGACGGCGCTGACGCGGCGCCTGACGGCCCGCCATCCCGGAATCCTTCGCCGACTCGGCCCCCATGCGCGGGCGCGCGTGCTGATGGATGTGACCGATGCGCCCGTCCTCTTGCTGCTGCACCCCGAGGAGGGCCGGATGACCGCGCACCGGCGCAGCCGCCCGCCCGCCCATGATGCCCGGATCACCGGGTTGCTGGCTGCCTTTCTGGCCATGCTGCACGGGGCGGCGGACGGTGATGCGCTGTTCTTCTCGGGCGACCTGGCGATCGAGGGCGATACCGGCGCGGTCCTTGCCCTGCGCAATGCGCTGGACGATGCCGAACTGGACCTGAGCGCCGAACTTGCCGCGATCGGCGGCTGCCCGGCGGCACCGCTGGTCCGGTTCGCGGGCCTTGCCGAACGGTTGACCGGCTACCGGCTGCGCCGGGTCGCAGAGGAGGGACGGGCATGGTGATGGAACTGGTCTGCCCGGCTGGCACCCCGGCCGCGCTCCGCGCCGCGGTCGAGGCCGGCGCCCATGCCGTCTATTGCGGTTTTGCCGACGAGACCAACGCGCGCAACTTCCCCGGCCTGAACTTCAGCCGCGAGGAGATGGCCGAGGGCATCGCCCATGCCCATGTCCGCGGCGTCAAGGTTCTGGTTGCCATCAACACCTTTCCGCGCGCCGGCGACGAGGCGATCTGGCACCGTGCGGTCGCCGACGCCTCGCACGCCGGGGCCGACGCGCTGATCCTGGCCGACCCGGGGCTCTTGGCCCACGCCGCCGACCGCCATCCCGGCCAGCGCCTGCACCTGTCGGTCCAGGCCGCCGCCGCCAACCCCGATGCGATCAACCTCTATGCCGAGGCCTTCGGCGTCCGCCGCGTCGTCCTGCCGCGCGTCCTGACCGTCGAGGAGATCGCCGCCATCAACCGCGAGATCGACGTGGAGACCGAGGTCTTCGTCTTCGGCGGCCTGTGCGTGATGGCCGAGGGGCGCTGTTCTCTGTCGTCCTATGCCACCGGCCAGTCGCCCAACATGAACGGCGTCTGCTCGCCGGCCAGTCACGTCGCCTATTCCGGGGAAGCGGGCGAGACCGTGGCCCGGCTCGGCGGCTTCACCATCCACCGCACGCCGAAGGGTCAGCCCGCGCCCTACCCGACGCTCTGCAAGGGCTGCTTCACCTCGGGCGAGCAGACCGGCCATATCTTCGAGGATCCGGTCAGCCTTGATGCCACGCGGGTGATCCCGGCGCTGGCCAGGGCCGGGGTGTCGGCGCTGAAGATCGAGGGCCGCCAGCGCAGCCGCGCCTATGTCGCCGAGGTAGTGAGGAATTTCCGCGCCGCGGTCGAGGCGGTCGCGGCGGGGCGCCCCCTGCCCGAGGCCGCCCTTCTGGGCCTGACCGAGGGCCAGGCAGCGACCACCGGCGCCTATGCCAAGACCTGGAGGTAGGACATGGCCCACAATGCCGTCGGCCCGGCCGCGATCGACCTGACGGTCGGACCCAACCCCTTCTTCTGGCCCGCGGCCGGGGTGCGCGACTTCTACGAGCGGATGTCCGCAGCACCGGTCGCACGGGTGGTGATCGGCGAGTGGGTCTGCTCGAAGCGGCTGCCCTTCTGGCAGGGCGAAATCCCTCTGGCCATCGACCGGCTGCGCCAGGCGGGCAAGGATGTGGCGCTGACCACGCTCGCCCTCATCACCCTGAAGCGCGAGCGGCGCCTGACCGCCGACCTGATGGACATGGGCCTGCCGGTCGAGGTCAACGACCTTTCGGCGCTGCGCCTCGTGCCGGAGGGGGCATCCTTCTGGGTCGGTCCGATGGTCAATGTCTACAACGAGGGCACCCTGCGCTGGCTGGCCGGAAGGGGCGCGCGGCGCATCTGCCTGCCGCCGGAACTGCCGCTGGCTTCGGTCGCGGTCCTCGCCGAGGCCGGGCGCGCCGAAGGAGTCGCCGTCGAGGTCTGGGGCCACGGAAGGGTGCCCCTGGCGATCTCGGGGCGCTGCTATCATGCGCGCCTTCACGACCGGGCCAAGGACAGTTGCCAGTTCGTCTGCGGCGAGGATGCCGACGGGCGCGACGTCGACACGCTGGACGGGCAGCGGTTCCTGACCGTGAACGGGGTCCAGACGCTGAGCCAGACCACCGCCAGCGCCCTGCGCTGGCTCGGGCCGCTGGCCAATGCCGGAGTGGGCAGCCTGCGCCTGTCGCCCCATTCCGGCGATTTCGCCGCCGTCTGCACCGAGTATGCCGAGGCGCTGGCCGGACGGCGGACAGCGGGCGAGGCCGAGGGCACGCTGCGGGCGCTGCTTCCCGGCCACCGGCTCTCGGACGGATTTCTCGCCGGAGGCGCGGGTGCCGCCTGGTCGGGCTGAGTCCGGCGGCACAGGACGGGGCGGGGAAAGGTGAGAGGCTGGACAACGACCCAAGCGGGGCTCGTTACGGCTGCTTCCTTCCGGACCTGACCGGGTTGGCGAGGCGCCTGCCCGCGCCAACCTCTCGGGGGCGGACATAGGGTGATCCGGCGGGAAATGCAACAGGCGCGATGGGAGGCGCGATGGGGTGTGGCGGCGTCTAGCTGTTCAGTCCCGGCATCTGGTGGATCGGGTCGAGGATGAATCGATCTGGCTCTGAAGTCCAGATTTTGCAGATGTATTCGTATGGGGTGAGGCCGCTGAGAGTCTTGAGCCGGCGCGCGAAGTTGTAGGCTGCGAGGAAGTCGGCGAGGTGGCTGCGCAGCTGGTCATGGTCGTCGTAGTGGTAGCGCTTTACCGTTGCCTCCTTGATCGTGCGGTTCATCCGCTCGACCTGGCCGTTGGTCCACGGGTGATTGGGCTTGGTCAGGCGATGCTCGATCCCGTTGGCCTCGCAGATCATGTCGAAGCGCATCGGCCGGGAGTAGATGGTGTTCCGGTTCCGCGGCTGCTCGGCGAACTGGATGCCGTTGTCGGTCAGGATGGTATGGGCTTGGTAGGGGACCGCTTCGAGCATGTGCTGCAGGAACTCCCAGGCGGTGCGCCTGTCGGCCTTTTCAACGAGTTGGGCGACGGCGAACTTGCTGGTCCGGTCGATGGCCACGAAGAGGTAGAGCTTGCCTTCCGCCGTCTGCACTTCCGCGATGTCGATGTGAAAGAAGCCGATGGGGTAGCGTTTGAACCGCTGCCGTTTGGGTTTGTCGCCCCCGACGTCCGGTAGCCGAGAGATGCCATGACGTTGCAGGCAGCGATGCAATGCCGACCGCGTCAGGTGCGGGATTGTCGGCTGCAGCGCATAGAGGCAATCGTCCAGCGGCAACAGCGTGTGACGCCGGAAGGCAACCACCATTGCCTCCTCGGCTTCGGTCAAGACAGTGGACCGCGGCTCCTGCGGACCGGTCTTGCGATCCTCCACGGTCTCGCGCTTCCGCCACTTGGCGACCGTCTTCGGGTTGATCCCCAACTCACGGCTCAACTGCGCGAGCGAAGCCTGCGATCGCTGTATTGCTGCTCGGACAGCGTGCGTGGTCGTGGCGCTGCCGTGACGAACTTGTCCCATAGGGCATCCTTCCATTCTGACGAAAGGATCGCACCATCAAACCGTGGGATCAAACATCTAGCCGCCGATCCGGCAGCGCAGGAAGCCCTCGGCGGCGGAGCCGAGAGGGCGGGCCGGGGTCTCGGTCAGTTCGTGCAGGTGGGCCGTGGCGGCGGGGCCGGTGTCGAACCAGGCGGCGGTCCCCGGGGGCAGCGGCAACAGGCGCCAGGAAGGGGCCGCCGCCGCAGGCCCGGCCGCGCCGCCGGCGGCAATGTGGGCATGAAGGATGTCGCGCAGGCAGGCGGCGCTGTCGATCGCCGGGGCGCCGGATCCGAGGCCGGGAAAGCCGCCGCCGCCGGTGGCGCGGTAATTGTTGGTGGCGACCAGGAACGTTGTCGCGTCGTCCAGCGGCGCGCCGTCGAAGGCCAGATCGCGGATGCGGCCCTCTGCGCCCGGAAGGGGCTGGCCGTCCGCGGCGAAGCGGGGCGCAGCCATGAGGTCGATCGCATAGCTCAGGCCGGCGATCGTGTCGAAATTGTAGGCAGGCATGGCGGGGTCGAAGAGGGGCTGGTCGGTCACACCCGCGGTCAGGCGGGCGAACTGGGCTGCGGACCGTTCGAGCCAGTTGCGCAGCGTGGCGCCGGTGGCAAGGACGGCGCAGGCGGTGTTGGGAAAGGCGTAAAGGTCGCTGATGTGGCGCAGCGCCAGCTCGCCCGCCGGAATGTCGGTGAAGAAGGCCGGGCCGCCGCGCCCGCCCGACTTGACCGGGCTGGCCGCCGAAACGCGCGGCAGGTGGGCGTGGGGGCCGCCCTGTGCCGCGCGGTCCAGCCACGACAGTTGCGCCGCGTGGATCAGGGAAAGGGCGGCGGACGGCTCGATCCGCGCGAAGTAGCTGTGCAACGGGCGCGGGCTGTGGCCGACCGGCCGGCGGATGGCGCGCAGGGTATCCCTGTGGCTCTGGCGGAGAAGGCTGCGCAGGCCGGGATCGGTGGCGACCAGCGCCCGGATCCGGTAGCCGGCTGCGGGTGCGGCGATGGCGCGCAGGCTGGTGGCGAAGCCGGTGACGCGCCAGCCGTCCGCCGCGCGGTCGAGGGTCAGGTCGATCAGTCCCAGGTGCGATCCCCAGTGTCCGGCCATCACCGCGGGCTTGCCGTGCAGGCTGCCCCGCACCGGGTCGATGGCCGGGTCCAGACCGGGCGGAATGCCGGCATCCGGCGACGGAAAGAGGCCGTGGGTGTGGCCGGCGATGACCGCGTCGATCCCCGGAAGGGCGGCCAGCGGAACCGCGGCGTTCTCGAGGCCGGGCCGGGCCGCGCCGTCGCCGATGCCGGAATGACAAAGGGCCACGACCAGATCGGCGCCCATCTCCCTCAGCCGCGGCACCCAGTGGCAGGCGGTCTCGAGGATGTCGCGGGTGACGATGCGGCCGGCCAGGGCGCGGCGCTCCCACTGTTCGACCTGCGGCGGCAGAAGGCCGATGACGCCGACGGCGATCGCGGCCTCCTGCCCGGCCCGGTTCACCAGCCGGCGCCGGAGGAGCGCGACCGGCGGCAGGAAGGGATGGTCGCCATGCGGATCGGCGCCGCGATGGCGAAGGGCATTGGCCGAGACCACCGGAAAGGACGCGCCGCCTATCGCGCGGGCCAGGAACTCGACCCCGAAGCTGAAGTCGTGGTTGCCGATCGTCGCGGCGTCATAGCCCGCAAGGTTCATCGCCGCGATCACCGGATGGCAGGCGGCAAGCGGACCGCGGCCGCCAAGCCGCTGGCGCTCGCCCAGAAGGTCGCCTTCGAGGAAGTCGCCATTGTCGAGGAGAAGCGCGTTCTCGGCCTCGGCCCTTGCAGTCCTGATCAGGGTGGCGGTGCGCGCCAGCCCGACCGAGGGCAGCGGCCGGTCCTGCGCATAGCAGTAGGGCAGGAGGCGCGCGTGCAGGTCGGTCGTCGCCATCAGCCGCAAATGGAAGCGCCCCGCCGGGGCTTCCGGCCGTGCGATCCTGTCTTCGTCGCCCTGTTCCACGTCTGCCGTTCCCCGCGGGCGCGCGGCCGGACCGGGCCGCCGCCTGGGTCCGATCGTAGCCGGGACAAGGTCCGATGCCCATCTTGTGATCGGTGGGCGCAATCATTTTTCGTCTTGTGGTTGTGCCTGCAACACCTCTGGCCCCGGCTGCGCCATCGGTTATGTTTGGCGGGCGCGGCAGGACAGGTGGACGATGCATGGCGATCCGGCGGTAACCTTCGCGGCAAGCGGTCTGGACCGCGCCGGCGGGATGCGAAACGATCCGGCGGCGCTGGCGGCTCTCTGGGGCGGCGAAGGGGCCATGTGCCTGCCGCTCTGGCGGGGCCGACCGCTGTTTCGCGGGGATAGGGCGGGGCTCCTGCCGGCTGCGCACCCGCTGTTTGCCGGTGTGGGCGAGCGGCTGTTCCTGGGGCTGAGCGGCGGCGCGGCGCTGTTTTGCGCCACGATTCCCGACTGGGCCGGCAGCGAGGCGGGCGGCGAGATGCGTGACCGGCCCGGGTTCGCCGACGACCGCGCCTGGCCGCACCCGCTGATCGGCGGGGACGCGGCCTTTGTCGAGCTTAGGGCGCTGCTCGGCCTTCTTGATCCGGGCGATGCCGAGGTGCTGGCGACGGCCCGGGCACTGACGGGCTGGCACGCCACCCACGGCCATTGCGCCTGCTGCGGCAGCCCAAGCCGTATCACCGCCGGCGGCTGGCAGCGGACCTGTCCGGCCTGCGGCGCCCACCATTTCCCCCGCACCGATCCGGTCGTCATCATGCTGGTGACGCGCGGCAATCGGCTCTTGCTCGGGCGTTCTCCGGGCTGGCCCGAAGGGATGTTCTCGCTGCTGGCGGGGTTCATGGAGCCGGGCGAGACGATCGAGGGCGCGGTACGCCGGGAGGTGGCCGAGGAAACCGGGGTCCTTGTCGGCCGGGTGCGCTATCTGGCCAGCCAGCCCTGGCCCTTCCCCGCCTCGCTGATGATCGGCTGCGCGGCCGAGGCCCTCTCGGACGAGATCCGCCCCGACCCTGCCGAGATCGAGCAGGCCCTGTGGCTGACGCGTGAGGAGCTGGCCGAGGTGTTTGCCGGCCGTCATCCTGCGATCCGCCACCCGCGCCGGGGGGCGATTGCAGGCCACCTGATGAAATGCTGGCTTGCGGACCGGGCCGCCTAGCGCGATGAAGCCCTGACGGGACCAAGGGGGGTGTCATGCGGCTGGTTGAGAGCGCCGACATCGAGGCCGCCGCGCCGGACGTGTTCGGCGCGCTGACCGACCTTGGCTATTTCGAGCGCCTGTCCCTGCGCCACGGCGTCAGCCTGGAACGGCTGGACGGGCAAGGGAGCCTGCGGCCGGGGGCCGAATGGCAGATCGAGTTTCCCTTCCGCGGTCGCCTGCGCGAGGCCACCAGCCGGATCGAGGAGCTGGACCACCCGCGCCGGATGGTGCTGTGCGGCCGCAGCAGCGGCTTCGAGTATCGCGCGATCCTCAGCCTGACGGCGCTGTCGCGCCAGAGCACGCGGCTGTGGGCCGATCTCGAGGTCAGGCCGAAAAGCCTGACGGCGCGGGTGCTGCTGCAGACGCTGAAGCTGGGGCGCAGCCGGTTGCGTGGCCGCTATGCCGCGCGACTCGCGGCCTTTGCGGCATTGTTGCAGCATCGCATCGGAACCCGCCCCTGAAACCGGCGATTGTGGCCCTGCGGCGGCAGCGGGGCGCACGTTTTCGGGCGGCGGGAACTCGGCCCTTGCTTTGGGGGGCCAGCACGGGCACCATCGGCCCCAGGACCTCTGCACAGGAGAGTTTGTTGGGCATCAGCGCCTTGACCCCGCCGCCGCATCCCGAAGATCATCACGAGACTCTTCTGGAATTTCCCGACAATCGTCTGCTGATAGACCTGTGCGGCGAGTTCGACCGCAACCTGGCGCAGATCGAACATCAGTTGGGCATCCACATCCTCAGGCGGGGCAATCATCTGGCGCTGGTCGGGCCGGCGGCGTCGCGCGGGCAGGCGGCGGCGGTGCTCCAGCAGCTTTACGGGCGTCTGGAAACCGGGCGGCAGATCGACGCGGGCGAGATCGACGGCGCGATACGGATGATGGGCGACGCGGGCGCCCCCGCGCCGGTCAGCCTGGACGAGCAGTTGGAGATGTTCGCGGCAGGGCGGATCGAGATCCGCACCCGGAAAAAGCAGGTGGAGCCCCGGACCGAGGCGCAGAAGGCCTATGTGAAGAACCTGTTCCAGAACGAGATGGCCTTCGGCATCGGCCCGGCGGGCACCGGCAAGACCTATCTGGCGGTCGCGGTCGGCGTGACCATGCTGATCGGCGGCCATGTCGACCGGATCGTGCTGTCGCGCCCGGCGGTCGAGGCCGGCGAGCGGCTGGGGTTCCTTCCCGGCGACATGAAGGAGAAGGTCGATCCCTACATGCAGCCGCTGTATGACGCGCTGAACGATTTCCTGCCGGCCAAGCAGGTCGAGAAACTGATCGCCGAAAAGCGGATCGAGATCGCGCCCCTTGCCTTCATGCGCGGGCGGACACTGTCGAATGCCTTTGTCGTCCTCGACGAGGCGCAGAACGCCACGACCATGCAGATGAAGATGTTCCTGACCCGCCTGGGCGAGGGCAGCCGCATGGTCGTCACCGGCGACCGCAGTCAGGTCGACCTGCCGCGCGGCAGCACGTCAGGGCTGATCGACGCCGAGCGCATCCTCGACGGGGTGAAGGGGATCAGCTTCAACTACTTCACCGCCAAGGACGTGGTGCGCCATCCTCTTGTCGCGCGCATCATCGAAGCCTATGACCGCGACGATGGAGCCGCTGGTTGACACATTGATCGAAGACCCGCGCTGGCAGGCGCTGGACCTCGAGGCACTGGCCGAAGCCGCCGCGCGGGCGGCGCTGGCCGGGGCGGGTGTGCCGGCGGACGGATTCGAGATCAGCCTTCTGGGCTGCGACGACCGCCGGATTGCCGACCTGAACGAGGATTTCCGCGGCAAGCCGCAGCCGACCAACGTCTTGTCATGGCCCTCGGCCGAGCGCGCCGCCGCAGACGATGGCGGCCAGCCGGCGCACCCGCGCGCCGGGCCGGAGGGGATGCCCGAGGAACTGGGTGACATCGCCATCGCCTGGGAGACCTGCGAGCGCGAGGCGGACGAACAGGGCAAGGCGCTGGGCGACCATGTGACGCATCTTCTGGTGCACGGCACCCTTCACCTTCTGGGCTACGACCATGTGCGCGACGGCGACGCGGCGCTGATGGAGGGGCTGGAGATCCGGATCCTGGCCGGTATGGGTCTTGCGAATCCCTATGAATGACGGACAGCTTGACGGCAGGAAGGTGACAGGCGGACCCAATGGGTGAAAAGTCGGATGATGCCACGACCGACACGGACATGTCGGAGTCGTCGGACAGTAGCAGCCAGCAGCGCGGGATATTGGGCAGGCTTTTCAGCGCCTTTTCCCCAGCGGCAGGGGCGGAGGGCGGCGAGGACGCCCCGGTTCCCGCCGAGGCCCCCGGCGCGGCCGGCCTGCCGGGCATGGGCAACCTGCGGCGGATGCGCGTCGACGACGTGGCGATTCCGCGGGTCGAGATCATCGCGGTCCCGGTGACGATCAAGATGGACGATCTGGTCGCCACCTTCCGCGACAGCGGCTTTTCGCGGCTGCCGGTGTTCAAGGGCACGCTCGACAGCCCCCTGGGGCTTGTCCACCTGAAGGATCTGGCGCTTCAGCACGCCTTTGCCGAGACCAAGCCGCGCTTCAGCCTGCGCAAGCTGTTGCGCCCGCTTCTCTATGCCCCGCCCTCGATGCCGATCGGGGTGCTGCTGCAAAAGATGCAGAACGAACATATCCACATGGCGTTGGTCATCGACGAATATGGCGGGGTCGACGGGCTGGTGACGATCGAGGACCTGATCGAACAGGTGATCGGCGAGATCGCCGACGAGCATGACGAGGCCGAGGATCGCCTGTGGGTGCAGGAGAAGCCTGGGCAGTATCTGGCCCAGGCCCGCGCACCCCTGACGGACTTCGAGGCCGAGATCGGCCTGAAGCTGGCCGCGCCCGAGGAAGACGAGGAAGTCGACACGCTGGGCGGGCTGGTGTTCATGCTGACCGGCCGGGTCCCGGCACGGGGCGAGGTGATCCGCCACGACAGCGGCGCCGAGTTCGAGATCGTCGACGCCGACCCGCGCCGGATCAAGCGGCTGCGGGTGCGCCTGCCGCAGCCCGCGGCGTGATGCGGCGACTGGCCGCCGCCGGACGGTCGGGCCTGGTGCCCGCCGGCCTTGGCGCACTGGCCGCCGCCGGCCAGGCGCCATTGGGATACTGGTGGATGACGCTGGCGGCGCTGGCGCTCTTGATCCGCCGGGTGGCGCAGGCGCGCGATCCGCGCGGGCGGCTCTGGCAGGGCTGGACGGCGGGGGCGGGCTATTTCGCCGCAAGCCTGTTCTGGATCGTCGAACCCTTCATGGTCGATGCGCCGCGCGACGGCTGGATGGCGCCTTTCGCGCTGGTCTTCATGGCCGGGGGGATGGCTCTGTTCTGGCTTCTGGCGGCGGGGATCGCGGGCCTCGGCCGGTCGCCTGCCGGGCGGGCGGCGGGATTCGCGCTGGGGCTGGCGGCAACCGACCTCTTGCGCGGCTATGTGCTGACCGGCTTTCCCTGGGCGCTTCTCGGCCATGTCTGGATCGGCACCCCGGTGGCGCAGGCGGCGGCGTTCACCGGGCCGGTGGGGCTGTCGGTGCTGACGGTGCTGGCGGCGCTGGGGCTGGCATTGGCGCGGCGCGCGCGACCGGCAACGGCGCTGGCGGCGGCGGGTCTGGTCGCGGCGGTCTGGGCCGCCGGAGCCTGGCGGCTGGCGCAGACCGAGGCACCGCGCGATCCGCCGATCCGGGTGCGGCTGGTGCAGCCCAACGCCACCCAGGCGCTGAAATGGCTGCCGGGCATGTGGGACGAGTTCATCGACCGGATGATGCGCGCCACGGCCGCGCCGCAGGACCGGCCGCTGAACCTGATCGTCTGGCCCGAGACCTCCGTGCCCTACCTTCTGGGCGATTCCGGCCAGCTTCTGGCCGATGCGACGGCGGCGGCGGGCGGCGTGCCCCTTGCGCTTGGCATCCAGCGGGCGGAGGGGACGCGCTATTTCAACTCGCTGGCGGTGACCGATGCGGCGGGACAGCTGGCCGCCGTCTATGACAAGCATCATCTGGTGCCGTTCGGGGAATATGTTCCCTTGGGCGACCTGGCGATGGCCTTCGGGGTCAAGGCCTTTGCCGCGCAGGCCGGCAATGGCTACAGCGCCGGGCCGGGACCGGCGATCCTCGATCTGGGGCGGGCGGGGAAGGTGCTTCCGCTGATCTGCTACGAGGCGGTCTTTCCCCAGGACCTGCGGGTGCCTGTGCGGGCCGACTGGATCTTGCAGGTGACGAACGACAGCTGGTTCGGCAATCTCGCCGGTCCCTGGCAGCATCTTGCACAGGCGCGGCTGAGGGCGATCGAACAGGGGCTGCCGCTCTTGCGCGCCGCCAACACCGGGATCACCGCCGGGTTCGACGCCAAGGGCCGGGTGCTGGGGCAGATCGGCCTGAACCGCGAGGGCTGGATCGACCTGGATGTTCCCGCCGCGCTGCCGCCGACCCTTTACGCGCGCTGGGGCGACTGGCCGGTGGCGGTGCTGCTGGCGCTGGGTCTGCTGGCGGTGGGTCTGCGCCGCCGCCGCACCGATTGACCGCGGCCTGATTGCGCTGTACCGACGGCGCAGAACCGCCACAACGGCTTCCTGGCGTGGCGGGGTAACCCCAATGGAGCACTTTCATGTCCCGTCAGAACTATATCTTCACCTCCGAGTCGGTTTCGGAGGGGCACCCGGACAAGGTCTGCGACCGCATTTCCGATGCCGTCCTCGATGCCTTCCTGGCCGAGGAGCCGACCGCGCGCGTCGCCTGCGAGACCTTCGCCACCACCAACCGCGTCGTCGTCGGCGGCGAGGTCGGGCTGAGCGACCGGGACCGGCTGCACCATTATCTGGGCAAGATCGACAGCATCGTGCGCGACTGCGTGCGCGACATCGGCTATGAGCAGGACAAGTTCCACTGGAACACCGTCGAGGTCGCCAACTATCTGCACCCGCAGTCCGCCCATATCGCCCAGGGCGTCGACAAGGACGGGGCCGGCGACCAGGGAATCATGTTCGGCTACGCCACCGACGAGACGCCCGAGCTGATGCCGGCACCGATCCAGTATGCCCACGCGATCCTGCGCCGGCTGTCGGAGGCGCGCAAGTCGGGCCAGGAGCCGACCCTGCGCCCCGACGCCAAGTCGCAGCTGTCGCTGCGCTACGAGGATGGCAAGCCGGTCGAGGTGACTTCGCTGGTCCTGTCGACCCAGCATGCCCACGAAAGCCAGACCAGCGCCGACATCCGCGCCATCGTCGAGCCCTATATCCGCGAGGTTCTGCCCGCGGGCTGGCTGACCGACCGCACGGAATGGTGGGTCAACCCGACCGGAACCTTCGTGATCGGCGGGCCGGACGGAGACGCCGGCCTCACCGGCCGCAAGATCATCGTCGATACCTATGGCGGGGCCGCCCCGCATGGCGGCGGCGCGTTCAGCGGCAAGGATCCGACCAAGGTCGACCGTTCGGCCGCCTATGCCGCGCGCTACCTTGCCAAGAACGTGGTGGCGGCGGGCCTGGCGCGGCGCTGCGTGATCCAGGTCGCCTACGCGATCGGGGTGGCCAAGCCGCTGGCGATCTACGCCGACACCTATGGCACCGGCGCGGTGCCCGAGGCCCAGATCGAGACAGCGATCGCCAGGGTCATGGATCTGACCCCGCGCGGCATCCGCACCCATCTGGGCCTGAACCGGCCGATCTACCAGCGCACCGCCGCCTACGGCCACTTCGGCCGCGCGCCCGAGGCCGACGGCGGCTTCAGCTGGGAAAAGACCGATCTGGTCGAGGCGCTGAAGAAGGCGGTGTAGGGCGACCCCGCCGCCCTGACGGTGGGGCCTGTCGAAGCGGGCAAGGGAGGAAGCGATGTCGTCGACCCTGCGGGATGCCGTCCAGATGCTGCTGGCCGGGATCGGGATTCCGATCCTCGCGGTGCTGAACAGCCAGCTTGGCGCCCGCTCGGGCGCCCCGGTGGCGGCGGGCGTCGTCCTGTTCCTGGTGGCCCTGGCGGCCACCGCTGCGGCGCTTCTGATCTCGGGCCAGGGGGGCACCATGACGCGGCTGGCCGGCCAGCCCTGGTACCTGTTCCTGGGTGGGCTGTTCGTCGCCTTCTATGTGCTGTCGGTCACCTGGGTGGCGCCGCGCTTCGGGGTGGGCAACGCCATCTTCTGCGTGCTGCTGGGCCAGATGGTCGCGGCCTCGGTCATCGACCAGTTCGGCCTGTTCGGCGCCGTCCAGCGGCCAATCGACCTGTCGCGCGGGCTGGGCATCGCCGCCATGACGCTGGGCCTTGCGCTTATTCAGCGCGGATGACGCCTTTCGCCCGTCCGGGCTTCGCACTAGGATGGGCGATCCTTCGATGACCCGTGGGGGCACCATGACCAAGACCGACATATCGGGCCTGACCCAGCTGGGACGGGCGACCGAGGCCCCGGCCAGCCCGGAGGCGGCGGTGCTGGAGCGGGTGCCGGCGGGCCATGCCGGCATGCTTTATGTCGTGCGTTTCACCGCGCCCGAGTTCACCTCGATCTGTCCGATGACCGGGCAGCCGGATTTCGCCCATATCGTCATCGACTATGTGCCGAGGGACTGGCTGGTGGAAAGCAAGAGCCTGAAGCTTTACCTGCATTCCTTCCGCAACCACGGGGCCTTTCACGAGGATTGTTCGATCGACATCGCCAAGCGGCTGGTCGCCTTGCTGGATCCGGTGTGGCTGAGGATCGGCGCCTACTGGTATCCGAGGGGCGGGATTCCGATCGATGTCTTCTGGCAGACCGGCGCGCCGCCCGAGGGCGTGTGGATCCCCGACCAGGGGGTGGCGCCCTATCGCGGGCGGGGGTAGGCGGCAAAGACCGGGGAGGCGCTGCCTCCCCGGACCCCACCGGGATACTTGTGGACGGAAAATGGGCGGGCCGAAGGGCGTGCGGTGAGAGTATGACGAACGATCAGGTTCAGGAGCGGCGGAACTTCTATGGACGGGTGCATGGCAAGACGCTGCGCGCCAGCCAGAAGGCCTATCTGGCCGAGGATCTGGGGCGGCTGAGCCTGAAGGGCATCACCCGCGAGGAGAATCCGCGCCGGGCGCCGGTCGATCTGGCGGCCCTTTTTGGCGGCCGGCCCTTGTGGCTGGAGGTGGGGTTCGGCGGCGGCGAGCACATGGTGCACATGGCGGCGCGCTACCCGGAGGTGGGCATCGTCGGCTGCGAGCCGTTCGTCAACGGCATCGCCATGCTGCTGGGCAAGATCCGGGCGGCCGGGGTGGAGAACCTGCGGCTGCATCCCGGCGATGTCCGCGACCTCTTCGACGTGGCCCCGGACGCGGCCTTTGCCAGGGCCTTCCTCAACTATCCCGATCCCTGGCCGAAGGCCCGCCATCACCGCCGCCGCTTCGTGACGCCGGACTATCTGGCGGGGCTGTGCCGCGTGTTGGCGCCGGGGGCGGAGTTCCGGGTGGCGACCGACATTCCCGATTATGTGCGCCAGACGCTCGAGGAGGTGCCGAAGGCGGGGTTCGCGCTGGTCACGCAGGGCGGCCAGCCGTGGGGTGACTGGATCTCGACCCGCTACGAGCAGAAGGCGCTGCGCGAGGGGCGGGTGCCGCATTACCTGACCTTCCGCAGGCTCTGAGGGCGGGACGCTCCGCGGGGGATATTTTTCCCACAATGAACGGAGCATGGCATGGACCGGCCTTTTCCGGTGCGCTATCAGGCGGGGCCATGTCAAGGGAGTTGCCAGATGTCCGGCCACGGTGAACCCATTCCGATGACCGCGCGCCGATCGGGGCCGCTGAAGGGCCGGGCCGAGGTGCCGGGCGACAAGTCGATCTCGCACCGGGCGCTGATCCTCGGCGCATTGGCGGTGGGCGAAACGAAGGTGACGGGGCTGCTCGAAGGGCAGGACGTCCTGGACACGGCGGCGGCGATGCGCGCCTTTGGCGCCGAAGTCGTGCGCCACGGCGCGGGCCGCTGGTCGGTGAGGGGCGTCGGCGTCGGCGGGTTCGCCGAGCCGGCCGAGGTGATCGACTGCGGCAACTCGGGCACCGGGGTGCGGCTGATCATGGGCTGCATGGCAACCTCGCCGATCACCGCGACCTTCACCGGCGACGCCTCCTTGCGCAAGCGGCCGATGGGGCGGGTGACCGATCCGCTGGCGCTGTTCGGGGCGCGGGCCTATGGGCGGCAGGGCGGGCGGCTGCCGATGACCCTGGTGGGCGCCGCCGATCCGGTGCCGGTGCGCTATGCGGTGCCGATGCCCTCGGCGCAGGTGAAGTCGGCGGTGCTCTTGGCCGGACTGAACGCGCCGGGCCAGACGGTGGTGATCGAGAAGGAGCCGACGCGCGACCATTCCGAGCGGATGCTGCGGGGGTTTGGCGCCGAGGTGGCGGTCGAGGACGGGCGCGAAGGGCGCGTCATCACCCTGACCGGGCGGCCGGAACTCAGGCCGCAGGTGGTGGCGGTGCCGCGCGATCCGTCCTCGGCGGCGTTCCCGGTCTGCGCGGCGCTGATCGTCGAAGGGTCCGACGTGCTGGTGCCGGGGGTCAGCCAGAACCCGACGCGCAACGGTCTCTACACGACCCTGGTCGAAATGGGCGCCGACATCGAGTTCCTGAACCCGCGTGAAGAGGGCGGCGAGCCGGTCGCCGACCTGCGGGTGCGGTTCTCGAGCCTGAAAGGCATCAGGGTGCCAAAGGAACGCGCCGCCAGCATGATCGACGAGTTTCCGGTCCTGTCAGTGGTGGCGGCCTGCGCCGAGGGGGCGACGGTGATGCGCGGGGTGAAGGAACTGCGCGTCAAGGAAAGCGACCGGATCGACGCGATGGCGCGGGGGCTCGAGGCCTGCGGGGTCAGGGTCGAGGAGGACGAGGATACGCTGATCGTCCACGGCATGGGCGCGGGTGGCGTGCCGGGCGGGGCGACGGCGCGCACCCACATCGACCACCGGATCGCCATGTCGTTCCTCGTCCTGGGGCTGGCGGCGAAGAAGCCGGTGTCGGTGGACGACGGCTCGCCCATCGCCACCTCGTTTCCGGTGTTCGAGGATCTGATGCGGGGTCTGGGCGCGCAGGTCGGGCGCGACGAGCCGCGCCCCTGAGGCGATCGCCGGGCGCATGGGATGGATTTGACTTTCCTTTTGCCGCGGTGGCAGCTTTCCAGCGGGCGGGGGGATGGCCTGCCGCGGGCAAGGGGGCAGGAATGATCTTCACGGTTGCCATCGACGGGCCGGCGGCGGCGGGCAAGGGAACCATTTCGCGCGCGGTCGCCGCGCGGTTCGGCCTTGCGCACCTCGACACCGGCCTTCTCTACCGGGCGGTGGGGGCGAAGGGTGGCGATCCGGTTACGGCGGCGCGGGGGCTGTCCGAGGCCGATCTCGCGGCGGAAGGGCTGAGGACGCTCGAGGCCGGGCAGGCGGCAAGCCGGGTGGCGGCGATCCCCGAGGTCAGGGCCGCGCTGGTCGATTATCAGCGGCGGTTCGCGCGGGCCGAGGGCGGTGCGGTGCTCGACGGGCGCGACATCGGCACGGTGATCTGCCCCGAGGCCGAGGTGAAGCTTTTCGTGACCGCGAGCGCCGAGGTCAGGGCGCGCCGGCGCTGGCTGGAACTGGGGGGCGAGGCCGGACCGAGGCCCTATCCCGAGGTGCTGGCCGAGGTCGAGGAGCGCGACCGGCGCGACATGGGGCGGGCCGACGCCCCCCTGCGCCCGGCGGAGGACGCGGTGGTGCTGGACACGTCCGATCTCGATGCGGACGAGGCGGTGGCGCGGGCCTGCGCGCTGGTCGCTGCCCGCCTGCCCGGCGCGGAGGCCGGCCGTTGACCCGGCGCAGGGCGGAGCGCGGGCCGTGCCGGCGCGGGTGATCCTGCACATCCCCGCGAAGTTCCACGCCGATTTCGAGGCGCGGGGCCATCTGGCCCTGCATGGCCGGATCGCCGGAATGATCCGGCGGCGCGGCGGAACCGTGCTTGTGGACGAGCGCCATGAGGGGATGATGTCGGGGGCCGAGATGGCGGGCGACGGCGACCTTCATGTCGTCGAAAGCGGCTGGTGCCGGGGGCCGGGATGGCTGAACGCCGCGGTCGCCTATCTGCCGGATTTCTGGCACCTCGATCCCGAGGGCGTGCTGGCGGACAGCTCGCTGCGCCGCCAGACGTTCGATCCCCTGGCCGTCGTGGATGCGGGGGCCTTTGCCGAGGCGCTGCGGGACCGCTATTCCCGCCCGCGCCACTCGCGCTATCGCCAGAAGGCGCAGCCGACCGCGATTCCCGAAGGCGCCATCGCCGTCTTCCTGCAGGGGCGGATGGCGCATTGGCGGGGCCAGCAGCATCTGCCGACCGTCGGGGTGCTGCGCGCGGTGGCCGCTGGCGCTGGTGGCAGGCGGGTTCTGGTCAAGGCCCATCCGCTCAGCCCGGAACTGGGTATCCGCCAGATTCTGGCCGCACAGGCCGAGGGGCTGGCGATCGAGGCGACCGACGCCAATGTCCATGACCTCCTGGCCGGATCGGCGGTCAATGTCTCGGTCAATTCGGCGGTGGCGCTCGAGGGGTTCCTGCACCGCAAGCCGGCGATCCTGTTCGGCCGGTCGGATTTCGCCGGGCTGGTCGAGACCTGTGTGGCTGAGGCCGACTTCGCCCCGGCGCTGGCGCGTGCGCTGAGCCTGCCGCGCGACCATGACGCGATGCTGGCCTGGTATTTCCGCGACCGCTGCCTCGACCTGTGCGCGCCTGGGCTGGAGGTGCGGGTGCTGGCGGCCTTTGCCGCGGTGGGGTTTCCGCCGGAGAGGTTGGGGGTGGCGGCGGGCTGAGCAACCACACCGGGTCGCGAACCGGGCGGGAGCGGGGCGTCGCTGCCTGATCGCTGCGCAAGGTCGGGCAAGGACCGGTGCCGCTCCAGCTCGGACGCAGGATACTTGCGGGAATCTGAGGCCGCTGCCAAGTTCGCGCCATGAGTCTTGCCCGTTTGCTGTTCATGACCGCGCTTGTCCAGGCCATGGTCGCGCTGATGTTTCCAGATTTCCGGCTGCTGATCCTGCCGGCGCTGGCCTTTGCGGCTGTCAGTTTTCTTGCCTGGGGCTGGCCGATCTTCCGGCGGCGACCGGACCCCCGCTGGATTGTCGTCGATGGGTCGAACGTCATGCACTGGCTGGACGGTACCGCCCGGATAGAACCGGTGATGGAAGTCCTCCGGGAGCTGACCACGCGCGGGTTCAGCCCCGGGGTCGTCTTTGACGCGAATGCGGGCTACAAGCTTGAAGGGCGATACTTAGGCGAGCACCGGCTGGCGCGATGGCTCCATCTGCCCCAGGACCGCGTCCTTGTCGTCCCGAAGGGCACGCCAGCCGATGCATTCATCCTGCGGTCCGCGCGTGGGCTTGGCGCACAGATCGTGACCAACGACCGCTACCGCGACTGGAGTGCCGACTACCCCGAGGTCGAGGGGTCGGACCTTCTGATCCGGGGACGTTACCGCGAGGGCAGGCTGGAACTTGCGGAGATTCCAGCGCGGCGCATTGACCCTTGCCGCAAGGCCTAAACACGCCTATACGGTCGCGGTCCGACGGGTCCGGCGCTGCCGAGGCCCGGTTGGGCATTTGAACCACAGACCGGCGGAGCCAACCGCTTGGCCAGCAACAACCCGATGAAAAGGAACTGAACACGCATGTGCGCTAAAGCTACCATGGACGAATTCGAAGCCCTCCTGAAGGAAAGCTTCGAGATCGATACCCCCGAAGAGGGTTCGGTCGTCAAGGGCAAGGTCATCGCCATCGAGGCGGGCCAGGCCATCATCGATGTCGGCTACAAGATGGAAGGCCGCATCGATCTCAAGGAATTCGCGAACCCCGGCGAACAGCCCAACGTCAACGTGGGCGACGAGGTCGAGGTCTATCTGGATCGCGTGGAGAACGCCCGCGGTGAAGCGGTCATCAGCCGCGAGAAGGCCCGCCGCGAGGAAGCCTGGGACCGTCTGGAGAAAGCCTATGCCGCCGAGGAGCGCGTCGATGGCGCCATCTTCGGCCGGGTCAAGGGCGGCTTCACGGTCGATCTGGGCGGCGCGGTCGCCTTCCTTCCCGGCAGCCAGGTCGACGTGCGCCCGGTGCGCGACGCCGGTCCGCTGATGGGCATGAAGCAGCCCTTCCAGATCCTCAAGATGGACCGCCGCCGCGGCAACATCGTCGTCTCGCGCCGCGCGATCCTCGAGGAGAGCCGCGCCGAGCAGCGCGCCGAGGTCATCGGCAGCCTGTCCGAGGGTCAGGTGGTGGATGGCGTGGTCAAGAACATCACCGAATATGGTGCGTTCGTCGATCTGGGCGGCGTGGACGGCCTGCTCCATGTCACTGACATGGCCTGGCGCCGCGTCAACCATCCGTCGGAAATCCTGTCGATCGGCGAGACCGTCAAGGTTCAGGTCATCAAGATCAACAAGGAAACCCACCGCATCAGCCTGGGCATGAAGCAGCTCCAGTCCGACCCGTGGGATTCGGTCGAAAGCCGCTTCCCGATCGGCTCGGTCCACCACGGGCGCGTCACCAACATCACCGACTACGGCGCGTTCGTCGAGCTTGAGGCCGGCGTCGAGGGCCTGGTGCACGTCTCGGAAATGTCCTGGACCAAGAAGAACGTGCATCCCGGCAAGATCGTCTCGACCTCGCAAGAGGTGGACGTCATGGTGCTGGAGATTGACAGCGCCAAGCGTCGCGTGTCGCTGGGCCTGAAGCAGACCATGCGCAACCCGTGGGAAGTCTTCGCCGAGACCCACCCGGAAGGCACGGTCATCGAGGGCGAGGTCAAGAACATCACCGAATTCGGTCTGTTCGTCGGCCTCGACAACGACATCGACGGCATGGTGCACCTGTCGGACCTGTCCTGGGACCAGCGCGGCGAGGATGCGATCCAGAACTACCGCAAGGGCGACGTGGTCAAGGCCGCCGTCACCGAAGTGGATGTCGAGAAGGAGCGCATCTCGCTGTCGATCAAGTCGCTCGACGCCGACACGTTCTCGGACGCGGTCGACGGGGTCAAGCGCGGCTCGGTCATCACCGTGACCGTCACCGCCGTCGAGGATGGCGGGATCGAGGTGGACTACAACGGCATGAAGTCCTTCATCCGCCGGTCCGACCTGTCACGCGACCGCGCCGAACAGCGCCCCGAGCGCTTCCAGAAGGGCGATCACGTCGATGTCCGCGTCACCAACGTCGATTCGAAGACCCGCAAGCTGGGTCTGTCGATCAAGGCGCGCGAGATCGCCGAAGAGAAGGAAGCCGTCGAACAGTATGGCTCGTCGGATTCCGGTGCGAGCCTCGGCGACATCCTCGGTGCCGCGCTGAAGGCCAAGCAGTAAGCGCAAGGCACAGCCGATCCAGACCCCGCCCGGTCCGCCGGACGGGGTCTTGCTTTGCCCGGGGGCGATTCGCGCCGCGGGGCGATTTCTGCACGGCGGCGGGCTTTTGCTGCGCCGCGACAGGGGTGCGGCAGCCGCCCTGCCCGCGGCCCGCCGCGAATTCACGGGGAAAACCGCGCCTTTACAATGGGTTTCCTGTTTGTCGCCGGCCGAAATGGCCCTATAGTCCGCCCGAAGAAAAGTGAGGACGGCACAATGATGCCGTCACAGGGGGGATGAATGATCCGGTCCGAACTTATTCAGAAGCTTTCAGACGAGAACCCGCACCTGTTTCAGCGGGACGTGGAAAGGATCGTCAACACGATCTTCGAGGAGATCATCGAGGCGATGGCCCGCGGCGACCGGGTGGAACTGCGCGGGTTTGGCGCTTTCTCGGTGAAGAAGCGCGACGCCCGCGCCGGGCGCAACCCGCGCACCGGCGAGGCGGTCAGCGTCGAGCAGAAGCATGTGCCCTTCTTCAAGACCGGCAAGCTCTTGCGCGACCGCCTGAACGGCGAGTGACGGGGAACCGATGATCCGCTGGGCGCGCTATCTCTTCCTGCTGGTCCTGGCGATCGTGCTTCTGACCCTTGCCGGGGCCAACCGCGAACCGGTGGTGCTGAGCCTGCTGCCGCCCGAGATGGACCGTTTCCTGGGCATCGGCTGGCGGCTGCAGATGCCGCTGTTCCTGGTCATCTTCGCGGCGATGCTGGCCGGACTGGCGCTTGGCTTCGTCTGGGAATGGCTGCGCGAGTCGCGGCATCGCAGCGATGCGAAGGCCCATCGCCGGCAGGTCGGCCGGCTGGAAAGGGAAGTGGCCAGGCTGGGCGGGCAGAAGGCCCCCGCCGACGAGGTTCTGTCACTGCTCGACGGCAAGCCCAAGGGCGGCTGAGCCGGAATTTTCCGCGCAAGGCTATGCAGTGGGGCGATCCGGGCTTAAGTCGGGAAAATGGACACGCGTGTGAAGATCTGCGGGCTGCGCGAGGCGGCCCATGTCGAGGCGGCGGCGCGGGCCGGCGCGGCCTATGTCGGGTTCGTCTTCTTCGCCCGCTCGCCGCGCCATCTGGCGCTGGACGACGCCGGCGCGCTTGCCCTGACGGTGCCGCAGGGCGTGGCCAAGGTGGCCCTGACCGTCGATGCCACCGATGCCGAGCTGGACGCGATCACCGAGGCGGTTCCTCTCGACATGCTGCAGCTGCACGGGAAGGAAAGCCCGGCGCGGGTGGCCGAGGTCAAGGCGCGCTACGGGCTGCCGGTGATGAAAGCGGTGGGCCTGTCCGAACGCGCCGACCTTGCAGCGCTGGATCTCTATCAGGGCGTGGCCGACCAGATCCTGGTCGACGCGAAGCCTCCGAAGGGCGCGGCGCTGCCGGGCGGCAACGGCCTTGCCTTCGACTGGACGCTGCTTCTGGGCCGGGTCTGGCGGCGGCCCTGGATGCTGGCCGGGGGGCTCACACCCGGCAACGTGGCGCTGGCGGTGCGGTCCACCAATGCCCGGCAGGTCGATGTGTCGTCGGGCGTTGAAACCGCGCCGGGAATCAAGGATAGCGGGCTGATCGCGGCCTTCGTCGCCGCCGCACAGGGGAAGTGACATGGCCGAGGATCTCATCAACAGCTTCATGACCGGGCCGGACGAGAACGGCCGCTTCGGCGATTTCGGCGGGCGGTTCGTTTCCGAGACGCTGATGCCGCTGATCCTCGACCTTGAAGAGCGGTACGAACACGCCAAGACCGACCCGACCTTCTGGGCCGAGATGGACGACCTGTGGAAGCACTACGTCGGCCGCCCCTCGCCCCTGTATCACGCCTCGCGGCTGACGGCGCATCTGGGCGGCGCCAAGGTCTACATGAAGCGCGACGAGCTGAACCACACCGGCGCCCACAAGATCAACAACGTGCTGGGCCAGATCATCCTCGCCCGCCGCATGGGCAAGACAAGGATCATCGCCGAGACCGGGGCGGGCCAGCACGGGGTGGCGACGGCCACGGTCTGCGCCAAGTTCGGGTTGAAGTGCGTGGTCTACATGGGCGCGCATGATGTCGAGCGGCAGGCACCGAACGTGTTCCGCATGCGGCTGCTCGGGGCCGAGGTGCACCCCGTCACCTCTGGGCGCGGCACGCTGAAGGACGCGATGAACGACGCCTTGCGCGACTGGGTGACGAACGTGCGCGACACGTTCTACTGCATCGGCACGGTGGCGGGGCCGCATCCCTATCCGGCGATGGTGCGGGATTTCCAGTCGATCATCGGGCGTGAGGTGCGCTGGCAGCTTGAGGAACAGGAAGGCAAGGGCCGCCTGCCCGACACGGTGGTGGCGGCGATTGGCGGCGGGTCGAACGCGATGGGGCTGTTCCATCCGTTCCTTGACGACAAGTCGGTTCGGATCATCGGCGTCGAGGCCGGCGGCAAGGGTGTGGACGAGCGGATGCAGCATTGCGCCT
This sequence comes from Pseudomonadota bacterium, assembly GCA_018240425.1. GTDB lineage: Bacteria > Pseudomonadota > Alphaproteobacteria > Rhodobacterales > Rhodobacteraceae > TMP-24. The sequence goes on along the minus strand of JAFEFU010000029.1, from coordinate 13,953 downwards.
CCCTCACCGGCGGGCGGCCCGGTGTGCTGCACGGGAACCGCACCTATCTGCTGCAGGACGCGGACGGGCAGATCCTCGAAGGCTTCTCGATCTCGGCCGGTCTCGACTATCCCGGCATCGGGCCGGAACATTCGTGGCTGCACGACACCGGACGCGCGCAGTATGTCAGCATCACCGACGCCGAGGCGCTGGAGGCGTTCCAGCTGTGCTGCAAGCTGGAAGGGATCATCCCGGCGCTCGAGCCCAGCCATGCGCTGGCCCATGTGATGAAGATCGCGCCCAAGCTGCCGAAGGACCATATCATCGTCATGAACATGTGCGGGCGCGGCGACAAGGACATCTTCACGGTGGCAAGGCACCTCGGATTCGACATGAAGATCCAGGGGTGATTCGCCCCGGGCCGCGGATTGATTCGCACCCCCCCGTGCCCGGCCCGGGCAGCCGCGGGTCTCCGGCCGGCGTCTGCCCCGGAAAAAGGGCGGGTTCTTGCCAAGGGTTAAGGGCAAGTCGCCAAATAATTTTGTGGCGATGGGACGGAAAAGGCGGCAAATCCCCGTGGCGCCTTCCCGCCGACCCGGACCCGGCACCATATTCTGGCCGCAGGTCTGCCCGTAAGTTCCCCTCAGGTCGCAAGCAGCGGTCTGCAATCGGGCAGCGATCCTGCCGGGCATCCAGAGGTTTCTGCGAAGTGCCCGTCCGGTCGGACCTGTCACTTGTCGAACACAAATGATGAGGACGAAACCATGAAATATTCCTTGATCCTGGCGACGGCGCTGGCGCTGGTCGGCGGTTATGCGATGGCCGAGCAGAAGCAGGGCTCCGATGGAAAGACCGGCTCCGAGCAGAGCTGCTCGGCCGACGGCGGCTGCGGCACCGAGGGCAGCGGCGTCGAGAACGGCGACAACCAGGGCGGCGACCAGGGCACCGAGAACGGTGATGGCAAGGGCGGCGACCAGGGCGCCGAGAACGGCGACGACAAGGGTGGTGACCAGGGCGCCGAGAACGGCGACGATCACGGCGGCGACCAGGGCGGCGACGGCGAGCACAGCGGCGGCGAAGGCGGCGGTGACGGCGGCGGCGACCACGGTGGCGACGGCGGCGACCACGGTGGCGACGGCGGCGGTGACGGTGGCGGTGATGGCGGCGCCACCAAGTAAGCCTGCCAGAGTTTCGAAAAGGGGCGCGGTCGAAAGGCCGCGCCCCTGGTCTTTCGGGCGCGTCCTGTCAGGGTGGCGGCGCCGATAAACCTGCGTTTAGGCGCACTGGCTGGGGGTTTAGACCCCGGCGGTTAAACCCCAGGCCAATTTGCTTCGGCGATCCGGTCGGCTGTCCTGTGTCTGCGTCGACAAGCGGCGCTTGCATGTAGGAGCAACGACATGAAACGCCTTGTCCTTCTTTCCGGTGTCCTTCTTGCCCTTGGCACCATCGCGCAAGCCAGCCCGCTGTCCGTGGACAGCCAATCGGCCACCAGGATGTTCGCGCCGCTTGCCGGCCAGGTCGATGTCCTGGCCCGCCATGGCGCCGACGACCCGGCGGGCGATGACCGCGGCCATCATGGCCGGGGCCACAAGTGAAACCGGACATGGGGCGCCTTCCGGGGCGCCCCGCCACAGAAACGGATGGAGTGGAACATGAAACGGACAGCCATTGCCCTGGCCCTGCTTGCCCTGACGGGCAGCGCGGCCCTGGCCCAAAGCGCGGTTGACGCCGCGGCCCAGGCCCTGGCCAGCCAGGGCTTCACCAAGATCGAGATCAGCCGTGGGGTAACGACGTCGAAGATCGAGGCGACGAACGGCACGCAGAAGGTCGAGGTGACGATCGACAACGCCACCGGCCGTCAGGTCAAGTCGGAGACCTCGGGCCTCGACGACAGCCCGGAGGTGGGCGACGACAACGGCAACGATGGCAGCGAGCCGGGCGACGACAACGGCGGCGACCGCGGCGGCAGTGACGATGGCGGCGGCGACGATCACGGCGGCAGTTCCGGCCATGACGGCGGCGGCGGAGGTGGCAACAGCGGCCACGGTGGCGGGAATTCCGGCTGATGGCTTGCCGCGGGCCCGGTTCTGGCAAATAGTTGATTGCCGGGGCCGGAGCCCGCGAGGGGAATGGGCGCAAAGATGAAGATCAGGAATTTGCGGATGGCCGCAGGCCTGGCAGGGGTGCTGCTGGCCGGTCCGGCCTGGCCGGACAGCCTGGTCGACGCGATTCTGGCCGACCTCACCCATCAGGGCTATGTCGATGTCGAGGTCAGCCGGACATTGCTGGGCCGGACGCGGATCGTTACCCACAACCGCGCTTTCGATCGGGAAATCATCGTCAATCCGGCAACCGGCGAGATATTGCGCGACTACTGGCAGCCGCGGGCGGGAGGCGCCGCTGCCTCGGGATCTGTTCCCGAACCGCTGGACGCAACCGAACCCGACGACAACAGTTCCAGCGGGTCAAACTCGGGCAAGGGCAGCAGCAGCTCGGGGTCGAACGGCTCCGGTTCGACGCCGGGCGGCTCTGGCGGCAGTTCCGGTGGTTCGGGCAGCGGTTCTGGCGGTTCCGGCGGCAGCGGCTCTGGCGGCAGCGGCTCTGGCGGCAGCGGTTCCGGCGGGTCGGGGCACGGTGGTTCGGGTGGCGGTTCGGGTGGTGGCGGGTCGGATGATGGCTGAGGCGAGCGTTGATCCGGCGGGCAGGATGGCAGTCCATGCGTGCTAGTCTTGTGGTTCTTGCCATCCTGATGGTGCAGGCGGTCTGCGCCTTCTTTTTCGTATCTGACATCCTGTTTTCGGTTCTGGGCATCCGCTCGCATCCGATTGCCTGGCAGACCCGCGAGTATATCGAGATCGGCGCCGCGCTCGGCCTCGTCCTCGGGGTGGTGCTTGGCGCGGTGGCGCTGCATCGCTTCTGGAAGGAACGTCAGCGCGCCGAGGAAAAGCTGCGCCGCGCCTCGGGGGCCTTCATGGACCTGCTCGAGGAGCGCTTCACCAACTGGGAACTGACGCCCTCAGAGCGCGATGTGGCGCTGTTCGCGATCAAGGGGATGAGCACCGCCGAAATCGCCAGCCTGCGCAGGACCGCGGAAGGCACGGTCAAGGCCCAGACCAACGCCATCTACCGCAAGGCCGGGGTCAGCGGGCGCCCGCAGTTGCTCAGCCTGTTCATCGAGGATCTGATGGACGATGGCCCGCCGGCACCGATGGCCGAGGCCGCCCGTCGGGCGTCAGGCTAGAACTGTTTGCTTTATATGTGAATCACGGGCGCAACCAAGGGCCGCGTCGGCCCGCGGGGTGGCGCCATCGCGCCGCCCCGTGGGGGCGGGCCGGCGCGGCCCGGTCGCTTTGGGCGACCGGACGGGGCTAGCGCTGCGTCAGATAAATTGCAAACTGATCTAGCCGGCGCAGGCCCGCAACAGGTCGAGCGGCACGATCTCGAGCGCGCGGGCATGGGTCGCGGCAAGGTTGACCCTGGGCGCGCAGCCTTCGGCATGGGCCTGAAGGAACCGCGCCGCGCACAGGCACCAGCGGTCGCCGGGCTTCAGGCCGGGAAAGCGGTATTCGGGCCGCGGGGTCGAGAGATCGTTGCCGAGGTATTTCGACAGCGCGAGGAACTCGGCGGTGACTGTCACGCAGACGGTGTGGCTGCCCTGATCCTCGGCGCAGGTGTTGCAGTGCCCGTCGCGGAAGAAGCCGGTCATCGGCGCGGTCGAGCAGGGCGCAAGCGCGGAGCCCAGAACATTGACGGACTGTACCGGCTTCATTTGCGAAACCTCTCGGCCAGGCGTTGCAGAAGACCCGGCGCCTCGGGCGGGCTGGTGTTTGCGGCTGCGGTGGCCGCGGGGCGCGGAACGGCCTCGGGGGCTGCGCCTTCTCTCCTGCCGCTCTCCTGTCGGCCGGTCGACGGGCGCGGCGGAGCGGTGCGGCGGGCGACCGCGTTCAGGAAGGCCACGTCGTCATCGGTCGCAAGGGCGGCGGCCCCGTCGGAAATCCCGGTCAGCAGATCGTCAAGGCCAGCCACTTCGGCCTTGGCGAAATCGGACAGGACGTAGATGGCCACCCGGTCCTTGTGGCCGGGATGGCCGATGCCGATGCGCACCCGGCGGTAGGCCTCGCCGATATGGGCATGGAGCGAGCGCAGGCCATTGTGCCCGGCATGGCCGCCGCCATCCTTGAGGCGGACCTTGAAGGGGGCAAGGTCCAGTTCGTCGTGAAACACCACAACGTCGGAAGGGTCGAGCTTCAGGTAGCGCATGGCCTCGCCGACCGACTGGCCCGAGAGGTTCATGAAGGTCTCGGGCTTCAGCAGCATCACCCGTTCCTGGCCAAGACGGCCCTCGCTGCACTGGCCCTGGAATCGGGCGCGGAAGGCAGGGAAGCCGTGGTCGGCGGCGATCCGGTCAAGGGCCATGAAGCCGACGTTGTGGCGGTTGCCCGCGTACTTTGCCCCCGGATTTCCGAGGCCGACGAAAAGCCGCATGGACTGGCTCCCTCTGCGGGGTGCAGGGTAGGGGCTTCGCGACCGGGTTGCAACGCGCCAGCGCCGGGTCCGAAACGCAAACGCGGGGCCGAAGGGCCCCGCGTCCTGTCTTGTCCACCGGCCGGAGGATCAGGCCTCGGCGGGGGCTTCTTCCTCGGCCGCGGCGAAGCCCGAGGGCGCGCCGATGTTGGCGATGACGAAGTTCCGCGCGATCGTCGGCTTGGCGCCGGCGGGCAGCGGGATGTCGTTGATGTGGATGACTTCGCCGATGTCCTTGCCGGACAGATCCACGGTGATGTGGTCGGGGATGTCGCCCGCCATCACTTCCAGTTCCACTTCGGGCCGCACGATGGTCAGCGCACCGCCGCGCTTCAGCCCCGGCGATTTCTCGTGGTTCTCGAAGGTGACGTGGATGAACAGGTTGATGCGGGTCTCGTCGTGGATGCGCATGAAGTCGATGTGGGTCGGCAGGTCCTTGACCACGTCGCGCTGGACGTTGCGGCAGATGACATGCGCGTCCGCCTGCCCCTCGACCTTCAGGTTGAAGAGCGTCTGCTTGAAGCGGCCGGCCTTCAGCTGCTTGAGCAGGTAGTAGTAGTTCATGTTGATGGCCACCGGCTCCTTGCCGTCGCCATAAACGATGCCAGGTACGTTCCCGTCGCGGCGGGATTGACGGGCGGCCCCCTTGCCTGTCCCCGTCCGTACCGTGGCGATGAGATCGGTGATCTTACCAGCCATAGTCGTCTCCATCAGGTTATGGGCATCCTCCAAGGGTGCATGCCCGAGGTCGCGCGTATAGTGGGGAATCGCGGGCTTGGAAAGCGCAAAAGCGACAGGATGTGCCGGGAGTGACATTGCGGCCCCCCGGCCCGCGTGGCACAAGGCGCGTCTGTCTGAAAGGTGGACTGACATGACGATGTTGCGCCAGATCGGCGTCGCGCGGGCGACGCTTGTTGCCTTTGCCGGAATGGGCGTCCTCTGGGGGGCCTATGCCGCGCTGATTCCCGACACCAAGGCGGCACTCGGGGTCAGCGACGCGGGGTTCGGCTCGCTTCTTCTGGCGACGCCGGTGGCGGCGGTCGCGACGATGCTGGTGGCGCCGAAGCTGGCGCCGCGCTTGGGGCGGCATGTGCTGCCGCTGGCCGTTCTCGGCTTTGCGCTGACGTTCCTGCTGCCGGGCTGGATCGCACAGCCGGGACTGTTCGCGCTGTCGATGGTGCTGGTTGGCGTGGCGAACGCCTTTCTCGACGTGACCATGACCGCGCGGGTCAGCGCGCTCGAGCTGGAGCGGGGCCTCCACCTGATGAACCTGAACCACGCCGCCTATTCCTTCGGCTATGCCGCGGCAGCGGTGGCGACCGGCTGGGCGCGCACCGCGGGCTTCGGCCCCGGCCCGATCCTCGGCGTCCTGGCGATCGGGGTGGCGGTCCTGTCGCTTCTGGCCCTCGAGGCCGGGCAGGGCATCAACGGCTTTGCCCGCGAGGTGGGCGCGAAGGCGCGGATGGGCCTCGTCCCGGTCTGGGGCGGCATCATCGTGCTGATCGCCTTCATGAGCGAGAACGCCGCCGAAAACTGGTCGGCGCTGCATATCGAGCGGACGCTCGGCGCGGCGCGCGGCGAGGGCAGCCTCGGCCCGGCGGTCCTGGCGCTGACGATGGGGGTCGGGCGGATCTTCGGGCAGGCGGTGGTGGCGCGGGTCGACGAGGCCACGCTGATCCGCTGGGGGGCGGTGGTCGCGGCGGCGGGCATGGCCTGCGTCGGCCTCGCGCCCAATGCGGCCGTGGCCTATGGCGGACTGGTCGTCACCGGGCTGGGTGGCTCGGTGCTGGCGCCGACGGCCTTTGCCGTCGTCGGCCGGCTGGCGGCGCCGCAAGTCCGCGCGCAGGTGATCGCACGGGCGACGGCCCTGGGCTACATGGGTTATTTCTTCGGTCCGCCCGCGCTTGGCCTTCTGTCGCAGATGGTCGGACTTCGCTGGGCGCTTTCCGCGATGGCGGGGGTGATCCTGCTGATCCTCGCGCTGTTTCCGCGCCTTGCGGCCGCCGGAGGAAGCGTGCAGGCTCCCGGCGGACAGGGCTGCCCGGCGGGGGCATGAGAGGCGGGCCGGCCCGCGGAAAGGACGAGGAATGTCGATCATCACGGCGGCGCGGGTGTCGCGGGCGCCCCTGGCCGGGCTGACCGCGATCGGCGGGTTCTGGGGCGGGTTCGCGGCCTTTGTCCCGGTGTTCAAGGACCGGGCCGGCGCCAGCGATTCCGAACTGGGCCTGACGCTGATGATGTCGGCGGTGGGCGGCATCGCGGCGATGGCGCTGGCGCCGGCCCTGTCGGCGCGGCTTGGCCGCGCCATGCTGCCGGTCGCGGGAATGGTCCTGGCGCTGGCGGCGCTCTTGCCCCTGTGCATCACGAGCGTCGTCAGCCTCGGCCTTGCCGTCCTGGCGATGGGGGCCGCGATTTCGGTTCTCGACATGGGGGCGAACATGAGGATTTCCGTGCTGGAGGCGCGGCACGGAATGCACCTCATGAACCTGAACCATGCGATGTTCTCGTTCGGGTTCGCGGCCTCGGCACTCGCGGTCAGCATGGCGCGCCGCGCGGGTGTCGCGCCCGAGGCGGTCTTTCCCCTGTTGGGGCTGGTGCTCTTGGGGCTGGCGGCGCTGACGGTCGAGGGTCGCGGCTGGCAGGGGGCGCCGCCGGCGCCGGAAGGGGCGGCCCACGACGGGATCTGGGCCGCGGTGCTGCCGGTGGCCGCGATCCTGTTTGCCGCCTTCGTCAGCGAGAACGCTGCCGACGCCTTTTCCGCGCTCCATATCGAGAGGACACTGGGCGGCGCGGCCGGCAACGGCGGTTTCGGGCCGATGATGCTGGGCCTGACGATGGGCGTCGGCCGCCTCTCGGGCCAGTTCGCGGCCCAGAGGCTGGGCGAGGCTGGGCTGATCTTCTGGTCGGCGGCGGTGGGGGTCGTGGGCGCGGTGGTGACGGCGGCGGCGCCTTCGGCCCTTGCCGGAATCGCGGGCGTCGGCCTTCTGGGGCTGGGTGTGGCGGTGACGGTGCCCTCCGCGAACTCGATCCTTGGCCGGCTGGTGCGGCCCGATCAGCGTGGCTATGCCATCAGCCGGGCCTGGATGATCGGCTTTACCGGCTTTTTCGTCGGGCCGACGCTGATGGGGCGCATCTCCGATCTTGCCGGACTGCGGGTTTCCTTCGCGATGATCGCGCTGGTGATGGTGACGATCCTTCTGTCGGTCAGGGTGCTGGCGCGGCAGGCAAGGCGGGCCGGGGTTCAGCTGTAGCGGCTTTCGAAGTCGGCCGGGATCAGGAGGTTGTGGCGGCCGAGCGCGCCGACCGACCGCTCGCCGCAGAGCGCCATCGTGGTGTCCAGCTCCTTGTGCAGGATCTCCAGCGCCTTGGCGACGCCCGCCTGTCCCATCGCGCCAAGGCCGTAGATGTAGGACCGGCCGATGAAGGTGCCGCGCGCGCCAAGCGCCAGCGCCTTCAATATGTCCTGGCCCGAACGGATACCGCTGTCGAGGAACACTTCGGTGCGGTCGCCCACCGCGCGCACGATGCGCGGCAGCATCCTGATCGTGGACAGCGCCCCGTCAAGCTGGCGCCCGCCGTGGTTCGAGACAAGGATCGCATCCGCCCCGAAATCGGCGGCGCGGCGGGCGTCGTCCTCGTCGAGGATGCCTTTCAGGATCAGCTTGCCGCCCCAGGCGTCGCGTATCCTGGCGATCTTGGCCCAGTCCAGTTGCGGGTCGAACTGTTCGTTGGTCCAGCTCATCAGCGAATTCAGGCTGTCGACGCCCCTGGCGTGACCGACGATGTTGCGGAACGTGTGCCGCCCGGTGCCGGCCATGCCAAGGCACCAGCGCGGCCGCGTGGCGAGATTCATCAGGTTCTTCAGGGTCAGCCGTGGCGGTGCGGTCAGGTCGTTCTTTATGTCCTTGTGCCGCTGGCCGAGGATCTGCAGGTCGAGCGTCAGCACCAGCGCCGAGCATCCGGCCTTTCTCGCCCGCTCGATGGCGCCGGCCACGAACTCCTCGTCCTTCATCACATAAAGCTGGAACCAGAACGGCCTCGACGTATGTTCGGCGATGTCCTCGATCGAGCAGATCGACATGGTGGACAGGGTGAAGGGCACGCCGAAAGCCTCGGCGGCGCGGGCCGCCTTGATCTCGCCGTCGGCCGACTGCATCCCCGCCATGCCGACCGGCGCGAGCGCCACCGGCATGGCGACCCGCTCGCCGATCATCGTGCTCTCGGTCGTGCGGCCCGACATGTCCACGGCGACCTTCTGGCGCAGCCGGAGTTCGGCGAAGTCGGAGCTGTTCTCGCGGAAGGTCTGTTCGGTGTAGCTGCCCGACTCGCAATAGTCGTAGAACATCTTGGGCGCGCGCCGGCGGTGGAGGCGTTTCAGGTCGTCGATGCAGGTGATGACGGTCATGGCAGGGCTTTCAGGGAATTGGCGTCAGCGTTCGCCGACATGGGCGAAGCGGCGATCGGGGATGATCCAGATGATCGCCACGGCGGCAATGCTGATCAGTGCGGCGAGCGGCGCCAGAAAGGCAAGCGGCATGGCCGCCACATAGAGGAGCAGCGAGATCTTGCCCTTCCGGTCCGAGCCGAGCGCCCGTGCGAAGTCCGAGTCCCGCCCGTGCTGGGCCAGCAGCGCCATGACCAGAAGCCGGTAGGAGACCGCGCACATGAAAAGGTCGAAGGCATAAAGCGCGACCGTCACCGGGGCAAAATCGTTCTCGCCCATGAAGGCGGTGGCGAAGGGCATCAGCGACAGCCAGAACAGGAGATGCAGGTTCGCCCACAGCACCCACCCGCCGATATGCCGGACGGCGTGGAACATGTGATGGTGGTTGTTCCAGTAGAGGCCGACGTTGGCGAACGAGAGGACATAGGAGAGGAAGATCGGCAGAAGCGGCGCCAGCACGCTCAGGTCATGCCCGTGCGGCACCTTCAGCTCCAGTACCATGATGGTGATGATGATGGCGATGACGCCGTCGGAAAAGGCTTCGACACGGTTCTTGGTCATCGGCGCACCCCCTGCTTCGCGGCAAGGTTAGCGGGGAAATCGGCGCAGGAACAAGGGGCCTCAGCCGCCGTGGGCGCCAGCGGCGAGGCTGCCGACGAAGGCCAGCACGTCGGCCACCGGCTTGCCCGCGCCGATCTCCCTGACGATGGCCGAGCCGACCACGCAGCCGTCGGCGACCGAGGCGATCTGGCGGGCCGCCTCGGGCGTGGTGATGCCGAAGCCGACGATGACCGGCAGGTCGGTCGCGGCCTTGATCCGCGCCACCTCCGGGCCGACATCGCCGGCCTGTGCCGCCGCCGCCCCGGTGATGCCGGTGATCGAGACGTAATAGACGAAGCCAGAAGTGTTCTGCAGCACCCTGGGCAGGCGCCGGTCGTCGGTGGTGGGAGTGGCCAGCCGGATGAAGTTCAGCCCCGCCTTCTGCGCCGGGAGGCAGAGTTCCGCGTCCTCCTCGGGCGGCAGGTCGACGACGATCAGCCCGTCGACACCCGCCGCCTTGGCATCGGCAAGAAACTTCTCGACGCCGCGCGAATGGATCGGGTTGTAATAGCCCATCATCACCACCGGCGTCATCTGGTCGCCCTTGCGGAAGTCCGCCACCATGTCGAGCGTCTTCTGCAGGGTCTGGCCGCCGTCCAGCGCCCTTTGCCCGGCCAGCTGGATCGTCGGCCCGTCGGCCATCGGATCGGTGAAGGGCATGCCCAGCTCGATCACGTCCACCCCGGCACCCGGTAGGCCCTTCATCAGCGCCAGCGAGGCCGCGAGGTCGGGATCGCCCGCCATGATGTAGGCGACAAAGGCCTTTTTCCCCTCGGCGCGAAGGGCGGCGAACTTCTGGTCGATCCTGGTCATGGCGCACTCCTGCAATCCTTCGCCTCTTGCAGAAATGCGCCGCGAAAAGCAATGGGGCGAAGGATTCAGGCCCCGGCCTCAGGCCTGTGGCCCCATGATCATCCAGTGGGTGCCGAAGCGGTCCTTGACCATGCCGAAGCCCTTGGAAAAGAAGGTAGGGCCAAAGGGCATGATCACCGCCCCGCCCTCGGCCAGCCGGTCAAAGACGGCGCGCCCGCGCGCCACGTCGGCGACCATGTGGCTGACCGACACCGCCGCCTGCGGCTCGCCCTGCATGTGGTCGGGGAAGTCGCTCGCCATCAGCGCCTGCCCGCCCACCGTCATGTGCGAGTGCATGACCTTGTCCGGGGCTTTGGCCGCCGGCACGCCGGTCATCGGCGGCGCGTCGGCATAGCGCATGATCTGCAGGTCGGTGGCCCCGAAGATCTCGGCATAGGCCTGCATCGCCTGGGCGCAGTTGCCCTGGAAATGCAGATAGGGGGAAAAGGACATGGTGCCGCTCCTTGCATCCTTGTGACCGGCGCCAGTCTACACCGGCGCCGCCGCCGTCCGAACCGATTCCCCCGGGCCATGCGCCGGAATCGGCCGGCGACCGCAGCGGGTTTGCGTCGCTTGCCCGACTGTGGGACACTCGCGCCGATCCGCCACCGGCAGACGCAATGGCGACCACAGACATGGGGACCGTCCGTTTTACCGCGACCCTGGCCCGCCACCGGGCCGCCCCCGCCGCAGCGGCACCGGGCGCCACCGTGCGCGCGGTCCTTGATGCCGCCCTAGCCGACGATCCCTTGCTGCGCGCCTATGTGCTGGACGATCAGGGACGGGTGCGGCGGCATGTGAACATCTTCGTCGACGGGGCGATGATCGCCGACCGTGTGCGACTGTCGGACGCGGTCGGGGCGGCATCGGAAATCTATGTGCTCCAGGCCCTGTCGGGCGGCTAGGAACGGAGGATCGGATGGCGACGCTGTGGGTAGGAAGCCGCAAGGGCCTGTTCCGGTTCGAGGATGGCGGGGGCGGTTGGGTGCTGGCCGGCCCGCCGGCCTTTCTCGCCGCGCCGGTGACGGCCATCCTCGACGATCCGCGCGACGGCACGCTCTATGTCGGCCTCGCGCACGGGCATTTCGGCTGCAAGTTCCACCGCTCGCGCGACCGCGGCCAAAGCTGGAGCGAACTGGCCGCCCCCGCCTTCTCCGCCAGCGGCGAAGCCGATGCGCCCTCGGTCGAGATGATCTGGTCCTTTGCCGCCGGCGGCGCCGACCGGCCCGGCAGGGTCTGGGCGGGCACGCTGCCGGGCGGCCTCTTCTGGTCCGACGACCGGGGGGAGCACTGGCACCTGTGCGACAGCCTGTGGACCCTGCCCGACCGGACGCGCTGGTTCGGGGCGGGCTTTGACCATCCCGGCATCCATTCGATCCTGGTCGATCCGCGCGACAGCGCCCACCTGACCGTCGGCGTCTCGGTCGGCGGGGTGTGGATCAGCCGCGACGGCGGCGCCAGCTGGACAGTCGGCGGGCGGGGGCTGGAAGCCGCCTACATGCCGCCGGGGCAGGAGGCCGACCCGGTGATGCAGGATCCGCACCTGATCGCCGCCGCGCCCGCCGACCCCGACCGCATCTGGTGCCAGCATCACTGCGGCATCTATGTCTCGGACGACGGCGGCGTCAGTTTCCGCGAAAGCCGGGGGGTGAAACCGTCAAGCTTCGGCTTTGCCGTCGCGCCCCATCCGCACGACCGCGACCGCGCCTGGTTCGCGCCCGCGCAGAAGGACGAGGAGCGCGTGCCGGTCGGCGGCAAGTTCGTCGTCACCGAAACGCTGGACGGAGGGCGAACCTTCCGCAGCCACGACCGCGGCCTGCCGGCGGGGCCTTGCTATGACCTGGTCTACCGCCACGCACTGATCGTGGACCGGAGCGGCGAGCGGCTGGCGATGGGCTCGACCACCGGCAATCTCTGGACCTCGGCCGATGCCGGCCAGGACTGGCAGCATCTCAGCGCCCACTTGCCGCCGATCGCGGCCCTTGCCTTCGCACCCTGACAGGCAGGCCTGTCCGTCGCTCCCCGATGCCGCGAAACATCTTCCATCCGGCGCCGTCCTGCTCTAGACCCCGCCCGTCCGGGCAAGGAGGGACCGATGGGATTCAGGATGGGTATCGTGGGTCTGCCGAATGTCGGCAAGTCCACGCTGTTCAATGCGCTCACCCGCACGGCGGCGGCGCAGGCGGCGAACTTCCCCTTCTGCACCATCGAGCCGAACGTGGGCGAAGTGGCGGTGCCCGACGCACGGCTTGAGCGGCTGGCGGCCATTGCCGGGTCGAAGCAGATCATCCCGACACGCATCACCTTCGTCGACATCGCCGGCCTCGTGCGCGGCGCCTCGAAGGGCGAGGGGCTTGGCAACCAGTTCCTGGCCAACATCCGCGAATGCGACGCCATCGCCCATGTGCTGCGCTGCTTCGAGGACGGCGACATCACTCATGTCGAGGGCCGCATCGACCCGGTGGCCGACGCCGAGACGATCGAGACCGAACTGATGCTGGCCGATCTCGAGTCGATCGAGCGGCGGCTGGCGAACCTTTCCCGCAAGATCAAGGGAGGCGACAAGGAGAGCCTCGACCAGGACCGGCTGTTGCGGGTGGCGCAGGCGGCGCTGAACGAGGGCCGCCCGGCGCGCACGGTGCAGGTGGCCGAGGACGACCTCCGCCAATGGCGGATGCTGCAACTCCTGACCGCGAAGCCGGTGCTCTACGTCTGCAACGTCGAGGAGGCCTGCGCCGCCAACGGCAACGGCCAGTCGGCGCGGGTGGCCGAGATGGCGCGCGCCCAGGGCGCGGCCTCGGTGGTGATCTCGGCGCGGATCGAGGAAGAGATCAGCCAGCTCGCCCCCGACGAAGCCGCCATGTTCCTCGAGGAAATGGGCCTGCACGAGGCCGGCCTCGACCGGCTGATCCGCGCGGGCTACGCGCTTCTGGGCCTTCAGACCTATTTCACCGTCGGCCCCAAGGAGGCCCGCGCCTGGACGATCCAGAAGGGCACGCTGGCCCCGCAGGCGGCCGGCGTCATCCACGGCGATTTCGAGAAGGGCTTCATCCGGTCGGAAACCATCGCTTACGACGACTACATCGCTGGCAACGGCGAAGCGGGCGCCAAGGAGGCCGGCAAGTTCCGCGTCGAGGGCAAGACCTACGAGGTGCAGGACGGCGACGTGTTGCATTTCCTGTTCAGCGGCTGAAGGGTCCGGCCGCCGGCCTGGCACTGCTCCCCGCGTGAAACCCGCGCTCCGTGCGGCCCGACGCCTGTCGCTGCGCATGGCCGCCGCAGGACACGCGCCCGCAGAACGGTAAACCCCCTTTCCCCCTTGCCCTGTTCCAGCTTCCCCCTTAAACGGGTCGGCGGAGTGGTGGCCGAGTGGTCGAAGGCACACCCCTGCTAAGGGTGCAGACGGGGAACCGTCTCGAGGGTTCGAATCCCTTCCACTCCGCCACTTGCACATTGCAAACTCGAAAACAGGTCCCTCGCGGGGCCTTTTTCTTTATGTGCCAAAGGGGTTTGCAGAGACCATCCGCCCTTCGGAGACTGGCCGACTGCGCGAG
>JAFEFU010000028.1 GCA_018240425.1 Pseudomonadota bacterium | reverse complement strand
CCAGACCATCCCCTGCCCGAAGACCTGCGCCGCGCGCTGGCGCTGCGGCTGGCGCTGACGCGCGCGGGCCTGGTGGCCGAACGGATCACGCGCTGCTTCTGGCCGGTGTGGACGATCCTTCTTGCCAGCCTCGCGGCGCTGGCCTTCGGCTTTCAGGACTGGGCGCCGGTCGAACTGTTCTGGCTGGCGTTGCTGGCCGTGCCGACCGGCCTCGCGCTGGCCCTGGTCCGTGGCATCCGCCTTTTCCGCTGGCCATCGGGTGACGAGGCGATGCAGCGTCTTGACGAGCGGCTGCCGGGACGGCCGCTCGCCACCCTGACCGACCGGCAGGCGCTTGGCGACACCGACCCGCAGTCGCGGTCGCTGTGGCAGGCCCATCTGGCCCGGATGCGCGAGCGCGCCGGCACGGCCCGCCCGGTGCCCCCCGACCTGCGCATCTCGGGGCGCGACCGCCTTGCCCTGCGCTACGCGGCCCTGACCGCCTTCGTTCTTGCACTTCTCTTCGGATCGCTGGCGCGCATTGGCGACGTGACCCTGCCCGGCCACGCCCGGGCGCCGGTGGCCGCCGCCTCGTGGGAAGGCTGGGCCGAGCCGCCGGCCTATACCGGCAAGCCCGGTGTCTATCTCTCCTCTCTCGCCCCCGGCGCGCTGTCGCTGCCGGAGGGAACGAAGATCACCCTGCGCCTTTACGGACCCGAAGGCGCGATCGCGGTCGAGGAAAGCCTGTCGGGCAACGGCGCCCCTGCGGCCCGCGGCGATCGGCAGGAGTTCCTTGCCCGCCAGTCCGGCCAACTGTCCATCTCCGGTGCGAACGACCGCACCTGGAGCGTCACCGTGGTGCCCGACGCGCCGCCGCACATCGCGCTGGCCGGCCCGATGGGGCGCAAGGCCGACGGCACCATGCAGCAACCCTTCCGCGCCACCGATGACTATGGCATTGCGCATGGCCAGGTGACCTTCACCCTCGATCTTGCGGCCGTCGACCGCCGCTATGGTCTGGCGCCCGCGCCCGATCCCCAGCCGCCCCTCACCTTCGACCTGCCCCGGCCGCCCAGGGGCGGGCGCGGCGACGGCGCGGCGCTTCTGGCCGAGGACGCGTCACAGCATCCCTGGGCCAACCTGCCGGTGCGCATGGTCCTGTCGGTGACCGACGCCAGGGGGCAGAGCGCGCAGACCGAGGCCCGCTCGGTCATCCTGCCTGGCCGCCGGTTCTTCGACCCGCTGGCCGCCGCGATCATCGAGATGCGCCGCGATCTTCTGTGGTCGGGCGCCAACGACCGGCGCAGCCTGCAGATCCTGCGGGCGGTCAGCCATCGACCCGAGGGGCTTTTTGCCGAGTCCGGCACCTATCTGATGCTGCGCGCCGCCATCCGCCAGCTTGACGCCGCCACCGCCGGGGGACAGGCCGCCAGCGCCGACGCCCGCAAGGAAATCGCCGCCGCCCTGTGGACCGTGGCGCTGAGGATCGAGGACGGCAGCACCGAGGACGCGCGCGCCCGGATGAAGCGCGCCCAGGAACGGCTGTCCGAGGCGATCAGGAACGGCGCCGACCCTGCAGAAATCCGCAGGCTGATGGACGACCTGCGCCAGGCCACCAACGACTACATGCGCAACCTCGCCCGGAACGGCAAGCCCGACCCTGCCGACCGCTTTGCCCGCAACCAGCACCTGAAGAACCTGTCGGCCAGCCAGCTTCAGGACATGATGGACGAGATCCAGCGCCTCATGGATGAGGGCAAGATGGACGAGGCGCAGCGCCGTCTCGAACAGTTGAGCCAGCTCATGGACAATCTGAAGGTGACGCAGGGCGGCCAGGGCGATGCGCAGGACGGGGCAGGCGGCCAGGCGATGCGCGACCTGCGCGAGACACTGAACGGCCAGCAGTCGCTGTCCGACGATACCTTCCGCCAGCAGCAGCAGCAGTTCGGGCAGGGCCGCTCGCTGGGCCAGCCGAACGACCAGACGGACGGCGGCCAGACGATGGGCGACCTGCCGGGCCAGCCCGATGCACGGAAGGGCGGGCCGGGACAGGGGAAACCCGGCGGCTCGGGCCAGGGCACCGGCGAGGACGGGTCGGACCTTGCCGGCCGTCAGCAGGCCCTGCGCGACCAGCTGGACAGCCAGCGTCAGCGGCTGTCGGACCTGCCGGGACCGGACGGCGACGCGGCACGCAGCGCGCTCGACGAGGCCGGGCGGGCGATGGACCAGGCCGAGAAGGCACTGCGGGACGGCGATCTTCCCGGCGCCATCGACCGCCAGGCCCAGGCGATCGAGCAGCTGCGCCAGGGAATGCGGCGGATGAACGACGCCCTTGCCCGCACCGAACAGGACAACCCCACCGATCAGGGCCAGACCGCGATCGACCCGCAGAACGCCCAGGCCCGCGATCCCCTCGGCCGCTCGGAGGGCAACAGCTTCGAGGGCGACGGGCATGCTCTGGTTGACGGACCGGATGTCTATCGCCGCGCCCGCGACCTGCTGGACGAAATCCGCAGGCGCGCCTCCGAACAGGACCGCCCGGCGGCCGAACGCGACTACCTCGACCGCCTGACCAGCCCCGACTGAGGGGCCATCAGGGCGTGGTGCCGTTCGAGCGCAGCGAATCCGTCGTGGATTTCATCCGCCCGTCCAGCCACATCCTGACCGAATCGATCGCATGGGCATAGCCGGTCACCGCCGGGGCCAGGGTCGGTACCCGCCGGGCCAGGGGCTCGGCCAGGACATAGGGCAGAAGCGCCAGGATCATCACGGTCAGCGCGCTGAGGAACCCGCGGCGAAAGCCGCTGCGCCGCTGGCGCAGGGTCTCGGGGACATTGCGCGCGGCCGGATCGCCGCTGCGTTCGGAGGTGGCCCGCAGCGTCGAGTTGATCTCCTCGATGTCGGGCAGGAGTTCGCGCCGCGAGGCGCGCGACACCAGGTGACCCTCGTCATGAACCGCCGCCGGTTCGGCCACTGCCGCCTCGGGGCCAGGATCGGGCGCAGGGGCGGACGCCGCCTCGGAGCGGCCGAACTCGCCCTGTGCCTCGACCGAGCTTCCCTCGGCCCGGCGCGCCTCGGATTCGCGTTCGGCCTCCTCGCGCAGCACGGTGCGGACCGCCTCGTCGAGACCCCGTGGCTTCAGTCCAGCCGGCGCATCCGGCAAGGCGGCAGGCGGGGTCTCGGCCGCAACCGGGGCGGCTTCCGGCGAGGCGGCGGGCAGGTCGTCCAGGTCGGGCAGATCCTCATAGCCGTCGTCGGTGGGCGCCGGCCTGGCGACGGCCTCGGCCGCCGCAGCCTGAAACCAGGTATGGCCGCAACTGGAACACTGGACATCCCGGCCCTCGTCGGGAATCACCGCCGCGTCGACTTCATACTGGGCATCGCAATTGGGACATGTGAGCCGCATGAATCTACCTGCCAATCGAATATCGCCGAGCGGAAACAGCCATTCTGGCCTTTGCCTCCTGCCTGTTGTAGCAAGCCCAAGGCCCCCGTCCAAGCCTTTGTGCGGCAGGCCGGACCAAGAAACGGATGGCCTCTCCGCCCATCCGCCGGGAGATGTCCAGGTGATCGAGTTCCATGACGTGTCTTTGGGCTATGCCGGCAAGGAACTCCTGTCGGGCGTGACGCTGAAGCTTGCGCCCGGATCGTTCCATTTCCTCACCGGACCCTCGGGGGCCGGAAAGACCTCGCTCATCAAGCTCTGCTACGGCGACCTGGCCGCGTCCGCCGGCCGGATCGAGCTGTTCGGCGAGGACCTGGCGAACATGGCCCGCGACGACATCGCCCGCCTGCGCCGCCGCATCGGCATCGTCCATCAGGACTGCCAGTTCCTCGACCACCTGCCGCTGGACGAGAATGTGGCCCTGCCCATGCGTGTCGCCGGGCTCGAGACCGACGAACAGGCGCTTTACGAGCTTCTGGCCTGGGTCGGGCTCAGCGGGCGGGCCACCGCCCTGCCGCCGTCACTGTCGGGCGGTGAGCGCCAGCGCGCGGCCCTGGCACGGGCGGTGATCAATTCGCCCGACATCATCCTTGCCGACGAGCCGACCGGCAACATCGACTGGGACATGTCGCTGCGCCTGCTGCGGCTGCTGACCGAACTGAACCGGATGGGCAAGACCGTGCTGATGGCGACCCACGACCTGAACCTGATCCGCGCCGCGAAGTCGCAGGTCTCGGCGCGGGTCCTGCGCATCCAGGGCGGCACCGTGCAACTTGCGGGGGCCGATCTGTGATGGCTGCAAATCCGATCAAGACCATCGTCCTCGTGCTGACCGGCGCCCCCCGGGCCGACCGGGTGGTGCCGCCCTCGGGCCATACGGCGACGCTGACAACGCTGACCGCGGCGGCGATGGCCTTTCTCGCGGTCTTTGCCCTGGCGCTGTCGCTGGCGACCGGGCGGCTTGCCGACCGCTGGGCCGGCGCGCTGGCGGAAACCGCCACGGTGCGCATCGCGGCACCCGCCGACCAGATGGCGGCCCAGACCCAGAAGGTTCTCGACGTGCTGGGGACGACCCCCGGGGTCACTTCGGCGCGCGCGCTTGGTGGGGACGAGATCAAGGCCCTTCTCGAACCCTGGCTCGGCCCCGACCTTCCGGTCGACGCGCTGCCCCTGCCCCAGCTGGTCGAGGTGACCGAGGCCGCCGACGGCTTTGACGCACAGGGACTGCAACTGCGCCTGAAGGCCGAGGCACCGGGGGCGACGCTTGACGACCACATGCGCTGGCGGCGGCCGCTGATCGCCTCGGCCGAGCGCATCCGCTTTCTCGGCCTTCTGTCACTGGCGCTGATCGGGGGGGCGAGTGCCGCCATGATCACACTGGCCACCCAGGCCGCGCTTGCCGCGAACGGCCAGGTGGTGCGCACGCTGCGCCTGATCGGGGCGCGCGACAGCTACATCGCCCGCGCCTTCGTCCGCCGCTTCACCCTGCGCACGCTGCTGGGCGCGCTGGCCGGCACTCTGGCCGGCATGGCCGCGGTGGCCCTGCTGCCGCCCGCCGCGGACGAGGGCGGTTTCCTGACCGGCCTCGGGTTCGCGGGCCTCCAATGGGCCTGGCCTCTGGGCATCCCGGCGGTCGCCGCCGCCGTCGCGTTCCTTTCCACCCGCGCCGCCGCCTTCCGCTCGCTGAGGTCCGTCAGATGAGAACGCCGCTCCAGTATATCCTGTCGCTGGTCTTCATCGGCCAGATGTATCTGGCGATGTTGCTGCTGGCGATCTGGTGGACGCCCTTCGTCCTTCTGCGCCGCGACGCCGCCTTCCGCGCCGTCCACGCCTTTACCCGCTGGGTGCGCTGGTCGGCCGCGGTGCTGGTCGGCCTGAAAAGCGAGATTCGCGGCGAGGTGCCCCAGGACGAGGTGCTGATCGCCGCCAAGCATCAGAGCTTTTTCGACATCATCCTGATCGTGTCGGTCCTGCCGCGCCCGAAATTCATCATGAAGAAGGAACTCCTCTGGGCCCCGATCCTAGGCTGGTACGCGCGCAAGATCGGCTGTGTCCCCGTCGATCGCGGCAAGCGCAGCCAGGCGCTGCACCAGATGGTCGCCGACGTGAAGGCCGGGGTCGCGCAGCCGGGCCAGCTTATCATCTACCCGCAGGGCACTCGCGTCGCGGCCGGCGCGACCAAGCCCTACAAGGTGGGCGTCGGCGTCCTCTATTCCGAGCTTGGCCAGGATTGTGTGCCCGCCGCGACCAACGTCGGCGTCTTCTGGCCGCGCCACGGCCTTCTGCGCAAGCCGGGGCTGGCGATCGTCGAGTTCCTGCCCCGGATGCCGGCCGGCAAGCCGGTGGCCGAGTTCATGGCCGAGATCGAGCCCCTGATCGAAGGCGCCTCGGACCGGCTGATGGCCGAGGCCGGGTTTGCGCGGCCGGGACGGCAGGGGGCCTGACCGCATGGCCACCGATCCTGCCTTCGCCGAATTCGTTCTGGAACAGGCGCAAGGCGCGGGCACGGTGTCGGTGCGCAAGATGTTCGGCGAATATGCGCTTTACTGCGACGGCAAGGTCGTGGCGCTGATCTGCGATGACCAACTGTTCCTGAAACCCCTGCCCGAAGCCCTGGCGCTGATCGCCCGCCCGGTCTGGGGGCCGCCCTATCCCCGCGCGAAGCCGCACCTGCTCCTGGCGGGCGAACTCGATGATCCCGACCTGCTGGCGCGGCTGATCAGGCTGGTTGCTGACGCCCTTCCGGCACCAGCGCCGAAAAGGCCGCGCCAGCGCTGACCGTCAGGCCGCCAGCCCCTTCGCGCCCATGTCCAGGAACTTCTCGCGCCGCTCGCGGATGATGTCGGCGGGCTTCATCCGCGTGAATTCGCGCAAGGTGCCCTCGATCGCCTTGCCGACGGAATCGATCGTCTCGGACTTGCCGCGTTGCGCCCCGCCAAGCGGTTCCTTCACGATCTGGTCGATCACGCCCAGCTTCAGCAGATCCTGGGCGGTCAGCCGCAGGGCCGCCGCCGCCTCGCGCATCTTTTCTGCATCCTTCCACAGGATCGAGGCGCAGCCCTCGGGCGAGATCACCGAATAGATCGAATGTTCAAGCATCATCACCCGGTTGGCGGTGGCAAAGGCCACGGCCCCGCCCGATCCGCCCTCGCCGATCACGACCGAAATCAGCGGCACGCCGATTTCCAGGCACTTCTGGGTGGAGCGCGCAATCGCCTCGGCCTGGCCGCGCTCTTCCGCGCCCTTACCCGGATAGGCGCCGGGCGTGTCGATCAGGGTGATGACCGGCAGGCCAAAGCGGTCGGCCATGTCCATCAGGCGGATCGCCTTGCGATATCCCTCGGGGCGGGCCATGCCGAAATTGCGCTCGATCCGGCTTTTGGTGTCGTTGCCCTTCTCGTGGCCGATCACCACCACCGGCTGGTCGTTGAACCGCGCCAGCCCGCCCATCACGGCGTGGTCGTCGGCAAAGTTCCGGTCTCCGGCCAGGGGCGTGAATTCGGTGAACAGCGCCTCGACATAGTCGACGCAATGCGGCCGGTCGGGATGGCGCGCGACCTGGCATTTCCGCCAGGGATCGAGGTTCTTGTAGAGATCCTTCAGCAGATCGGCGGCCTTGCGGTCCAGCGCCGCGGCCTCTTTCTCGACGTTCATGCCCTCGCTCTTGCGGGCCATCGCCCGCAGTTCTTCGGCCTTGCCTTCGATCTCGGCCAAGGGCTTTTCGAACTCGAGGTAATTCATGCGTCTCTCCCGGTTGGGTCGGGGTTTATATGAACCGCGCCGGGGCCAATTGCAACTTGGCAAGATCGCCATCCCGCCCGCAGCGCCGGTGCGCCAAAGGCGCGCAGGCCTCTGGTCAGGGGGGCATTCTGTGGCAGGATGGCAGCCAGAGACAGGAGGATTCGATGCCCGCCATCCGCCAGGACTTTACCGGCCAGACCGTGCTGACCACCTTCGAGATGACGCCGGGAACGGCGCATGACCTGATGGACGAACTGAAGGAGGCCTACGACCGCTTCATCCGCCACCAGCCCGGCTTTCTCGGTGCCGGGCTGCACATGAACGATGCCCAGACCCGGATCGCCAACTACAGCCAGTGGCGCCACCGCGAGGATTTCCTGGCCATGCTGCGCACCCCCGAGATGCGCGAACGGAACCGGCGGATGGCCGCGCTCTGCTCGCATTTCGAGCCGGTGATGTACGAGGTCCTTGCCGTGTCCGAGCCCGGCTGAGGGACGGCCCGGTCGGCAATTTCCGGCGCAGGCCGGGGAAACCCTGACCGGCCTGCCCTTGCCCCCGTCCGCATCAGGCGAGAGACTGGACCCATTGCGGGCGGGGCGGTCGCAGATCCGCGCACCACCCCTGCCGACGGGCACTCATCGCGAAAGGACTGCACATGCCGAAGACCGTGAAGGACATGATGGCCGAGGCCAACGCCGCCGTCGAGAAGATCGACGCAGCCCGCGCACGCAAGCTGCTGGACGAGGGGGCGGTGGTCATCGACGTGCGCGACGCGCCCGAAGTCGCGGCCTCGGGCAAGGTGAAGGGCGCACTCAACATCTCGCGCGGGATGCTTGAATTCCGCGCCGATCCCGCGACGCCCTACCACAATCCCGAACTCAGGACCGACCGCCCGGTGGTTCTCTACTGCGCCTCGGGCGGGCGCGCGGCGCTGTCGGGCAAGCTGTTGAAGGACATGGGATACGCCCGGGTCTTCAACCTGGGCGGTTTCAAGGACTGGACCGAGGCCGGCGGCGAGACGGAAAAGGACTGACCGCCAGCCCCTGAAACACCCTGCGGCGCGCGGACCAAGGGGGTCCGGCGCCACAGGCAGGCTGCATCAGGCCATATGCTCGCGGTGGTTGCGCAGCGATCCGAAGGCCAGAAGGAAGGTGATGACCCCGACGGCCACCATGTTCCAGCTCGCCACGGCCGCCCCGCCGTCCATGCCGGCCTTGAACATCGCAAAGCCGAGGAGCCAGGGCGAGATCACCAGCCAGACGCCGATCACCATATCCACCCATTCTTCCCACTCATGGAACTCAAACAGCGCCATCAGCGCCATGAGGACAAGCACAAGTCCGAACGCCACCGCGTTCCAGAACGCGGCGTCGATACCATTGAAACCCAGCACCCAGGGCGACACGAACAACCAGATCCCGAGGATCAGGCTGATGCCGTCCTGCCAGCTGTCAGTCATCTTCTTGCTGAATGTTGTCATAGCGTAACCCCTCCTTTGGATGGTCAGCTTCGACAGTCGGCCCGGTCGGCCGGGCCGGTTGGCACAAGGGCCAAACAAGTATAATCTAGGAAGGAACCCGGGGTTTTCAAGGGTTTGAAGGCGGGGCGCGCTGTCTCGCCACGGAGGGGTGGACATGGGTGGAACGGGATTGATCCTGTCGCTGATCATCGGCGCGCTCGCCGGCTGGCTGGCCGGGCAGATCGTCAAGGGCTATGGATTCGGACTGATCGGCAACATCGTCGTCGGCATCGTCGGCGCCTTTCTGGCCGGCTGGATCCTGCCTGCCGTCGGCATCACGCTGGGCGCGGGCATGGTCGCGGCGATCATCCATTCGACCATCGGCGCGGTGATCCTTCTCGTGCTCTTGCGGCTGGTCCGGACCGGCTGAGGGCGGACAGCCGCCGCCGGCCTGGCCTCTGCCATCCGTGCCGACTGCCCGTCGGTTCAACCTGCCAGGAGACGTCCCGTAGGAAGTTTCTCTGGTCGGTCGTGGTTCTTTCCGCCCCGGCCTTGCCACCGCATTCACGCTGCCGTGCCGATCCGACCGGGCGCTGCTGACCGGGCGCTGCTAGCCGCCCGCTGCCGGATCGCCAGCGCCCACACCCGGATCGAAAACCGCCAAGCTGAACCCGGTCGATCTCCACGCCTGACTCGCGACTCCCTCAGCGCATCCCGACCACAAGATCACCAAGGTCGACGATCTGTTTCCGTGGTACTGGAACGGATAGCGGTCAGCCCGGACGCTTACGATCCGCATCCGGTATCCGCCGGCCAGCTCGATCTCGATGTGGTTGTCTGCGGCTGGCACTGCCGCGAGCACCTTTACCTCGGCGACGATCTCCACCGGCAGAAAGCGCGCGGCATCCGCAAACCGTGGATCGCGTAGCCAGGCAAAGACAAGATTGGCGTTCACGTCATAGCGCCGCGCAACCTGGCCCACCGACACCCCGGGTGCCCGCGTCTGCCCGCAGATCATCCGCTTCTCGTCGTCAGACCAGCCCCGACGCTTCCGCCGCTTCGTCACCTGCTGCCTCGATAGTGTCCGTTATCCGATGATGGACACTATCCTCTACGCACCAATCTCAGCAGGGCGGTCAGACCGGACGCTTACCGTAACCGTCCGGTCTGACTGCCCTGCCGCGCGACGAGAGTGACGGATAGTGTCCGCTATGGATAGTGGACACTCCGGGGCAGATTGTGGTTCGCAGGACGAAGCGGCTTTGGACGGACGAGGAGAAGCGGTCGATCTGCTTCCAGACGGCTACGCCGGGTGTTTCGGTAGCCCAGGTTGCGCGGCGCTATGCGGTCAACGCGAACATGGTGTTCAAGTTGTTGCGCGATCCGCGCTATGCTCCGGAGGCGTCATCGGTTCCGTCCCTGTCGGAGGAGGCGCGCTTTCTGTCGGTGGAGATCGTCGCGGAGGCGAAGGCGCCCGCGGCAACGCCTGCCGCGGCGAACCATATCGAGATCGAGCTGGCTGGCGGACACCGGATGCGGATCAGCGGCAGCTATGATCCCGAGGCGCTCGCCCGGCTGATCCGGGGCCTGACGGCGTGATCCCGGTTCCGGTGAACACGCGGGTCTGGCTGGCGGCCGGGGTGACCGACATGATGGGATGGACGCCTCCCTTGGCGCAGCGCCAGACTGTAGGTCTGGTTTCACGGGGAGAAGAACATGACCATTTCCGTTATCGGCATCGACATCGCTAAGCGCGTGTTCCAGTTGCATGGCGTTGATCATCAGGGCAGGATCGTGCTTCGCAAACGTCTGGCACGGGCGACATTCCTGGCCGAGATGGCGGCACATTCTCCATGCTTGGTGGGGTTGGAGGCAGGGTCAGGTGCCCACCACTGGGGTCGGTGCCTTGCGGAACTGGGCCATGATGTCAGGCTTATGCCACCCCAGTATGTCCGCCCCTATGTGAAGGGCAACAAGCACGATGCGTCCGATGCCGAGGCTTGCTGCGAGGCTGTGCAGCGCCCCGGCATGCGCTTTGTTCCCGTGAAGAGCGAAGCACAGCAGGCGACGCTCATGCTGCACAGGGTGCGTGACCATTTCATCCGGCGGCGCACCGGCGCAGTCAATGCACTGAGAGGGCACTTGGCAGAATTTGGGCTTGTCTCTGCAAGCCAGCGCGCCGGGTTGAACCATTTGCTGATGGTGGTCGAGGAGAGCGGCAGTGCAGTGCCCGGCGAGGTTGCTGAACTCCTGGGGATGATCACGGCCGAGATCCGGAGCTACGACCGATCCATTGCCGATCTTGACAGGCGGCTGAGGGCCCAATGCAACGAGGCGGATGTCTCACGGCGGTTGCGCGAGGTGCCGGGGGTGGGACCGGTCATCGCCACCGCCATGCCCGTGTTCCTGACGGCTGGGGGATGCTTTGATCGCGCAAGTTCATTTGCCGCCTGGCTCGGGATAACGCCGCGCCAGCATTCGAGCGGTGGGAAGGAGCGCACCTTCGGCATCACCAAGCGCGGCAATACCTATCTCAGACGACAACTGATCAATGGCGCCCGCGCCGTTGTTCGGATCGCTCGGGGCCGGAAGGGCGGAATGTGGGACTGGATCAACAAGATGTTGGATCGACGCCACTTCAACGTCGTCACGGTCGCCGTGGCCAACAAGATGGCCCGGATCATGTGGTCCATGATCACCAAGGGGACCGACTACAAGACGGCCTGAGCCCCGAGGGGCAAGGACACGAACGAATTGCGAGGGCAGTGATCTGAGATGACATGACTGGCGAGACCAGAACCCGATAAGCCCGGCTTGCGCATCGAGCCTCGAGCTCGACGATATGATGGGACAAGGGTTCGACGGATCTCATTGTGGCCCGCAGCCAAGACCGAGCTGCAATCAGAGGCCGGATAGATGGCTGCAAGCCTGCCAGTGCTCAGATCAGGAATCGCCTTGCAATCCGGGAGGCGTCCATAGATGCGCAAGGGCTTTGCGGCGCTGGCCGCCCAGGCCGAGGCGGTGCTGCAGCAGGATCCGTTTGCCGGGCATCTCTTTGTCTTCCGTGGTCGCCGGGGTGACCTCGTGAAGGTGATCTGGTGGGACGGTCAGGGGGCGTGCATGTTTATGAAGCGGCTGGAGAAGGGCCGGTTCGTCTGGCCCTCGGCCAAGGAGGGGAAGGTCGCGCTGACGCCTGCGCAACTGTCGATGCTCTTGGAAGGGATCGATTGGCGGGCCCCGCAACGGACCTGGCGGCCCTTGGCGGCGGGATAATCCGAGGGGCATGCAATCGAAGGATTCCCACAAGGAATCCCGTGGGATAGACTTCCTGCATGCTGGATCGAACCCTGACCTTGCCGGAAGACCCCGAGGAGTTGCGCAGCTTCACCGCGCGGCTCTTGGCCGAGGTGAAGGCGCAGGCGATCCTGATCGAGAAGCTGCGCCATCAGCTGGCAGGGCACCGCGCGCATCGGTTCGGAGCGTCGTCCGAGACCGCCGAGCAGTTGCAACTGGCGCTGGAGAGTGAGCCATTGAGGCGCCATCGGTTCGAGCCCAATGGCGAGCGAGATCGCAGCTGCCGCGATGACGGCGCGGATGCGGCTGCCCGACATCGAGGAGAAGGACAAACCGAAGCGCCGTCCGATCCCGGACCACATCCCCCGGATGGAGGTTGAACTGACGCCCGGCGCCGAGGCTTGCGCCGATTGCGGCGGCCGCCTGCGCCGGATTGGCGAGGACGTCACGGAAGAGCTGGAGTATGTGCCGGGTCGCTTCATCGTGAACCGCATCGTGCGGCCCCGGTTGACCTGCGCCTGCTGCGAACGCTTCGTCCAGGCCCCGCTGCCGTCGCGCCCCATCGAGCGTGGCCGCCCGGGGCCGGGGCTCCTGGCCCATGTGCTGGTCAGCAAATATGCCGACCATCTGCCGCTCTATCGCCAGAGCCAGAGCTTCGACCGTGAAGGGCTCGATCTGGATCGCTCGACGCTGGCCGATTGGGTTGGCAAGGCAACAGCCCTGCTGGAACCCTTGGCGGATGCCATCGGTCGCCATGCCCTCTCCGCCGAAGCTATCTTCGCGGATGACACGCCGATCAGCATGCTGGCACCGGACACCGGCAAGACACAGACAGCACGGCTCTGGACCTATGCGCGCGACGAACGCCCCTGGGGCGGCGATGCCCCGCCCGCGGCTTGGTATCGCTTCTCCGGCGACCGCAAGGGCCAGCATCCCAAGGATCACCTCGCCCGTTTCCGTGGCTGGATGCATGCCGACGGCTATGCCGGGTTCGAAGACCTCTACCGTTCCGGCGCCATCCGCGAGGTCGCCTGCATGGCCCATGTCCGACGCAAGTTCGTCGATATCCATCGATCGCAGGGCTCGCCTATTGCCGGAGAGGCCATCGGCCGGATCGCCCAGCTCTATGCCGTCGAGAAAGAGGCCAGAGGGGCACCACCAGATCGCCGCGCCGAACTGCGATGCATCCATGCTGCCCCGGTCTTCGACGACCTGGAGCGATGGCTGGCCATGCAACTGACCACGATCTCTGGCAAATCCCCGCTGGCCGGAGCAATCCGATACGCCCTCACCCGGATGGAACGCCTGCGCCCCTACCTCGACCACGGCATCCTGGAACTGGACAACAACACCGCCGAACGCGGCATGCGTGCCATCGCCCTCGGCCGCAAGAACTACCTCTTCGTCGGCTCCGAGGCGGGCGGCAAGGCTGCGGCCATCGCCTACACCCT
>JAFEFU010000027.1 GCA_018240425.1 Pseudomonadota bacterium | reverse complement strand
GAGCTCGAATTTCCCGGTGTCGTGCGCGAACTCCTGCCCAACGCGACATTCAAGGTCGAGCTTGAGAACGGCCATGAGATCATCGCCACGATGGCAGGAAAGATGCGCAAGAACCGGATCCGCGTCCTCGCGGGCGACAAGGTTCAGGTGACGATGACGCCCTACGACCTGACCAAGGGTCGGATCAACTATCGCTTCAAGTAGGATGGCGCGGCTGATCCTCGGCTCGGCCAGCCCGCGCCGGAGGGAACTTCTGGCGCAGCTGGGGCTGGTGCCCGACGCGGTTCTCGCGCCCGACATCGACGAGACGCCGCGGAAGGGCGAGCTTCCGCGCGCCTATGTGGCGCGGATGGCGCGGGAAAAGGCGCTGGCGCTTGACTGCACCGAGGGCGAGGTGGTGCTGTCGGCCGACACGACCGTGGCGGTGGGCCGGCGCATCCTCGGCAAGCCCGCCGATGCGGGCGAGGCGGCGGAATTCCTCTGGGCCCTGTCGGGGCGGCGCCACCACGTGCTGACGGCAGTGGCGGTGCGCCGGGGCGCACGGCTGTGGGAGCGGCTGGTCGATACCGAAGTCAGGGTCAAGGCCCTGTCGAACGGCGAGGTCAATGCCTATCTCGCCTCGGGCGAGTGGCAGGGCAAGGCCGGGGCCTACGCGATTCAGGGCAGGTTCGGGGCGATGATCCCGTGGCTGAAGGGCTCGTTCACCGGGGTCGTGGGCCTGCCGGTGGCCGAGACCGCGCATCTTCTGGCCGCCGCCGGGATCGACCTGCATGGCGCCTGGGGACAGGCATGAAGGGCCGCGTCGTCATCCTGGGCCGCTATCGCGGGCGCGAGGCCGCGGCGCTGATGGTCGACGGGCGGCTCGAGGATCTGCTGGTCGCCCCCGCCGAGGATGCCTCGCCCGGGCCGGGGGCGATCCTGCGCGCCACGGTCGACCGGCAGATGAAAGGGCAGGGCGGCGTCTTCCTGCGCCTGCCCGGCGGCGAGAAGGGCTTTCTGCGCGAGACCGGCGGACTGTCTCCGGGCCAATCCCTGCTGGTGCAGGTGGCGTCCCGCTCCGAGGCCGGAAAGGCGCTGCCGGTCAGCACCCGCATCCTGTTCAAGTCGCGCCTGGCGATCGTCACGCCGGGGGTGCCTGGCCTCAACATCTCGCGCCGCCTGCGCGACGAGGCGCAGCGCGGCGATCTCGCCGCACTCGCCGCGGCGGCGATGGAGGGATGCCCCTACGGGCTGATCCTGCGCTCGGCCTGCGGGGCGGCCGAGGCGGACGCGATCGCCGCCGACATCGCTGCGATGCGCGAGCTTGCGCAGGCGGTGATGGCCGACTTCTCCGGTCCGCCCGAACTTCTGGTCGATGCGCCCACTCCGCACGAGGAGGCCTGGCGCGACTGGTCCGAGCCGCCGCCCGACGAGGTGGCCGAAGGCGATGCGGCCTTTGCCGAACACGGGGTCGCCGACGCGACCGACGCGCTTCTGCGGCGGCAGGTGCCGCTGGCCGGTGGCGGCCACATGGCGATCGAGCCAACGCGGGCGCTGGTCGCCGTGGATGTGAACACCGGCTCCGACACCAGCCCCGCGGCGGCACTGAAGGCCAACATCGCCACCGCCCGCGACCTGCCGCGCCAGTTGCGCCTTCGCGGCCTTGGCGGCCAGGTGGTCGTCGATTTCGCACCGATGCCGAAGAAGGACCGCGCCGCAGTCGAACAGCAGCTGCGCGCCGCATTCCGCGGCGAGCCGGCCGAGACAGTGCTGGCCGGCTGGACACCCCTCGGCAACTACGAATTGCAGCGCAAGCGCGACCGGGTGCCGTTGGCCGATCTTCTGGGGGGAAGCGATGGCCTGCCCGATCTGCCATAAGGACAGCGATCCGAAATACCGGCCCTTCTGCTCGCGCCGCTGCGCCGACATCGACCTCGGACGCTGGCTGAGCGGCTCCTACGTCCTTCCCGGCGACGAGGCTTCGTCCCCCGGCGATCCCGCCGCGGACCATCCCGCGCCGCCAGCGCCCCGCCGCCACTGAGCTCCGCCCCCCGCCGGCCTCCCGGATTTTTTCACCACCCCTCTGGACAGGCCCCGCCCGCCCGACTAAGAACGCGCCACCCCGCACCGCAAGGCGCGGATCAGGTGCCCAGATAGCTCAGTTGGTAGAGCAGCGGATTGAAAATCCGCGTGTCGCTGGTTCGATTCCGGCTCTGGGCACCACTCATCCTCTACAGATTATCTTCGCGCCGGAAAATTGAGTGAATCAATCTTCCTGGTATCGGCGCCGCTCACCGCAACAGGATGCGCCCGCTGCGTTCGATGTTCTCCCAGGTGATGTCCATCGGCCAGGCGCGCGACAGGTCGGGGACCGAGAGATGACCGTAGCGGATCGACAGCTGGTCCTCGGCGACATGCTCGCTCCTGCCGGCGACAAGGCCGAGGTAGATCGCCGATGCAAGGCCGGTGCGGTCGGATCCCGCCTTGCAATGGATGAGGAGCGGTTTCGGCGCCGAGCGCAGGATGGAGAGAAGGGCCTCGGTCCGTGCCTGGCTCAGCACCTCGTGGTCCGACATCGGAAAGTCGATCAGCGCCAGGCCCAGCTTTCCGGTTTCGGCCCGCTCGCGATCATACCAGGCCGCGCCGGGGGCGCCGCCGCGCAGGTTCAGGACGGCCTTGATGCCGTAGGCGCGGGCGAATTCGTCCAGTCGCGCGGGCGTCGGTTGGGCCGAGCGGTAGACCTGCCCCGGAACGACGGTGCCGAAGTTTCCGTCCAGCTGCAAGGCCCCGAGGTAGCCAACAAGCCCGACGGCGGCGAGAGCGGCGAGGGCGGCGACACGGCGAAGGACGAAAGGTATCTTGGGCACGCGGATCACCTTGAACGGTCGCCATCCGGGGGGAGGAGTCCGGGCGCCGCCTGTTCATCTACAGGGTGGCCCCTGTGCCGGCTTTTCGCAAGGATTACCGAATTGTAAGCCGCGCCGGACAGTGGCCTGCCGGCCCGGTCCGGCCAGTTTCCGCCGGTCAGGCCGCCGGGGCCGCAAAGGTGATCTCGACCCGGGTGCCGGGGCGGGCGTCCAGCGCCCTGACCTCGGCGCCGTGAAGCTGGGCGACGGCCTTGACCAGCGCCAGCCCAAGGCCCGATCCGTCGGTGGTGCGGCTTTTCTCGAGCCGGTAGAGCCGGCGAAAGACCTTGTCCCTTTCGCCCTCGGGAATGCCGGGCCCGTTGTCCTGGACGAAGAGGACCGCCCGCGCGCCGGATCTGCCCGCGCCCAGGGTGATGGCGGTTCCCGGCGGGCAATGGCGCAGGGCGTTCTCGACCAGATTGGCAAGCGCCTGCAGCAACAGTCCGCGGTCGCCGCGGATGGCGGGGTCCGGGCCGTCGTCGATGGCAAGCGTCATTCCGGCGTCCGCCGCCACCTCGGCGTAGGCATCGCCGATCGCGGCAAGGAGGTCGCCGCCGCGCAGGTCGGTGAAGGTCTGCACGCGCGCGCCCCCTTCGATCTGCGCGATGCGGAGAAGCGCCGAAAAGGTGGCGGCGATGGCATCGCTGTCCTGAAGGGCGGTTTCAAGCTCGGGCAGGGGATCGCGCCCTTCCGAGGCCCGCCGGGCGGCGGTCTCGATGCGGATGCGCAGGCGGTTCAGCGGGGTGCGCAGGTCGTGGGCGATGTCGTCGCTGACCTGGCGGAGCGCATCGACCTGCGCCGCCAGCCGTTCGAGCGAGCGGTTCACCGCGGCGGCGATCCGGTCGAGATCGTCGGCGCGGCCTGACAGGGGGATGCGGGCGGCAAGGTCGCCGCCTGCGACCCGGTCGAGCGCCGCCTCGACCGCCGAGATGCGGCGCTGGACGCCTGCCGCGAAGATCGCCGAGGCCCCGACGACCGCGACAAGGGCGGCGAGCGCGGTCCAGGCATAGGCGGTGCCAAGCGCCTCGCCCAGTTCGCTCTGGTCCGAGGCGGCCTCGCCAACCGTCAGCCGAAGCCCGGCGACCGGCCCGGTGAACAGCCGATAGCTGTAGTCCGTCCGGGCACCCAGTGCCGCCGCCCCGCGCGTGGTCCAGCCGTCGGGCAGGGTCACGCCGGTCATGTTCGCGGCCAGCACCCGCCCGTCTGACCCGCGCAGCAGAAAGAGGGACGATCCGTCGCGGCTGGCCCGGATCCGCACCTGGACGGCCTCGACCATGTCCTGCTCGTCGTTGCCCTGCGCGGTGACGCTGAGGGCGTCGAACTCTTCGAGGACCCTCGCGTCCTGGATGCCGGCAAGCTGGTGCCTGGCCATCCTGTATCCCACCCCCGCGGCAATCGCGAGCGCGGTCAGGAACAGGACCGCGAGCCAGAAGGCCGCGCGGAACGACGTGCGCCGGAACAGGTCAACGCGGACCATGAAGCGAGTATCCGACGCTCTTGACCGTATGGATCAGGGCCACGGCGAAAGGCCGGTCGATCTTGGCGCGCAGCCGGCTGACATGGGTTTCGACCACCGAGGTCTGCGGGTCGAAGTGGAAGTCCCACACCCTTTCCAGCAGCATCGTGCGTGTCACCACCCGGCCCTCGTTGCGCATCAGCACCTCGAGAAGGGCGAATTCCTTGGGCAGAAGATCGACCGACTGGCCGCCGCGGCTGGCCTGGCGGGACAGAAGGTCGAGCCTGAGATCCGCGACCTCAAGAACGGTCTGCACCTCCTGCGCCGGCGGCCGCCTGGCCAGCGCGTTGACGCGCGCCATGAGTTCGGAAAAGGCGAAGGGCTTGGTCAGGTAGTCGTCCGCCCCCGCGTCGAGCCCGGCGACCCGGTCGTCGATGCCGCCGATCGCGGTCAGGAAGATGACCGGCGTCTTGACCCCGGCGGCGCGCGCGGCCTTGACCAGAGACAGGCCGTCCAGCCCCGGCAGCATCCGGTCGACCACCGCCACGTCATAGGATTCACGGGTTAGCTGGAACAGGCCGTCGGTCCCGTCCGCGACCGCGTCGCAGACATGGCCGGCCTCGGCAAAGCCCTGCGCGACATAGTCCGAGACGGAACGGTCATCCTCGATGAGCAGCAGGCGCAAATGTCCCTCCGTGGCTGGGCGGATGTCTGGCGGGGCCGTCACAGGATTTAGCGGACGCTGCGCCAGAGTCGAGCGTCCGTTCAATACAAACCTGTAAGATCACGGCAACGCTGGCGTCGGGGCCGCGCCCTACCGCTTTGCCGTCCGGCGGTTGGCCGGTGCCAACGGAGATGTCCGATGAAACAGATCCTTCTTGCCACGGCCCTGATCGCCGTGCCGGTTGCGGGGTTCACCGCATTCAACCTTCTGGCGTCAGCGGCGCCGGCCGCAGCGTCGGGGCAGCAGGGCCAGCCGCTCGGCGACCTGTCGCAGATGACGGCGATCATCGCCGATGTCCGCGCGATCGCCGCCAAGGGCGACTTCACCGCCGCCGAAGCGCGCATCAGCGACTTCGAGACCCTGTGGGACACCGGCGAGCCGACGCTGAAGCCCAAGAACGCCGAAGCGTGGAAGCATATCGACAAGGCCGCCGACGCCGCCTTCACGACCTTGCGCAACGGTGCGCCCAAGGCGGCGGATGTCGAGCAGGCGCTGGCAAATCTTCAGGCCTGGCTCAGTGATCCGGTCACCGGCAAGCCGGTGAAATCGTGAACGCCCGGATATCGCGACGCGGCGGCACAGAGACAGGAGTGGCGCAGATGACTTCAATGACCGATACGATCCGGCCGCTGCCGGGCCTTCGCGACCGGCAGGTGCCCAACCGGGTGCCGAAGGTCACCTGGGATTTCTGGCTCATCAAGCTGATGGCGGTGACGATGGGCGAGACGGCGGCCGACTTCCTCGCCGTCAACATGAAGCTGGGGCTGACGGCAACCTCGCTCCTGATGGCGGTGGTGCTGGCGGTGGCGCTGGTCCTCCAGTTCGCGCAGAAACGCTATGTCCCCGCCTGGTACTGGCTGGCGGTGGTGCTGGTCAGCATCGTCGGCACCCTGATCACCGACAACCTGACCGACAATTTCGGCGTTCCCCTGATGGTGACGACGGTCCTCTTCGCCGTGGCGCTTGCCGCGACCTTCCTCGCCTGGTTCACGGTCGAGGGAACGCTGTCGATCCATCAGGTCACCACCACGCGGCGCGAGGGCTTCTACTGGCTGGCGATCCTTCTGACCTTCGCGCTCGGGACGGCGGCGGGCGACCTGACAGCCGAACGGTTCGGGCTGGGGTATGAGGCGGCCGGCATCCTGTTCGGGTTGATCATCGCCTCGCTGTCGCTGGGCTATTTCTTCCTCGGCCTCGACGCGATCCTCGGCTTCTGGCTGGTCTATATCCTGACCCGCCCGCTTGGCGCCTCGTTTGGCGATCTCCTGTCGCAGCCCACGCAGTATGGCGGGCTGGGGCTGGGCACCATCGTCACCAGCGCGCTGTTCCTGGCGGTGATCGTCGCGACCGTCGCCTACATGAGCCTTGCCCGCGACGGCGAGGAATTCGCCGACGCGGCCTGAAAACGCGGCCTGAAAGTCCCCCCTTGCAGGACCGCGGACCGTGCCGGAACCCTCTGTTCCGGCGCTGTCTACCCGCCCGCCCGGCATCACGGATCCTTCAGCGCGTCTGCCCCTGCGGCTATGCATCTGCATGATTGCGCTCTTGTGAATCTGGCGGGGGCACAGCGGATTGCCCTGCGGCCATCGTCCGTGACATCATCGCCCCCGAAGCGGGCGCCTGACGGGAAACCGCCCGAGGGTGCGCCCGGGACCGGGAGGGCCGGAGATGAACGCCGGGTCTGGCAGAACCATGATGGAGGCGCCGCTTCTGGTCAGCGCGCTGATCGACCATGCGGCGCGCTGGCACGGCGCGACCGAGGTCGTGTCGGTCGAGACTGCGGGCGGCAAGGATCACAGCACCTGGGCCGAGATCGCGGCAAATTCCCGGCGGCTCGCGTCGGCGCTCGGGCGGCGGGGGATCGGGCAGGGCGACCGCTGCGGCACCATCGCCTGGAACAACCGCCGGCATCTCGAACTGTACTTCGGCCTGTCGGGCGGCGGCTTCGTCTGCCACACGATCAACCCGCGCCTTCACCCCGACCAGATGGCCTTCATCATCAACCACTCCGGCGACCGGATGCTGTTCGTGGACCGGACCTTCCTGACCGCGGTGGCGGCGCTTGTGCCTCGCATTCCCGGGGTCGAGGCCATCGTGCTGATGGGGCCGCGCGACCCCGAGGCAGAGACGATCCTGCCCGGCCTTCTGTTCCACGACGATCTGGTCGCCGAAGGCTTTGCGGACTACGCCTGGCCGGTCCTCGATGAGGCGGCGCCCTCGTCCCTTTGCTACACGTCGGGGACGACCGGCGATCCGAAGGGCGTCCTCTACACCCACCGCTCGACGGTCCTGCATGCGCTTGGCGGAAACCAGCCCGACGGGCTGGCGGTGGCGGCGCGCGACAGCGTGATGCCGGTGGTTCCGATGTTTCATGTCAACGCCTGGGGGGTGCCCTACATCTCGGCGGCAACCGGCTGCCGGCTGGTCCTGCCCGGGCCGGGGCTGGACGGGGAAAGCCTGGTGCGGCTGATCGACACCGAAGGCGTGAGTCTCGCCCTCGGCGTGCCGACGATCTGGCTGGGCCTGCTTGCAGCGCTCGAGCGGACCGGCTCGCGCGCCGAAAGCCTGAAGCGCACCGTGGTCGGCGGTGCCGCCCTGCCGCCGGCGATGATCCCGAGGTTCCGCGACGAGTATGGCGTCGACCTGATCCATGCCTGGGGCATGACCGAAACCAGCCCTCTCGGCACGCTGAACCAGCTGCTTCATCGGCATGTGGCGCTGCCGCCCCCGGTGCAGGAGGAAATCCGCCGCGCGCAGGGCCGCCCGCCCTTTGGCGTCGATCTGCGCATCGTGGACGACGAGGGCCGGATCCTGCCCCACGACGGCCATGCCCAGGGGACATTGCAGATCCGCGGCCACTGGATCGTCGCCGCCTATTTCGAGGCGGGCGGCGGCGCCCTGACCACCGACGGCTGGTTCGACACCGGCGACATCGCCACCATCAGCCCCGACGGCTACATGACCATCCGCGACCGGGCCAAGGACATGGTCAAGTCCGGCGGCGAATGGATTTCGACGGTCGAGATCGAGAACATCGCCATCGCCCATCCCGCCATCGCCAACGCCGCCGCCATCGCCGCCCGCCATCCGAAGTGGGATGAACGGCCGGTGCTGATCGCGGTGAAACGGCCGGGCGAGGAGGTGACCGAGGCCGAGCTTCTGACCTTTTATCAGGGGCGGGTGGCCGGCTGGCAGGTGCCCGACCGGGTGATCTTCATCGACAGCCTGCCGCTCGGCGGCACCGGCAAGGTGCTGAAGAACCGCCTGCGCGACCAGTTCGGCGAGGTGCTGATGGGCCAGACCGACCGCTAAAAGGCTACCCGACAGCGCCGCGGCCCGCTGCCGCCAACGCCCGGCAATCGGCGGAATTCGGCGGAAAAATCGAATTTCCTTGCTTTTCGGCCCGCGCTGGTCCATAGACGCCGCGCGACGTTATCTCTATCGACCCTGTCTCCGTCATCGGCCTCGGCATTCGATTTTGTCTGACAGCGCCGGTCCGCCGCATCCCGCGGGCGGAGTTCTTAGGAGACACCACGATGGCCACCGGCTCCGTGAAATGGTTCAACGCCACCAAAGGCTACGGCTTCATCGCCCCCGATGGCGGCAAGAAGGACATCTTCGTCCACATCACCGCGCTTGAGCGTGCGGGCATCCGCGAACTGAAGGACGGCCAGAAGGTCACCTTCGACATCGAATCCGGCCGCGACGGCCGTGAATCGGCGACGAACCTCGCGCTGGCCTGATCTTTCAGGACGGACGGTTACGGGCGGGCGGGGCGAAGGCTCCGCCCGTTTGCGTTTGGCGGCTCCCCGGCGATCGAGGCTCAGCCGCGCACGCCGGCGAACCGGGTCTCCCACTCGGCCCGCTCCTCGTCGGAGATCTTGCGGAACAGCACCTCGGGCACGGTGAAGGCATGGCCTGCGGGCAGGGCTTCCAGCGCCCCGGCCACGTCTCCGGGCCATTGGCGGTTCGCGGTCTGCATCCCGGCCAGCATGTTGGCGGCCGCATCGGGGATGAAGGGTTCCGACAGCACCGCGTAAAGCCGGATCAGGTTCAGCGACAGGCGGGTGATCGCCGCCGCCGCCTCGGGGTCGGTCTTGAACACCGTCCAGGGCGCCGAGGCCTGCAGATATTCGTTGCCCGCCACCCAGATGCCGCGCAGCTCGGCCGCGGCCTTGCGCACGTCCATCGCCTCCATATGGTCCTCGTAGGCGCGGATGCGGTTTTCCAGTTCCTCGATCAGCGCGCGGGCGCGGTCGTCATACTGCCCCCCTGCCGGCACCGCCGGGCCGAATTTCGCCGCGCAGAACTTGGTGATGCGGCTGACGAAGTTGCCCAGCACGTCGGCCAGGTCTTTGTTCACGCTCTGCTGGAAGTTATCCCAGGTGAATTCGCTGTCGCTGCTTTCCGGGGCGTGGGACAGGAGCCACCAGCGCCAGTAGTCGGCGGGCAGGATCGACAGGGCCTGATCCATGAAGATCCCGCGCCCCTGCGAGGTCGAGAACTGGCCCCCGTCGTAATTGAGGTAGTTGAAGGACTTGATGTAGTCCACGAGCTTCCAGGGCTCTCGCGAGCCCATGATCGTCGCCGGGAACGACAGCGTGTGAAAGGGCACGTTGTCCTTGCCCATGAACTGCACATAGCGCACGTCGGCCGCGCCCTTGTCGGTGCGCCACCAGCGTTGCCAGGCCTCGTCGCCGAGGCCCCTGGCGTCCGCCCATTCGGCGGTGCAGGCGATATATTCGATCGGCGCGTCGAACCAGACGTAGAAGACCTTGCCCTCCATCCCCGGCCAGGGTTCGTCGCCCTTTTTCACCGGCACGCCCCAGTAGAGGTCGCGGGTGATGCCGCGGTCCTGCAAGCCCTCGCCGTCGTGCAGCCATTTCCTGGCAATCGAGGTGGTCAGCACCGGCCAGTCGGTCTTTGAATCGATCCAGGCCTCGATCTCGCCCTTCAGCGCCTTCTGCTTCAGGTACAAGTGCTTGGTTTCGCGCACTTCCAGGTTGGTCGAGCCGGAGATGGTCGAGCGCGGGTTGATGAGGTCGGTCGGGTCCAACTGCTTGGTGCAGTTTTCGCACTGGTCGCCGCGCGCCGCCTCGTAGCCGCAATTGGGGCAGGTGCCGGTGATGTAGCGGTCGGGCAGGAAACGGTTGTCGTCGATGGAAAAGACCTGCTTTTCGGTCACTTCCTCGATGAAACCGTTCTCGGCCAGTTTTCCGGCGAAATGCTGGGTCAGCCGGTGGTTGCGCTGGCTGGAAGAGCGGCCGAAATGGTCGAAGGACAGCCGGAACCCTTGGGCGATCTCGGACTGGATCTTGTGCATGTCGGCGCAGAATTCCTCGACCGGCATTCCCGCCTTGGCGGCGGCCAGCTCGGCCGGGGTGCCATGTTCGTCGGTGGCGCAGATGAACATGACTTCGTGGCCGCGCGCCCGGACATAGCGGGCATAGAGATCGGCGGGCAGTTGCGAGCCGACCAGGTTGCCCAGATGCTTGATGCCGTTGATGTAGGGGATCGCCGAGGTGATGAGTATCCGCGCCATGAAAGTCCATCCGTTCCGCTTGGCGCCTCCTTAGCGGCAACGGTGGCGAAGGGCCAGAGGAACGGCGGCAACAGAGTTACTTCGCCTCGTCGGTGTGGATGTGGGCCAGTATGTCCAGATCGACCTGATCGCCGACCAGATCGCCATAGCCGGCCGCGCCGAAGGCCGCGCGCGAGACGGAACCCGTCAGGCGGATGGTCAGGTCGCCACGGGTGCCCTCGGGGCTGCCCTGCGGCCGGTAGAACTGTGCCAGAAGCCGGATCGGCCGGGTGACGCCGCGGATGGTGATGCGTCCGTCGATCCAGGCGCCGCCGTCGGTCGCCCGGACCCTGGTGCTGACAAAACCGATCTGCGGATAATGGGCGGCGTCGAGGACAAGGGCGCCGCGCATCGCGTCGGTGGCAAAGGGCAGCCCCATCTCGGCCGCCGCCGGATCAAGCGCGACGGTGACCTTGCTGGCGGCGGCGCGGTCGAAGTCCAGCGCCAGATCGGCGCGCGTGACCGGCATCCGGCCCTTCAGGGGCGTCTGGCCCATGTGCACCTCGAAGCCCACCACCGACCTGTCGGGGTCAAGCGTGTAGTGCAGCGGTCGGGCCGCCGCCGCGCCGCCGACGATGAGCGCGCCGAGGATCGCACCCGCGAACGTCCGTATCATGGCCGGTTCCTGCCCTGGCTGGCCGCCGAAATCGTGACGGGCGAGGGTACAACGGTTGCGGGTGCACGGGCTTTCATTTCCGCGTGAAGGGTGTGGGGGCGACGGGCGGGCTTGTGCCCGGTGCGCAAACCGCCGATGGTGCGGGAAAAGGCAGGGACGGGCAGGAACGGAATGGGGAACGGCAGGGGCAGGGGGCGGACCGGCGCGGCTGCGCTCCTTTTGGCGATGGTGGTTCTCGCATCAGGCTGCCGGTCGGACCGCGGCGCGGCGCTGCCTCCGGTTGGCGAGGCGCAGATGGATGTCTATCACAAGGCCTGCGTGAAGGGTGGCGGAGACTACCTGCGCCTGGGTTCCGGCAAGACCTTCACATGCGAGTCGCTTCCCGATGACGCCGGAAAATACTGCACGAAATCAAGTGATTGCGAAAGCGCCTGCCTGTCGCGGTCGCACAGTTGCGCCCCCGTCCGCCCGCTTCTGGGCTGCAACGATGTTCTGGACGGCAACGGATCGGCGGTGACCCAGTGCGTGAACTGACGATTGCCGCCTGCCTGCTTGCGGCGCTCGCGTCCTGCACCCCGAACACGCCCGAGCCGACCGGATGGCGCACCCGTCCGGGGATGATCGCCTCGGCGGCGCTCTTCGATCCGGCGCGCTTTGCCGGCGACTGGCATGTCGTCGCGGCCTTCGCGCCCGAAAGCGCCTGCGGGGGCCTGCGGGAAACCTGGACGGGCGACGGGCCGGGACGGTTCGTGTTGCGCGCCACCGGCTGCACCGCGGAAGGCCCGCGCGCATACGCCACCCGCGCCGTCCTTACCGGACCAGGCCGCATCAGCCGCGTGGGGCTTGCGGGCGGCGAGGAGATCTGGGTCCTGTGGGTCGATGCCGACTACCGGATCGCGGCGATCGGCACCCCTTCGGGGCGCTTCGGGCGCATCCTGTCGCGCGATCCCGCGCCGCGCGCTGATCTTCTTCGCGCAGCCGAGCAGATCCTTGACTTTAACGGATACGACATTTCCGGCCTGCGCCGGCTGCGTTCCACGCCATAGGCTTATCCTTTTTCTGCATCCGCACGCAGATCCGCCAGAACCTCGGGCAGGTCGCGCGCGCCCACCACCGCCTCGCGCACCAGCCAGTCGAAATGCGCGCTCATCGCATCGACCCGCGCCCGGTCGCGAAAGACGATGTAGTTGCGGCCGAGATAGACGGCGGCAAGCAGCGGGCCGAAGATGGTCAAGGGCGCCGAGAACACCCGCCGGGCGTCGAACAGATAGAGGCGCATCGTGGGATAGAGCTGGCGGTAGAGGTCGAGAAGATGGTCGATCTGCCGCAGCCGCGTTGCGACCGGAATGCCGCGGTAATAGCCTTCGGCGCGGGCGAAGCTGGTGATCTCGTGCAGGGGCAGGGCGATCTCGTAGTCCGAGCGCGAGCTGCGCAACCAGGCCAGGTTGTCCTCGCCTGCGCCGATCGCCTGGTCGGCGGTGCGTCCGGGCTGGGGGTCGTATTCCCACTGCATCAGCGCGCGGGTCTTCAGCATGTCGGGCAGGGTCGCCGGGACATGGCGGATCTTGTAGCCCGCCGCCTCGCGGTGCCAGGCCAGGATCGTGTCGTCCACCGGCGCGCGCGGCGCCTCGGTCAGGGTCAGGGCGGCAGCCATCAGGTCGGCCAGGAGTTCGGGCCGGTCGGCAAGGCCCAGGAGCCAGTCCGCCGACACCGACAGGGCCGCGGCGCAGGCGGCCACCAGATGCGCATTGGGCAGGCGGTCGCCGTCGTCGGACAGGATCTGGGTGATGGTCGAGCGGTCGACCTTCGCCAGGCGCGCCAACTCGCTCTTGCTGATGGCGCGGGTTGCCAGGCCCTGCGCCAGCCGCGCCCGGAAGATCGCGGCGCGATCAGTCTTGTTGAGGATATCCTTCATGTGCCCTGTTTCCACACACTTGTTTGGTATCTTGTGGAATTGTTCCGTATTTCCATTTTCCGGCCAAGATCTATCTTTGTCACCGGGGGGACCGGAGGCGGATTCAGTGACGATTGAGGCTAGCATCAGTATGGAGCCGGGCGACGACTTTCGCCGCCAGGGGGTGGTCGATTGGCCGACGCTTGGCCTTCTGGTCCTCTGCTATTCGGTCTGGGCGGCGGGGACGACCTGGCTGGCCGCGCTGTGGCTGCCGGCCGGGATTCTGGCGGCGCTTCTGGCGATCACCCTGCATTCCAGCCTTCAGCACGAGGTCCTGCACGGCCATCCGTTCCGCATCCGCTGGCTGAACGAGGCGACGGTTTTCCTGCCCCTGGGCCTTCTGTTCCCCTACGGCCGCTTCCGCGACACCCATCTGGCGCACCACCGCGACGAATACCTGACCGACCCCTATGACGACCCCGAGTCGAATTTTCTCGACCCCGAGACATGGGGCCGCCTGCCGGCGCTGGCGCGGGCGGTCCTGCGGCTGAACAACACCTTGTTCGGCAGGATGCTGATCGGGCCGGCCATCGGCGCGGCCAGTTTCCTGCGCGATGACCTGCGCGCCATCGCCGGGGGCGACCGCGCCATCCTGCGCGACTGGCTTCTGCATCTGGCCGGACTGATCCTGGTGGCACGCTGGGTCGAAAGCTCGTCCATGCCGGGCTGGGCCTATCTGCTGTCGGCCTACATGGGCATGTCGGTCCTGAAGATCCGCACCTATCTGGAACACCGCGCACACGAACTGGCGCGGGGCCGCACGGTCATCGTCGAGAAGGGCGTGATCCTGCCTTTCCTGTTCCTGAACAACAACCTGCACGTCGTTCATCACATGCGCCCGGCCGTCGCCTGGTATCGTTTGCCCGCGCTCTACCGCCAGCAGCGCGAGGAATACCTGCGGCGCAACGACGGCTACTTCTACCGCTCGTACGCCGAGATCTTCCGGCTGCATTTCTTCAGGGCGAAGGATCCGGTGCCCCACCCGCTGCGCAGCCCGGCCGACCGGGCCTGAGGGTCAGCCCAGGGACGTCCCCAGCCGGCGGAAAAGCGGCGTCGCCCCCGAATTGTCGAAGAAGGGCACGCTGTCAGGCACCGGCAGCTGATCCCGAGGGGCGAGGCCGTGCACCAGGGCCGACAGTTCGGCCAGCACCACCTCGGTGATGAAGGGGAGGTTCAGGTGCCGTGCCTCGGCCAGGGGCACCCAGTGCAGGTGCGACAGTTCGTCCGAGGCCTGCGAGAAATCGTCCGGGTCGCCGGCAAGCACCGACGCATCCGCCAGGAAAAAGCGGGCATCGAAGCGGCGCGACCGGCCGGGCGGGGTGATCGCGCGGAAAAAGAAGCGCAGGCCGCGCGCGGTCGGCCGCAGCCCCGCGGCGGAAAAGCCCTGCCATCCCTCGGGCAGCGCGCCGCCTCCGGCCTCGCCGAGGCAAAGGCCGGTCTCCTCCCACAGTTCGCGGACCGCCGCCACCGCCAGCCCATGACCGACGCCCGGCTCGGCCCGTTCGGCCAGGCGTGCGCCGCACAGGGACTGAAGGCCGGTCACCAGGGGCACACCGGCGTCCGCCGCATCGAGGCCGCCGCCGGGAAAGACATACTTGGACGGCATGAAGGCCGCGCCTGCGCCGCGCTGGCCCATCAGGACCGCGGGCGCCCCCCGGTCGCGGCGCAGAAGGATGACCGTTGCCGCCGGGCGGGGGGCGGGGTCGCGGTCGTCCGGGCGAAGGGCGGCGGGGTCACGCACCGTGCGGCCGCGCCCCGAAGCCGTGCATCCGCTTGGCCCACTGCAACCCGACCAGCAGCCCCTTCAGCCGCGGCAGCAGGTAGAGCGACAGCCCCACGCAGCCGCCCGAGAAGATCAGGATCAGCATCAGGGGCTGCGGCCGCCAGACGAGATAGACCCACAGCATCAGGGGCGCCATCAGGTGCCCGACGATCAGCATGGTCAGGTAGGCCGGCCCGTCGTCG
Source organism: Pseudomonadota bacterium (assembly GCA_018240425.1). Lineage (GTDB taxonomy): Bacteria > Pseudomonadota > Alphaproteobacteria > Rhodobacterales > Rhodobacteraceae > TMP-24. Next base: position 30,595 of record JAFEFU010000027.1, on the reverse strand, counting down.
GCGCGGTGGTGCGACAGAACCTCGCCGCAGGCCGGGCAGGCCTCGCGCACCTTGAGGTAGCCGGTGAACATCCTGCCCTGCCCGCAGGCCGGACAGCGCCCGCGCCAGCCGCGCAGGACGGAGGGTTTGGTCGGCCGCGCGTCGGCATGTGCCGGCGCGAACGCGGGGGTCGCGGCAAGGGTGGGTTCGGTCATCGGCGTGTCTCCTGGCCCCTGTCATATCAGTCCTGTCCGGCGGGTTAAATGGTCGGCCCGCCGGATTCGTCAACCGCGAGGCCGAATGTCGCCGCGAGAGCCGACGGAAACCGCAGGCCCGCGCGTATCACGCCCATCTGGATCAGACACAAACGGAGACGACCCATGACCCTGCGCCTTCCCGCCGCCCTTCTCTGCGCGGCCTTTCTTGCCCCCGGGGCCGCGACCGCGGCGGCGGTGATGCCGAACATCCTGGCCCAGGCCGATGCCAACGGCGACGGGGCGGTCAGCAAGGCCGAGATGGACGCCTTCCTCAAGACCGAGTTCGCCCAGATGGACACGAACCATGACGGTTTCGTCTCGGACGACGAGATGAAGGCCTTCATCCTGGCGAAGATGGCCGCCCGCGCCGGGGAGATGGCCGACCGCCGGATCAAGGCCGACGACAGCAATGGCGACGGACGGTTGACCCTGGCCGAGCTTGAAGGCGACCGCCGCCTGAGCCGGATGTTCGCGCGGCTCGACCGGGACGGCGACGGCACGATCAGCCGGGACGAGATGGAGAACTCGCGCGCCCGCTGGATGCGCCATCACGCGGACTGCGGCCCGGACATGGACGGCGACCGCCCCGGAGGGCACTGAGCGGGCCCGCTTGCGTTATCATGCCGACGCGATAACCTCGAACCCAGCCGATGCCGATGCCCAGGGACAGCGCGACCGATCAGGGGACTGCCAGCGACGATCAGTTGCTGGCGGACTACGCCGCGGGCCGGGGAGGGGCGGCGGCGGAGATGACCGCGCGGTTCCTGCCCCTGGCCTACCGTCTGGCCTTCCGGATGCTCGGGCAGGCCGCCGACGCCGAGGATGTGGCGCAGGAGGCGATGCTGCGGCTCTTCCGGCAGGCGCCCGGCTGGCAGGCGGGCCGGGCGCGGGTCGGAACCTGGCTCTACCGGGTGACGGCGAACCTCTGTGCCGACCAGGGCCGGCGGCGGCGGCTTGCGCCCCTCGAGGCGGCCGACGGGGTTGCCGCGCCGGGCCTGCCGGCAGAGGAGGCGCTGACCGACCGGGCAAGGGTCGCGGCCCTTCATGCCGCCATTGCCACGCTTCCCGACCGTCAGCGGCTGGCCCTGGTGCTGCGCCATCTCGAGGGTCTCGGAAACCCCGAAATCGCGGCGATCATGGAGATCGGGGTGGAGGCGGTCGAAAGCCTGGTCGCGCGCGGACGCCGGCGCCTGGCCGAGGTGCTCGCGGGGCGGCGGGCGGAACTGGGATATGGAGGAGAAGATGACTGAACGGCGGGACGACGACATGGCCGATCTTGACCGGCTGTTCGCCCTCGCGCGCAAGCGGGCGCCCGAGCCGCCGCCCGAACTGGTCCGGCGGGTCGGGCGGGCCGGGGTGGCGCTGCAGCCTGCACCCGCCCGCCCCGGCGCCCGGGCCTTCTGGCCGCGCCTCCTGCAGGGGGCCGGCGGCTGGCCGGGTCTGGGGGGGATGGCGGCGGCGGGCGTCGTCGGTCTGGTCTTCGGGCTGGGCGGGCTGATCGGCCCGGTCGCAGCCGACGAGGGCGCGGGCGCGGCGCTGAGCCTGCTGCCGGGCGGGGCGAGCCTCGAGCAGCCGCTGCTGGGCGCCGGGGATGAGTGAGGAGGACGCGATGAGTGACGAAGGGAATACCCCGGGGCAAAAGGCGTCGCCCTGGCTGAAGCGCGGGCTGATCCTGTCGCTGGCGCTGAATCTTCTGCTGGCCGGTCTGCTGGCGGGCGCATTCGCCCGCAGCCACATGCTGATGATGCGTCCGGGCGGGACCGGCTTCGGCCCCCTCGGCATGGCGCTGTCGCGCGAGGATCGCCGGGCGCTGCGTGACCGGTTCGCGGGCAACGGGCAGGACTGGAAGGCGTTCCGCGCCGCCGGCGAGCGGGACTTCGCCGACCTCGCCACGATCATTGCGGCCGACCCCTTTGACCGCTCCGCCGCCGCCGCCATCCTTGACCGTCAGGCCGGCGCGCTGGCGCAGCGCATGGCCGCGGCCCGGGGCCTGCTTCTGGACCGTATCGCGGCGATGGCCCCGGCCGAGCGCACGGCCTTCGCCGACCGGCTGCGCGCCGCGCTTCGCGCCCGCGACTGAGGGCGGTTGCCGGCCTTCGCGCGGGCGCGCCCGGTTGCCCGGTCAGGCGGCGGAGCGGTCGAGCTTGACCTGATTGCGCCCCTCGGCCTTGGCGGCCAGGAGGGCGCGATCCGCCCGCGCCATCAGCCCCTGCACACCCTCGGCCCTGCCTTCGGCGGCACCCCGGCCCATCGCCAGGCCGATCGACAGGGTCACGGGCACCGAATCCCCGCCCCTGATCCGCACCGGCCGGTCGCAGACGGCATGGCGCAGGCGTTCCGCCACCCCGTGCGCGGTCTCGAACCCGGTGTCGGGCAGGGCGGCAAGGAATTCCTCGCCGCCGATTCGCGCCAGCAGATCGCCCGCCCGCAGTTCCTGGCGCAGGCGTCCCGCAACCTCGGCCAGGACGGTATCGCCCGCGGCGTGGCCCCAGCCGTCGTTGACCAGCTTGAACCGGTCGAGATCGATCAGGAGGACCGCGAACGGCCGTCCGGTGTCGGCGGCGCGCAGGGCGATGCGCTCCATGCAGGGCAGGCCGTAGCGGCGGTTGTGCAGCCCGGTCAGCGGGTCGATGGTCGCCAGCCTGAGGCCGTCGGCGACAGAATGGCGCAGCCGGTCGGCCTGCCGCTTGCGCCGCATCTGGCCCTGCAGGCGCAGCGCGATTTCGGCGGGATCGGCCGACATGTCGAGGAGATCGCAGGCCCCGAGGTCGAGCGCGGTCGCCGATATGTCGCATCCCCCTTCCGGCAGCGCCAGGCAGACCGGCGAAAAGCGCGTGGTGTGGCGCGAGCGCAGTTCCGACATGAAGCGCAGCCCGTCGCCGGGGCGCACCAGGTCGGCGGCGACGATGAAGAGGTCGGGCACCTCGCCCTCGTGCAGGTCGCCGAGCGCGGCGTCGCGGTCCATGACCAGCAGGCGGTGGCCGACATGGGGCTGGAGCACGCGCTTCCAGGCGAGGCCGGTCTCGGCCCGGGCCGCGACCAGCCCGATGAGGCCGGCGCCGGCAAAGGGCATCGGCGCCTCGGCCAGGCCGAATTCGCGGTAGGTGTCGTCGCCCAGGCCAAGCTCGGCCTCGCTTTCGCGCGCCCGGAGCAGGCTGCGCAGGCGGGCAAGCAGCACCAGTTCGTCCACCGGCTTGCAGAACAGCTCCTCCGCCCCCGCCCGCAGCGCCGCGATCCGGTGCGACGGGTCGGGCAGGGCGGTGATCATCACCACCGGAATGTCGCGGGTCGCCGGATCGGACTTGAGCCGGCGGCAGACCTCGGCGCCGCCGATGTCGGGCAGCGCGACATCCAGAAGCACGAGGTCGGGCCGCTCCTTCCTGGCGAGCGCGATCGCTTCGGCACCCGTTGCAGCCTGCAACGTGTCGTAGAAGGCCGAGGCGAGCTTGACCTTCAGCACGATGCGGTTGGTCGCAACGTCATCGACGATGAGGATTTTCCCGGCCATGTCGGACCCTCCATCCGGTTGCTGGCACTCGCTTGGCTCATCATTCGTTTGCAATGGTTAAGAAATGGTTGCCAGATATGGTCCCAACCCGGTCCGGCTTGTGGATAGGGGCGCAGAAAGGTGAACAATCGTGGCATTCGGTGGCGATCAGGCGGAAACACTGGCCTTGCAGGCGCTGGCGTGGCTCGCCGACGACGAGGATCTGCTGGGGCAGTTCCTCGCGGCGTCCGGTCTTGGCCCGCACGAACTGAAGGTGCGCGCCGGCGAGCCCGAGGTGCTGGCGGCGGTGATGGATTTCATCCTGGCCGAGGACGGGCGGGTCAGCGGCTTCTGTGCCGCCGCCGGGCTGGCCTGCGACCGGCTGGCGGCCGTGCGCGCCGCCCTGCCCGGAGGCGACGCTCCCGCCTGGACCTGAGCACGATTGCGCCCGTCCGCCGGATAGGCCAAGGTCGCGCGCAAATCAGCCCGAAGGATCGCCGATGACTGCTGTTATGGGATTGCTGTTCGACAAGGACGGCACATTGTTCGACTTCCGCGCCACCTGGGGCGGCTGGACGCGGCGGGTGATCGAGGCGCTTGCCGCGGGGCGCGCGGATCGGGCCGCCGAGATGGGGCGCGTCCTCGGTTATGATCTGGCAAGCGGCGATTTCGCCGCCGACAGCGCGGTGGTCGCCCATACGACCGCCGAGATCCGCGATCTGCTGCTGCCCCTGCTGCCTCCGACCGATCCCGAGGTGCTGCTCGGGCGGATGAACGACATGGCCGCCGAGAACCAGATGATCGAGGCGGTGCCGCTGGTGCCGCTCTTCTCGCGCTTCCGCGCTATGGGGCTGAAGATCGGCCTTGCCACCAATGACGCCGAGGCCCCGGCCAAGGCCCACCTCCGGCAGGCCGCGATCGACGGTCATTTCGATTTCGTCGCCGGCTTCGACAGCGGCTGGGGCGGCAAGCCGGCCGCCGGCCAGATGCAGGCATTCCTCGCCCGGACCGGGCTTGCGCCCCGGGCGGTGGCGATGGTCGGCGACAGCCTTCACGATCTCGACGCGGGCCGCGCCGCAGGGATGCGCACGGTTGCGGTCCTGACCGGGATCGCTCCGGCCGAGGCGCTCGCCCCCCATGCCGATGTGGTCCTGGCCGATATCGGCGAACTGCCGCGCTGGATCGCCGCACAATAGTATCGGCCAGTCACATCGCCGAAATACGACATGTTCTGGTCGCTTTCCCAAGCGATTGCCGCCAGCGGCGCGCCCAAAGCTGAAACAGCAACGACCGAGGTGTGCCGATGGCCGACGATCTGAAACGCAAGCGCGCGGGCGGGCGGTCGGGCCATGCCGAACGGGCCGGTCACCGCGCCATCGAGCAGATGCCCTGGCGCATTCCGCAAAACCACGACCGTCCGACCGAGCCGCTTGGCCCCGAGGGGGTCGAGGCGATCCACAAGGGCGCCATGCGGGTCCTGAAAGACATCGGCATCCGTTTTCTGAACGACGAGGCGCTGGCCATCTTTGCCGGCGCCGGCTGCAAGGTCGACGGCCAGACCGTGCGCATGGACGAGGATTTCGTGATGGAGATGCTGGCCCGCGCGCCGGCCGATTTCACCGTCACCCCCCGCAACCCCGACCGCGCGCTTCCGTTCGGGGGCAGGTCGCTCCTGTTCGGCAATGTGTCCTCGCCGCCCAACTACTGGGACCTGGAACGCGGCAAGGTCTCGGGTTTCATGGAGGGCTTCCGCACCTTCATCAAGCTGACCCAGTATTTCAACTGCATCCACTTCGCCGGCGGCTATCCGGTCGAGCCGGTGGAAATCCATCCCTCGGTCCGCCATCTCGACTGCCTCTACGAGAAGCTGACCCTGACCGACAAGGTCTGCCATGCCTATTCTCTGGGCAAGGAGCGGGTCGAGGATGCGATGGAGATGGTGCGCATCGCCGGCGGGCTGACGCAGGAGCAGTTCCGCGCCCGCCCCCGCATGTTCACCAACATCAACTCGGTCTCGCCGCTGAAGCACGACTTCCCGATGATTGATGGCGCGCTGCGGCTGGCGCGGAACGGGCAGGCGGTGATCGTGACGCCCTTCACGCTGGCGGGCGCGATGGCGCCGGTGACGATGGCGGGGGCGGTGACGCTGTCGATCGCCGAGGCGCTGTCGGCGATCGCGCTTTTGCAATATGTCGCGCCGGGCGCACCCTGCATGATCGGCACCTTCACCTCGAACGTCGACATGAAGTCCGGCGCGCCGGCCTTCGGCACCCCCGAATACATGCGCGCCACCCAGATGACCGGGCAGATGGCGCGGTTCTACAAGCTGCCCTTGCGGTCCTCGGGTGTCTGCGCGGCCAACGTGCCGGACGGACAGGCGATGTGGGAGACCTGCAATTCCCTCTGGGCCGCGGTCCAGTCGGGCACCAACATCGTCTACCACGCCGCGGGCTGGCTCGAGGGCGGGCTGATCGCCAGTCCCGAGAAGTTCGTCATGGACTGCGAGGTGGTGCAGATGATCCAGCGCTACATGGAGCCCGAGACCTGGGCCACCGGACCCGACGAGATCGCCATCGACGCCATCGCCGAGGTCGGCCCCGACGGCCATTACTTCGGCGTCCAGCACACGCAGGACCGTTATGCCCGCGCCTTCTACCAACCCTTCGCCTCGGACTGGCGGAACTTCGAGGCCTGGCAGCTGAACGGCGCCACCTGGTCGGCCGAGCGCGCCCACCGCATCTTCAAGGAGATCCTGGCCGACTTCGAGGCCCCGCCGATGGATGCGGGCATCCGCGAGGCGCTGGCCGACTTCGTGGCCCGGCGCAAGGCCGAGGGCGGGGCGCCGACCGACTTCTGACCCGGGGCGGATTTCCGGCCGCCGGCTGTTGCAATTCGCGGGGCGAAGGCATTTCTTAACGCCGGGCCCCTAGCATGGCCCCCACCTTCGAAGGGGCATTCCATGCACGGCCTGGTCAACCGATCCTTGCAGTCTTTCCTGCGCGACACCTATGGCGCCGCCGTCTGGGCCCAGATCGCCGAGGCCGCCTCCGCCCCGCCCCAGGGGTTCGAGGCCATGCTCAGCTATGACGACGCGCTCACCGACCGGGTTCTCGATGCGGCGGTGGCGCTTCTGGCCAAACCGCGCGAGGCGCTGCTCGAGGATCTGGGGATGTTCCTTGTCTCGCTCGAACCGCTGCGCCGGCTCCTGCGGTTCAGCGGCGTCGATTACGTCGATTTCCTCCATTCGCTCGACGAGTTGCCCGACCGCGCCCGCCTCGCGGTCGAAGAAATCGGCCTGCCCGAGCTTTCCCTTGCGGCGCGCGGCGCCAACGGATTTGCGGTGCAGGTGGGGCCGGGTCATCCAGGCTTCGTGCCGGTGATCGCCGGCATCCTGCGGGCGATGGCCGACGACTACGGGGCCTTCGCGCTGGTCGACATCGCCGATCCGCAGGCCGCGCCCGACACCATCCGCATCGACCTGCTCGAGGCGCAGTTCGCCTCGGGCCGCCGCTTCGACCTGGGCCGGCCGGCGCGGACATGATGGACGGGCGCGCCATGCAGGACGCGGCGCTGATCGGCGCCGACGCATTGGGCCGGCTGATGCCCATGTATCTGTGGATCACGCCCACCGGCCTGATCCGCGCCGCCGGCCCGACCCTGGGCAAGCTCTGCGGTCCCGCGCCCCTGATCGGCGAGAGGTTCCTCGACCTCTTCCAGGTCGAGCGGCCCCGCGCCCTCTACAGCATGGCCGACGTGCAGGCGCTGGCCGGCCAGCGCATCCTGCTCAGCCTGCGGAAGGGCCCCGGCACCAGCCTGCGCGGCCAGACCCAGCCGCTCAGCGCCGGGCAGGGCTGGCTTCTGAACCTGTCCTTCGGAATTTCCGTGGCCGAAGCGGTGCGCGACCACCGCCTGACCAATGCCGATTTCGCGCCGACCGACCTCACGGTGGAACTTCTGTACCTGACCGAGGTGAAGGCCGCGGTGATGGGCGAACTGGCGGCGCTGAACGCGCGGCTGCGGCGCGCCCATGACGAGGCCGAGGCCCGGGCCCTGACCGACGCGCTGACCGGCCTTGCCAACCGCCGGGCGCTTGACGCCGAACTGGCGCGCGACTGTGCGCTGGCGGCGCGCGGCGGCACGCCCTTTGCGCTCATGCATCTCGATCTCGATTTCTTCAAGGTGGTCAACGACACGTTCGGCCATGCGGCGGGCGACGCGGTTCTGGTCGAGGTCGCCCAACGCCTGCGCGCCGAAACCCGCGCCGGCGACACCGTGGCCCGGGTCGGCGGCGACGAATTCGTGCTGATCCTGCGCGGCGAGGCCGACCCCGACGCGGTGGCCGAGGTGGCGGCGCGGATCATCACTGATCTGGAACGGCCGATCCCGTTCGGCGGCCGCCCCTGCCGGATTTCCGCCTCGGTCGGCGTGGCGCTTTCGGGCCGGGCCCCGGCGCCTGGGCGGATGCAGGCCGAGGCGGATGCGGCGACCTATGCGGCGAAGCGGGCGGGAAGGGGGCGGTGCGTGGTGGGGTGAGGCTCACACGTTGACAACTGTTCCCGTTTTGCTCAGCCAATAGCGAATTTGGAGCGATGTACCCTTCTGATAATCTTTTAGCATCTGATCAAGCCGCTCATAGAACCATTCCGCCTCGTTCTCTTTGGCGTGGGATAGAAGTTTCGCCGTTAACTGGCCTATTCCAGAAAAAAGCGTAACGTGTATTTGGCTAATATTTATAAATTGTTTATTTGATTCAAAAAACACCATTTGCATGTGTTCATGCCAAGCAGCGCTAAAATTAAACCCACTAATAAGGTTGCATTTGCTTTTGGAAATTGCTCCTCGAAAAACAACCGATATACAATCTCGAAGTTCTGATGCGGGGTCTTTCGGCAGCATGACGTTCAGGCCAAACATTAAACCAACATCAGACTTGACCCTATTCGTGATGTGATGGTGGGTATGTCTCCTTACGCCGCGTGCCTTATCCAAGGTCTCAAGCATCTTCGAGATTTCAGATGTATCAACAAATGTAAAGTGTCTGGACCCCAGTAACATCTTTATCGAGTAAGCGCTGTCAACACAACTAAGTGCGAGCGCCTCCACTTGGTAGGGGTTCAGGTTCTCTGAACTTGCCAAGCCGTTCTTTATTTGAAGCTGGAGCGTCTCGGAAGAGTAATTTAGTAGGTAATAGCTATTTAATAGCTCACTGATTGCAACGAGAAGTTCGTGATCAAACTGCACTTTTTGCATTGCCTAGTCCCTTTGCCGAGTGGAACGCGCATTGTGCCCGAACAGGTTCGTTCTTGGAAAAAGTGTTGCTTCGCAGCCCAGTCAACTGACCAAACATCTCCCCGCCCTCCGCTTGCGCTCCGGGCGTTCGCAGCTTCAATCGCTCCACTGGAGCGATTGATCCGGGCCGGAGGCCCGGGCCGCCCTTCACCCCTGCAGCGTCCTAACCCCGTACCCCTCGTCCCGCGCCTTCATCGCCGCCACCGCCGAGATCGCCGCCGCCGCCGTGGTGAAGTAGGGGATCTTGTCGTAAAGCGCCACGGCGCGGATGTCGCGGCTGTCGGACACGGCCTGCGAGCCGTCGGTGGTGTTCATCACCAGCGCCACCTCGCCGTTCTTCAGCATGTCGACGATGTTCGGGCGGCCCTCGTAGACCTTCAGCACCGGGAGCGTGCGGATGCCCTTTTCGTAAAGCCAGGTCGCGGTGCCGCGCGTTGCCACGATCTCGAACCCCAGGCGGATCAGGTCGTGGACGGCGCCGGCCAGCGCCTCGGTCTTGTCCATGTCCTTGACCGACACGAACACCCGGCCCTTTTCCGGCAGCATGGTGCCCGCGCCCATCTGCGCCTTGAGGAACGCCAGCGCGAAGGTCCGGTCCCAGCCCATCACCTCGCCGGTCGAGCGCATTTCGGGGCCAAGGAGCGTGTCGACGCCGGGGAAGCGGGCGAAGGGCAGTACCGCCTCCTTGACCGAGAACCACGGCATCTGCGGATCGGCGAGCGTCATCGGGTCGGCGAAGGGAAGGGTGGTGTCGGGGCCGACGCCCTCGGGGTAGGGCGGGCGCATCGGGAAGTTCGACAAGGGTTCGCCCGCCATCAGCCGCGCCGCGATCGAGGCGATGGCGCTGTCGGTGGCCTTGGCGACGAACGGGACGGTGCGGCTGGCGCGGGGGTTCACTTCCAGCACATAGATCACCCCGTCCTTGATCGCGAACTGCACGTTCATCAGGCCGACGACCTTCAAGGCGAGCGCCATCTGCACGGTCTGGCGCTTGAGCTCCGCGACGGTTTCGGGGGACAAGGAGTGCGGCGGCAGGCAGCAGGCGCTGTCGCCGGAATGCACCCCCGCCTCCTCTATATGTTCCATGATCCCGGCGACATGGACCTGCTTGCCGTCCGACAGCGCGTCGACATCGACCTCGATCGCGCCCGACAGGTAGCTGTCGAGAAGCACCGGGTTCTTGCCCGAGACATGGACCGCGGTGGTGATGTAGCGCCTGAGTTGGTCCATGTCGCGCACGATCTCCATCGCCCGGCCGCCGAGGACATAGGAGGGGCGGATCACCAGCGGAAAGCCGACGCGCTCGGCGATTTCAATGGCTTGCGCATCGGTGGACGCAATGCCGTTGACCGGCTGCTTCAGGTCGAGGTCGTGCAGCAGCTTCTGGAACCGCTCGCGGTCCTCGGCCAGGTCGATGGCGTCGGGCGTGGTGCCGAGGATCGGGATGCCCTCGTCATGGAGCGCGTTGGCGAGCTTCAGGGGCGTCTGGCCGCCGAACTGGACGATGACGCCGTGCAGCGTCCCCGCCTCGCGCTCGACCCGCAGGATTTCCATCACATGCTCGAAGGTCAGCGGCTCGAAATAAAGCCGGTCCGAGGTGTCATAGTCGGTCGAGACGGTTTCCGGGTTGCAGTTGATCATGATCGTCTCGTAGCCCGCCGCCGTCAGCGCGAAGCAGGCGTGGCAGCAGCAATAGTCGAACTCGATCCCCTGGCCGATGCGGTTTGGCCCGCCGCCGAGGATGACGACCTTCTTCGCCTCCGTCGGCCGCGCCTCGCATTCCACATCGCCCATCGCCGGGGCCTCGTAGGTCGAATACATGTAGGGCGTCTGTGCCTCGAACTCGGCGGCACAGGTGTCGATGCGCTTGAATACGGCGGTGACGCCGGCGGCGAGGCGCGCCTTGCGCACCTGGGCCTCGGTCTTTCCGGCCAGTTTCGCAAGGCGGGCATCGGTGAAGCCCATCATCTTCAGTCGGCGCAGCGCGTCCTTGGTCGAAGGGAGTCCGCCCGAGCGCACCCCATCCTCGGCGTCGATGATCTCGCGGATGCGGGCCAGGAACCAGGGATCGAAGGCGGTGGCATGGTTGATCTCGTCGTCGGTCAGCCCGTGGCGCATCGCCTGGGCGATCAGCCGCATCCGGTCGGGGGTCTGGGCCGAGATTGCCTTGACGATGGCGGCGCGGCCCGAGACAGGATCGGCTGCGCCCTCGATGGCGATCTCGTCAAAGCCGGTCAGCCCGGTCTCGAGGCTCGCCAGCGCCTTCTGCAGGCTTTCGTGGATGGTGCGGCCGATCGCCATCGCCTCGCCCACCGACTTCATCGCCGTGGTCAGTTCGGGCTTCGATCCGGGGAATTTCTCGAAGGCGAAGCGAGGGATCTTGGTGACAACATAGTCGATGGTCGGCTCGAACGAGGCGGGCGTGACCTTGGTGATGTCGTTGTCCAGCTCGTCCAGCGTATAGCCCACGGCGAGCTTCGCGGCGATCTTGGCAATCGGGAAGCCCGTGGCCTTGGACGCCAGCGCCGAGGACCGCGACACGCGCGGGTTCATCTCGATCACCACCATGCGCCCGTCCCTGGGGTTGATCGCCCATTGCACGTTCGAGCCGCCGGTCTCCACCCCGATCTCGCGCAGGACGGCGATCGAGCCGTTGCGCATGATCTGGTACTCCTTGTCGGTCAGCGTCAGCGCGGGGGCCACGGTGATGCTGTCGCCGGTGTGCACGCCCATCGGATCGACGTTTTCGATCGAGCAGACGATGATGGCGTTGTCCGCGCGGTCGCGGACCACCTCCATCTCGTATTCCTTCCAGCCGAGCAGGCTTTCGTCGATCAGCACCTGCGCGACCGGCGAGGCGTCGAGGCCCGACCGCACGATCCGCTCATAATCGTCGCGGTTGTAGGCGACGCCGCCGCCGGTGCCGCCCAGGGTGAAGGCGGGGCGGATGATCGCCGGCAGGCCGACATATTCGATGGCCTCCATCGCCTCGCGCACGCCCGCGTTCACGTCGTATTTGCCGCTCGCCAGCTTCGGCGCGGCGATGATCGTCGCCTTGGGGTTTTCCAGCCCGATCCGGTCCATCGCCTCGCGGAAGAGTTTCCGGTCCTCGGCCATCTCGATCGCTTCGCGGTTGGCGCCGATCAGCTCGACCCCGAATGTCTCGAGCACCCCCATGTCGGCCAGCGCGAGCGAGGTGTTGAGGCCGGTCTGCCCGCCCATCGTCGGCAGAAGCGCGTCGGGGCGTTCCTTCTCGATGATCTTGGCCACCACTTCCGGGGTGATCGGCTCGATGTAGGTGGCATCGGCGAGGCCGGGGTCGGTCATGATCGTCGCCGGGTTCGAGTTGACCAGAATGACCCGGTAGCCTTCCTCGCGCAAAGCCTTGCAGGCCTGGGCGCCGGAATAGTCGAACTCGCAGGCCTGTCCGATGACGATGGGGCCGGCTCCGATTATCATGATCGACCTGATATCGGTTCTCTTCGGCATGGCGGACCCCTTCGGCAAATTTTTCGGGGTTATAGACTTCGGCAAGCGGCGCGCAAGCCCGATCGGGGGGGCCGCCAAAGAAAAACGGCCGGGGTTTCCCCCGGCCGTTTCGCAGGGCCTGGCGGCGCGATCAGTGGCGTTCGCCGACGGCCGCCTCTGCGGCGACGATCGCGGCGCGGCGCTTCTCGATCTCCTCGCCGATGGGCGGGCCCTTGAAGCGGCGGTTCTCGACCAGCACCCAGATCAGAAGGGCCAGCACGACGAAGCCGACGGTGATCGGCAGTGCCCAGTCGTTCGGCGGCTGGATGCCGATGATGAAGATGATCGCCATCGCCACCAGCGACAGGACACCCACCAGCTTGTACATGCCGACGCCGATGTTCCACGGGCCCATCGCCGGCCATTTCGGCCCGCCGATGGTGAACAGGCCCAGAAGGATCGGCAGGGCGAAGGACAGGAACAGGAAGATCACCGTGCAGGACACCACGATCGAATAGGCAGGCGTTCCGGCGATGGTGATGGCCGAGGTCAGCCAGACGAACAGCGTGGCAAGGACAGAACCCGTCCAGATCGCCGTCACCGGGGTGCGGAACCTGGGCGAGACCGTGGCCAGCGCCTTCGATCCGATGGGCATCCCGTCATCGCGCGAGAAGGCGAAGATCATCCGGCTGACCGATGTGACCGTCGCCAGACCGCACAGGAACTGCGAGAAGAGGACCAGCACATAGATGATGTCCTTCACCGTCGAGTTCACCTGCGCGTCCATCGCCCAGAAGAACACGTTCCAGCCCTGCTTGGCCGCATCGTCCATGTTCGGGATCATCAGCACGAAGGCGCACAGCATGACCCAGCCGAAGATCCCCGACCACAGGACCGAATGGGTCATCCCGGCCGGCACCGAATGGGCGGCCTTGATGGTTTCCTCGGACGTGTGGGCCGAGGCGTCGAAGCCGGTGATGGTGTAGATCGGCAGAAGCAGGCCCAGGATGAACGCCATGCTGCCCGACACAGTCGTCGGCCAGACGCCCGAGGCCCCTTCGGTCCCGGTGTAGTTGGCGAAGGTCCAGAGCCGCGAGACTTCCCAGCTTGACGCCGAGAGGAGGCAGACGATGGTCAGCAGGATCGCGGTTCCGAAGATCAGATAGCCCGAGAAGTCCGTGAGCTTCGCCGTGAGCTTGATCCCCATGTGGTTGATGAGCGCCTGCGCGGCGGTGATGATCGCCATGAACAGCACCCGGTCGGTCAGCGTGTCCTCGACCCCGAGGCGCGCGCCGAACGAGCCGAAGAAGAAGTAGAAGGTGCCGACGTTGATCGCGCCCAGCACCGTGACCAGGCCCAGAAGGTTCAGCCAGGCCGATAGCCAGCCGGTGAAGCGGTTGCCGAGGATCGAGCCCCAGTGATAAAGGCCGCCCGCCGTCGGGTAGGCCGACGAGATCTGCGCCAGTGCCAGGGCAAAGACCCCCGAGATCACGCAGCCGATCGGCCAGCCGATCCCGATCGCCGCCCCGCCGGCGCCCGAGGTTGCCTGCCCGAGCGAGTTGATCCCCCCCGACAGGATGCAGATGATCGAGAACGAGATGGCGAAGTTCGAGAACTTCGACATGCTTCGGGAAAGTTCCTGGGCGTAGCCCATGCCATGCAGGACTTTCACGTCCTCATGGCGGTCGCGATCGGTGTAGTCCGACATTTGTCTATCCCCTCCGAACCGATAGGTTCATCCTGTTGATCTTGTTGGGGCGGTCTGCTTGCCGCCTGAGGGGATGAAACTACGAAATTTACGATACGGCAAGGTCTGAATAGAAATTTTCAGAACGGCTGGACCGCGGCACCGGGTGTGGTCGCCCCGCGCGACAGCCGGGCGATGGCCAGCAGCGACGCGATCCAGCCCGCCGCGGAAATGGCGACGCTCCATGCCGGGGACAGGTCAAGCAGCAGCGGAAACGACACGATGTTGGCGCCGATCACCGCCGGCAGGGCGGCGGCCAGGGCCTTGCGCGGCGGGGCGAAGGCAAGCAGCCCGGGCAGCAGGGCCAGCGGCAAGAGATAGTAGTGCAGCCAGCCCAGCGGGCCGAACAGGAACAGGACGACCGACAGGGTCAAGAGCGATGCCACCATCCGCGCCCGCTCGGGCAGGGCGCGCGCCGCGATCAGGCCATGCACGGCGAGGCCGGCCCCCAGCACCAGGCTGGCCAGCGACGACAGGCGCCGCAGTCCGGCGGGAAGTTCGACGATGTACATGTTATCGGTGGCGTAGACGAGGGTGCTGGTCGCCAGCGAAATCCAGAAGTCGATCAGCGCCTTTGCCGAGATGTTGATGGCGCTCACCAGCGAGGCGCCCCCTGTCGCCCCGAGTGCCGCCAGATAGGCGCGGTTCGCCGCGGGTCCGGCAAGCCAGAGATTGGCAACAAGGAAGGCCGCCCCGCACAGGAGGCACCAGCCAAGCGCCCGCCAGTCGCGGCGCAGGACGAACAGCAGGACAAAGACGACAGGCGTGATCTTGAGCGCCGCGGCCAGGGCCAGCGCCAGGCCCGCCGCGCGCGGCGACGCGGCCAGCGACCGTTCGGCGGCCAGAAGGACGAGGAAAGTCACCAGGATCGACGGCTGGTTCTGGTTGGTCGCCGCATAGAAAGGTGTCGTGCCCTGCAACAGGAGGATGCCCGTCAAAGCCCATATCCACGCCGCGACCGGCCTCCCGGCGATCCGGCGCGCCAGGGGAATGCAGGCCGCAAGCAGCGGCAGCTGCACCAGATAGGCGAGGTTGAAGAAGCTGTGGGCCGACATCACCCGCGTCAGCGGCGCCATCAGCGCCGCCCAGAGCGGCGGATAGACATAGGGAAAGGCGCCCTCGCCCGCGCCGCCGAGGGTGTCGATGGTGGCGGCCCACTCGGGCGCCGGGCCGCCGAAGAAATGCGGGGGCGCGGCATAGACCAGCGACAGCTGGCCCGCGTCCCAGAAATGGCCGGCGATATAGACCGCCGCCAGGTCATAGGGCCAGGTGCCCCACAGATGGCCGAGGTGTGCCGCGGTCCAGACGGCGAGGAGCGCGAACGCGGCGAGGGCGTCAGCGCCGGGGGTGGCGACGGGTCTGACGGCAGTTCTTTCCGGCATCGCGGCCCTCATCGCCTCGCACAGCCGCCAGTCAAGACGATCATGCCTGTTGGCGCAAGCCGGTGCGGCGACCGCCCGGCGTCTGTTGCAGCCCCGCACATGGCGCGTCGGACGGGCGGGCGTCCCGGTGAGCGCCCCTCTCCGCCAGGGCAAGCGCACCCACGGCCATCGCCGCGCCGGCAATGAGGTCGCTGAAATAGTGCCCGCCCCAGATCGGGGTCGCGGCGATCATCACCGCGCCATAGGCGAGCGCCGGCCAGAAGAGCCAGGTCCGGCGCGCGACACCGATCATCAGCACCCCAAGCGCCGTGTGCAGCGACGGCATGGACACCAGGCCCTGAAGCGGTGCGGTTCCGATCAGCATCGGCTGATCCAGTTGGCGCAGCGCGAGGATGTCCGCGACGAAGCCGATGCCCGGCATCGAGGTGAAACCGGCATAGCTTTGCGGATCGGAGGGGTCGGGAATCCAGTGGGCCGCCGCCCCGACTGCCGGGAAAAACGCACCGACGATCAGGCTGCCGGTCGCGCAGAGGATGATCGCCTCGACAAAGCTGCGCACCTTGCGGTGCTGCCCGGTGATGGCAAGGCCGAGGATCAGCACCGCAATGGCGGTGTTCAACTCGACGTAGGCGGCAATCATCGGCCCGTGCAGCGCGGAATGGCTGCGCACGAAGTCGAAATAGGCAAGCCAGTCAAACCCCAGCCATGTGTCGGCCTGCGCCAGCCAGTCGTCGGTCAGGGGAAGTGCCGTGGCCGTCGTCAGGTAGTCCATGACCCGCATCCCGACGCCCATCAGGACAAGCAGCACCGCCGCTTCGCAGGGGACGGCCCACAGGCGGATGACGGCAGCCACCCGCGGCCAACGGGGTCGAAGCGTCCGTGCGATGGCAAGAAGGCAGATCCAGGCAAGGGCGAAGCCAAGGCCGATCTGCGCCACCGGCCAGAACACGCCATAGGCAATCTGGTGGGGCAGCACGAAGGTCAGCGCGACATCAAGCAGCCATATCGCCAGAAGAAGAACCCAAAAGAACGGCCGTGCAAAGTACATGTCAACGTCTCAGGCAACTGATTCCTCGTGCCTGTCTGGCGGCGGAATGAGGCGGAAAGGTGGCTCGACCGCAATAAGAGTGTGTTCGCCGGTCAGTCAACCCCGAATTGTGCCGCGCGACACCCGCCCTTGACTTCGCTCGCCCCCCGCGTTCTATCGGCGCGATTCATTCCGCCCGCCGCGCAGGAACCACATGGGGACCGACATGCACGCCTACCGCAGCCACACCTGCGCCGACCTGACCAAGACCCATGCCGGCCAGACCGTGCGCCTGTCGGGCTGGGTCCACCGGGTGCGCGACCACGGCGGGGTGCTGTTCGTCGACCTGCGCGACCATTATGGCATGACCCAGGTGCTGGCCGACAGCGACAGCCCGGCCTTTGCCGCCATCGAACGGCTGAAGGCCGAGTGCGTGGTCAGGATCGACGGCCGGGTCAAGGCGCGCGACGCCGGCCTTGTGAACCCCAAGATCCCGACCGGCGAGATCGAGGTCTATGCCAGCGCCGTCGAGGTGCTGGGCCCGGCCGAGGAACTGCCGCTGCCGGTCTTCGGCGATCAGGACTATCCCGAGGAAACCCGGCTGACCTACCGTTTCCTCGACCTCCGCCGCGACCACCTGCACCGCAACATGATGCTGCGCTCGAACGTGGTGCGCAGCTTGCGCAACCGCATGTGGGCGGCGGGCTTCAACGAATTCCAGACGCCGATCATCACCGCCTCCTCGCCCGAGGGCGCGCGCGACTTCCTCGTGCCCTCGCGGCTCCATCCCGGCAAGTTCTACGCCCTGCCGCAGGCCCCCCAGCAGTTCAAGCAGCTGATCATGGTCGCGGGCTTCGACCGCTATTTCCAGATCGCGCCCTGCTTCCGCGACGAAGACCCGCGCGCCGACCGGTCGCCCACCGACTTCTACCAGCTTGACATCGAGATGAGCTTTGTCGAGCAAGCCGATGTTTTCGCTGCCGTCCAGCCGGTGATCCAGGGGATTTTCGAGGAATTCGGCGGTGGCCGCAAGGTTCATGCCGACTGGCCGCTGATCGCCTACAGGGACGCGCTTCTCTGGTATGGCTCCGACAAGCCCGACCTGCGCAACCCGATCAGGATGCAGGTGGTTTCCGACCATTTCGCCGGCTCGGGCTTTGCCATCTTCGCCAGGCTGCTGGAACAGCCCGGCAACGAGGTCCGCGCCATCCCGGCGCCCGGCGGCGGGTCGCGCAAGTTCTGCGACCGGATGAATGCCTTTGCGCAGAAGGAAGGGTTGCCGGGGATGGGGTATATCTTCTGGCGCGAGGCCGAGGACGGCTCGGGCATGGAAGCCGCCGGCCCGCTCGCCAAGAACATCGGCCCCGAACGCACCGAGGCGATCCGCCGGCAGCTTGGCCTCAACTCCGGCGACGCCGCCTTCTTCCTCGGCGGCAGGCCCGAGGCGTTCGAGGCCATCGCGGGCCGCGCCCGCAACGAGATCGGCCGCGAACTGAAGCTGACCGAGGAGGACTGCTTCCGCTTCGCCTGGATCGTCGATTTCCCGATGTATGAAAAGAACGACGAGGGCCGCATCGACTTTTCCCACAACCCCTTCTCGATGCCGCAGGGCGGGCTTCAGGCGCTGTCGGGCGATCCGCTCGCGGTCCATGCCTGGCAGTATGACCTGGCCTGCAACGGCTACGAACTGGTGTCGGGCGGCATCCGCAACCACAAGCCCGAGATCATGTTCAAGGCCTTCGAGCTGGCCGGCTACACCCGCGACGAGGTCGAAAAGCGCTTCGGCGGCATGGTCAAGGCCTTCAAGTATGGCGCGCCCCCGCACGGCGGCTGCGCGGCCGGCATCGACCGCATCGTCATGCTCCTGGCCGACGAGGCCAACATCCGCGAGGTCATCATGTTCCCGATGAACCAGCGCGCCGAGGATCTGATGATGGGCGCCCCCTCCGAGCCCACGAACGAACAGCTGCGCGACCTGCGGCTGCGGGTGCTGGCCAAGGAGGTATGATCAGAGGGGCTTGACGGATAAAACGTTCGATGGTCAGATGTTCCATCTCGTGAGCCTCGTGCACAGTAGTGCGCCGAGGGGATCCGCGGGATAATGTTGGAAAGGACTACGTTATGACTATCGGTCATGGCTCGCATAAGAGCGTCTTCGAACTCCCCTACAATCTGATCCGCAACCTGACGTCGCCCAATGAAAAGGCGAACGGCGTTCAGACGTGGTTTGCCAATGTAGATGCCAGAGAAATTCTTGGGCTGGACACGCGCGACAACCTGCGCGCATACATTGCAGAGCATTCCCCGTCAAAGCGTAACTTTGTCCATAAGCAAATTGAGAATACCATTAAGGAACTTCCAGATCGCTTCATTAACCGCAATTCAGGTGTGACTATTACATGCACAAAATGCGAGATTGACGATGATCGCCGCGTGGCGCGCCTGGAGGGTCCGAGCATCATTAACGGTGCGCAGACGCAAGGAGAGATACGCCGCTATTTTACCGAGTCTGGCGATGATGGCACTGATGTAGATTTTATGGTTCGTGCCGAGATTATTATGGAGCCAAGGCAAGAAGAGATTGTTGAGATTGCAATCGCTCGGAATACGGCAACTTCTGTTAAGAGCGTTTCGCAAGCCGGCGCGCGCGGGTATCTTACGGAGCTTGCTGCATCTATTCGTGCAGCACTTGGCGAGGAAATTCAGTTGAGTGAGACCGACGTTTCGGGTCTGAACACTCAAAGCGTCTTGCAGCAGACCCGGCTTCTCCTTCCGGTGGGACTCCTTAACGGCGGAGGCGGTTCAAGAAATGCAGCCTATAAGCAGGCAGGAAAGTGCCTTACTGACTTCTCAAATTGGGCGCAGCAGAGGTCGACTGATGGCGTCGCCGAGAGGCTGTATGGTTTCTTCGTCCAGATGGCCCCAATAGCGATCAAGGAGTATCGGTATTGGGAGGCACATCAGACTTGGAGGGGCCATAACCTTCACGAGTATGGAAAGAAAGGCGACAAGCCGGTCGGGGGAAGAGCGGTCCGCAGAGATAAGGCTACCGGTAAGGTCAACTGGGTTGCGCCAGGAATTCTGTTCCCAATCATGTCGGCGCTTTCGGCGTTTGTCGTTGAGCGGAATGGAAAATGGACTCTTGAGAAGCCGCCCCACACATTCGATGAAGCGGAGCTGGTTCGTCGCGCTGTTCAGCAATACCGGTCTATGGGGCGTGACGTTGCCCTGATGGGGCGCAGCGAGGCGGCATATGATGCGCTTAGCATCTATACCGACACAATCGCCTCTGTACTTGCCGCACAGAAGACTGCGCAACTCTAACCAGATAGACCAAATAAGGCTAAGTAGGCAGGAAAAGGCCCGGAGAAGTCTCCGGGCCTTTCCCTGTTCGTGGTGGTGGCAGAGCGGCGTTTGGCCTGTCCCCGGCCCGACGCGGATCAGTCGCGGGTCAGATCACCCGAGCGGCGGTGGCGGCGATGGAAAAGACCAGAGACGCGGCGCCAAGGCTGAACACGGTCCAGTGGGCGGCGCGGGTCAGCCGGTCGTTCAGGAATATGCGTGCCAGTTCGTTCAACATCTCGACCTCTCGGGCGGAATGGCCCCTTGATTTGACAATGCAGGGACTGTCGCAGCGAAATGCGGCGCGATTGCGGAGGGCTGGCGGCGGGGCCGGGGCATTTGCTGCGGCCCCGGTCCGGCATGGGCCAGGTTGTGCGGCACGGCGCGGCATGGAAGCCTGAGCCGGTGGCAGAACGGGCGATTCGGGCAGGGGGGCGAGACATGGAAACGGAACGCAAGGTGGGCTGGCCGGTTCCCGACTGGCGCGCGCCGCCGCCGCCGGCGGGCGAGGTGCTGGAAGGCCGCCTTGTGCGGCTTGAACCCCTGTCGGCGCCGCGCCACGCGGCCGACCTGCACGAGGCCAACCGCACGGATGACCGGATCTGGGACTACCTTCCCTATGGCCCCTTCGCCACTGCTGCCGAGTACGCGGCCTGGGCCGAGGGAATGAGCAAGAGCGCGGATCCGAAGTTCTACGCGATCGTGACGCGCCCGGGCGGCCGGGCCGAGGGCGTCGCCAGCTATCTGCGCATCACCCCGGCGGTGGGCACGATCGAGGTCGGCCATATCTGCCTGTCGCCGCGCCTGCAGGGCACGGTTGCCGCGACCGAGGCGATGTTCCTGATGATGGACTGGGCTTTTGCCCGCGGCTATCGGCGGTATGAGTGGAAATGCGACGCTCTGAACCTGCCCTCGCGCCGCGCCGCCGAGCGGTTCGGCTTCAGCTACGAGGGCACCTTCCGCCAGGCCACGATCTACAAGGGGCGCAACCGCGACACCGCCTGGTTCGCGATGGTCGACCGCGACTGGCCCGGCCTGCAACGCGCCTACCGGACCTGGCTTGACCCCGCGAACTTCGATGCGGCGGGCCGCCAGCGCCAGCGCCTGTCCGACCTGACCCGGCCCTGCCTTGTCAGCCGCGATCCGGTGGCGAAAGGCGCCTGAGGGCGCGCCTCAGATCGGCGATCCCGCGGCCAGGCGGTCGCGGATCAGTCCGGCCAGGTGGGGCAGGCCGGGCGGCAGGCGGCGCGCCAGGTTCTGGGCGGCCGCCCCGAGGTCGGGGTCATGGGCGCCGAGCGCCACCCCCGAGAGGAAGCGGGCGACATACTCGATCGTCCGTTCGTCGGGCGCCCCCCGCAGCATTTCGGCAGCATGGGCCAAGTCGTCGCGCAGTGCCATGCGGTCGGGGGCGACCCGATCCTCGGCGATGCCGCGGGCGGCGCGAATGGTTGGTTCGGACAGGGCGCCAAGGACGGTCTGCTGGAACAGGGCCAGGCTTTCGACCGGCTTTTGGAGGAACCCCCCGGCCCCCGCCGCGAGTGCCGGTCCGGCCATGTCGGGATCGGCGCTGGTCCCCAGAAGCGCCGGCAGGCGCGGCGCCAGGTCCGCAAGTTCGGCCAGGAGGTCGGCCCCCGACCCGTCCGGCAGTCCCATGTCGATGATCGCCACCGCCGGGCGATAGGTCTGCAGGTGCCGGCGGGCCGAGCGCAGGCAATCGGCGCGGCGGATGCGCGCGCCCGAGCGCAGGCACAGAAGCCGCATGGCCTCGCTGGCGAAGCGGCTGTCCTCGACCACGAGGACGGTCAGCCCGAGGAGGGGCCGGTCCGCAGCCGGCCCGCGCAGGGCGAGGAAGTCGTTCAGATCGTCCGCCATCGGATCCTCCTTCCCGGCCGAGCCTTCCCGAGACTAGCGAGGGAATGGCTAATGGCCGGTAAACGCCGGCCCGAGCCATCCGCCGCTTGCACCGCCGCGCCCCCGGCCGCATAAGGGGCAGCGAGCAGCGGAGGGACTGATGATCGGACGCCTGAACCATGTGGCCATCGCCGTCCCCGACCTCGCCGCGGCCAGCGCCCAGTACCGCACCACGCTCGGCGCCGTGGTCCGCCCGCCCCAGGACGAGCCCGACCACGGGGTGACGGTGGTGTTCATCGACCTGCCCAACACCAAGATCGAGCTTCTCTGCCCGCTCGGCGCGGATTCCCCGATCCGCGGCTTTCTCGACAAGAATCCCGCGGGCGGCATCCACCACCTCTGCTACGAGGTCGACGATATCCTGACCGCGCGCGACCGGCTGAAGGCCGAGGGCGCGCGGGTTCTGGGCTCGGGCGAGCCGAAGATCGGCGCCCACGGCAAGCCGGTCCTGTTCCTGCATCCCAAGGATTTCAACGGCTGCCTGATCGAGCTGGAGCAGGCCTGATGAACATCACCGGCGGCATCATCCTGTTTGCGGTCCTGTGGTTCCTGACCTTCCTGATGATCCTGCCGATCCGCCATGTCAGCCAGGCCGAGGCGGGCGAGGTGGTGCCCGGTACGCCCGCCTCGGCGCCGGCCAATGCGCAGATCGGCCGCAAGGCCCGCATCACCACGCTGATCGCCGCGGTCCTCTGGGTGCTGCTGGCCTGGGCAATCCTCTTCGGCGGCTTCACCATCCACAGCGTCGACTGGTTCGGGAAGCTGCCTCCCGAGACCCCGCCCGCCGCCAGCAACTGAGCGCCTGGCCTCAGCGGTCCAGCCAGGTGACGATCCGCGCCAGGTCGGGGCGCGGCCGTTCGGGGGGGACGGCGCCCTCGGTGCCCAGATGGATGAGGCCCGCCACCCATTCGCCGGGCTGAAGCCCCAGTCCCTCGCGGCGGAACGCCTCGTCCTCGACCGCCCAGCCGGTCAGCCAGTTGCCGCCCCAGCCTGCGGCCTGCGCGGCATTCAGCAGGCTGATGCAGACGGCACCCGCAGAGAGCAATTGTTCTGTTTCTGCAATCTTCTCGGTTGAGCGCGCGCATTTCACTACGGCAATTGCAAGAAATGAATCAGCGAACTGGGCCACCCCCTTCATCCGGCGCTCGTCCCCAAGGCCCAGGGCGCGGCCCCGTTCCTCGGCCAGCGCCGCCAGCCGCACGAGCGCCGGCCGTTCCAGCACGACAAAGCGCCAGGGTTCAAGCTTGCCGTGGTCGGGCACCCGCGCCGCCGCGGTCAGGATCGGGCCAAGCTCGTCGCGGGTCGGCACCGGCGCGGTGAGTGTCCGGGCCGGGCGCGACCGGCGGGTCAGCAGGAACTCCAGCACTTCCGGCTGGCGGCGCACCGGCGGGATCGTCACCGGGGTGATGGATGTGGGCATGGCTCGCTCCGTCTCTTTTCCGACTGATTATGTCGGCAATCGCCCGTCCGCAAGCTCAAACGAACAGGCCGGCCAGCCGCCCGACATGGGCGGACAGGTGGGCCTGCCAGTCCGCGTCCGGCTGGCGGGCGGCCAGCGCCGCGCCGAGGGGGTCGGGGGCGCGGATCGCGCTGCCGGCCAGTTCCTCGATCGCCGCATGGCCGCAGAAGGGCACATGCATTTCCGAATAGCCCCCTTCGTGGACCAGAACCAGCCGCCCGCCGCACAATGCCTCGGCCGCCTGCCGGACCGCCCGGGTCATCAGCCGGAAGGTCTCGGTCGTGGCCAGCATCCGCCCCAAGGGATCGAAGGCCGAGGCGTCGTAGCCCGAGGCGACGATGATCGCCTCGGGGCGGAAGCGGTGAAGCGCGGGCAGGACGATCCTGTCCATCACCTCGAGATAGGTGGCGTGGCCAGCCCCCGGGGGCAGGGGGATATTGATGTTGAAGCCGTGGCCCTTGCCCCGGCCCCGCTCCTCGGCCCCGCCGGTGTCCAGCGGATAGTTGTGCGCCTGGTGGACCGAGATGGTCAGCACCTCGGGGTCGGACAGGAAGATCGCCTCGGTGCCGTTGCCGTGGTGAACGTCCCAGTCGACGACGGCCATGCGGCGGGCAAGGCCCGCGGCCTGCGCGGCACGGATGGCGATGGCGATGTTGTTCAAAAGGCAGAAGCCGTTCGGCCAGTCGGGCAGGGCATGGTGGCCGGGGGGCCGCGACAGGGCATAGGCATTGGTCAGCCGCCCCCTCAGCACCTGGTCCAGCGCCGCCTTGGCCAGACCCGCCGACAGGGCGGCGATCCCGTATCCGCCGGGCCCGAACGGGGTGCGCAGGCCAAGTTCGCCCCCGCCCGCGTCCGAGGCCGCCCTGAAGGCATCGAGATAGCTGGCCGGATGGACGCGCAGCAGATCCTCGCGCGTGGCCTCGGGTGCGCTCGCGACATGCAATTCCGCAAGCAGGCCGGTCACTTCCAGAAGATTCCTCAACCTTCTTTTCGTCTCGGGGTTCTCCGGCAATCCGCCGCCCGGCTGAACCAGCCCGCCCACCGGCGCAGTCAGCACATAGTTGCCGCCGCCATGCCAGAAACACCGCTCGTCCGTGAAGAAGCCGGTTGCCATCGTTTGCCCCCCCTGGCCATCGCCCGTGCCCCTGTCTAGCCTCGCCGGGCGCGGCGGCCAAGCGGTTCAGAGGATCTTCACCTGGGTACCGACCGGGCAGAGGGCGAAGAGTTCAGCGATCATCTCGTTGTAGAGCCCGATGCAGCCGTCCGACGAGGGCCGGCCGATCTTGCGGGTATCGTGGGTGCCGTGGATCAGATAGGCGGGCCAGCCGAGGTACATGGCGTGGGTGCCGAGGGGATTGCCGGGGCCGGGTGGCATGTACTTGAGGTCGGGGTTGCGGGCCACCATCGAGGGCGTCGGCGTCCAGTCAGGCCCGATGCGCTTGCGGATGATCTCGGTCACGCCGCGTTTGGTCAGATCCTCGGTCAGCGGCACCGAGGTCGGGTAGACCCGGTAGTCGCTGCCGTCGGCATTCCAGAAATGCAAGGCGCGCGAGGTCGTGTCGGCGATGACGGTGGCCTTGCCGAGCTGGTCGAAATGGTCGCGCCAGTTGACCGAGGCAAAGCTCGACAGGTTGCGCCGGGTGAAGGCGGGCCGCGATGGTTCGGCCGCCATGACAGCCGGTGCCGCCAGGGCCGCGCCGAGCGCCGCCCCCGACGTGATGATCGCCCGCCTGCGGTTCATGCCTCTCAACATTCTGGAATCCTTGTTCTATATCTATGTCGCGCCGCAGGGAATAGCAGGCTTGCGCGGCAGGCAGAACCGACCCCACGCCTTTGTGACCGATGCGTGAGCGGCGCGGGGGCGAAAGGGGGGCGATGACCGATCTCAGCCATCTGGCCCGGGCGGGCGCGCGGATCGCGGTGCGGGTGACGCCCAGGGCGGCGCGCGACCGCATCGAGGCGGACGGCGGCGCAATCCGCGTCCATGTGACGGCGGCGCCCGAAGACGGCAAGGCCAACGAAGCGGTGCGCGTCCTCTTGGCCCGCGCGCTCGGACTGGCGAAAAGCCGGCTGACGCTGGTGCGGGGCCAGACCTCGCGTGACAAGGTCTTTCTCATCGAAGGCTGAGGCGTGCGTCAGCCCGCAGCCTCTCGGTTCAGGATTGCCCGGTTCCAGAAACGCACCGTGACCTCGCCGCGCAGGCCCGCCTTCGTCGCAGGATCGCCGGCGATCAGGGCCAAGGCATCGTCCCTTGTCGCCACGTCGAGGATCATCAGGCTGCCGACCGGCGTCAGGCCGTCGTCGCTGCGCAGGCTGCCCGCGGCCAGCACCCGATCGCGGATCGACAGTTCCCATGCCCACATCGCCGCCATCAGCGCCTTGTCGGCCCGCAACTCGGGACCGCGCGGCCCGTCCTCGGCGATCACCAGCCAGGCCATCAGCCTGCCTTCGGTTTCAGCCGGTAGACCCCTTCGGGCAGGTTCAGCGCGGCCGCCAGTTCGCGCACCTGGTGCATGGACAGGACGATCTTCACCACCTTGTCCTCGCGCGTGTCATATTGCTCGACCGTCACGCATTCCTCGAACCCCTGGATGGTCACGTCCTCTTCAAGATGGGCCGCCCCTTCGTCCACAAGGGTGATGACCGTCGCGTCGAAATCATGCTCGATGGTAAACATGGGTGAAGCCTAACCCGATCGGCGGTCCGGCGCTACAGGCAAACGGATGATGCGGCTGTGCTTTTCCCTGCGCGAGCCTTGCACTAGACAGGAGGGGAACCGCCGGAGTCGCCGATGAAACGCCCCATCCTGACCGGACTTGTGCTTCTGGCGCTCCTGGGCTGCACGCCCGCCGGACCCATGCAGCGGGGAGATGCCGGGCTTCCCTATGCGGCGCCCGATCCGGCGATGTCGCCAAGGGTGGCGGCGGCCAATTTCGCCGAGGTGGTCGACCGGATGCAGCCCGTCGCCCGGGACGAATGCCGCCGGCGCCTGCCGCAGGGCAACTGCGCCTTCCGCATCGTCGTCGACACCACCCCGGGCGCGCCCGCCAACGCCTATCAGCAGCTGGACGGCGGCCGCCCGGTCATCGCCTTCACCGTCGCCCTGATCGCCGAGGCCCGCAACACCGACGAGCTGGCCTTCGTCATGGGCCACGAGGCTGCTCACCACATCCTTCAGCACATCTCGCGCGAAGAGCGGTCGGCGGTGATGGGGGCGGTCCTGTCGGGGGCGGTGGTCGCGGCTCTCGGCGGCGATCCGGGCTCGATCCGCTCGGCGCAGCAGATGGGCGCGCAGATGGGCGCGCAAAGCTATTCCAAGGAGTTCGAGCTGGAGGCCGACGCGCTCGGCACCGTTCTCGCCTATCGGGCGGGGTTCGATCCGGGGCGCGGCGCCTTGTTTTTCAACCGCCTGCCAAATCCCTCGGGCGGTTTTCTCAGCACCCACCCGCCGAACGCCGAACGGCTGGCGGTCGTCCGGCAGGTTCTGGCCGAACTGCGCTGACTTGATCCAGATCAAGGACCGGGGCCGCCGCCTGCCGGACCCTTCCGCCGCCGAACAAGGACAGGAGAGGAGCGCACCATGCCGTCCGCAACCGTCAGTCCCGACGCCAGGGCTGCCCGCGCCGCCTCGCCGCTCAGCGATCTCGACCTGCATTTCCTGCTGACCCGCGCGATGGCCCGCCGCCACGGCGTCAGCCTGTCCGAGGCGATCCGCCAGGGCATCCTCAGCCGCGCCGACTTCGATGCGATGATCCATCGCTGCCGGACCTGCCCGGGCGCGCCGGCCGACTGCGCCGAACTGGCCGAGGATCACGAGGCCGCCGGCGCCGCCCCCGACTGGTGCGGCAACCGCCAGGTTCTGGAAGGGCTGCGCGGCCTGGTCTGACCCGAACCCCGGCGCTTGACGCAGCGCCCCGACCGGCGCAAGAGCGGGCGATGCGCATCCTCGACACAGACATCAACGACCGCGGCTCGCGCTATGCCGTCGCGGGCGCGCCGGCAGCCAGCCGCGCCGACGTGCAGGAGTGCCTGCGCACCCTGAAGCGCGACAAGCGCTTTGCCCGCGCCAGCCACAACTCATGGGCGGTGGTCCTGACCGGCGAGGGCGGCCCCCTGCCGCTCAAGGGTGACGATGGCGAGGCGGGGGCCGGCAACATCATCCTGCGCCAGCTTCAGGCGGCGGGACTGACCGACCACCTGATCGTCGTCACCCGCTGGTATGGCGGCAAGCCCCTGGGCGGGGATCGCTTCCGCCATGTGCAGACGGCGGCGCAGCTCTATCTCTCGACGCTTCCCTGACCGCGCCCGCGCCGCCAGAGCCTGCCGGCGCTTCTGTCTGCGCGGGGCAGGCTCTGGCTTCATGGCGGTCGCCTGTCTTTCGACAAAACCGGATTCCACTTTTGTCGGACAGGCTCTAGTCTGATCGGGTCAGCGGAGGGTTAGACGTGCGCGCATTCCTTGCCGGCCAGGTCCGGCGCTTCATCAACACCTGCCTCTGGTCGTTGCAGGGCTGGATCGCCGCATGGGCCACCGAAATGTCACTGAGGCAATGGACGGTGGTCAACATCCTGTCGGCGACGCTGGCCTTCGCCCTGCCCATGACCACGGCCGAGCGGGCGCTGATCCTCGGTTTCGGCCTTCTGATCCTGGCCGCGGAACTGTTCAACACCGCGATCGAGGAGATCATGGACTTCACGTCGCCCGCCGAGCATCCGGCGGCGCGCAAGGCCAAGGACTGCGGCAGCGCCGCTGTCGCGCTGGTCGCGATCGCGGGGGGCGTCGTCTGGCTGGTGGTGCTGTTCGGGCGGTGAACGGGGGCGGCGCCCCCGTCCCGATGCGCCGGGTCAGCGCGCCCGGCGGAACATGATCCAGGCAAAGCACAGAAGCCCGACCAGGATCACGACTTCGGCGACCGGGGCGAGCGGAACCATCTGCGCCTCGCTGATCCGGCCCGAGAACAGCAGGACCAGCATGACCGTCAGCACCAGCGTGCCGGCCTGATGCAGCCAGAAATGCACCCTGGCCAGCACGCTGGCGCCGGCCTCGGGCAGCATGTGGTAGGTCAGCCCGAAGATCATCATCAGCGTGAAGCCGAGAAGGTTGAGATGGGCATGGGCCGGGGCGAGCGTGAAGTCTCCAGACGCCCCCATGTGCATCCCGATCAGCGCCCCGACGATCATGTAAAGCGGCGCAATGACCAGAAATCCGCGCGAAACGTTCATTTTCCTGTCCCTTCGTTGACGCAGGTCTCCCCTCCTGCGCCGTCAGGTTAACAGGAACCGCACTTCATTTGCACAAAAACGATCATGCCCGGACCCGAAGGCGCGAGGGCCTCAGGCCAAACGGCCCCAGAGGTCGTATTCGCTCGAGTCCTCGACCGTCACGGTGACGATGCTGCCCGGCGCCAGGCCCTCGAAGCCCTCGTCGATGAAGAGGTTGCCGTCGATCTCGGGCGCATCCGCCCGGGTCCGGCAGGTCGCGCCGTCCTCGTCGATCTCGTCGACGATCACCTCGATCCGCCGGCCGACCTTGGCGGCCAGCTTCGCCTCGGAAATCGCCTGGGCCTTCTGCATGAACCGATCCCAGCGGTCCTGCTTGATCTCGTCGGCCACATGGTCGGGCAGGGCGTTCGACCGCGCGCCCCTGACGTTCTCGTACTGGAAGCAGCCCACCCGGTCCAGTTGCGCTTCGTCCAGCCAGTCGAGCAGGGTCTGGAACTCGGCCTCGGTCTCGCCGGGATAGCCGACGATGAAGGTCGAACGCAGCGTGATGTCGGGGCAGACCGCACGCCAGGCGGCGATCTCGTCCAGCGTTCTCGCCGCCGCCGCCGGCCGCGCCATGCGCCGCAGCGTGTCGGGATGGGCGTGCTGGAACGGAATGTCCAGATAGGGCAGCACCAGCCCCTCGGCCATCAGCGGCACCAGGTCGCGCACATGCGGATAGGGATAGACGTAGTGCAGCCGCACCCAGGCGCCGAGGCTGCCGAGATCACGGGCAAGATCGGTCAGATGCGCCCGGTGCTCGCGCCCGTCGCGTCCGGCGCTGACCGCGTGCTTCAGATCGACACCATAGGCCGAAGTGTCCTGGCTGATGACCAGGAGTTCCTTCACCCCGGCCTCGACCAGCTTCTCGGCCTCGCGCATGACCGCGTGCGCGGGGCGGCTGACCAGGCGGCCGCGCATGTCGGGGATGATGCAGAACCTGCACTTGTGGTTGCAGCCCTCGGAAATCTTTAGATAACTGTAGTGGCGCGGCGTCAGCTTGACCCCGGTGGCCGGCAGAAGATCGACAAAGGGATCGGGCGCCGGCGGCACCGCGACATGCACCGCGTCCAGCACCTGTTCATATTGCTGCGGCCCGGTCACCGCCAGCACCTGCGGATGGGCGCCGGTGATGAACTCCGGCTCCGCCCCGAGGCAGCCGGTCACGATCACCCGGCCGTTCTCGGCCAGGGCCTCGCCGATCGCCTCCAGGCTTTCGGCCTTGGCGCTGTCGAGAAAGCCGCAGGTGTTGACGATCACCGCCTCGGCGCCGCGATAGTCGGGGCTGATCTGGTAGCCCTCGGCCCGAAGCCGGGTCAGGATGCGCTCGCTGTCGACCAGCGCCTTGGGGCAGCCGAGCGACACCATGCCGATGGTCGGCTGGCCGTCCCGTACTGCCTCGGGGCGGCGCGCCCCGTCAAAGACCGGCTTCGGCGCCAGGTCGGGGCGCAGGTTCGGGGGGTTCTGGCTCATCGGTCCCACCTTCAAAGGCCGAAGGGCAGCCGCCTTAGGCCACTGCCCTTTCACTCTGGTCCAAACATTCCGGGGCCGCCATCGGTCCGCCATTGGCCCGGGCGCCTATGGCGGCGGGGCGGCGCCCCCGGGCTTCCGTCACCGCCGCCGGTCGCGGCGCGCGCTCATCGGCTGGAAGGCGACGCCGACATGGGCCTCGCAATAGGGCTTGCCCTGCTGCGAGGGCAGGCCGCAGAACCAGAAGTCGTCGGTCGCCGGGTCGCCGATCGGCCATTTGCAGGTCCGTTCGGTCAGATCCATCAACGGGATGCGGCGGGCGCGCTTCTCGACCTCGCGCACCGAGGCCAGCGCCTCGGCGGAGATCTCGCCGGCCGAGGGCTGAGGCGGCAGCGGCTGGCCGGCCGGAATGATCTGCTTGCGCGGGCCCGCGCCCGCACCTGCGACCGCCTCGGGGCGCGGCGGCGGGACGGGGCGCGGTTCGGGCCGCGGCGGTGCCGCGGCGGCGGGCGCCGG
>JAFEFU010000026.1 GCA_018240425.1 Pseudomonadota bacterium | reverse complement strand
GCGTCGCCGGATTTGACCGTGCGGCGGTTCAGGTCGACGTATTTCTCGGCCAGGTCGAGGATGGCGCGAATCTCGTCGGGGGCCAGATGTTCGATGCCAAGCAGGTGGCGCGCGCGGAACGTCATGGGGCCTCCGGTCAGCCATTTCGCCCGCTTATGGCAAAAGCCCGGGCGCGGGGCAACCGCCTTGGCTTTGCCGGCGCGGAAGCCTAGTCTGGGGCGATGTTTCCCGATGCCGCACAGATGGCCCCGGACCTGGCGCAGGCGCTTCTGGCGTGGCAGGTCGAGATGGGCGCGGACGAGCCGATCCTGGACCGGCCGGTCAACCGCTATGAACTGGCCGCCGAGGCGCCGAAGGCGGCCCCTCCGGCGGCCGCGCCGAAGGCGGCCGCCCCGGTTGCCGCCGCGGATCCGGTGGCGGTGGCGCGGGCCGCAGCCGCGGCTGCCGCGACGCTGGCCGATCTGGCCGGGGCGCAGGCGGCCTATGGCCTGTGCGACCTGAAGAAGGGTGCGCGCAACTTCGTCTTTGCCGACGGCAACCCGCAGGCGCGGGTCATGGTGATCGGCGAGGCGCCGGGGCGCGAGGAGGATCTGGAGGGGCGACCGTTCGTCGGCCGGGCAGGAAAGCTTCTTGACCGGATGTTCGCCGCCATCGGCCTGTCGCGCACCGCGCCCGACGCCGGGGCGGCGCTCTACATCACCAACGTGCTGCCTTGGCGGCCGCCCGCCAACCGCGATCCCGAACCGGCCGAGATCGCGATGATGCTGCCCTTCCTTCAGCGCCATGTCGAGCTGGCCGCCCCGAGGCTCGTCGTGCTGATGGGCAACACGCCCTGCGCCGCGGCCCTGGGCCAGCGGGGGATCATGCGCCTGCGCGGCACCTGGACCGAGGCTTTCGGGCGGCCTGTCCTGCCGATGACCCACCCGGCCTATCTCCTGCGCACCCCGTCGGCCAAGCGCGAGGCCTGGGCGGATCTTTTGTCACTGCGCGCAAGGCTGGAGGGTGGGGCATGAGCCGGATCGACGAAAGCCGCGAGTTCGTTCCGGTGCGCATCGCGGTGCTGACCGTCTCGGACTCGCGCAGCCTGGCCGAGGATGTCTCGGGCGACACGCTGGCCGCGCGGCTGACCGAGGCCGGCCATCACCTTGCGGCGCGTGCCCTGCTGCCCGACGACCGGGCGCGGATCGCCGAGCGGTTGCGGCAGTGGGTGGCCGATCCGGCGATCGACGTGGTGATCTCGACCGGAGGCACCGGGCTGACCGGGCGCGACGTGACCGTCGAGGCCCACCGCGATGTCTACGAGAAGGAGATCGAGGCTTTCGCCACGGTCTTCACGATGGTCTCGATGCAGAAGATCGGCACCAGCGCGGTGCAGTCGCGGGCCACGGGCGGGGTGGCGGGCGGCACCTACCTGTTCGCCCTGCCGGGAAGCCCCGGAGCCTGCCGCGACGCCTGGGACGAGATCCTGCGCTGGCAGCTTGACCTGCGCCACCGGCCCTGCAATTTCGTCGAGATCATGCCGCGGCTCGATGAGCACCGGAGAAGGAAGTAAGGGTCAGCCCCGGCAGCCCGCGAGGTCGTAGACCTCGCCAGAGGCCGCGAACACGGTCAGGCGCACCGACGAGCGGTCGAGCGCGAAGGGCTGGGCGGTGGCCGGCACCAGATCCGACACCTGCACCAGATGGCCCGCGGTCGGCTGCTGCCCGACCGGCGAGACCCAGATCGAGGGGTCGGCCAGTTCGACCACCGCGAAGTCGCCGGCCCGCGCACCGCGCATCGGAATGTCGGTGGTCAGGCGCAGCCCGTCGCGGGTCGGCTCGACGGTGCAGGCGGCGGGGCCGAGGCCCGCCTTCAATCCGTCGCGCGGCTGATCGGCCAGCGCCGCCCGGATCGCCGCCGCCCCGCTGCCGATGCCGGGCAGCCGTGCGGTCACGTCGAGGCTGGCGGGAACGCAGATGTCCTTGCAGACCCCGAGCGCGACATGCCCGGCGATCGCCAGCGGCGCGCCCGCACGGCGGCTGGTGAACTCGATCGGCAGCACCAGCCCGTCGTGATAGCCGAAGGTGCGAAGGCCGTTGAGGTCGAAGACCTGCGGCGTCGGCCAGTGGTAGGTGACGGCGGACAGATTGTCCGACGCGCTCCAGTCGAAGGACGGCGGGATGCCCGCCTCGCCCGGCGCACGCCAGTAGGTCTTCCAGCCGGGCGCGAGCGTCAGGCGCAGCGCCGCCATATAGCCCGTGGGCGTGGGCCAGCCGGAAATGATCTCGCCCCGGACCAGATTGGCGGGAACCTCCTGGGCGGCGGCGGGGCCGGCCAGCAACGCGCAAAGGGCAAGAAGCCCGCGGAGGGGGCGCAGTCGGGTCATGCTGCCTATCTAGTCGCTCAGCGGCAGAATGGGAATCTCCCGCGGGTCAAATCTGCGTCAGCGGCCCCGCGCGGGCGCGGCGGGTCTTGAAACTGCCCGCTCTGCCGCCGATCTTCGGGGCAGGAGGCAGGCGATGGAACTTGCTGGCAAACTGCTGATCGCAATGCCCGGAATGGGCGATCCGCGCTTTGAGCACAGCGTGATTTTTCTCTGCGCCCATTCCGAGGACGGGGCGATGGGCCTGATCGTCAACAAGCCGGTCGACGATCTCCAGTTCGGCCAGCTTCTGCGCCAGCTGGGGATCGAGCCCGGCCCCGAGGCGCGCGATATCCGCATCCACATCGGCGGGCCGGTCGAGAACGGGCGCGGCTTCGTCCTGCACACCGCGGACTATGGGACCAAGGGCAGCACCCTGAAGGTCGATGCCCGGTTCGGAATGACGGCGACGCTCGAGGTCCTTCAGGCCCTGGCCGACGGCGGCGGGCCCGAGCGTTCGTTCCTGGCGCTCGGCTATGCCGGCTGGGGGCCGGGTCAGCTCGAGCGCGAGATCCTGGCGAACGGCTGGCTGACCTGCGAGGCGAGCGAGGATCTGGTCTTCTCCGCCGCCAACCCGCGCAAGTGGCAGGAGGCGCTGCGAAGCCTTGGCGTCGATCCGCTGAGCCTCTCGGCGGCGGCCGGGCGGGCCTGACGCGCGGGTCAACCGCGCGGGGCGGCGGCGCGGCGCAGGCGGTCGTTGATGGCGCGGCCGAGCCCGTGGTCGGGCACCGGCGACACGGCGATGCGGCCCGCTGGCCCGACGAGGCGGTCGGCTTCCCTCAGATAGTGGAACAAGTTGGCCGCCGCCTCGACCAGATCGCCCGTGGGCGAGAGGTTCAGCGCCGCCCCCGGCGCGGCCGGGCCGAAGGCCAGCCAGATCTCGCCCTTGTCCGGTTCCGCCGCCTCCAGCCGCAGGGCGGCGGCGGGGGCATAGTGGCTGTCGAGCTGGCCGGGCGCGGTCGGGCGGTGCGGGTCGGGCGCGGGGCGTCCGAGCGGCTGGCCGAGGCACTCCTCGATCGCCTCGGCGGGCAGGCCGCCGGGGCGCAGGAGCGTGGGGCCGCCGTTGAGGCCGATGCCACCAAATCCGATGATCGTCGATTCCAGCCCCACCGCGCAGGCGCCCCCGTTGATCACCGCGGCAATGCGGCCCTCGAGACCGGCAAGGACGTGGGCGGCGCGCGTCGGGCTGACCCGGCCCGAGGGGTTGGCCGAGGGCGCCGCCAGCGGCCCGCCGAAGGCCGTGAGCAGCGCCTGGGCGACCGGATGGGCGGGCACCCGCAGCGCCACCGACGGAAGGCCGGCCGAGACCAGCGGCGACAGGCCCGCCCCGTTGCGCAGGGGCAGCACCAGCGTCAGCGGGCCGGGCCAGAAGGCGGCGGCGAGGCGCAGCGCCGGCTCGGGAAAATCGGCCAAGCGGCGGGCGGCGGCGAGGTCGGGGACATGCACGATCAACGGGTTGAAGCTGGGCCGGCCCTTCGCCGCGAATATGCCGGCCACCGCCCGGCCGTCGCGGGCATCGCCGCCAAGGCCGTAGACGGTTTCGGTGGGAAAGGCGACCAGTTCGCCCGCCGCCAGAAGCCGCGCGGCGCGGGCGATGCCATCGGGCACGGGCAGAAGCGTTTCGGTCAAGGCGGTTCCGGTGACGTTGCGTTTCGGGTTGAGACTGCGCGGCCTTGCGGCAATGATGCCGCGCAGCCCGCCCGTGCTTATGCTGACGGCTGCGGAATGTGAAGGCAAGGGAGAGGCCATGAGCTACCGCGCGGCGCAGTCCGACATCCGCTTCATCCTGGATCATGTCGTGCCGCTTGCCCCGGTTGCCGCCACCGCGCGCTTCGCCGAGGCAACGCCCGAGACGGCAGGCGCGGTCTTGGCCGAGGCGGCGCGGCTGTGCGACGAGGTGATCGCACCCCTGAACCGTGGCGCCGACCAGACCCCGGCACGGCTGGAGAACGGGGTGGTGCGCACCTCGCCCGGTTTTGCCGACGCGCTGCGCCAGTGGGGTGAAGGCGGCTGGATCGGGCTGGCGGCGGGGCGCGAACATGGCGGCATGGGCCTGCCGCAGCTTCTGAACATGGCGGTGCAGGACATGATGGCCGGGGCCTGCCTCGCCCTGCAGCTGAACCCCTTGCTGACCCAGGGCCAGATCGAGGCGCTGGAGACCCACGCCAGCGACGAGCTGAAGGCGATGTACCTGCCCAGGCTCATCTCCGGTGAGTGGTCGGGAACCATGTGCCTGACCGAGCCGCAGGCCGGCAGCGACGTGGGCGCGCTGCGCACCCGCGCCGAGCCGCTGGGCGACGGCACCTATGCGATCACCGGGCAGAAGATCTTCATCACCTGGGGCGACAACGACTGTTTCGCCAACATCAGCCATGCGGTGCTGGCGCGGCTGCCCGACGGCGGGCCGGGCACCCGGGGGATCAGCCTCTTCCTGGTGCCGAAGTTCCTGCCCGACGCGGATGGCCGGCCGGGCAAGCCCAATGGCGTCAAGCCGGTGAGTCTCGAGCACAAGCTGGGCATCCACGGCTCGCCCACCTGCGTCATGGCCTACGAGGGGGCGAAGGGCTGGCTGGTGGGCGGGCCGCACCGGGGGATGGCGGCGATGTTCACCATGATGAACAACGCCCGTCTGGCGGTGGGGGTGCAGGGCGTGGGCATGGCCGAGGCTGCCTGCCAGAAGGCGCTCGCCTATGCCAGGGAGCGCGAGCAGATGGGGCCGATCATCGGCCATGCCGACGTGCGCAGGATGCTGGCACGGATGCGGGCCGAGGTCTTTGCCGCGCGATCGGTCGCACTGGCCTGCGCGCAGGCGCTCGACATGGCGCGGGCCACGGGCGCGACCGACTGGCAGGCGCGGGCGGCGCTCCTGACCCCGATCGCCAAGGGCTTTGGCACTGACGCGGGCTGCGCGGTCGCGGACATCGGGGTGCAGGTCCACGGCGGCATGGGCTTCATCGAGGAGACCGGCGCGGCGCAGTATCTGCGCGACGTGCGGATCACGCCGATCTACGAAGGCACCAACGGCATCCAGGCGATGGATCTTGTGGGGCGCAAGATGATGGACGGGGGCGAGGCCGCCTTTCGCCTGATCGACGAGGTGGGCGAGGGGGCCGAGGCGGCGCAGGCCGGCTTTGCCGACCTGTCGGAACGGGTGCGGGACGCGGCGCGGAACCTGCGTGGGGGCACCGAGGCGCTGCTCGCGCAGGGAACGCAGGACCGCAACGGCGCGGCGGTGCCCTATGCGCGCGCCTTCGGCCGGGTGCTGGGCGCGCATTTTCACCTGAAGGCGGCGCTGGCCGCCGGCGCGGGTTCGGCGCGCGCGCGGCTGGCGGCGGTCTATGTCCGCCGGCTCCTGCCCGAGCATCAGGCACATCTGGCCGAGGCCCGTGACGGGGCGGAGACGCTGTACGCCCTGACCGACGACGAGCTTGCGCCGTGAGCGATGCGAGGGCGGTCATGCCGGGCATCGTCATGCCCTTCGCCACGCCGCCCGAGGCGGGCGCCACGACCGAGGTCGCGCCGGGCCTCCTGTGGCTGCGCCTGCCCTTGCCGATGGCGCTGGATCATGTGAACTGCTTCGCGCTCGATGACGGCGACGGCTGGACCGTCGTCGACACCGGCATCGCCAGCCGCAGGTCGAAGGCGCTGTGGGAGGGCCTTCTGGCAGGGCCGCTGGCGGGCAGGCCGGTCAGGCGGGTGGTGGTCACCCATCACCACCCCGACCACATCGGGCTGGCCGGCTGGTTTCAGGTCCGGGGCGCCGAACTGGTGACGACCCGCACCGCCTGGCTCTTCGCGCGGATGCTGACGCTCGACGTGCAGGAGCGGCCGCGGCCCGAGACGCTGGCCTTCTGGCAGCGTGCGGGGATGGCGCCGGATCTGCTGGCGCGGCGGGCGGGCGAACGGCCCTTCAACTTTGCCGACATGGTGGCCGACCTGCCGCTGGGCTTTACCCGCATCGCCGAGGGCGACGTGATCCGCATGGGCGGGCGCGACTGGCGGGTGCGCATCGGCCACGGCCACGCACCGGAACAGGCGACGTTCTGGAGCGCCGAGGACGATCTGGTGCTGGGCGGCGACCAGCTCTTGCCGGGGATTTCGCCGAACCTCGGCGTCTATGCGACCGAGCCGGGCGCAGACCCGGTGGCCGAATGGATCGACAGCTGCCGCGCCTTCCTGCCCCACGCGGGCGAGGGTCAGCTGGTGCTGCCCGGCCACAAGCTGCCCTTCACCGGCCTGCCCCTGCGCCTGACCCAGATGGTCGAGAACCACGAGGGGGCGCTAGCGCGGCTTGCCGATCATCTTGCCGTGCCGCGCACCGCGGTGGACTGCTTTCCGGTGCTTTACAAGCGCGTGATCGGCGAGGGCGAATACGGTTTGGCCCTTGTGGAAGCGGTCGCGCATCTCAATCATCTTGAGAAGGCCGGAGGGGCCGAGCGCCTTCGGCGGGAAGGGGAGGCGGATCTGTGGCGACGCACGCGATGACGGACGAAATCAAGACCTCGGTCGAGGCGCTGGAGGAATCGGCCGTGCCCTGCGCGCGCGGCGTGGCGCGCGCCTGCGACGACCTGCCCAAGGCCACCGCCGAGACCCAGCCCCTGCCGGCGGCGCTGGCCAGCCAGCCGGTCGAGGCAAAAAGCCCGGCCCAATGGGCCTACGAGCGGCTGATCCTCTACATCAAGCATTTCGAGGAGCAGCTTGACGAGAAGCAGGAGGTGGCGATGGGCTTCACCGGCAGCGATGCCGGCGTGCTGCGCATCGAGGGGATCGGCTATTTCGCCCCCGATGTCGTCACCTTCTATGGCCGCGACGAGGAGGGCGCGCGGACCCAGCTGATCCAGCATGTCAGCCAGCTGAACGTGATGCTGCGGGCGATGCCGGTGGACATCGATGCCACCGAACCGCGGCGCATCGGCTTCCGGCTGGCGGCGGACATCGCGCAGCCGCCCGGGCAAGGGGTGACAGGCAAGTCCGAATAGGCTAGATCGGCCCCAAGAGGTTGAATTCAGACAGACAGGAGCAAGGGAATGGCCGAGCACAAACATGGCGAGATGGATGTCCGCGCGCAGGAAGCGACCTTTGTGAGCTTCGTCCATTTCCTCAAATGGGCGGTCATCGTCATCCTCGGCGTGCTGATCTTCCTCGCGCTGGCCGACGGCTGAAGCGCGGCTACCCCCCCCCCTCACAGGATTTCTGCGACATGCGGCGCTTGCTGTGCCTTCTAATTCTGCCCCTGCTGCTGGCGGGTTGCGCCGAACACATCTGGGCCTCGGACGAGGCCGTGCAGAAGGCGCGCTATCATTCGTCCGAGCCGACCTCGATCACGCTGTTCACGGTGGTGCGCAAGCGCGGCAACGAGGGGGCCCATTCGGGGCTGATGATCAACGGCAGCGAACGGGTCATCTACGATCCGGCCGGAACCTGGACCAACCCTGCGGCGCCCGAGCGCAACGACCTGCATTTCGGCATGACGCCTTTGATGGTGAAGTACTACATCGATTATCATGCGCGCACGACCTACGACGTCTATGAACAGACGGTCCGGGTCAGCCCCGAGGTGGCGCAGCTCGCGATCCAGAAGGCCGAGGCCGAGGGCGCCTCGATGAAGGCGATGTGCGGCAATTCGGTCAGCGCGGTGCTGAAGGGCCTGCCGGGGTTCGAGAACGTCCGCAGCAGCTTCTTCCCCGGCCGGCTGATGCGCGAGTTCGCGACGCTCCCGGGGGTGGTCACGATGCACTACACCGACAGCGACGACGACAACAACAAGGGGCTACTGGCCACGCAGGTCGCGGCGCCGGGCCAGTAGGCGGTCGGATTGCTGATCCACGGCCTGATCCTGGCGGGCGGCGAAGGGCGGCGGATGGGCGGCGCTGACAAGGCGCTGCTGCCGCTGGCGGGGCGCACGCTTCTCGACCAGGTGCTTGACCGCTTCGCCCCCCAGGTGGCCGGGCTGGCCCTGTCGGCCAACGGCGATCCGGCGCGGCTGGCGGGTTTTTGCTGCGCGATCCTTGCCGACACGACCGACGAGAGGCTGGGTCCGATGGCCGGGCTTGCCGCCGGCCTGAACTGGCTGGCGCGGCAGGGGGGCACCCATCTGGCGACCGTGCCGGTCGATGTGCCGTTCATCCCCTGCGATCTGGTGGCGCGGCTCGCAGATGCCGTGGCCGGCGATCCCGGGGCGATCGCCGTCGCGGAAAGCGGCGGGCGGCTGCATCCGACCTGCGGCCTGTGGCCGGTGATGCTGGGTCCGGCGCTGAGCGCGGCGCTGGCGGCGGGCGAGCGGCGGATCGGGCACTGGGCGCTGGCGATGGGCGCGCGGCCGGTCGCCTTTGCCGCGACCGAACCGGACCAGTTCCTGAATGTCAACACACCTGCGGACCTGGCCGCCGCCGAGGCGGTGCTTGCCGCCGGCTGAGGCCCGTCAGTCGAAGGTGCCGGCGACGCGGCCCAGCAGCATGAAGGCGCGGGCGGTGCGGGTGTCGGCCAGACCGGAGATGTCCTGATCGCCGGCATTGGGCTCGAACCCCGAAAAGGCCCGGTCGAACTGGCGCAGGAAATGGTGGGCGGCGTCGCGGAAGATCGTGTCGTTCCGCATCCGGCCCGCCGCGAGCGCGAGGCTTGAGCGGTCGCGCACTCCGCCGAGCGCGGCGATGGCCTTGCCGCGCTCGCCCCGGGCGAAGCGGCGCCAGACCTCGGGGCGGGCGCGGTCGGGGCGCAGGTCGTCCATGTAAATGCCGTCCTGGCCAAGCAGCGTCAGAACGTCCTGCGCGGCGCGGATCAGCTTGGCCAGCCCCCGGTCGTCCAGCGCACGGCGCAGCGCGGCGATGCCGTCCTTGTCGTCCTGGCTGTCGGGGAAGTTCAGGGCGCGGATGAAGTCGGGGACCGAGAGGGGCGCGGCCAGCGCCTCGGGCGGGGTGCCAAGCGCCAGCGCCGGCTGTTCGCCGTCGGGGGCGCCGGTTGGCGGGGTGATGGCGGGCTTGGGCGGGGCATGGTCCCCGTCGCGCCGGCTGGTGAAAGAGACGATCGCGGTCTCGGCCTGTTTTGCGGCGGTGGCGATCTCTTCCAGCCGCCGCTCGACCGAGGGGCGGGTCGCGGCGTTCTGAGCGGCGAGGGTCTGGCGCATCGCATCGACCGCGGCCTGAAGCCGCGCCGCCTCGGTGCGCATGGCGCGGGCGGTGCGGCTGGTGACGGCGGCCACCCAGATCAGCGCCAGCGGCAGGAAGATCGCCACCAGCACCATGATCGTGCCGAGCGCGCCGCCGCCGCCATCGCCGCGCCCGGCGAAAAGGAAGAAGCCGCCGACAAGCAGAAGCCACACGAGACCCAGTCCGGCCGCGACGATGTCGCCGGCCTGCAGGCCGCCGGCCAGTTCAGGGCGCGGGAAGCGTCCGAGATCGGACCCGGTCTGAATCATTCCGGCCTGGCCGTTTGCCTCGGTCGAGGGATCGGACATGGGCGCCCCCCTTCTTCGAAAATCAGATATAGCGAATGTCGAGGATCTCGTAGCTCTTCTCGCCGCCGGGCGTGCGCACCTCGGCGGTGTCGCCCACATCCTTGCCGATCAGCGCACGGGCCAGGGGCGAGCGGATGTTCAGAAGGCCGCGCTCGATGTCGGCCTCGGGTTCGCCGACGATCTGATAGGTCTTCTCCTCGTCGGTGTTGTCGTCGACGACGGTGACGGTGGCCCCGAACTTGACGGCGCCGCTCAGGCGGGCCGGGTCGATCACATCGGCCAGGGACAGGATGCCCTCCAGCTCCTTGATCCGGCCCTCGACAAAGCTCTGCCTTTCGCGCGCCGCGTGGTATTCGGCGTTCTCCGACAGGTCGCCATGCTCGCGCGCCTCGGCGATTGCCCGGATCACGGCAGGCCGCTCGGCGGACTTGAGCTGCCGCAGTTCCTCGTCAAGCGCACTGTGGCCGGCGCGCGTCATCGGTATCTTTTCCATCGAAAGCCTTGCAGCGAGAGTCAGGTTCTTGCAACCTCGGGAGTGTAAAACCTGTCCGCGTCGGCAGGTCAATAGGAGCGGGCCGGGAAGGCGGGGCCGTGCCGGTTCCTGCCGGGGGGCGACAGGCGGGGAGGAATGCGGCTCTATTTTAGGATGGCGGTGGTCTACACGGCCGTTGCGCTGGTGATCGTGGCGATGATCCAGGGCAGGTCTCTGGGGGTCTTGGCGCTGTCGGTGGGGGCCACGCTGACCGCGACGGGGATGAATTCGCTGGCGATCGTCCTGCCGGTGGGGTTCGTTCTGCTGCTGGTTGTCGGACTGGCCGCCGCGCGCGAACGCTGGCGCGATCTGCTTTATGCCGTGTTCGGCATGATCATCCTTCAACTGGGCTTCACCTTCCTGAAGTCCAGCATCCCCAACATGGTTCCCTTCTATGCCGATCCGGTGCTGGCCCAGGTCGACCGCACGTTGCTGCTCGGCCGCGACGCCTGGCAGCTGGCGCACGCCCTGGTCCCGGCCAGCGCCGCCAACCTCCTGCTGCCCGCCTATGTCGACCTCTGGACGGTCTGCGTCATAGCCATGCCGGCGGCGGTGGCGCTGACCGATCGTGACGAGGACCGGATCTTCCGCTTTGTCGTGCTGCGATTCGTCGTCTGGATCGGCCTTGGCAATGTCTTTGCGGTGATGTTTTCCTCGGTCGGGCCGGTCTTTTATGACAAACTGAGCGGCGGCAGCCGGTTCGCCGACCTGGTCACGGTGCTGAATGCCAGCGGAGTCAGCGACAGCGCGGTCGGCCGCCTCCAGCACTATCTGTGGGCCTCTTACGCCGCGCATGACATGGATCTCGGCTCGGGCATTTCGGCTTTTCCCAGCGTTCATCTGGGGATAGCCACGGCGACGGCGATCTATCTGGGCGAACGCAGTCGCTGGCTGGCCCTGCCCGGCGCGGTGTTCGTGGCGGTGATTTTCTATCTGTCGCTCTACACCGGCTATCACTATGCGGTCGACGGGCTGTTTTCGATCGCGGTGGTGCTGATCGCCTGGGCGGGCGTGCTGGCCTATCAACGGGCGCAACGCCGGGCCGAGGCCGGTGCAGAGGATGGATTGCCTCAACCTGGCAGGTAAGCTAATTGCCACGTCCGGCCGGTCTGGCTAACGATATTGCCGGATCGAAATGGCAAGCCGCCCTTGGACAGCGACGGAGTGGACATGACGCAGATGGCGCGCGAAGCGATGGAATACGACGTTGTGATCGTCGGCGCGGGTCCGGCGGGCCTGTCGGCAGCGATCCGGCTGAAGCAGCTCGATCCCGAAAGGACGGTCGTGGTGCTGGAAAAGGGTTCCGAGGTCGGCGCCCACATCCTGTCGGGGGCGGTGCTCGACCCCAAGGGACTGGACGCGCTGTTGCCCGACTGGCGCACGATGGGTGCACCGATCACGACCGAGGTGAAGGCGGACAATTTCTACATCCTCGGCCAGGCCGGCCGGATCCGCATCCCGAACTGGCCGATGCCGAAGCTGATGTCGAACCACGGCAACTACATCGTGTCGATGGCCAATGTCTGCCGCTGGATGGCGACGGTCGCCGAGGGGCTGGGGGTCGAGATCTTCCCCGGCATGGCGGCGTCCGAACTGGTCTATGGCGAGAAGGGCGAGGTCAAGGGCGTGGTCGCGGGCGAGTTCGGCAAGAACCCCGACGGCACCATCGGCCCGGGCTACGAGCCGGGGATGGAACTGCATGGCAAGTATGTCCTGCTGTCCGAGGGCGTGCGCGGCAGCCTCGCCAAGGAGGTGATGGCGAAGTACGAGCTGTCCAGGGGCCACTGCCCGCAGAAGTTCGGCCTGGGCATGAAGGAAATCTGGGAGATCGACCCCAGGAAGCACCGCGAGGGCACCGTCACCCACACGATGGGCTGGCCGCTGGGCCGGAACGCCGGCGGCGGGTCGTTCATCTATCACCTGGAGAACAACCAGGTGTTCGTCGGCTTCGTGGTCCATCTGAACTACGAGAACCCGCACCTCTACCCCTACATGGAGTTCCAGCGCTTCAAGCATCATCCGATGGTCGCCGACCTCCTGGCCGGCGGC
The DNA here is from genome assembly GCA_018240425.1 of Pseudomonadota bacterium. Taxonomy (GTDB): domain Bacteria; phylum Pseudomonadota; class Alphaproteobacteria; order Rhodobacterales; family Rhodobacteraceae; genus TMP-24. The sequence goes on along the minus strand of JAFEFU010000026.1, from coordinate 14,520 downwards.
AAGCGCGTGGCCTATGGCGCGCGGGCGATCAGCGAGGGCGGCTGGCAGTCGATTCCCAAGGTGGTGTTCCCGGGCGGCGCGCTTCTTGGCTGTTCGGCGGGGCTGGTGAACGTGCCGCGCATCAAGGGCAACCACAATGCCATGTTGTCGGGCAAGGCAGCGGCCGAGGCCGCCCATGCCGCAATCAAGGCCGGGCGCGCGGGCGACGAGCTGGCGGCCTACGAGGCCGACCTGCGCGGCGGCCCGATCGCCAGGGATCTGAAGAAGGTCCGCAACGTCAAGCCGATGTGGTCGCGCTGGGGCATGATCCCCTCGCTGGTCCTGGGCGGGCTGGACATGTGGACGAACTCGCTGTTCGGCCTGTCGCTCTTCGGCACCCTGCGCCACGGCAAGACCGACGCCGCAGCGACCGGCGAGGCGGCGAAGTTCCCGAAGATCGACTACCCGCGGCCTGACGGCAAGCTGTCGTTCGACCGGCTGACCAACGTGGCCTTCTCGGCCACCAACCATTCGGAAAGCCAGCCCTGCCACCTCAAGCTGAAGGACCCGTCGATCCCGATCGCGGTCAACCTGCCGAAATACGACGAGCCCGCGCAGCGCTATTGCCCGGCCGGCGTCTACGAGGTGGTGCAGGGCGACGGCGGCCCGCGGTTCCAGATCAACTTCCAGAACTGCGTGCACTGCAAGACCTGCGACATCAAGGACCCGAGCCAGAACATCAACTGGACGACGCCCCAGGGCGGCGACGGTCCGAACTATCCGAACATGTGATCGGGATCGGCCCCTTTCCGCCGGGCCGGGGTTCGGCGCGGCGGACCTGCGGATTGCCTTGCACGGGGCGCCGCACTAGGTTGGCGGCTGGCTAGCAAAGGACAACCGCCCGTGACATCGCTGCGCCTGACGACGGCACTTCTTTCCCTGACCCTGACGGCGGCCGGCCCGGCCCTGGCCGACGGCGCCGCTGGGCCATACCTGGCTGGGCGGGTGGCCAGCATCAATTCCGACTATCGCGCGGCGGCGGATTATTTCACCCGCGCGCTGGTGGCCGATCCGGCGAACGACGGGATCATGGCCAGCGCGCTTCTGGCCGAGGTTGGCGCGGGCGATTTCGACAAGGCGCGCGCCATTGCCGCCGCGCTGGAACAGGCGGGCCAGAAGAACGGCCTGGCCGATCTGGTCACGCTGGTCGGGCTGGCCAGGGACGGCAAGTTCCCCGAGGCGCTGGAGGCGCTGGACAAGGGGCGGTCGGCGGGCCCCTTGGTGGACGGGCTGTTCCGGGCCTGGTCGCTGGTCGGCGCCGGCCGGATGGCCGAGGCGGGCAAGGCCTTCGATGCCGTGGCCAAGCAGAAGGGCCTGGGCACCTTCGCGGCCTACCAGAAGGCCCTGGCCCTGGCTTCGGTGGGCGATTTCGGAGGGGCGGATGCGATCCTGTCGGGCAAGGACGCCGAGTCGATGCGCGCCAGCCGCCGCAGCCTGCTGGCCCATGCCGAGATCCTCAGCCAGCTTGAGCGTGACAAGGACGCGCTGGCGCTTCTCGACGAGGCCGCTGGTCCCGCGCCCGACGACCAGGCCCTGGCCGACCTGCGCAAGCGGCTGGCGGCCGGCGAGACGGTGCCTTTCACCCTGATCCGCTCGCCCGCCGACGGGCTGGCAGAAGTGTTCCTGGCGGTCGGATCGGTTCTGGCCGATGCGTCGAACGGCAACGGGCAGGATCGCGGCCCGCCGCTCGATGTCCTGATGTTTGCGCGCGCCGCGACCTATCTGCGCCCCGACCTGTCCGAGGCGCAGCTGATCCTGGCGGCCAACCTCGAAAGCCAGAAGCAGCATGACCTTGCGATCGCGGTCTACAACCAGATCGACCCCGCCGGGCCGGACCACCTTGCCGCCGAACTGGGCCGCGCCGACGCGCTGGTCGCCGCGGGCCAGATCGACGCGGCCACCGCGGTCCTGCAGGATCTGGCCAAGGCCGAACCGAAGCGGGCCGATGTCTGGGCCTCGCTCGGCGACATCGAGCGGCGCAACCAACGCTTCGCCGAGGCGGCGCAGGCCTATACCAAGGCGCTTGACCTGATCGGGACGCCGACCGCCAACCAATGGGTGCTGTTCTACGCGCGCGGCATCTGCTTCGAGCGGCTGAAGCAGTGGGACAAGGCCGAACCGGACTTCCGCAAGGCCCTCGCGCTCAGCCCCGACCAGCCGGCGGTGCTGAACTACCTTGGCTATTCCTTCCTCGAGCGGAAGACCAACCTCGACGAAGCGATGGTGATGATCGAGAAGGCGGCCAAGGCCGAGCCCGACGACGGCGCCATCGCCGACAGCCTCGGCTGGGCGCTTTACCGGATGGGCAAGTTCCCCGAGGCCGAGGCCCAGATGGAAAAGGCCATCGCGCTGATGCCCAACGATCCGGTGGTCAACGACCATCTGGGCGACGTCTACTGGATGGTCGGGCGCAAGCAAGAGGCGCGCTTCGAGTGGAAGCGGGCACTGTCGTTCAAGCCCGACAGCGAGGAGGACGCCAAACGCATCCGCCGCAAGCTCGAGGTCGGGCTGGATGCGGTGCTGAAGGGCGAGGGCGCGCCCGCGACCGCGGCCAACACGAATGACAACGGCTGACAGCGGGGCCGAGGCCGGGGTCGAGGAATTCGCGCCGGCCAAGGTCAACCTGGCGCTGCATGTGACCGGCAGGCAGGCGGACGGCTATCATCTTCTGGACAGTCTGGTGGTGTTCGCGGGCGTGGGCGATCGGATCGAGGCGCGCCGTGCCCCGGCCCTGACGCTGGCGGTCGGGGGGACGATGGCCGAAGGCTTGCCTGCCGGTGACGACAATCTGGTCTGCCGCGCCGCGCGGCTGATGGGCGTCGGCGCCGCCATCCGGCTGACCAAGGTGCTGCCCCTGGCCTCGGGCATCGGCGGCGGATCGGCGGATGCGGCGGCGGCCTTGCGTGCGCTGGCGCGGCTGTGGGGGCGACCCCTGCCGGATGCCGCCGCGGTGGCGGGGCTGGGCGCCGACGTGCCGGTGTGCATCGCCGGCAAGCCGGCGCGGATGCAGGGAATCGGCGAGCGGCTCGCACCCTTGCCCGCCCTGCCGCCCTTCTGGCTGGTGCTGGCCAATCCGGGCGTGGCGGTGCCGACGCCCGCGGTCTTTGCCGCACTGGAGCATCGCGCCAACCCGCCGCTGCCGCCCCTTCCCGGGGCATGGCCCGACGCGGCGGCGCTGGCGGGCTATCTGGGGCGCACGCGCAACGATCTGGAAGCGCCCGCCTGCCGTCTGGCGCCGGAAATCGCTGCGGCGCTCGAGGCGCTCGGCGCCCAGCCGGGGGCGATGCTGGCCCGCATGTCGGGATCGGGCGCGACCTGCTTTGGCCTCTTCGCCGACGAAGCCGGGGCGAAAGGGGCGGCGGAACGGCTGGCGAGGGCGCGCCCCGGCTGGTGGCTGGCGGCGGCGGCGGTGCTGGCGGGCTGAGCGCGGCGGAAGGTCGCTAATCCGCCGGGGACCGTCGTATTCCATCGTATACCCTCTTGCCCCGGCCCGGAGTTGTCGGCTAACCAAGGCAGGTCAGGATCGGGAGAATCCGGCGGGCCAAACCCTGCCGGTGCCGAAGGAGCAACCGCCCCGGTAAACTCTCAGGCGCAAGGACCGTCCTGGCAGCGGAACTCTGGAGAGTGGCCACATGGCCCGCCGAAGGGATAACGATCTCAGGCGAAAGGACAGAGGGGGCATCGTCGCGGATGGGGTCGGCCCGTCCGCAATCGGTGCCGGACCCAGCGAACCGGCGTTTGACAAGGGAGGGCGGCGATGGCCGACCTGAAACGGACGGTTCTTTACGACCTGCATCTGGAGCTGGGGGCGAAGATGGTGCCCTTCGCCGGCTACGAGATGCCGGTGCAGTATCCGATGGGGGTCCTGAAGGAACATCTCCACACCCGCGCCGCCGCCGGGCTGTTCGACGTGAGCCACATGGGCCAGGTGATCCTGCGCCCGAGGTCGGGGCGCTGGCAGGACGCGGCGCTGGCGTTCGAGCGGCTGGTGCCGGTCGATGTGGCCGGGCTGGCGGAGGGCCGGCAGCGCTATGGCATGTTCACCGACGAGGCGGGCGGCATCCTGGACGACCTGATGTTCGCCAACCGCGGCGATCATCTGTTCGTGGTAGCCAACGCCGCCTGCAAGGATCAGGATCTAGCCCACATGAAGGCGCACCTGGCGGACGCCTGCGAGGTGGTTCCCGTCACCGACCGGGCGCTGGTCGCCCTGCAGGGGCCGGCCGCCGAGGCGGCGCTGGCTGCGCTGGTGCCGGGCGCGGAGGCGATGCGGTTCATGGACGTGGCGGTGCTGCCCTGGCAGGGCGCCAGCCTGTGGCTGTCGCGGTCGGGCTATACCGGCGAGGACGGATACGAGATTTCGGTGCCGAATGCGCAGGCGGTGGCCTTTGCCCGGGCGCTCTTGGCGCGGCCGGGCGTCGCGCCGATCGGTCTGGGGGCGCGCGATTCGCTCAGGCTGGAGGCCGGAATGTGCCTTTACGGCCATGACATCGACCAGACGACCAGCCCGGTCGAGGGCAATCTGAACTGGGCGATCCAGAAGGCGCGCCGCGCCGGCGGGGCGCGCGCGGGCGGTTTTCCGGGTGCGGCGCGCATCCTGAAGGAACTGGCCGACGGTCCCGCCCGCCGCCGCGTCGGCCTGCGCCCCGAGGGGCGGGCGCCGATGCGCGAGGGGACGCAGGTCTATGCTGCTGCCGTGGGCGGCGATCCGATCGGCGCCATCACCTCGGGCGGCTTCGGCCCCTCGATCGGGGCGCCGATGGCGATGGCCTATCTGCCCGCTTCGCTGACCGAGGGGGCAACGGTGTACGGTGACGTGCGCGGCAAGCGCCTGCCCGCGGTCATCGCGCCGATGCCCTTCCATCCGACATCCTACAAACGCTGATCCAACGGGAGCCCGAAGATGACGATCAAATTCACCGAGGAACATGAATGGCTGCGCGTCGATGGCGACGTGGTGGTGGTGGGGATCACCGAACATGCGGCCGAGCAGCTGGGCGACGTGGTGTTCGTCGAACTGCCCGAGGTCGAGGCGATGATGGCCAAGGGCGATGACTGCGCCGTGATCGAAAGCGTCAAGGCCGCGTCCGACATCCTGGCGCCGCTCGACGGGGAAATCGTCGCGGTCAACGACAAGCTGACCGACAATCCGGGCCTGGTGAACCAGGACCCGTTGGGGGCGGCCTGGTTCTTCAAGATGAAGGTCGACGACCTGTCGGTGCTGGACGCCTACATGGACGAGGACGCCTACAAGGAAATGATCGGCTAGGCGCCGTCCGCCAAAGCGTTCGTCCGGGGCCGGCGGTGGCCCTTGTCTGGCCCCGGATACATCCTCTCAGGAGCTGAGCCATGACCTTCACGCCCATCGACTACCTGCCCTACGACTTCGCCAACCGCCGCCACATCGGCCCCTCGCCCGCCGAGATGGCCGAGATGTTCAAGGTGCTGGGGGTGAGGGATCTGGACGAGCTGATCGACCAGACGGTGCCGAAAAGCCTGCGCCAGGCAAAACCCCTGGACTTCGGCAAGCCCAAGTCCGAGCGTGAGCTTCTGTGGTTCATGCGCCAGGTCGCCAAGAAGAACAGGGTGTTCAGCAGCATGATCGGCCAAGGCTTCTATGGCACGGTCACGCCGCCGGCGATCCAGCGCAACATCCTGGAAAACCCGGCCTGGTACACCGCCTACACGCCCTATCAGCCCGAGATTTCGCAGGGCAGGCTCGAGGCGCTCTTGAACTATCAGACGATGGTCTGCGACCTGACCGGCCTCGAGATCGCCAATGCCTCGCTTCTGGACGAGGCGACCGCCGCCGCCGAGGCGATGACGATGGCGCAGAGGGTGGCCAAGTCGAAGTCCGTCACCTTCTTCGTCGATCAGGAATGCCATCCCCAGAACATCGCGGTGATGCGGACCCGCGCCGCGCCCCTGGGCATCACGGTCGAGGTGGGCGATCCGCGCGTGATGGACGCCGCGCGCTATTTCGGCGCGATCTTCCAGTATCCGGGCACCCACGGCCACCTGATGGACTTCACCCAGCCCATCGCGGCGCTGCACGAGCATGGCGGCGTCGGCATCGTCATCGCCGATCCGCTGGCGCTGACCATCCTGAAGGAGCCGGGCGCGATGGGCGCCGACATCGCCGTAGGCTCGACCCAGCGGTTCGGGGTGCCGATGGGCTACGGCGGCCCGTCGGCGGCCTATATGGCCTGCAAGGACAAGCACAAGCGCGACATGCCCGGCCGCATCGTCGGCGTGTCGATCGACGCGCAGGGCGGGCGGGCCTATCGCCTGTCCTTGCAGACCCGCGAACAGCATATCCGCCGCGAGAAGGCCACGTCGAACATCTGTACCGCGCAGGCGCTTCTGGCCAACATGGCCAGCTTCTACGCGGTCTTCCACGGGCCCGAGGGGCTGAAGGCCATCGCCCAGCGGATCCACCGCAAGACCGTCCGGCTGGCCAGGACCCTGACGGCGGCGGGCTTCAAGGTCGAGCCGAAGAACTTCTTCGACACGATCACCGTCGATGTCGGGCCGATGCAGCAGGTGATCCTGAAGGCGGCGCGCAAGGAACGGATCAACCTGCGCGTGGTCGGCGCGACGAAGCTGGGCATCTCGATCGACGAAACCACCCGCCGCGAGACAGTGGAGCGCCTGTGGCGGGCCTTCGGGATCGAGCGCAAGGATGACGACCTTAAGCCCGACTACCGGATCCCCGACCCGATGATCCGCCAGACGGACTACCTGACCCACCCGGTCTTCCACATGAACCGGGCGGAAACCGAGATGATGCGCTACATGCGCCGCCTTGCCGACCGCGACCTGGCGCTTGACCGCGCCATGATCCCGCTCGGATCCTGCACGATGAAGCTGAACGCGGCCGCCGAGATGATGCCGATCACCTGGCCCGAGTTTTCCAACATCCACCCGTTCGCGCCCCATGACCAGACCGAGGGCTATCACGAGCTGGTCCGCGACCTGTCGGCCAAGCTTTGCGCCATCACCGGTTACGACGCGATGAGCCTTCAGCCCAATTCCGGCGCGCAGGGCGAATATGCGGGGCTCTTGACGATCATGGCCTATCACCGGGCGCGGGGGCAGACCGAACGCGACATCTGCCTGATACCGGTGTCGGCGCACGGGACCAACCCGGCCTCGGCGCAGATGGTGGGGATGAAGGTCGTGGTGGTGAAGTCGCGCGACAATGGCGACATCGACCTGGAGGACTTCCGCGCCAGGGCCGAGGCTGCGGGCGACAGGCTGGCGGCCTGCATGATCACCTACCCTTCGACGCATGGCGTGTTCGAGGACACGGTGAAAGAGGTTTGCGCGATCACCCACAGGCTCGGCGGCCAGGTCTATATCGACGGCGCCAACATGAACGCGATGGTGGGCCTGGTGCGGCCCGGCGACCTTGGCGGCGACGTGAGCCACCTCAACCTCCACAAGACCTTCTGCATCCCGCATGGCGGCGGCGGTCCGGGCATGGGGCCGATCGGGGTCAAGGCGCATCTGGCGCCGCACCTGCCGGGCCATCCAGAGACGGGCGGGCACGAGGGACCGGTGTCGGCGGCGCCCTATGGTTCGGCCTCGATCCTGCCCATCTCCTGGGCCTATATCCTGATGATGGGCGGCCCGGGCCTCACGCAGGCGACCAAGGTGGCGATCCTGAACGCCAACTACATCGCCAAGCGGCTGGAAGGGGCGTTCCCGGTGCTGTTTCGGGGCGACAAGGGCCGGGTGGCGCACGAATGCATCATCGACCCGCGCGCATTCGCCGAGACCGCGCATGTCACGGTCGACGACATCGCCAAGCGGCTGATCGACAACGGCTTCCACGCGCCGACCATGAGCTGGCCGGTGGCCGGGACGCTGATGATCGAGCCGACCGAGTCCGAAACCAAGGCCGAGCTTGACCGGTTTGTCACCGCCATGCTGTCGATCCGCGAGGAGATCGCGGCGATCGAGCGGGGCGACATGGACCCGGAAAACAACCCGCTGAAGCACGCGCCGCACACGGTCAACGCGCTGGTCGGCGAGTGGAACCGGCCCTACACACGCGAACAGGGCTGCTTCCCGCCCGGCGCCTTCCGGGTCGACAAGTACTGGCCGCCGGTCGGGCGCGTCGACAACGTCTATGGCGACCGCAACCTGGTCTGCATCTGCCCGCCGGTCGAAAGCTATATGGAGGCCGCCGAGTGACGCGCGCCGGGGCGGCCGGCGGCGGATTTGCCGCCGGCCTCGCCCAGTCCCTGCCGATCGTCATGGGCTATCTCCCGATCGCCTTCGCCTTCGGGATCGCGGCGCGCGGCATCGGGCTGAGCGGGTCCGAGGCTGTCGCCCTGTCGGTCATCATCTATTCCGGCGGCGCGCAGTTCGTGGCGCTGGCACTGATCGGGTCGGGGGCGCCCTTCCTGGTGTCGGCACTGACCCTGATCGGCATGGGCCTGCGTCACCTGCTCTATGGCCCGACGCTGATGCGCCACGCGGGCCCCGCCCCGGGCCGCCGCCTGGCCTGGGCCTGGGCCTGGGGGTTGACCGACGAGGTCTTCGCCACCGCGCTCGGGGCGCTGGCGCGCGGGCGGAAGTTCACCGAACCCTACATGTTGGGGCTGGGCGTCGGGGCCTATGGCGCCTGGGTCGCCGGCACGGCGGCGGGGGCGCTCGCAGGCGACGGGGCACTCGCCGGCTATCCCGCCATCGAGGCAGGCCTCGGCTTCATGCTGACCGCCCTCTTCCTTGCGCTGCTTCTGTCGATCCTGTCGCGGGCGCAGCTGCCGGTGCTGGCGGTGGCCTCGGCGGCCACCGTCGCGGTGACGCTTCTGTGGTCGGGGACCGCGGGGATCCTGGCGGGGATGCTGGCGGGGGCGGCGGCGGGCCTCCTGCCCCGGGTCAGGGGGGGCGGCAATGCGGCCTGAGATCATCGCGCTGGCCTTCGCGGTCGGGGCCTGCAACTGGGCCTTCCGCTATTTCCCGACCCGGGCGCGCCTGCACGAGCTTTCGCCGCGCTCGCGCCTGGCGCGCCTTCTGGCCGCAACCGGCCCCGCCGCGATCGGCACGCTGTTCGTCGCCTCGGCCCTGCCCCTGGCGCGGGCGGCAACCGACGCGGCCAGCCTGGCGCTGATTGCGGGGGTCGGCGCGGTGATTGCCGTCTTCGCCCTCGGCCGGTCGGTGGTCGGCGCGACGCTGGCCGGCGCCGTCGCCTATGGGCTTGTGATATGGGTCGAGGGATGGCTTGTGGGTGCCTGACCAGGTTTGATTTCGGACAAGGACCGGTGGTTGCGCTAGTGTCTTTCTGTGCACGGCACGAACAGGAAAGGGCGCAGCCATGCTGGAGATCACCCCGGCCACCGTCGTTCAGGTCATCTTCCTCGCGCGCGAGGGCGGGCCGGCCGAAGCCGAGCTCAGCGCCTTCATCGAGGGCATGAACGACGACGAGAAGGCCCATCTGACCGCCATCGCCTGGGTTGGACGGGGATCGTTCGAGCCCGAGGAATTCGCCGAGGCCGTCCGCACCGCGACCGAAGAGGCGACCACGCCCACGCGCGACTACCTGATGGGAATGCCCCACCTGGCCGAGAATCTCGAGGCCGGGCTCGAGGCCCTGGGCATCGACGTGACCGGCGAGGAGGACGACCTTCTCTGACCCTCTTGCGGCGCGCCCGGGCGCGCCCGATATATTCTCCATACGGAGTATGAGGTGACCGATGGCCGACGCGCTGAAACTGACCTGCACCACCTGCGGCCAGACAAACCGCGTGGCTGCGGCGAAACTGGCGGCGGGCCCGAAATGCGGGACCTGCGGCGCGGCGCTGGTCTCGGGCAAGGTCGCCGAACTTGACCTTGCCACCCACGACAAGGCGGTGCGCGGCGACGGGCTGCCGATGCTGGTCGACTACTGGGCGCCCTGGTGCGGCCCCTGCCGGATGATGGCGCCGGAATTCGCCAAGGCGGCGCAGGCACTGGCCCCCGGGGTCCGCCTTGCCAAGATCAACACCGAGGATCACCCCGAGGTTTCCCGCCGCCTTGCGATCCGCGGCATCCCGCTCTTGATCCTCTATGCCCGCGGCCGCGAAGTCGCCCGACTGCCCGGCGCCCGCCCGGCAGCCGACATCGCCGAGTTCGTCCGCAGCCACGCGCCGGCCGCGTGAGATTTGGCCGGGTCCGGGCCCCAGTCCCTTGACAACGCCCCGCCCCTCGGCCAAATAGCCCCCTGCGGCGGGGCAGTAGCTCAGTTGGGAGAGCGTATCGTTCGCAATGATAAGGTCAGGGGTTCGATCCCCCTCTGCTCCACCAATGGCCTCATAATCTTGAAAAAACTAAGAATATCAGATGGCTATAAGATAGGTTCGACGTTTGATCGACCCCGCTCTGACCAGTTTGGTGCCCGGCTGAGAATCGCGCATCGGACAGCCGCCTATTTTCCGGCAAGACATTCGAGGACATAGGCCGCCAACGTGTGGGCGGAGTGGATTACCAGCCTTGCATGGCGAGGCTGCAGCGCGTTCTCCTTGAATTGCTCCTCCGTGCGTCCGTGAGCGCCGCTTTTCTTGTTTCGTAGGAACATTGTGCCGTCCACGATGCTGTTGAGGCCCGAGGCTATCTTTTTCAAGTCATTCGATCCCATGTCTTTCGGGTTGATTCCGATCGAGTCGCGAACCAATCCCCACAGCCGACTGAGCGTGTCGCTCTCGTTGTTGAAGGGGATGCCCTTCTTGAACAGATAGGCTTTGAGGGTGGCCTCCAAGATGTTGGCTGCGTAGTGCACAGCGGCGTTTGGGTCGGTCTCGACCTGTTTCAGGGACCTATCCATCTCGACGGCGACGGCTGACAGCCCGTCACCCTCAATCATCTCCCTGAGGGTCTGGGTGGGGCTTGCCGAGGATTCTCCGATGTGACCGCCGTTCGAGTAGGTAAGGCCGGCCTTGTTCAGCGCTGCGCTCAACCTCTCTTGTCGCTGCCGCAGCAGATTCGCCATCTCTGAATCATGTGCCCAAGGGGCCGCAGAACTCCCCGGGTCGAGGTCCTTCTCCATTATCTCATCAAGGAGCGCCCCTAGAACCTTGAGCGGGGCCTGTGATTGCTTGTTGGTGCGCCGCAACCATTCGACTGTTTTCTTGACCTTGTTGCCCTCCGGGGGATCGCCGGGCGCGTCCGCATACGCAAAGAGCCGATCAATGTCTGAGTGAGTATAGTGGTCGCTAAAAATCTCCCCGATGACACCGATCAAGGGCGAAGGAATATGTTTGGTCAAGCTGGTTTTCTCCTCATCGTCTAATCCTCGGACGATCATCGCCCGCGGGAGGAAGCAGGGCCACAGGATATTCCGCCCCTCGCCCGCCGCCAGAGGCTTTCCCCCGGGCGGCTTCCCGTCTAGTCAGGGGCATGACCATGCCGTCCCCGTCAGATCCGACCGTCATCGCGCCCAACCTGAAGCGCCGCCTCTCGGGGGTGACGGCGACGGTGGTGCGGCTGGTGCCGTTGCAGACGCGGATGATCGGGATTGTCACCACCGGGCCCGGGCTGCCCCCTGACCTGCCGCATCTGCCCCTCTGGCGTTGCCTCTTTTTGCCGCGCGGCCGCTGGCGGGTCTGGCATGCGCGGCGCAACACCGAGATGGTGCTGGGTCTGCTGCTGCGCCATCTGTTCCGGCGGCGGCTGAGGCTTCTCTTCACCTCGGCGGCGCAGCGGCGGCACAAGCGCTTGACCCGCTGGCTGATCGGGCGGATGGACCGGGTGGTGGCCACATCGCCGCAGGCGGCGAGTTATCTCGAGGTGCCGGCGACAGTGGTCATGCACGGGGTCGATTGCACGGCCTTCCGCCCGGCGCCGGACAAGCGGGCGCTGCGGCAAGAGCTGGGGCTTGACCCGGATGCCTGCCTGATCGGCTGCTTTGGCCGCATCCGGGCGCAGAAGGGGGTCGACCTGATGGTCGATGCGGCCCTGGCGCTGCTGCCGTCGCGGCCGGACGTGCAGATGATCTTTACCGGGCGGGTGACGGACGACCAGAAGGATTTCTTCGCCGGGCAACAGGCGCGCATCGCCGCGGCCGGATTGCAGGGCCGGGTGCGGTTTCTGGGCGAACTGGGCTGGAGCGAGGTGGCGCGGCACTATCAGGCGCTGGATCTGTTCTGCGCGCCGGCGCGGTGGGAGGGGTTCGGCCTGACGCCGCTCGAGGCGATGGCCTCGGGCGTGGCGGCGGTTGCCTCGCAGGCCGGGGCCTTCACCGCGCTGATCCGCGACGGCGAAACCGGATCGCTGGTGCCGACCGGCGACGGGGCGGCGCTGACCGCGGCCATCCGCGGCTGGATCGACGACCGGGCGAGGCTGGCGGCGGCAGGGCGGGCAGCGCGCGCGCATGTCGAGGCGAACCACCGGATCGAGGCCGAGGCCGAGGCGCTGGTGGCGATCTACCGCGGGATGCTGGCATGAGGCGGCTGGCCTTCCTGCTGGCCCGCACCCTGCGGCAAGAGGCGCCGCTGGCCGCGCTGTCGGCGGGCCGCGACAGCCTGATGGCGGCGCTGGACGGCAAGCGGGTGGCGCTGGTCGGCAATGCCAGGGCACTGGCCGGGCAGGCGCACGGGGCCGACATCGACGCGGCCGATCTGGTGATCCGCATCAACCGCGCGCCGATGCCGTCGCCGGCCAGCCACGGCAGGCGCACCGACTGGCTGGCGCTGGCCACGGGGATCGGCGGGGCCGAGCTGGAGCGCATCAGGCCGGGGCGCATCCTGTGGATGTCGCACAAGCGCAAGCGCCTGCCCTGGCAGGTGGCCTCGTCGCCGGGGTTCTACCTCCATCCGCGCGCCGACTTCGAACGGCTGCGGGCCGCGCTTGGCGCCCCGCCGACCACCGGGTTGATGATGATCGACCTCTGCGCCGCCAGCGCCCTCGCCTCGCTCACCCTCTACGGCTTCGATTTCTTTGCTTCGCTGTCTCTGACCGGCAGCCGCTCTGCCGCACAGGTGCCCCACGATTTCACCGCCGAAAGGGCCTTTGTCGAGGCGCTGGCGGCGCGCGACGGGCGCGTTTCGCTGCGCCCCCGGTGACAGGCAATTTCACAATCGCCGCAGCGCCGCATCTTTCGCTTTTATTGCCCGAAATGTTCGGATAAGGGGCCTTTTTGGAAGAAGGAGAACCCCAGATGGGCTACAAGGTCGTTGTCGCCGGCGCCACGGGGAACGTGGGCCGTGAAATGCTGAACATCCTCGCCGAACGGGAATTCCCGGTGGACGAGATCGCCGCGCTTGCCAGCCGCAAGTCGCTTGGCACCGAAGTCAGCTTTGGCGACAAGACCCTCAAGACCCAGGACCTCGACAAGTTCGACTTCACCGGCTGGGACATCGCGCTGTTCGCGGTGGGCTCCGAGGCGACCAGGATCTATGCGCCGAAGGCCGCCGCGGCGGGCTGCGTGGTGATCGACAACTCATCCCTCTACCGCTACGACCCCGAGATCCCGCTGATCGTGCCCGAGGTGAACGCCGATGCGATCGAGGGCTACCGGAACAAGAACATCATCGCCAATCCCAACTGCTCGACCGCGCAGATGGTGGTGGCGCTGAAGCCCTTGCATGACCGGGCGAAGATCAAGCGCGTCGTGGTCGCGACCTACCAGTCTGTATCCGGCGCCGGCAAGGAAGGCATCGACGAGCTTTGGGACCAGACCAAGGCGATCTACAACCCGGTTGCCGAGGTTCCGCCGAAGAAGTTCTCCAAGCAGATCGCCTTCAACGTCATCCCCCAGATCGACGTGTTCCTGGACGACGGGTCGACCAAGGAAGAATGGAAGATGGTGGCCGAGACCAAGAAGATCCTCGACAAGTCGATCAAGGTGACGGCGACCTGCGTGCGGGTGCCGGTGTTCGTCGGCCATTCCGAGGCCGTGAACATCGAGACCGAGGAGTTCCTCGACTGGGAGGAAGCCCAGGACATCCTGCGCGAGGCGCCGGGCGTGATGCTGGTCGACAAGCGCGAGCCGGGCGGCTACGTCACCCCCATCGAATGCGTGGGCGACTACGCCACCTTCGTCAGCCGGGTGCGTCAGGATTCGACGATCGAAAACGGCCTGTCGCTCTGGTGCGTCTCCGACAACCTCAGGAAGGGCGCGGCCCTGAACGCGGTGCAGATCGCCGAGGTTCTGGGCCAACGCTGCCTGAAGAAGGGCTGAGGCGGCCCGAGGCCAGCGAAATCAGAGGGCGCCCCGGTGGCGCCCTCTTGCTTTTCGGGCGGGGTGCGGAAATTCTGCGGGTGTTTTCAACCGGAGGTTTCGATGCGCCTTTGTCTTTGGCTCCCCTGCCTGATCGCCATTCCCCTGCATGCCGAAACCATCGAAGCGCCTGCAAGGGTGACGCAGGTCACGATCTTTCCCAGCGGCGCGGCGGTCGTGCGCCATGTCGCCCTGACCCTGCCGGCCGGTACCCACCAACTGCTCATCGCCAGCTTGCCAAAGGACACCGACCCCGGCGCGCTTCGCGTCGTCGCGTC
>JAFEFU010000025.1 GCA_018240425.1 Pseudomonadota bacterium | reverse complement strand
CCGTGCTCCGGCAATGGCTCTGGCTGCGTAAGCAGTTCGGGTCGCCGAAACCAAGTCCTTGCGCTTAGCCGCGCAAGGCGGGGTCCGCAGGCACCTGGCAACAGAAGCCTGCACCTTCCCCCGCCTGCCTCCGGTCCCCCGCGCAAGAAGCTTGCCCGCTTTTTCCCGCAGGCGCATGATCGGGCCATGTTGCGCCGGACCCTGTCCCGACGTCTGTTGCTGGTGGCTGCGATTGCGGCCCTGTCCGACCTGCCGGCGTCCCCGTTCCGGGCCCAGGCGCGCTGCGAGGTCGCGCTGCTTCTGGCCGACGACATCTCGGGATCGGTCGATGACGGCGAATACCGGTTGCAGGTGGACGGGCTGGCCGATGCGCTGGCCGACCCCGACGTGCGCACCGCGCTGCTTCAGGGCAACTCGGCGCTGGCCGTCGTCCAATGGTCGGCGACCGGGATGCAGAAGCTGGTCATCCCCTGGCGCCAGATGCGCACGGCGGACGACATCGCCGCCTTCGCCGACCTCGCCCGCGCCCAGCCCCGCGCCTTCGGCATGGCGCAGACGGCGGTGGCCGACGCGCTCTCCTTCTCGGCCGACCAGTTCGCCACCGCCCCGGATTGCCGCCACCGGGTCATCGACATCTCGGGCGACGGCGTCCAGAACGAGGGCGGATCGCTGGCGGCGGCGCGGGCCAAGGCGGAGGGCGCCGGCATCACCGTCAACGCCATCGCGATCGAGGGGCTGGGTCTGGCGATCACCGAGTTCTACCGCCGCCTGGTCATCACCGAGAACGGCTTCGTGGTCACCGCCCGTGGCCATGTCGAATATCCGCGCGCCATCCGCGAAAAGCTCTTGCGCGAACTGGTGATCCCCACCGGCTGAGGCTTGACCGGAAGGCCCGGCGCGGGCAAGCTGGCGGCATGGGGACCGCGCACTCCCCGTGAGGCCCTGGCCGAAGCGGCGCCTTCCACCACAGACAAGGGAGGATCCGATGCCCGGCTTCGGCATGATTTCCGCTGTTCAACTGTCGCGGCTGATCGGCACGCCAGAGGCGCCGGTGCTGATCGACGTGCGCACCGACGAGGATTTTGCCGCCGACGCGCGGCTTCTGCCCTGCGCCCGGCGCGCGGCCCACGACCGGGTGGGCGACCTCGCCCCCGGAATCGGCGCGCAGCCGGTTGTCGTCGTCTGCCAGCGCGGGCGGAAGCTTTCGGAAGGGGCGGCGGCGCTCCTGCGCGCGGCGGGCACCGGCGCCGAGGTTCTGGAAGGCGGCTGGGAGGGCGCGGTCGCGGCGGGACTGCCCGCCCTTCCCGCCGGCCTGATGCCGGATGCGGGCAAGGCCTCGCTCTGGGTCACGCGCCACCGGCCCAAGATCGACCGGATCGCCTGCCCCTGGCTGATCCGCCGCTTCATCGACCCGGCGGCGCGCTTCCTCTTCGTCGCGCCCTCCGAGGTCATGGGCGTGGCCGAACGGTTCGGGGCCACGCCCTTCGATGTCGAGGGGGTGCGCTTCTCGCACCGGGGCGAGACGTGCAGCTTCGACGCCTTCATCGCCGACTACGGGCTGGCCGGCCCGGCGCTCGACCGGCTGGCCCGGGTGGTGCGCGGCGCCGACACCGACCGCCATGACCTTGCCCCGCAGGCGGCGGGGCTTCTGGCGCTGTCGGTCGGCCTGTCGCGGCTTTACCGCGACGACCTCGCCCAGCTGGCCGCCGGGATCGGCCTTTACGACGCTCTGTACCGCTGGGCCCGCGACGGATTCGACGAGGGCCACGACTGGCCGGCGGGGCGGCAGGCGTGATGGACGCCGCACCGTCCTGGGACCGGCTCTGGCGCGTCTTCGGCCGCATCGGGCTTTTGTCGTTCGGCGGCCCGGCGGCGCAGATCGCGCTGATGCACCGGGTGCTGGTGGACGAGGAAAAGTGGTTGGACGAAGAGGAGTATCTCCTGGCCCTGTCCTTCTGCATGCTCCTGCCCGGACCCGAGGCGATGCAGCTCGCGACCTATGCCGGCTGGCGGCTGCGGGGCGTGGCGGGCGGGCTTCTGGCGGGCCTTCTGTTCGTCGTCCCGGGGGCGGTAGTGATCCTGGGGCTGGCCGCGGCCTATGTCGCCTGGGGCCAGGTGCCGCTGGTGACGGCGCTGTTCTACGGGGTCAAGGCCTCGGTCGTCGTGATCGTCATCGAGGCGCTCTTGCGGGTGGGAAGGCGGGCGCTGAAGGGCACGGCCCACCGGCTTCTGGCGCTGGCGGCCTTCACCGGCATCTTCCTGGTGAACCTGCCCTTCCCGCTGATCGTCCTGCTGGCCGCCTTCGTCGGCGCCGCGGCCCTGTCGCCGCCCGCACCGGATGCCGCCGCGACGGCCGGGCCGGCGGCCGGCGCAGGCCATATCCTGCCCGCCGTCGCCGTCGGCGGAGGGCTGTGGGCGGCACCGCTTCTGCTGGCGTGGATGGCCGGCCAGCCCTTCCTTCTCGAGACGGGCCTGTTCTTTTCCAAGCTGGCGATCGTCACCTTCGGCGGCGCCTATGCGGTTCTGGCCTACATGACGCAAGAGGTGGTGCAGTCCTTCGGCTGGCTCACGACCGCGCAGATGATGGACGCGCTCGGGCTGGCCGAGACCACGCCGGGGCCGCTGATTCTGGTGACCGAGTTCGTGGGCTTCGTCGCCGGCCACGGTCGGGCCGGCTGGGGCATGGCGGTCCTTGGTGCCCTGATGACGCTGTGGGTGACGTTCGTGCCCTGCTTCCTGTGGATCTTCGCCTTCGCCCCCTATATCCGGCGGATTTCCCGCCGGCCGCGCCTTCAGGGGGCGCTTGCCGGGATCTCGGCGGCGGTGGTGGGCGTGATCGGCAGCCTGGCCATGTGGTTCGCGCTGCATGTCCTCTTCGCCCATGTCGGCACGATGCCGCTTGGCCCGCTGGCCCTGCCCCTGCCCTCCGGGCCGGACGCGACGGCGCTGCTGATCATGGCAGTTGCGGGCTGGATGCTTTTGATCCGCCACATGAATCTCTTCGCGGTCCTTGGCCTTTCGGCGCTGCTTGGCGTCGGTCTGACGATGATCCCCTGAAGGCGGTGGGCGGCGGGGGACCGGGGGGCGGCTGACCCCTTTCCTTCATGCCGGAATCGCCTATGCTGACCTGACCGAAGGAGACTGCCCGATGGCCCGCAGAATTGACTATGGCACATTGATGCACCGTGCGATGCGGGGGCTCATCACCGAAGTCCTGCGCGACGTGGAGCACAACGGCCTTCCGGGCGAACATCATTTCTTCATCACCTTCGACACCGGCCACCCGGCGGCGCAGATGGCCGACTGGCTGCGCGACCGTTACCCCGAGGAAATGACCGTGGTGATGCAGCACTGGTTCGACGGTCTGAAGGTGGACGACCAGGGATTCGCGGTAACGCTGAACTTCGGCGACATGCCCGAGCCGCTCTACATCCCGCTCGACGCGATCCGCACCTTCGTCGATCCCTCGGTCGAGTTCGGCCTGCGCTTCGAGACCCACGAGTCCGAGGATGAGGACGACGAGGACGAGGAGGAGGACGGCGCGCCGATGCATCAGGACGCCGAACCGGAAGCGGCGCCGCGCAAGGATGCCGAGGTCGTCAGCCTCGACAAGTTCCGCAAGCCCTGACCCCCCCGCCCACCGCAGCCCGCCCCCCGCAGGACAGGAGAGTCCCTTGGCAACCGACCATGCGCTTTTCTTCCGCAGGCTGCTGAAGAACCCCCGGCAGGTCTCGGCCATCGCCCCCTCGTCGGCGCGGCTGGCGCGCGCCATGACCGAGGGGCTGGGGCCGGCGACCGGACGGGTCGTCGAGTTCGGCCCCGGCACCGGCAGCCTGACGCGCTCGATCCTGGCGCGCGGGGTGCGGCCCGCCGACCTGACCCTGTTCGAGCTGGACGAAAGCTTTGCCGCGGCCCTTCGCGGGCAGTTCGCGGGCGTCACCGTCCACGCCCGGCCCGCCGACCGCGCGCCCGAGTTCACCGAGGCCGGGGTGGGCGCGGTGGTGTCGGGCCTGCCGCTTCTCTCGATGCCGCCCGCCGTCAGCGCCGCCATCGTCCGCGCCGCCTTCGCCATCCTCGCGCCGGGGGCGCCGCTGATCCAGTTCACCTACGGGCCGAAGCCCTCGGTCCCTGCCGCCACCATCGCCGAACTGGGCCTGAGGGTCGAGGAGCGTGCCTTCGTCTGGCTGAACCTGCCCCCGGCGCGCGTCCATCATTTCACCCGGCCCTGATCCCCGAGCCGGCCCGGCGCCCGATTGATCTTGCGCCGCCTGCGGCCTATGAGGTGGCCAAGGCACGAAGGAGCACGACCATGACCGCGACCCGCACCGAAACCGACAGCTTCGGCCCGCTCGAGGTGCCCGCCGACAAGTACTGGGGGGCGCAGACCCAGAGGTCGGTGATGAACTTCCCGATCGGCTGGGAGCGTCAGCCGGTGCCGATCATCCGCGCGCTTGGCGTCATCAAGAAGGCCTGTGCGCTGGTGAATATCGCGCAGGGCGACATCGACGAAAAGCTGGGCCAGACCATCGCGGCGGCGGCGCAGGAAGTGATCGAGGGCAGGTTCGACGACAATTTCCCGCTGGTCGTCTGGCAGACCGGATCGGGCACCCAGTCGAACATGAACGCGAACGAGGTGATATCGAACCGCGCGATCGAGATGCTGGGGGGCGTCAAGGGTTCGAAGAAGCCGGTGCATCCCAACGATCACGTCAACATGGGGCAGTCGTCGAACGACACCTTCCCGACCGCGATGCATGTGGCGATCGGCATGATGGCCCGCGACGTGCTGCTGCCGGGGCTGGTAAAGCTGCACAAGGCGCTGGTGGCGAAATCGGCCGAGTTCAGGGACATCATCAAGATCGGACGGACCCACACCCAGGACGCGACGCCCCTGACGCTGGGGCAGGAGTTTTCGGGCTACGCCAAGCAGGTCGAAAAGGGGATCGCCCGGGTCAGGGCCTGCCTGCCCGACATCTACGAACTTGCGCAGGGCGGCACGGCGGTCGGCACCGGGCTGAACACCCGCGTCGGCTGGGACAAGAGGGTCGCGGCGAAGATCGCCGAAATCACCGGACTGCCGTTCGTCACCGCACCGAACAAGTTCGAGGCGCTTGCGGCCCATGACGCGATGGTGATGTTCTCGGGCGCGCTGAAGACCGTGGCCGCGAGCCTCTTCAAGATCGCCAACGACCTGCGACTCCTGGGCTCCGGCCCCCGTTCTGGGCTGGGCGAGCTGATCCTGCCCGAGAACGAACCGGGATCGTCGATCATGCCGGGCAAGGTCAACCCGACCCAGGCCGAGGCGCTGACGATGGTCTGCGCGCATGTGATGGGCAACGACGCGGCGGTGGGCTTCGCCGGCAGCCAGGGCCATTTCGAGCTGAACGTCTACAACCCGATGATGAGCTACAACGTCCTGCAATCCATGCAGCTTCTGGGCGACGCGGCGGGGTCGTTCACCGATCACATGGTGGTGGGGACCAAGGCCAACGTGGCGCGGATCGACAAGCTGATGAAGGAAAGCCTGATGCTGGTGACGGCGCTCGCGCCGACCATCGGCTACGACAACGCCACCAAGGTCGCCAAGACCGCGCACAAGAACGGCACGACGCTGAGGGAAGAGGCGATCGCGCTCGGCTTTGTCGATGGCGAAACCTTTGACCGGATCGTGCGGCCCGAGGACATGATCGGACCCAGGGGCTGAGGGCTGGGATGGCCGAGATCGTCAACCTGCGGCAGGCGAAGAAGGCGCGCGAGCGGGCCGAGAAGCGCGCCCAGGGCGACGAGAACGCGGCGCGGTTCGGGCGGACCAAGGCGCTGAAGGCGCTGGAGAAGGCCCGCGCCGACAAGGAGCGCGACGCGCTTGACCAGCACCGGCGCGAGCCCGAATGAGCCGGCCGCAGAAACATTCGCTGACCCTCAACGGCCATCGCACCAGTGTGTCGCTCGAGCCGGACTTCTGGCAGGCGTTCCGCGACATGGCGGCAGAGCGCGGCATGGGGCTGAACGCGCTGGCCGCCGAGATCGACGCCAGCCGCGGCGGCGGGACGGGGCTGGCGACCGCGATCCGCCTGATGGTGCTGCGCCACTACCGCGACCGGCCCGCGGCGGGCCAGCCCCGCTAGGCCCGCCGCTCGATCCGCAGCCGGATCCCGTCGCGGGCACGCACGGTCAGGTAGGCGACGGGGACCGGCGGCGGCCCCTCCGGGGCGAAGGTGAGGCCGCGCAGCAGCATCGCCAGAATGAGCGGCCCCTCGATCATCGCGAACCCGGCGCCCGGGCAGACGCGCGGGCCGGCCGAGAAGGGGAGCCAGGCCGTGCGCGCCGAGGCCCGCCCTTCGGGCGTCTGCCAGCGGCCGGGGTCGAACTCGTCGGGCCGGTCCCACAGCCGTTCGTGCCGGTGGGCGTGCCAGGGCGACAGGACGATCTGGGTTCCCGCCGGCAGGGCCCGGCCGCGCAGCACCTCGGGGCAGCGGCTTTCGCGGACCATCATCGGCACGGGCGGATAGAGCCTCAGCGCCTCGCGGAACAGGTCCCGGGTGAACGCCAGCCGGGAAACATCGGAAAACGAGGGATTTTCAGGCAGAGCCCTGGCCTCGGCGGCGGCACGCTCCTGCGCCTCGGGACAGAGGGCAATCAGATAGAGCGCCCAGGCCAGAGCCGAGGCCGAGGTCTCGTGCCCGGCAAGGAAGAAGATCGCCACCTGATCGACCATTTCCGCCGCGGTGAAGCCGGTCCCGGTCTGGGGATCGCGGGCGGTGAGGATCTTGGTCGCCAGATCCCCGGGCGCGGTGCCTGCGGCGATCGCAGCCATGCGCGCGTCGGTCAGCCGGGCGATGAGCGAACGGATCGCCGCCGCCGCCGCGCGGGTGCGGCGCCGGTGAAAGCGGGGCAGCCAGCGCGGCAGGGGCAGGAAGGCCGCGATGTTCAGCAGCGGCTGGTCGCGCTGATAGGCGCGGAACCGGTCGAACACCTGCGCCGCGACCTCGTTGCCGATCGGGATCGAAAACAGGGTGCGGAAGATCACGTCGGCGGCGGCATGGCTGGCCTCGGCCTCGACCTCGACCACCCGGCCCGCCTGCTCCGCCAGCCGTGCGGCCGCCGCCCGCGCCGCCGCCAGCATCGCCGGAAAGGTCTCGCGCAGGCGCCCGCCCTCGAACGCGGGGTCGATGAGCCGGCGCTGGCGCTGCCATTCCTCGCCGTTGGTGACGAAGACCGAATTGCCCAGAAGCGGGGCCAGCCCCTCGCGCAGGCGGTCGGACTTGGGGAAGTCGCCGGGGCGCTCCTTGAGGACAAGGCTGATCAGGGCGGGGTCATTGCACAGGCACGAGCGGAAGAAGGGCGTGCGGAACTCGGCCATCAGCGCGCGGTAAAGGCGCGCGGGCTGGGCCGACAGGATGTCCTGGCGGAAGAGGCGCAGGTAGCGCAGAAGCGAGACATTCCCGCTCCGGGCCGCGGGTTTCGGCGGGATCATGCGGCCCGCCCGTAGCGGTTGAGCGGGGTCTCGATCCGGCTTTTCGAGGGGGCGCGGCCGGCATAGCGGGCGGCCAGGGTCAGGGGGCCGGCGGTGATGCGGAAGTAATCATAGTCGCCGGGCCGGTCGAAGGCGCAAAGATACTGGAAATGCAGGCGGAAGAAGCGCCAGCGCAAAGCCTTCCAGCGCGCGGGCGACAGCGTCCGGGTGAAGGCCGCCGACAGGACCAGCGGCCAGCGCTTGCCCGGCCCGGCGGCGCCCGAGACCGCGACCGGATCGCAGAGGGCGAATGCGCAGCCGTCGCCGGGCGCGGTGACATCGACCCAGGTCAGTCCGGGCACTTGCGACAGGAAGGCGAGATCGGCGCGCAGCCGCCCGGCCCCCGGCAGGAACGAGACCATCGGCACCACCTGCCCCAGCGACAGGAAGGCCAGCGCCGGCCCCTGCGGCGGCTGCCGGCCGGCGCGGATCAGGTCGGCCAGCACCGAGACCCCGAGGTGCGCGCCCGACGAATGGCCGACGACCAGCACCTCGTCCCAGTCCTCGGCCAGCGCCGCGGCGATGCGATCGCCGAACTCGGCCATCCGCGCCTCGAGCGCCGGGGGGTTTGCCCCGCCCCGCGCGGCGGTGAAGGCATAATCGTGCATCAGATACCAGGCATAGACATGGCGGTCCAGCCGGCGGCAGAGGGCGAGGACCGCGCGCACCGCGGCCAGCGCCAGCGCCCAGGCGGCAAGGCCGGTCCACCCCGGCAGCAGGGGCCGGCCGGCGGCCAGGACAGCCCACCCCGCCCCCATCGCCAGCCCCAGTTGCAGCAAGAGCAGCACGATCGGATAGAGTGCCGCGATCATCGGCCCCTTGCGCAGCCCCATCAGCCGGAAGAGCGCCCCCGAGCCGAGATAGGCCCAGGCGGTGCGGACCAGTTGCGCATAGGTCGCGGCGATCCCCTGCCCCATCGAGTCCTGCACGATGTCGGACCAGACCAGGACCTCGATCCGCGCCTCGGCGGCGGCCCCCTCGACCCGCGCGACCACCCGCCAGCCGTAGGCGCCGCCGTCCGCGCCGCCGCTGGCCCCCGCCAACCCGAGATCATAGCCCGAGATCGCCGCCTGCGCCGCCCCCTCGCTGCGGTAAAGCTCGCGGTAGCGGCGCGGCGGAAAGGGATCGTAGCCGGGGATGTAGAACACCCGGCGGCGGAAGGGCCGATCGCCCGCGGCGGCGCTCACCGCCGCCTCCGGGCCTGCGCCCCCGATCCGATCACGCTGTTCCACAGGGCCCGTCCTGCACCAGATACCCGCGACCGGCGCCAGCCACCGATGCCCGCCACCGATCCCCGCCACGATTGCCGGGCCGACCCTACGCATTTGCGCGCGGCCTGCCAAGATTTGCCCGCGCCGCCCGCGAAAGTGCGAACTTTCGGGTTGCGCTGCCCCGCGCGCCCGGTTACATCCCGCCTCCACGACGACCCGTGACGCGGAGAGGTGGCAGAGTGGTCGAATGCGGCGGTCTCGAAAACCGTTGTCGGTGCAAGCCGACCGTGGGTTCGAATCCCACCCTCTCCGCCACTT
>JAFEFU010000024.1 GCA_018240425.1 Pseudomonadota bacterium | reverse complement strand
CCTCCTGTTCCTTGATCATCCCGATAATCTGCGCTTCGGTGAAACGGCTTTTCCTCATGTCGTCTGCTCCTTCAGGTTGGGCAGACTCTACATCACGGCGAGGGAGCTTCCGGGGGGCAGGTCAATCACACGGCCTGGGTGCACGAGTTCGACGCGGACGAGCCCCCAGCGGATCGGGTGCAGCCCGGTCACGCGCCCGGTGCGGTCGGTGATGACCTCGGCGAGCGCATTGCCGGTGAGAAGCGCACTGGCGGCCATCCATTCCACGAAGTCGGGCCACGACTGCCACGGGTTCGGCCCGCGCCGCACGAGGCGCGCGAAGGGGTGCGCCAAGGCTTCGATCCGGCTCTCACCGTCGAAGCGATAGACACGCACCGGCAGGCCCGCCAATTGGCCCGAGATCACGCCGACGCAGGCGGCCGTCACCGCGAGCGCCTCGGCGGGAAATTTGGTGCCCGGCGTGGCGAGCCAAGTCGCCCCCAGCGCAGCGAGTGTCTCATTGGAGCGCATCTCGACGGGCGGGCGGCGGAAGAAGTCACGCAATCCCATGATAGCCTCGCAGGTGATCGAGGTAACGCGCCCGGCGTTCGGCCTCGGTAATTGCATCAAGCGACCGGCGCGAAACGACGGTGGCGGGATAGGCAGGCGACGGGGTGATCGTCACGTCGAGAAGCTCGACCTCGATCAGTTCCCGCATATGCGGCACGCCCTTCGTCCATGCGTCGCGGATCGCCCGGAAGCCGAACGAGGCCCCGGTGATATCGCCCCGGCCGACGCTTTCCAGCACGTCGCGCCCGACCGTGGTATTCGCCACGTCGAGATCGAAGCGCAGTCCCTTGGCGTCTTCGGTGAGCCGCAGCGTGCCCGCCTTGGAGCGCCCAAGCACGGCGCGGGTGTCATGGTGATAGAGGGCGAGCACGTCGTCGCCCCGGCGCAGCGAATTGGCGAAGGCCCCCGGCTTGATCGTCTCGACGAAGCCGCCGAGATCATGCGACGGCGAATTGAACACCGCCGCATAGCCGGTGAGGCGCGAGCCATCGGCCCGCACCTCAAGCGCCCGCCGTTCAATATCGGCGAGCTTGGTCATCAGGCGGCCACCTTCAAGAGCTTGATCGCCGCGTCGTCGGTGACGATGCCACCCACCCGCTTCGACAGGTAGAAGCCAGTGTAGCCCTTCCGGCTGATCTCGTCGCGGATCAGCCGCACGCCCACGCGATCGGCGATCGTATAGCCTGCCTTGAAGTCGCCGAAGGCGATCGGGAAGGCGTTCACGGCAATGTCGGGCATGTCTTCGGCGATCACCACAGGATAGCCGAGAAGCAAAGCCGGTTGCCCGGCCGCGAGCCCGTCAACCCACAGGTGGCGACCGTCCGCGTCCTTGAACTTGCGGATCGTCGCGGCCGTCTTGGAGTTCATCACCCACGACGCATTGGCGCGGTAGCCCGCACGCAGCGAATACACGAGGTCGATCAGCTTGTCGCCGGGATCGGTGGCCGGGAAGCCCGCCGCGTCGCCGGTCTTGAAGAATTGCAGCGCGCCAGCAGTGCGCGTCGCATCGGCATTGGCCTCGGGCGTGACGGCGAGGAAGCCGGTGGGCTTGTTGGTGCCGTTGCCCGCGATGAAGGCCGCGCCTTCCGCTTGGGCGAAGTCGTCGGCCGCGTTCGAGGTGATGAAGCCGCCGATATCATAGGCCGAGTCGTCGATCAGATGGTTCGACACGACCGGGAAGGCGTTGACCTCGCCAAAGGTCGGCCGCACCGGTCGGATCGTCGGCGTCGCGGTTTCCGGGTTGCGATCGTCGGCCTCGCCCGACCAGCGCGACGCCGAGCCGCGCACGTTCACCGGGATCGTAAAGTCGGGCGTCGAGACGTTGACCACGTTCGCGATCGAGCGGATCGGCGAAATGTCCTTCACCCGGTTCTGGATTTGGGCGGCCAGTTGCTCGGGCACGATCGCCGCGCCATCGGCGGCCACCGTCATCGAACGCACCTCGCCACGCGCCAGCGAGCGCCATTCCGTCGCCGCGCCGCCGGTGCCGGACTCGGTCAGCGCCCGGCCCTCGGTATTGCGCTCGATCTCTTCCATGCGCTCGGCGCGCTCGATCTTCTCGCCGAGAGCGCGGATTTCGACCTCGATCGCGGCGAACTTCTCGCCATCGTCGATATGGGTGCGCGCCTCTTCGGTCTTGGCTTTCAAAGCCGCGCGCAGTTCACGAAGGGTCATCTTTGGCCTTTCTGGCGGGCTATCCCCGCTCTTGTTGTGCGCCGAGGCGCGGTTATTTTGCCGCGTTGCCCCCCTTTCCCGAACTTCGCTCTCGCCGAAAACCCTGCTAACCGAGGGGGGCTTGGTTTGCTCCGATGCGCGGCGCACCGGCCAACTGGCAGGGGCGAGAGGCGTTCCCGAAATCAGCGATCAAGCACCCCGGCGAGCACCGCACCGCTCAAGGTGAAGGTGCGGCCGATGGGCGAGCCACCGGCAAGAGGCTCGACGACGAGCGACGCGCCATCCGAGCCGGGGTGCACGCGCACCGCCCGGCCGTCCGCGTCGAAGATCAGGTCGGAGTCGGCGAGCGCCTCCGGCGCTTCAAGAAGGCTCGCCAGCCGATCGGCGAGGCCGCTCGCCCGCGCCCCGGCGAGGAATGGACCTGTCGCGGTTTGGTGCCGCTCCGAGTGCTCGTTTAGGCCACTTGGCGTTCGAAGGCCAAGGGACTTTTGCCTCCCAATGCTGAATGCCGACGGCGCGGGTTATAAAAGCCGTTGATGTATTGGAAGATGG
>JAFEFU010000023.1 GCA_018240425.1 Pseudomonadota bacterium | reverse complement strand
GGCATCCCGGTGGTGCCGCCGGTATGGAAGAGGGCGGCCACCCGGTCGGTCTCGGTGTCGGTGAAGGTCAGGTGGTCGGCGGGCTGGTGCGCGCAGGCGGCGTTGAAGTCCATCACCCGTGCATGGTGGGCCACCGGGTTCCTCGGACGGATCAGCGGCACGATCCAGCGCTTCGGCAGGGTCAGGTAGCGGTTGAGATCGACCTCGAGCACCGTCCGCACCCCCGGCGCGAGCGCCAGCGCCGCCGCGGCTTTCTGGGCGAGGTCGCTGTGCGGAAAGGACTTCAGCGTGACGAGAACCCTGGCGCCGGTCTCGCGCAGGATCGCGGCGATCTGTTCGGGCTCCAGCAGCGGGTTGATCGGATTGACGATGCCCGCCACCGCGCCGGCCAGCAGCGTGACCGCGGTCTCGGTCGCATTGGGCAGAAGATAGGCCACCACGTCGCCTTCGCAGACATCAAGCGCGCGAAAGAGGTTCGCGGCCCGCGTCACCCGCGCGTGAAGCTCGTTCCATGTCAGGGTTTCGGCCGGATCCTTCGGCCCCGACAGCAACTGGAAGCTGATTGCCGGCCGGTCGCCATGTGCCAGCCTGGTGCGGGTCAGGAACTCGTACAGCGTGACCGGCAGGTCGCGCTCGTCATAGGGCATCGCCTGCTCGACGGCGTCACGGTCGGCAAGCGTCGCGAATTTTCCCATTCCCGTCCTCCCCGGCGGCCGGTTCGCCCGCCTCGCCCCGTGCGGGAAGGATGGCGGCAAAGCCGGGTCCGGGCAAGCCTGACGCTGCGCCCCTCAGGCGGCCAGGTCGCTGTCCGCGAACTGAAGCCGCGCCAGCCGGGCATAAAGGCCGCCCTCGGCCACCAGCGCGTCATGGGTGCCTTCGGCGACGATGCGGCCCTCGTCGAAGACGACGATCCGGTCGGCCTTCTTCACCGTCGCCAGGCGGTGGGCGACGATGATCGTGGTGCGGGTGTGGGCCAGCCTCTCGACCGCCGCCTGCACCGCCTGCTCGCTTTCCGCGTCAAGCGCCGAGGTCGCCTCGTCCAGGAGCAGCACCGGCGCATCCCTGAGGATGGCGCGGGCGATGGCGATGCGCTGCTTCTGGCCGCCCGACAGCATGATGCCGCGCTCGCCCAGGTGGGTGTCATAGCCCTTGGGCAGCGCGGCCAGGAACTCGTGCGCGGCGGCGGCGCGCGCCGCGGCCTCGACCTCGGCGTCGCTGGCCTCGGGCCGGCCGAAGCGGATGTTCTCGCGCGCCGAGGCAGCGAAG
Source organism: Pseudomonadota bacterium (assembly GCA_018240425.1). Lineage (GTDB taxonomy): Bacteria > Pseudomonadota > Alphaproteobacteria > Rhodobacterales > Rhodobacteraceae > TMP-24. The sequence goes on along the minus strand of JAFEFU010000023.1, from coordinate 67,884 downwards.
ATCACCGGATCCTGCGGCACCAGCGCCACCGAACGGCGGAAGTCGGCACGGGCGAGGCTGGCGAGGTCGGCGCCGTCAAGGGTGATGCGGCCGCTTTCGGGATCGTAAAAGCGCAGGATCAGCTGGATCACCGTGGTCTTTCCGGCCCCCGACGGCCCGACCAGGGCGACGGTCTCGCCGGCGCGGACACGCAGCGTCACCCCGGCCAGCGCCGACTGCGCGGGGCGGGTGGGATAGTGGAAGGTGACATTCTCGAAGGCGATCGCTCCCCTGACCGGGCGGGCGAGCGCGGCCGGGGCGGCAGGGTCCGCGATCGCGTCGCGGGCGGCAAGCAGCTCGCCCAGCCGTTCGGTCGCCCCCGCCGCGCGCTGCAACTCGCCCCAGATTTCCGACAGCGCCCCCGCCGATCCGGCCACCATGACCGAGTAGATGACGAACTGCACCAGATCGCCCACGGTCATGGCGCCGGTGCGCACGTCGCGCGCCCCGATCCACAGCACCCCCACCACGCCCGCCGAAATCAGGAAGATGACGATCGCCGTCATCACCGCCCGGGCCTTGATCCGCACCTTGGCCGAGACAAAGCTCTTCTCGGTCAGGTCGGCAAAGCTCTGGCGGCTGGCGGCCTCGTGGGTGAAGGCCTGGACGGTCTGGATCGCCTGCAACACCTCGGACGCGAGCCCAGATGAGGCGGCGATCCAGTCCTGGTTCTCGCGGCTGAGGATGCGCAGGCGCCGCCCGAGGACGACGATCGGCACCACGACGGCGGGCACGATCAGCAGGACCAGCCCGGCCAGCTTGGCGCTGGTCAGAAGCATCAGCACCAGCCCGCCCGCCAGCATCAGCATGTTGCGCAGCGCGACCGAGACCGACGAGCCGATCACCGACAGGATCAGCGTCGTATCGGTGGTGATGCGGCTGAGGATCTCGCCGGTCATCAGCCGTTCGTAGAAGGCCGGACTCATGGCGACGACACGGTCGAAGACGGCGCGGCGGATGTCGGCGACTACTCTTTCGCCCAGGCGCGTGACCAGATAGTAGCGCGCGCCGGTGCCGAGCGCGAGTGCGAGCGCGATGCCGATGGCCGCCAGGAAGTACTGGTCGAGCAGCGCCGAGCCTTGCGAAAAGCCGTCGACGACCCGCCGGACCGCGATCGGCAGGATCAGGCTGATGGTCGCGGTCAGGGTCAGCGCCGCCAGCGCCATCGCCGCCGTCAGCCGGTAGGGCCGCAGGAACGGCCACAGCGCCGCAAGCGAACCGACGCGCTTCGATGCGCCGCGATCCTCGGTCATCGGTTCAGGTCTGCGGGCCATGTCGCCTCCGGCTGCTGTCGGCAGGCGGTTTAGGGCCAAGGGCGGGCGGGGGCAAGCCGCCCCTGCCCCGCGCCCTTGTCACAAATGGTCGCGCCGACCGGTGCCGGTCTGGCGCCCTGCCCACGAACCGGCTGGTGCCCGCGGCCGGACTTGAACCGGCACGGCCTTGCGGCCTGGGGATTTTAAGTCCCCTGTGTCTGCCATTTCACCACGCGGGCGGCGGCGCGGACAATAGCGGGGCGGCTGGGCTTGGCAAGGGCGGGCGAACATCACAGGCCCGCCTCCTTCACCGCCTCCATCGCCACGAAGGTCGAGGTCGAGGCGACATGGGGAAGGGTCGAGATCCGCTCGCCCAAGACCCGGCGGTAGGCGGCGATGTCGCCGGTCCTGACCTTGAGGAGATAGTCGAAGGACGAGGCCATCATGTGGCATTCCTCGATCTCCGGGACCGCCTGCACCGCGCGGTTGAAGGCCTGAAGCGCCACTTCGCGCGTGTCCGACAGCCGCACCTCGACGAAGGCGACATGGGCGAGCCCCATGCGGATCGGGTTGAGGACCGCCCGGTAGCCGGCGATCACCCCCAGGGCCTCGAGGCGTTTCATCCGCGCCTGGGTCGGCGTCTTGGTCAGCCCGATCCGGCGCGCAAGGTCGGTCACCGCCATGCGGCCATCGCCCGAAAGGGCGCGCAGGATCGCCTGATCGAACCGATCCAGATCGGGAAGCGCATCAGCTCTGTCCATGCCGCCTCAATTGGACGAAATACCTACCTGCCGGAGAAATACAGTCAAACAGCCTGCCAGACAAACGGTATCATGGGTCGAACCAGGAGATTTCCCCATGACCAGCACCGAACGCCTGTGGACCGCCATCGAAACCGGCACCCTTCAGGACGAGGCCGCGCTCGTGCGCCGGCTCGTCGCCGAGACCGGCCTTGACGCCGCCGGCCGTGGGCGGATCGCGGCGGCGGGGGCCGATCTGGTCGCCAAGATCCGCGCCGATGTGCGGCCGGGGCTGATGGAGGTCTTCCTGGCCGAATACGGCCTTTCGACCGACGAGGGCATCGCGCTGATGTGTCTGGCCGAGGCGCTGCTGAGGGTGCCGGACGCCGAGACGATGGATGCGCTGATCGAGGACAAGATCGCGCCATCCGACTGGGGCAAGCATCTCGGCCAGTCGGCCTCGCCCCTGGTCAATGCCTCGACCTGGGCGCTTCTCCTGACCGGCAAGGTTCTCGACGAGGGCGCGCCTGGCGTTGTCGGCCACCTGCGCGCCGCCATCCGCCGCCTGGGCGAGCCGGTGATCCGCAAGGCGGTGCAGCGGGCGATGAAGGAGATGGGCAAGCAGTTCGTCCTGGGCGAGACCATCCAGTCGGCGATGATCCGCGCGCAGGAGATGGAGACCCAGGGCTACACCTACTCCTACGACATGCTGGGCGAGGCGGCGCGGACCGCAGGCGACGCGATGCGCTATGCCAAGGCCTACGGGCTGGCCATCGACGCCATCGCCAGCGCCTGCGACCGCGAGGACATCGGCACCAACCCCGGCATCTCGGTCAAGCTCTCGGCGTTGCATCCGCGCTATGAGGTGGCTCAGGAGGCCCGCGTCATGGCCGAGCTGGTCCCCGTGGTGCGCGACCTTGCCCGCAAGGCGGCGAAGGCGAAGATGGGATTCAACATCGACGCCGAGGAGGCTGACCGCCTGACCCTGTCCTTGAAGGTGATCGAGGCGGTGCTGTCCGACCCGGAACTGAAAGGCTGGACTGGCTTCGGCATCGTCGTGCAGGCCTATGGCCGCCGCGCCGGCGCGGTGATCGACTGGCTTCACGACATGGCTGTGCGGCTTGACCGCAAGATCATGATCCGCCTGGTCAAGGGCGCCTACTGGGACGCCGAGGTCAAGCGCGCGCAGGTCCTCGGGCTGGCCGACTTCCCGGTCTTTACCCGCAAGGAAGCGACCGACGTCAGCTACATCGCCAATGCCCGCAAGCTTCTGGGGATGACCGACCGCATCTATCCCCAGTTCGCCACCCACAACGCCCATACGGTCGCCGCGATCCTCGACATGGCGAAGCCGGGGCAGGCCTACGAGTTCCAGCGCCTGCACGGCATGGGCGAGCGGCTCCATGACATCGTCCACAAGGCACACAACACCCGCTGTCGCATCTACGCGCCGGTGGGCGCGCACCGCGACCTTCTGGCCTATCTGGTCCGACGGCTTTTGGAAAACGGCGCGAACTCGTCCTTTGTGCACAAGATCGTCGATCTCGAGGTCGCCCCCGAGGTCGTCGCCGCCTGCCCGCTCACCCAGGCCGAGGCACTGCTTCCCGCCATCGCCAACCGGGCGATCCCCAGGGGGCCGGATCTCTTCGCACCGGAACGGGTGAACTCGAAAGGGTTCGACCTGACCGACGCGGACACGCTTCGCGCGATCGAGGCCGCGCGCGAAGCCCATGCCGCCGAGGAATTCACCGCCCGGCCGGTCCTTGCGGGCAAGGTCACGGGGCTAATGGCGCGCGTGGCACTCAACCCGGCGACCGGCGCGCGGGTGGGCAGCGTGACCGACGCCGCGCGCGAGGACGTGGAAACCGCACTGGCAGCCGCCCGCCCCTGGGCCGCGCCGGTGGCCGAGCGCGCGCAGGTGCTGAACCGCGCCGCAGACCTTTACGAGGAGAATTTCGGCGCGATCTTCTCGCTTCTGGCGCGCGAGGCCGGCAAGACCCTGGCCGACGCCGTGTCGGAACTGCGCGAGGCGGTGGACTTCCTGCGCTACTACGCCGCCCGCGCCAGGGCAGCCGGGGGCGAGCCGGCGGGCGTCTTCACCTGCATCAGCCCCTGGAACTTCCCGCTCGCCATCTTCTCGGGCCAGATCGCCGCGGCGCTGGCAATGGGCAACGGGGTGCTGGCCAAGCCCGCCGAACAGACGCCGCTGATCGCGGCCCATGCCGTCTCGCTTCTGCACAAGGCGGGGGTGCCGGTCTCGGCGCTCCAGCTTCTGCCCGGCGACGGGGCGACGGTGGGCGCGGGCCTGACCTCTGACCCGCGCGTCGCGGGGGTCTGCTTCACCGGATCGACCGAGACCGCGCTGATGATCCGCAAGGCGATGGCCGAGCACATGGCCCCCGGCGCGCCGCTGATCGCCGAGACCGGCGGGCTGAATGCGATGATCGTCGATTCGACCGCGCTGCCCGAACAGGCGGTGCGCGACGTGATCGCCTCGTCCTTCCAGTCGGCCGGCCAGCGCTGTTCGGCACTCCGCTGCCTCTATGTGCAGGAGGACATCGCCGCCCATTTCACCGACATGCTGTTCGGCGCGATGGAGGAACTGGTGCAGGGCGATCCCTGGCACCTCGCCACCGACATCGGCCCGGTCATCGACCACGAGGCCGAAGAGGGCATCCGCGCCCATGTCGAAGAGGCCCGCCGCGAGGGCCGGCTGATGCGGCAGCTGTCGCGTCCCAAGGGCGGCCATTTCATCGCGCCCGCGGTGATCCGGGTGAAGGGCATCGCCGATCTCCGGCGCGAGGTGTTCGGCCCGGTCCTGCACATCGCCACCTTCCGGGCCGAGGAACTGCCCGAGGTGGTCAAGGCGGTCAACGCCACCGGCTACGGGCTGACCTTCGGCCTTCACACCCGCATCGACAACCGCGTGCAGGAGGTCTGCGAGGCGCTGCGTGTCGGCAACATCTACGTCAACCGCAACCAGATCGGCGCGGTGGTGGGCAGCCAGCCCTTCGGCGGCGAAGGGTTGTCGGGCACCGGGCCCAAGGCCGGCGGGCCGGACTATCTTGCCCGCTTCGCCGCCAACCCGCCCCACCCGCTCGCCGCGAGCGCGACCAGGTCCGCGCAGGCAGCGGCCGACCCCGGCGCCATCCGCAAGGCCCTGGCCGCCCATGACGGCGAGCGCAGCCTCGACGGCACCAACCTGCCGGGGCCGACCGGCGAGTCGAACCGGCTGAATCTCTACGCGCGCGCGCCCCTCCTCTGTCTCGGCCCCGGCGCCGCCGCGGCCGCCGACCAGGCGCGGGCCGTGCGCGCCCTCGGCGGCGAGGCGGTCGAGGTTCCCGGCCACCTGCCGCCCGAGCAGCTGACCGCGCTCGACGGCCTGTCGGGCGCGATCTGGTGGGGGGCGCCCGAGGCGGCGCGGGCGATGGTCAGGGCGCTTGCCGCGCGCAAGGGGCCGATCCTGCCGCTTGTCACCGGGATGCCCGACCGTGCCCATGTGACCGAGGCGCGCCATGTCTGCGTGGACACCACCGCCTCGGGCGGGAACGCCGCGCTTCTGGCCGAAGCGGGCAGCGCTTGACGAAGGGCCGTGGATCGGGAACCGTCCGCCCATGTTCCCGATCCGCGACCACAATCCCTCGGCCAGCACCCCCTATGCGGTCTATGCGATCGTACTCGCCAACGTGGCCGTTTTTGCCTGGCAATGGATTTTCGCCTCGGCCGAACCCGCCGCCTCGCGCTTCTATTACGACTGGGCGCTGTTTCCCGCCGCCGTGACCGATGGCGGGGAATACCGGGGGCTTCTGACATCGATGTTCGTGCATGCCGGCCTTCTGCACATCAGCGGCAACATGCTGTTCCTCTGGATCTTCGGCGACAACCTCGAAGACCAGATGGGCCATCTCGGCTTTGTCGCCTTCTACCTCGCCAGCGGGGTGCTGGCCGGGCTCGCCCAGGTGGCGGCCGACCCCCACTCGATGGTGCCCACGGTCGGGGCCTCGGGCGCGATCGCCGGGGTGATGGGGGGCTATCTCCTCATGTTCCCGCGCGCGCGCGTCGATATCCTCGTGATCTTCATCATCTTCTTCAAGATCTTCACGATCCCCGCGATCGTCATGCTGGGCGTCTGGCTTGCCTTCCAGATCGTCGGCGGGATCGGCAGCGCCGGCGATGGCGGCGTGGCCTACTGGGCCCATGTCGGCGGCTTCTCGGTCGGGCTGATCCTGACGCTTCCCCTGTGGCTGAGGCGCGGCGGGCGCGAGTTCTGGCGCCTGACCGCCGGCAAACCCCCGCACGGCGAGGCGGTCTATACCCCCTCGATCATCCCGCTGGTGCGGCGGCGCAAATGACGCTGCCCGAAAGCCGGAGCCCGCGCCCCCTCTGGCTGAAGGCCGCACCCGCGCTTTTCCTGATCCTGTGGTCGGCGGGCTTCGCCGTGGCCAAGATCGCGCTGCGCCATGCCGAGCCCCTGACCCTTCTGGCCCTGCGCTATGCGCTTCTGGTGGCGGTGCTTTTGCCCGTGTTCCTGGTCCTGCGCCCGCCCCTGCCCCGGACGGCGCGGGCCTGGTTTCATGTGGCGATGACCGGCTTTCTGATCCAGGTGGTCTATTTCGGCCTGTGCTACGTCGCCTTCAAGGCCGGCGTCTCGGCGGGCGGCGTGGCGATCATCGTCTGCCTGCAACCGATCCTTGTCGGCCTGATCGCCCCCCGCCTTGTCGGCGAGCGGGTGGGACTGGCGGGCTGGGCCGGCCTGGCGCTCGGCCTGGGGGGTGCGCTAACGGTGATCCTGTCGCGCCAGTCGGTCGGCGCCGAAAATCCGCTGGGCGTTCTGGCGGCGGTGGGCGGCCTGTTCGGCATGACCGCCGGCACGCTCTATGAAAAGCGCTTCGGAACCGGGCACCATCCGGTGACCTCGAACCTCATCCAGTATGCGGTCGGGGCGGCCTTCACCCTGCCGCTCGCCTGGCTGACCGAGAGCACGGCGATCAGCTGGGACGCCGAGTTCGTCTGGGTCATGACCTATCTCGTGATCGGCAACTCGCTGGTGTCGATGACCCTGCTTCTGGCCATGATCCGCGCGGGCGAGGTGGCGCGGGTCTCGTCGCTCTTCTATCTGGTGCCGCCGCTGTCGGCGCTGTTCGCCTGGCCGCTTCTGGGCGAGGGGATGCCGCCCGCGGGCTGGGCGGGAATGGCGCTGGCGGCGGCAGGCGTGGCGCTGGCGATCCGCCCGCCACGGCGGCGCTGACGGCTCAGACCGGCGGCGCCGGCAGGTCCAGCCGCGCCGCCAGCGCCCGATAGGCGCGGCCCGCCTCGCCGCCCCAGTCGGCGGCGCGCGCGGCGAAAAGCGCGGCCTGGCTGTGCAGGATCGGTGCCTCGTCGAGCACCTTCAGATGATTGGCGCGCAGGGTTTCGCCCGACGAGGTGATGTCGGCGATCGCCTCGGCGGTCAGGTTCTTGACCGTGCCCTCGGTCGCCCCCTGGCTGTCGACAAGCTGATAGTCGGCGATGCCGTTCGCGGCCAGATGGTCGCGCACCAGCCGATGATACTTGGTGGCGATCCGCAGCCGCTGGCCATGCACCCGGCGAAAGGCGGCGGCGACCGCGTCGAGATCGTCCAGCGTCGAGACATCCTCCCAGGCCGCAGGCACCGCGATGACCAGGTCGGCATGGCCAAAGCCCAGGGGCACGAGCTCGCGCACCTGCCGGTCCCAGTCGGCCAGCCGGTCGCGCACCAGGTCGGTTCCGGTGATGCCCAGGTGGATGCGTCCCTGCGCCAGTTCGCGCGGGATCTCTCCGGCCGACAGCAACACCAGCTCAACCCCCTCGGCCCCCTCGACCGCGCCGGCATATTCGCGTTCGGACCCGGTGCGGCGCAGGGTGACGCCGCGCGCCCCGAACCAGTCGAAGCACTGCTCCATCAGCCGCCCCTTGGACGGAACCCCGAGCTTCAGCGTCATCCCAGCCCCCCGAGGTCGGCGACAAGGCCGGGGCGCACCACTCCCCCCACCGCCGGGATCGACCGGCCCTGACCGAGGACCGCCGTCAGCGCGTCATAGCGCCCGCCCGAGGCCACCGGCGGCAGATCGGGGTCGGCGGCGTGGAAGGAAAAGACGAAACCGTCGTAATATTCCAGCGTGGTGCGGCCGTGGCTGGCCTCGAAGGCCAGCGCCGCCACATCCACCCCGCGCGCCGCCAGCGCGTCAAGGCGCGCCTCCATACGGTCGGCGGCCGGGCCGATCGCCGGCAAGGCGCGGGCCATCTCGCGCAGGCGCGCCAGGGCTGCGGGCGAGGTGGCCGACAGGTTCAGCAGGTCTTCGAGCATCGCCACCTCCTCGGCCGAGACCGGCGGAGCGGCCGCATCCTCGCGCAGGGCGGCAAGGCGGGCGGCGATCTCGGCCTCGGAGCGCAGGCCGACGAGCGGTACTGGCCCCGCCTCCAGCAAGCGCCGGCGCGCTGGCGCGGCCCCGGCCCGGCCGCCGAACCGTTCGAGCAGGCGGGTAAAGCGCTGCGGTCGCCAGACGTGGCGCAGAAGCGCGGCCTTGCGGCTGTCGAGCGTCCTCAATCCGCGCACCGCCGCCATCAGGATGCCGATGTCGCCGGTCGCCGCCCGCAGCCGCAGGGGGGCAAGCAGGCCCGCGAACAGCGCAAACACCTCGGCGTCGGCGGCAGACGGGTCGTCGCGGGCAAAGACCTCGTATCCCACCTGGAGATATTCGGACTTGCGCGGGGTCAGATGCTCCTGTTTGCGGAACACCTCGCCGCGATAGGCATAGCGGGCCGGGTCGGCGCCGTGGGCCATGTGCATCTGCACCACCGGCACGGTGAAGTCGGGACGCAGCATCATCTCGCCGCGCAGGGGATCGGCGGTGACATAGGCGCGGGCGCGGATATCCTCGCCGTAAAGGTCGAGAAGCACCTCGGCCGGCTGAAGGATGTCGGCCTCGACCGGCGCGGCACCGGCGGCGAGGAAGGCCGCGTAGATCCGTTCGGCGCAAGCGTAGGCTGCGGCCTTGTCCGCCATCAGCGCCGGTCCAGCAGGCGCCGGACCGCCGCGACCAGATCGCCGCGCGCCACCTCGGACTGGGCGGGCTGGGCCTTCCATTCCTCGTGGGTGGCTTCCGCCGCGATCCGCGCGCCAAGGATCAGGTCCTTCAGCTGCACCACCCCGCGCGCGGCCTCGTCGGCTCCCTGGATCACGGCAACGGGGCTTTGGCGCTTGTCGGCGTATTTCAACTGGTTGCCGAAGTTCTTCGGATTGCCCAGATAGACCTCGGCGCGGATGCCTTCGCGGCGCAACTCGCCCGCCATCGCCTGATAGTCGGCCATCCGCTCGCGGTCCATCACCGTGACGACCACCGGCCCGCGCGTATCGGCCTGCGTCCGGCCCTTGGCGCGAAGCGCGGCCAGCAGCCGGTCAACCCCGATCGAGACGCCGGTCGCCGGAACCTCCTGCCCGGTGAAGCGCCTGACCAGGCCGTCATAGCGCCCGCCGCCCGCGACCGAACCGAACTGGCGGGGGCGGCCCTTTTCGTCGAGGATTTCGAAGGTGAGTTCGGCTTCGAACACCGGGCCGGTGTAGTAGGCAAGACCACGGACGACGGAGGGATCAACCTTGATCCGGCTCGCATCATAACCTTGAGCTGACAGCAAAGTCTGAATTTCGCGAAGTTCATTCACACCTTGTTTACCTTGCTCGGACTTACCGACAATTTCATCAAGATATTCGCACACAAATCTATTCCGGTGTGTTTGATACACTTCGGGTATCAACTTCGCGTCAGAGAAGTTTCCAGCAGCCCAAGCATTCAAAGCGATCGGTTCAAGTCCGCTATTTGAAGCAGCTTCAAACTTGGCCGCGTCATACAACCGTCGATCAATCTGAGTATTTGCGGCAACAAACGACATGATGACCCCTGCCTGCTCCGCCGACAGCCCCGCGCCCTTGGTGAAATCGCCGCTCTCGTCCTTGCGCCCCTCGCCCAGAAGAGCCCGCACCCCCTCTGGCCCCAGCCGGTCGATCTTGTCGATGGCGCGCAGCACGATGCCGCGTTCGTGGGCGAACCTTTCGGGGTCGGCGGGATCAAGGACGCCCGCGACCTCCATCACCCCGTTCAGCACCTTGCGGTTGTTGACCTTGACCACATAGTCGCCGCGCGGGATGCCGGTCGCTTCCAGCGCGTCCGCCAGCATGGCACAAATCTCGGCGTCGGCGGCGACGGAACTGGAGCCTACCGTGTCGGCGTCGCACTGGTAGAACTGCCGGAACCGCCCCGGCCCCGGCTTCTCGTTGCGCCAGACCGGGCCCATCGCATAGCGGCGGTAGGGACTGGGCAGGTCGTTCCTGAACTGGGCCGCGACGCGGGCCAAGGGTGCGGTCAGGTCATAGCGCAGCGCCAGCCAGTCCTTGTCCTCGTCCTGCCAGGCAAAGACGCCTTCGTTGGGGCGGTCCACGTCGGGCAGGAACTTGCCAAGCGCCTCGACCGTCTCGACGGCAGAAGTCTCAAGCGGATCAAATCCATAGCGATGATAGACCTCGGCGATCGTGTCCAGCATTGCCTTGCGTTCGCTGACCTCCGCGCCGAAATAGTCGCGAAAGCCCTTGGGGGTCTCCGCGCGGGGCCGTCCTGGTGCCTTGTCCTTGGCCATCATCCGCCTCATCCGTTCCGCGCCGGATGTATCGGATGGGGGGGCGGGCGACAAGCATGGCGTTTCCCGCCGGGAAGGGGCAGGTTCGGGGCATGGACAACGGACCGCAAACCGATGGCCCGGCGCCTTCCGGGGGGCGCGGGCCGGGCAGAAGGGGAACCAGGGTGGAAAAGCGGCTTGAGGCGCTGGAAGAGGAGGTCGCGCACCTGCGGCGGGCAACCGACGACCTGTCCGAGGTCGTCGTCCGGCAGGCCCGCGAGATCGACCTGCTGACCCGCCGGGTGGCGATGCTGACCGAGCGCGCCGCCGAGGCCGAGGCGCTGGCCGGCGGCGCGATCCCGCTGGCCGACCAGAAGCCGCCGCACTGGTGATCGCCCGCTACATCAGCCACTCGACCGGCAGAAGGCCGATGACGGCAAGCGCGACGCGCTTGGCCAGGTTGGTCCCCGGCTCGTAGGGGCGGATCTCCGCCTTGCCGCCTTCGCCCACCGACGACCAGGTCAGGCGGCCGTCCGGCTGGCGCTCGACGCGCCAGGAGGCGCCGGCGAGGTCGCCATCGACCGAGGCCCTCATCATCGCGGCAAGCGAGGGGCAGCGCACCAGGAAGCCCATCTCGCAGTTCAGGAAGGTCGAGCGCGGATCGAAGTTGAACGAGCCGACGAACACCCGGTCATCGTCCAGCACCAGCGTCTTGGCGTGCAGGCTGGCGGCCGACTTGCCGAGAATGCCGAGGCGGTCGGCGGCCTCCTTCGATCCGGGCTCGGCCCGCAGTTCATAGACCTCGACGCCCCCCTTCAGAAGCGGCTGGCGGTATTTGACATAGGATGCGTGGACCGGCAGCACGTCCGTCGCCTCGAGCGAGTTGGTCAGCGTCCGCACCCTGACGCCCCGCGCGGCAGCGGCGGTCAGCACCCGGGTTCCGCCCCGGCCGGGCACGAAATAGGCCGAGATCACGTCGATGCTGCGCGTGGCCTCGGCGACGATGGGCGCCAGACGCCGCACCAGCAGGCGCTTGCGCGGCAGGGGGCGCAGGCCCTTGGCCGGATCGTCCGAAAGAAGCGTGGTCTCGGCCCAGTCGAAGGCCAGCGCGCCCGCGACGAGATCGCGCACCAGCCGGGTCGCCGCAATCGTCCGGGCATAGTCGGCGGTTCCGGGATCGGCCTCGACCGCCCTCAGGCGGGCATCGAACCCGGAAAGACCGCCCGCCGGCGGCGTGACCAGAAACTCGTGCGGATAGGCCGAGAGGCTGTTCCAGTAAAGGTCGAAGTCCGCCGCCACGTCGGGCACGACCTTGCCCACCGCAAGAAGGTCGCGGTCGGAATACTGCGACCCGGCCGAGCGGGCGAAATAGACATCCCCGATGTTGCGCCCGCCGATGATGGCGGCGGCGCCGTCGACGGTGAAGGACTTGTTGTGCATCCGCCGGTTCAAGCGGTGGAAGTCGAAGGCATAGGACAGGCGCCGGGGGCGGCGCAGGTTGAACGGGTTGAAGACCCGCACCTCGAAGTTCGGCAGTGCGTTCAGGGCGGCAAGCTCGGCGTCGAGCGCGGGCGTTCCGTTGTCATCGACCAGCAGGCGGACGCGGACGCCGCGCTCGGCGGCGGCGCGCAGTTCCTGCAATAGGGGAATGCCGGTCAGGTCGTTCTGCCAGATGTAATATTGCGCGTCGATGGTGGTGCGGGCGGCGCGGGCCAGAAGGATGCGGGCGGCAAAAGCCTCGGTCCCGGCGCGCAGCGGCACGATGCCCGAGAGGCCGGGATGGCGCGCGGCCTCGGGCAGAAGGCGTGCGCCGAGCGGCGTCGCCGGGTCGGCGGGGCGGGCGCTGCTGGCCTGCCGCCCGTCGAGCGCGGGCAGCGGGAAGACCAGCCGCATCAGGAAGACCAGCGCCGTCGCCGCCAGAACAAGGAGCGCGAGGAGGTGGAGGAGGGAAAACATGGATCGGTCGACACCTCCGACGGCGGCACTGACGCCACGCTAGACCGGCAGGGCGGTCGTCGTCTTGATTTCCTTCAGAACGAAGCTCGAATGTATCTCGCGCACGAAGCCGGAACGCAACAGGTTGTGGGACATGAAGGTCTCATAGGCTTCGACATCCCTGACCCGCACCTTCAGCATATAGTCGGCCTGCCCGGAAACAGAATGGCATTCCAGCACCTCGGGCAGGCGGCGGACCAGCGCGGTGAAACCCGCGACCGAAGCCTCGGAATGGTCGGCAAGGCGGATCTGGGCAAGGACGCAGAGCTTGGCGCCCACCTTGGCCGGATCGAGCAGCGCCACGCGCGCGCGGATCACGCCCGCCGCCTCCAGCTCCTGCATCCGCCGCCAGAGGGTGGACTGGGCCATGCCGGTGCGGGCGGCAAGATCGGCAAGCGACAGCGCGGCATTGGACTGGATTTCCCGCAAGAGCGCCTGTTCCTGGTCAGAAAATTCCATTTGATTGCCATCAATGGTGTCAGTTTCTGAAATGTGAGCGAATGTCGGAAGATTTGAAAGGGAATTCCGCGCCATCGGGCGTAAACTGCCCGTGAGACCAGGGAGGCGCGCATGTCTGGCTATGTGTCGAAGGTGGCGGATGCCGATGGCCGGTTCGCCTATGACCCCGAGGAGGATGCGGTCTGGGGGGAACTGTTCGCCCGCCAGATGAAGTTCCTGCAAGGCAGGATGACCGGGCAATATCTGGACGGAGTGGCCCGGCTGGGGCTGAACGACCGGGCGGTGCCGCAGATCCGCGACATTGACGCGCGGCTTGCCGCCCTGACCGGGGCGGGCGTCGTCGGTGTCCCGGCGATCATCCCGCCGGCGCAGTTCTTCGACCTTCTGTCGCTGCGCAAGTTTCCGGTCGCCACCTTCCTGCGCCGGCGTGAGGACATGGACTATATCGAGGAGCCGGACATCTTCCACGAGGTCTTCGGCCACTGCCCGCTGCTGACCGACCCGGACTATGTGGATTTCATCGAACGGTTCGGCAAGCAGGCGGTGGTCTTGGGCAAGACCTACAGCTGGCGGCTGTTCCGGCTGTTCTGGTTCACCGTCGAGTTCGGAATGATGCGCACGCCCGAGGGGCTGCGCGGCTATGGCGCGGGCATCGCCTCGTCCCTGTCAGAGGCGGCCCATGCGACCAGCGGCAAGGCCGAGATGCTGCCCTTCGACCTCTTGACAGTGCTGCGCACCCCCTACCGGATCGACATCGTCCAGCCGGTCTATTTCGTCATCGACACATTCGCGCAGCTGGTGCGGTCGCTGGACGGCGATGTGAGGGCGACGATCGACGAGGCCAAGCGGCTGGGCGACCTGCCGGCGCGGTTCGACCAGGCGGCGTAAGACTGCCCGCCTCCCCCCGGCCTTGAGCCGGGGCGAGCAAGAACAGGCGATGCGTCGGATCAGGCGCGACAGGCGTCAGATTTCTTCCACCATCACCACGCCCTGCATCGACTTGATCGCCCCCTTGATCTGCGGGTTGACCGGGAAGTCGCGGCCGGTCGTCACCTCGACCTCGGCGCCGCTGGCGCGGTTGGCGATGCAGAAGAGCACCGGGCCGCGCGACCGGGCTTTCAGATCCTGGGCCATGCCCTGCAAAAGCCCCGCCACCGCGGCGACGGCCTCGGGCGTGTCGACATGGACGCGCAGCCCCGCCGATCCTGCGTCGGCGGCCACCATGTCGATGGGCTGGGCGGCGCGGGCGAGAAGTTTCAGCGTTTCGCCTTCCAGATTGGCCTCGACGGTCAGGACCACCGCCTTGCCCGGTTCCAGATGGTCCCGCGCCGCTTCCAGCGTGTCGGAAAAGACCGTCACTTCGTAAAGGCCGGTCGGGTCCGACAGCGCGACGAAGGCGAAGCGGTTGCCCTTGGCCGACTTGCGTTCCTGGCGGGCGGAAACGGTGCCCGCGAGTTTCGCCACCAGCGGCCCGCGTTCGGCGGCGGCGGTCAGGTCGGCCAGCGTCATCACCTGCTTGCGCTTCAGCGTGGGCATGTAGTCGTCGAGCGGGTGGCCCGAAAGATAGAAGCCCACCGCCTGATGTTCCTCGGCCAGCCGCTCGACCGGCAGCCAGTCGCCGCTGTTGGGCAGGCGCGGCTCGGGCAGGTCGTCGCCGGCCTCGCCGAAGAGCGAGACCTGCGAGGAACCCGCGGCCTCGTGGATCGCAGCCGACCAGGCGGCAAGCGCATCGAGACTGTCGAACACCCGCCGGCGGTTCCCATCGAGCACGTCGAAGGCCCCGGCGCGGGCCAGCATTTCCAGGGGGCGCTTGCCGAGACGCTTGAGGTCGACGCGGCGCGCGAAGTCGAAAAGCGTGACGAACGGCTTTTCGCCCCGTTCGGTCTGGCGGGCGGCGACGATCATCCGCATCGCCTCGACGCCCACGTTCTTCAGCGCGCCGAGCGCATAGACCAGCTGGCCGTCGCGCACGGTGAAGGTGGCGAGCGAGCGGTTGACGCAGGGCGGGACGGTCGTGATGCTCATCACGTCGGCCTCGCGCTTGTAGACGGCGAGCTTGTCGGTCAGGTGGATGTCGCAGTTCATCACCGCGGCCATGAATTCGACCGGGTGGTTCGCCTTCAGCCAGGCGGTCTGGTAGCTGACCACGGCGTAGGCTGCGGCGTGCGACTTGTTGAAGCCGTAGTTGGCGAATTTCTCCAGAAGGTCGAAAACCTCGCCCGCCTTCCTTTCCGGCACGTTGTGGGTCTTTTTCGCGCCCTCGATGAACTTCGGGCGCTCCTTGTCCATCTCCTCCTTGATCTTCTTGCCCATCGCCCGGCGCAAGAGGTCGGCGCCGCCCAGCGAATAGCCGGCCATGACCTTGGCGATCTCCATCACCTGTTCCTGATAGACGATGATGCCCTGGGTTTCCTTCAGGATATGGTCGATGGTCGGGTGGATCGATTCCAGATCGCGCTGGCCGTTCTTTACCTCGCAATAGGTCGGGATGTTCTCCATCGGGCCGGGACGGTAGAGCGCGACCAGCGCCACGATGTCCTCGATGCAGGTCGGCTTCATGCGCCTCAGCGCATCCATCATGCCCGAACTTTCGACCTGGAACACCGCGACGGTGCGGGCCTGGGCGTAAAGCTGATAGGTCTTCGCGTCATCGAGAGGGATCAGCCCGATGTCGACCTCGATCCCGCGCAGTTTCAGCAGGTCGAGCGCGTTCTGGATGACGGTCAGGGTCTTGAGGCCCAGGAAGTCGAACTTCACGAGGCCCGCGGATTCCACCCATTTCATGTTGAACTGGGTGGCGGGCATGTCGGATCGCGGGTCCTGGTAGAGCGGCACCAGCTCGTCCAGCGGCCGGTCGCCGATGACGACGCCCGCGGCATGGGTCGAGGCGTTGCGCAACAGGCCCTCGATCTTCTGGCCGTAGTCGAGAAGGCGCCTCACGACCTCCTCGGCGCGCGCCGCCTCGCGCAGGCGCGGCTCGTCCGCCAGCGCCTTTTCGATAGAGACAGGCTTCACGCCCTCGACCGGGATCAGCTTCGAGAGGCGGTCCACCTGGCCGTAGGGCATCTGCAGGACGCGGCCGACGTCGCGCACCGCAGCCTTGGAGAGGAGCGCGCCGAAGGTGATGATCTGGCCCACCCGGTCGCGGCCGTACTTGCCCTGGACATAGGCGATGACCTCTTCGCGCCGGTCCATGCAGAAGTCGATGTCGAAGTCGGGCATCGAGACCCGTTCGGGATTCAGGAAGCGCTCGAACAGCAGGGAATAGCGCAGCGGATCAAGGTCGGTGATCGTCAGGACATAGGCGACCAGGCTGCCTGCGCCCGACCCCCGTCCCGGCCCCACCGGAATCCCGTGGTCCTTGGCCCATTTGATGAAATCGGCCACGATAAGGAAGTAGCCGGGAAAGCCCATCTGCTCGATGATCCCCAGCTCGAATTTCAGCCGTTCCTCGTAGGCTTCGACGGGCGCGCTGCGCGGGATGACCGCCAGACGCGCGCGCAGGCCCTCCCAGGCCTGGCGGCGCAGCTCCTCGACCTCGTCGTCGGCGAAGCGCGGCAGGATCGGGCTGTGCTTCTTCACCCCGAAGGCGCAGCGCCGCGCGATCTCGACGCTGTTGTCCAGCGCCTCGGGCAGGTCGGCGAACAGGGCCGCCATCTCGGCCTCGGACTTGAAATAATGCTCGGGCGTCAGCCGGCGGCGGGGTTCCTGCTGGTCGACATAGGCGCCTTCGGCGATGCAAAGGAGCGCATCATGGGCCTCGTACATCGCGGGCGCGGGGAAGTGGACATCGTTGGTGGCGACCAGGGGCAGGCCCGCGCGGTAAGCCATCTCAACCAGCCCGCGCTCGGTGGCACGCTCGGCCGCCGTCACCTCTCCGCCCTCGCCGGGGTGGCGCTGCAATTCGACATAGAGCCGGTCGGGGTAGGTCTGGGCAAGGCGGGACAGGAAGGCCTCGGCCTTCGCCCGCTGGCCCGCCCGCAGAAGCCGTCCGACCGGCCCGTCGGGTCCGCCCGACAGGCAGATGAGACCTTCGGCATGGGCGGCAAGTTCCTCGGGTGTCACCTGCGGCGCCTCGTCCCGCGCGTCGAGATAGAGGCAGGAGTTCAGCTTCATCAGGTTCAGATAGCCGGTCTCGTCCTGCGCCAGCAGCACCAGGGCCGCGGGATCGCGCGACCGCTCGCCCGGCGGGGCCGGATCGAAGGCGACCGAGATCTGGCAGCCGACGACCGGCTGGACCCCGGCCCCCTTCGCCGTCACCGAGAATTCGAGCGCCGCGAACAGGTTGTTCGTGTCGGTGACGGCGACGGCGGGCATCCCGGCCTTTTCGCACAGGCCGACCAGCTTCTTCACCGGCACCGCCCCTTCGAGAAGCGAATATTCGGTATGGACGCGCAGGTGGATGAATCGGGGCTGTGACATGGCGCGAGCCTAGAGCCTGCCCGACAAAAGTGGAATCCGGTTTTGTCGAAAGACGGGCGACCACCAGGATGCCCGAGCGCGCCGCCCCGGAAAGCCGAAACCGGTGGTTGCCGGCGCGGCGTGTCCATGATACTTAGCCATATGGCTAACGGTGACGATTCCCTCACCCCCGCCTTCCATGCCCTCGCCGATCCGACCCGGCGGGCAGTGGTGGCGCGACTGGCTGCCGGCCCGGCCAGCGTCAGCGAGCTGGCCGGACCCTTCGCGCTGGCGCTGCCCACCTTCCTCAAGCACCTGAAGGTGCTGGAGACCGGCGGCCTCATCGCCAGCGAAAAGCAGGGCCGCACCCGGATCTGCCGGCTGAACCCCGCTCCGGTCACGGCCGCCCGCGACTGGCTGGACCGCCAGCGCGAGAAGATGGCGGCCCAGACCGACAGGCTGGCCGATTTCCTCGACCGGGGTGGCGATCTCGATGGATGACCCCCGAAGACACCCCCGAACAGGAGACTGGACATGAGCGATCTCGACCTGGTGATCACCCGCCGCATGAAGGCCTCGCCCGCGCGGGTCTGGCGCTGCTGGACCGAGCCGGAGCTGATCCCGCAATGGTTCGCGCCGAAGCCGGTGATCGTGAAGAACGTGGTGATCGACCTGAGGCCGGGGGGCGAAAGCTCCTCGACGATGGTGCTGCCGGACGGGACCGAGATGCCGCTGCTGGGCTGCTACCTGGTGGTCGAGCCCGAGCGGCGGCTGGTCTTCACCGACTGCCTCGGCCCCGGCTTCCGCCCGTTGGCCAATCCCTTCTTCACCGCCGAGGTGACGATGGAACCGGACGGAACCGGCACGCTCTATACTGCGCGCGCGATCCACGGAAACGCCGAGAACCGCAGGAAGCACGAGGAGATGGGCTTCTTCGACGGCTGGGGGACGGTCGCGGGCCAGCTGGACGAACTCGCCGCCACCCTCTGACCCCCGGCCTTCTCGCTGGTCCAGATATTCGCGGGGGGGCGCGAGGGGGCAGTCAGCCCCCTCGCCTGCCGGCCCCGCCTGCTAGCCGCGCCCGCCGCCCTGTCCGGGCGCCGTCCGGCAGTCGGTGACGCGGGCGCGGAAATAGACCTCGTAGCCGTCGGGGTAGACATAGCCCACCTCGCCATAGGCAGGCAGGCGGCGGGCGCCGATCTGGCGGTAGTCGCCGAAGCGGCCGCGCCAGTCATAGCGCACCGGGCGCCCCTCGGGATCGCTGGCCGGGCGGTCGCGCGCCTCCATCGCCACGATGTCGCCGTGGCCATCGAAGCGGAAGACCACGCGGGCGGTGCCGACACGGGTATTGAGCTTGACCTCGGCCTCGTCATCGGCGGTCATCTTCCAGACCAGGTCGGGGTTGCCGAGGATGGCGTCGGGTGTCCAGGGCAGTTCGGCGAGATAGCGGAAGGCCTCGCCCAGCGTCGTCTCGACGCCGTTCATCCGCGCCACGGTCAGGGCCCCGAAGAGCCGCGCCTCGAGCCGGCCCTCGCCGGCGGTAAAAGAATCGACGACACGCAGCAACGTCAGCGGCCCGAAGCCGCGCCGCGCCTGCCAGACAAAGCCCGGCTCGCCCAGGGCGGTGATCTGGCGGGCACGGAAGGGCGCGAACAGGCCGCCGCGCCGCCGCCTGAGCTCCGCCGCCTGGGTCAGGACCAATGCCAGGTGGCCGGGTCCGGCCTCGGCGCCCGCGCGCAGGGCGAAGGCGCGCACCGCGGGCGGCAGCCTGTCGCCCTGGTCCTCGGCCGATGGCCCCTGCGCCGCCCGCGTCCAGAGCCGCGCCACCCGGCGGCGGAATCCGAGACTGAGCGTGAAGACGACTGCGCAGAGGCCGCAAAGGGCGATCAGGGCGAGGATCAGGAACAGGCCTGCTGTCTGCATGGCAATCTCCGGCTGCCTTGGGGCGCGAGGCGCATGCGCCCCCGCTCGTGGCCCGAACCCTAGCCGCCCGTCCCGCCGCCGTCACGCGCCGCGCCTCGGCCAGCGTCGCCACCGGCGAAGGCCCGCCGATCTTTCGGCTTTGCACGAAAGTGATTTGCGGCTTTCGCGGGAAGTTCTTCTTGCCTAAAGTCTGCCCGAGGCGCTTCATGAGTGCCGGGAGACGAGGGTGCACTTCGCTTTACGCCGCATCGGGCGAAGGCACGACTTCCTCGCACGGGGAGAAGGCGGCGGACATTCGCGATGAGCGACATAGCGTTTCTGTTGAACGGAACGCAGGTCACGGTGACGGGCACCAGCCCGACCCTGACGCTTCTGGACTGGCTGCGCGAGGAGCGCGGCCTGACCGGCACCAAGGAAGGCTGCAACGAGGGCGACTGCGGGGCCTGCACCGTGATGGTGACCGACGAGGGCGGATCGCGGGCGCTGAACTCCTGCATCCTGTTCCTGCCGCAGCTTCACGGCAAGGCGGTGCGCACCGTCGAGGGCATCGGCGGGCCGGACGGGCAGATGCACCCGGTCCAGGAGGCGATGGTCGCCCATCACGGCAGCCAGTGCGGCTTCTGCACGCCGGGGTTCGTGGTGTCGATGGCGGTGGCGCACAAGGACGGGGCCACCGACCATGACGACCGGCTGGCCGGCAATCTCTGCCGCTGCACCGGCTATGCGCCGATCATCCGCGCCGCCAAGGCCGCCGAGGCCCGGCCGGTGCCGGCCTGGATGAGCGACGACCTGCGCGCGCTGAAGCGCGGACCCGCACCCTTCGCGCCGGCCACCTCGGACGCGCTGGCCGACTGGTATCTGGCCCACCCCAAGGCCACTCTGATCGCCGGGGCCACCGACGTGGGCCTGTGGGTGACGAAGGCGCTGATGGACCTGCCGGACGTGGCGTTCCTGCACGGATGCAGGGATCTGCAACAGATCGCCCGCACCGGCGGCGACATCCGCATCGGCGCGGGCGTGACCATCCAGGCGCTGCGCGCGGCGCTGGCGGACAGTCACCCGGCCTTTGCCGAGCTTCTGCGCCGCTTCGCCAGCGAGCAGGTGCGCGGCGCCGCCACCATCGGCGGCAACATCGCCAACGGCTCGCCCATCGGCGACGGGCCGCCGGCGCTGATCGCAATGGGCGCCAGCCTGCACCTGCGCCGGGGGGCCGAGCGGCGGACGATCGCGCTCGAGGACTTCTTCCTCGACTACAAGAAGCAGGACCGCGCGCCCGGCGAGTTCGTCGAGGCGTTGACGATCCCGGCCAGCGTGCCGGATCTCGCCTGCTACAAGCTGTCGAAACGGTTCGACCAGGACATTTCGGCGGTGTGCGGCTGTTTCAACGTCACCGTCAAGGGCAGGAAGATCGCCTCCGCCCGCATCGCCTTTGGCGGCATGGCCGGGATCCCCAAGCGCGCCCGGACGGTCGAGGCGGCGCTGGAAGGCAAGGCCTGGAGCGAGGAGACGATCCGCGCCGCGCTGCCCCTGTTCACGCAGGACTTCACGCCCATGACCGACATGCGCGCCTCGGCCGCCTACCGGCTGGAGACGGCGGCGAACCTGCTCTTGCGCTATTATCACGAGCGCACCGGCACCAAGGTCTCGGTCCTGGAGGTGGAGGCATGAGCGTCGGCACCCCCCTTCCCCACGATTCCGCCCACCTGCATGTGACGGGGCGCGCCCGCTATGTCGATGACCAGCCGGTGCCGCGCGGCACCCTGCACCTGGCCTTCGGCCTGTCCACAGTCGCACATGGCGAGATCACCGCGATCGACCTGGCCGCGGTGCGGGCCGCGTCGGGCGTCGTCATGGTGATGACCGCCGACGACCTGCCGTTCGAGAACGATGTCTCGCCCTCGGGCGACCACGAGCCGATGCTGGCCACCGGCAGCGTCCATTATGTCGGTCAGCCGGTCTTTCTGGTGGTGGCCGACAGCCATCTGGCGGCGCGCAGGGCGGCACGGCTGGGCAGGATCGCCTATCGCGAACTGCCCGCGCTTCTGACCATCGAGCAGGCGCTGGCAGCGGACAGCCGCTTCGAGGGCGGCCCCGTCACCTGGTCGAAGGGCGATGCGGCCAGGGCCATCGCCCGCGCCCCGAGGGTGATCGAAGGCAGCTTCGACATGGGCGGGCAGGAGCATTTCTACCTCGAGGGCCAGGCGGCGCTCGCCCTGCCGCAGGACGGCGGCATGCTGGTCCTGTCCTCGACCCAGCATCCCACCGAAATCCAGCACAAGGTGGCCGAGGCGATCGGCCTGCCGATGAGCGCGGTCCGGGTCGAGATGCGGCGCATGGGCGGCGGCTTCGGCGGCAAGGAAAGCCAGGGCAACGCGCTGGCGGTGGCCTGTGCGGTGGCGGCGCGCGCCACCGGGCGGGCCTGCAAGATGCGCTATGACCGCGACGACGACATGGTCATCACCGGCAAGCGCCATGATTTCCGCATCGACTACCGGGCGGGGGTGGACGCGAAGGGCAGGATCCTCGGGATCGAGTTCCGCCAGCTTGCGCGCTGCGGCTGGAGCCTCGACCTGTCGCCCCCGGTCGCCGACCGGGCCATGCTGCATTCCGACAACGCCTATCATCTGGAACATGTCAGGATCGAGAGCCACCGGCTGCGCACCAACACCCAGTCGGCGACCGCCTACCGGGGCTTTGGCGGGCCGCAGGGGATGATCGCCATCGAGCGGGTGATGGATCATGTGGCCCACACGCTGGGACTGGATGCGACGGTGGTGCGCAAGGCCAATTTCTATGCCGACGCGCCGGGGGCGCTGCCCCCGGACCCCCGGGATATTTCCGCCACGGTGAAAAGGGTGCAGACCACGCCCTATCACATGCCGGTCGAGGATTTCATCCTGAACGGGCTGGTGGCGCGGCTGGAAGAGACCAGCGGTTTCGCGGCCAGGAAGGCAGCGGTGGCCGAGTGGAACGCCGCGAACCCGGTGCTGAAGAAGGGCATCGCGCTGACGCCGGTGAAGTTCGGGATTTCCTTCACGCTCACGCACCTGAACCAGGCCGGGGCGCTGGTCCATGTCTATCAGGACGGCTCGGTTCATCTGAGCCACGGCGGCACCGAGATGGGCCAGGGCCTGAACCGCAAGGTGGCGCAGGTGGTCGCGGCGGGCTTCGGGATCGGCGCCGACCAGGTGGCGATCACGGCGGCCGACACCGCCAAGGTGCCGAACACCTCGGCCACGGCGGCCTCGTCGGGGTCGGACCTGAACGGGATGGCGGCCAAGGCCGCGACCGACACCATCCGCACCCGCATGGCCGAGTTCCTGGCGCGCGAGCATCAGGCCGATCCGGCGGGCGTGCGGTTCGAGGGGGGCAAGGTCAGGGTCGCGGGCGAGGAGATGACCTTCGCCGAGGCGGCGGCGCGCTGCTACATGGGCCGCGTCAGCCTGTCCTCGACCGGGTTCTATGCTACGCCCAAGATCGTCTGGGACCGCAAGGCCGGGCGCGGGCGGCCGTTCTACTACTTTGCCTATGGCGCCTCGGTCAGCGAGGTGGTGATCGACACGCTGACCGGCGAGAACCGCATCCTGCGCTGCGACATCCTGCATGACTGCGGCACCAGCCTGAACCCGGCGATCGACCGGGGCCAGATCGAGGGCGGCTATGTCCAGGGCGCGGGCTGGCTGACCACCGAGGAGCTGGTGTGGGACGACAAGGGGCGGCTGACGACGCACGCGCCCTCGACCTACAAGATCCCGGCCTGTTCCGACCGGCCGCGCGTCTTCAATGTCGACTTCTGGGAGGGCGCGAACCGCGAGGAGACGATCTATCGGTCGAAGGCGGTGGGCGAGCCGCCGTTCATGCACGGGATTTCCGCCTTTCTGGCGCTGTCGGCGGCCTGCGCCGCCTGCGGGCCGCATTACCCCGACCTTCAGGCCCCGGCGACAGCCGAGGCGGTCCTGAAGGCGGTGGCGCGGGCGCGGGGAGACGAAAATGGGCTTTGATCGCGAAGGGCTTGAGCGGCTGGTAGCGGCGCACGGACGGGTGGTGCGCGTCGTCGTCGCCGATGTCGCCGGATCGGCCCCGCGCGAGGCGGGGGCGGCGATGTGCGTCTGGGTGGATGGGCAGGAGGGCACCGTCGGCGGCGGGGCGCTGGAATGGCAGGCCACGGCGACGGCGCGGGCGATGCTGGCCGGGGGCGGGGCGGCGCGGACCGACCGGCTGCCCCTGGGGCCGGCGCTGAACCAGTGCTGCGGCGGGGCGGTCACGCTTCTGTCCGAGGTCTGGGACCGTGCGGCGCTGGCCGGGCTCGCGGGGCCAGTGGTGGCGCGGCCGCTGCCCGGCCGGGACGCGACCGAAATGCCCCTGGCGGTGGCGCGGCTGGTGGCGCGGGCGCGGGCCGAGGGCCAGGTGCCGGGGACGCGGCTGGTGGCGGGCTGGTTGGTCGAGCCGATCCGCGCACACCGCCGCGACCTGTGGGTCTGGGGCGCGGGCCATGTCGGGCGGGCGATCGTTCCGGTGCTGGCGCCGCTGCCCGAGTGGCACATCAGCTGGGCGGACACCGACGAAAGCCGGTTTCCCGAGATGTTGCCCGAGGGCGTGACGCAGCTGGTCGCGGCCAATCCCGCCGATCTGGTGGGGCTGGCGCCGCGCGGGGCCGACCATCTGGTCCTGACCTTCAGCCATGCGCTCGATCTGGAACTGTGCCACCGGCTTCTGGGCCACGGGTTCGGCTCGCTCGGACTGATCGGCTCGGCGACCAAATGGGCGCGGTTCCGGTCGCGGCTGTCCGCGCTCGGCCACCCGCCCGAGCGGATCGCGCGCATCGTCTGCCCGATCGGCGAGCCGGCCTTTGGCAAGCACCCGCAGGCGATTGCCATAGGAGTGGCGGCCAAGCTATTGGAATCCATGCAGGACCGGGACGCCATGCACGACCCGGCCGACGACAGGACCACAGGGGGACAGAGGGGATGACGCGGCAGACATTGCTGGCGCTGGAGGGGATTTCCAAATCCTATCCCGGCGTCAAGGCGAACGAGAATGTCGGTTTCACCATCGGCGCGGGCGAGGTCCATGCGCTGCTGGGCGAGAACGGCGCCGGAAAATCGACACTGGTGAAGATGATCTACGGGCTGGTCAGGCCTGACGAGGGGCAGATGACACTCGGCGGTGCGCCCTTTGCCCCCGCCGCCCCGCGCGAGGCGCGGGCGCGCGGCGTGGCGATGGTGTTCCAGCACTTCAGCCTGTTCGACGCCCTGAACGTGGCCGAGAACGTGGCCCTGGGCATGGACAACCCGCCGCCGCAGCGCGAACTGGCGGCGAAGATCCGCGACGTCAGCGAAGGCTATGGCCTGCCCCTCGATCCGGCGCGGCTGGTGGGGGATCTGTCGGCGGGCGAACGCCAGCGGGTCGAGATCATCCGCTGCCTCCTGCAGGATCCGAAGCTTCTCATCATGGACGAGCCGACCAGCGTGCTGACCCCGCAGGAGGTGAACATCCTGTTCGACACCTTGAGGAAGCTCGCGTCCGAGGGCACCTCGATCCTCTACATCAGCCACAAGCTTGAAGAAATCCGCACCCTGTGCGACGGCGCGACGATCCTGCGGCGCGGCAAGGTGGTGGGAAGCTGCAACCCGCGCGAAAAGACGGCGCGGGAACTGGCCGAGCTGATGGTCGGCACCACCCTGACTCCGCCCGAGCGCGCCAAGATCGAGACTGGCGAGGTGGCGCTGGAGATCAAGGGCCTGTCGGTCAGGTCGCTGAACCCGTTCGGCACCAGCCTGAAGGACATCTCGCTCAGCGTGCGCAAGGGCGAGGTGCTGGGCATCGGCGGGGTGGCCGGCAACGGGCAGGACGAGCTGCTGCTGGCCCTGTCGGGCGAGTTGCGCAGCGCCCCCGCCGCGATCACGGTGCTGGGCCAGCCTGTCGGACAGCTGGGACCGAACGATCGCCGGCGCGTGGGCCTTCTGACCGGGCCGGAAGAGCGTCTGGGCCATGCGGCGGCCCCCGACATGAGCCTTCTGGAGAACGCCTTTCTCACCGGGGCGGTGCGCCGGCGGCTCGTCCGCAACGGCTTCATCGACTGGCTCGAGACGAAGATCTTTGCGGAGGACATCATCAAGACCTTCGACGTGCGCACTCCGGGCGTGCTGACGGCGGCGCGGGCGCTGTCGGGCGGCAACCTGCAGAAGTTCGTCATCGGCCGGGAAATCATGCAGGAACCGGCCGTCATCATCGTGAACCAGCCGACCTGGGGCGTCGATGCGGCGGCGGCTGCCTTCATCCGCCAGGCGCTGCTCGACCGCGCCGCGGCAGGGGCGGCGGTGGTGGTCATCAGCCAGGACATCGACGAGATACTCGAGGTCGCGGACCGGTTCGCGGCCCTGAACGAGGGGCGCCTCTCGGCGCCGGTGCCGACCAAGGGGCTGACCGTGGACCGGATCGGCCTGATGCTGGGCGGCGCGCACGGAATGCATTCGGCGGAGGGCCACGACCATGCTACGGCTTGAAAAGCGGCCCAACCCCTCGCGGTTCTGGATCTACGGCACGCCCTTCCTGGCGGTGGCCCTGACCATGATCGCGGGCGGCATCATGTTCGCCCTGCTGGGCAAGGATCCGGTGGCGGCGATCAAGCTGATCTTCCTCGATCCGCTGTTCAACGGCGATGTCGCCTCGTACTCGCGCCCGCAGATCCTGGTCAAGGCGGCGCCCTTGGTGCTGATCTCGATCGGCCTGTCGCTGGGGTTCCGCGCCGGCGTGTGGAACATCGGCGCCGAGGGGCAGTATGTGATGGGCGCGATCTTCGGGGCGGCGACCGGGCTGGCCTTCTATCCCACCGAAAGCCGCCTGGTCTTCCCGCTGATGGTGCTGGCCGGGGCGTTCGGCGGCTTCATCTGGGCGATGATCCCGGCGATCCTCAAGACCAGGTTCCGCACCAGCGAAATCCTCGTCTCGCTGCTCCTCGTCTATGTGGCCAAGCAGATCCTCGCCTCGGCGGCGCTGAGCTTTCTCAAGAACCCCGAGGGCGCGGGCTTTCCCGGCAGCCGCAACCTGGCGCAGATTCCGGCGATGGCGAACGGCGAGCTGATCGCCGGGACCGGCCTGCATTGGGGCGGCGTGGCGGCATTCCTCGCGGTCGGCGCGGCCTATGTCCTGCTGCAACGCCACATCCTCGGCTTCCAGATCAAGCTGGCCGGCCAGGCGCCGCGCGCCGCGCGCTTCGCCGGGGTCAACCCCGACCGGCTGGTGGTGCTGTGCATGGGCCTGTCGGGGGCGCTGGCCGGGCTGGCGGGGCTGTTCGAGGTGACGGGGCCCGCGGGCCAGATCACCATCGACTTCGGCGTGGGCTACGGGTTCACCGCGATCATCGTCGCCTTCCTCGGCCGGCTGAACCCCCTGGGCATCCTGTTCGCGGGGCTCTTGATGGCGCTGACCTACATCGGGGGCGAGCTGGCGCAGTTCATGCTGGGCCTGCCCGCCGCGGCGATCCAGGCCTTCCAGGGGATGCTTCTGTTCTTCCTCCTGGCGGTCGATCTTCTGTCGAACTACCGGGTGCGTCTGATTGGCTGGGGGGCAAGGTGATGGATTTTACCAGTCTGAACTTCGTGGTGCTGATCGCGGCGCTGATGGTCGCCTCGGTGCCGATCATGCTGGCCGCGATCGGCGAGCTGGTGGTCGAGCGCGCGGGCGTCCTGAACCTCGGGGTCGAGGGGATGATGATCATCGGCGCGGTCTGCGGCTTCATCGCCGCGGTCGAGACCGGCAGCCCCTTCCTGGGCTTCCTCGGCGGCGCGGTCGGCGGGGCGGTCCTCAGCCTGATCTTCGCGGTCCTGACCCAGACGCTTCTCGCCAACCAGGTGGCGACCGGCCTGGCGCTGACCCTGTTCGGCCTGGGGCTGTCGTCCCTCCTGGGGCAGAACTACGTCGGCATGAAGCCACCCGTCACCGGCAAGGTGCCGTTCGGGCCGCTGGCCGACCTGCCGGTCGTCGGGCCGATCCTCTTCGGCCATGACTGGGTGGTCTATTTCTCGATCCTCATCATCGCCATCGTCTGGTGGGCGCTGAAGGCGACGCGGCTGGGGCTGATCCTGCGCGCGGTCGGCGAAAACCACGATGCCGCCCATTCGCTGGGCTACAACGTGCGCCGCATCCGGCTGGGCGCGATCATGTTCGGCGGTGCGATGGCCGGGATGGGCGGCGCCTATGTCAGCCTGGTCCGGGTGCCGCAATGGACCGACGGGATCACGGCGGGCGCAGGCTGGATCGCGCTGGCGATCGTGGTCTTCGCCAGCTGGCGGCCCTGGCGTGTGATGCTGGGATCCTACCTCTTTGGCGGCATCACGGTCCTGCAGCTGAACATGCAGGCGGCAGGCTCGGCGATCCCGGTTCAATACTTGTCGATGGCCCCCTATCTGATAACCATTCTGGTGCTGGTCATCATGTCGTCCGGCAAGGGAAGGGCGGCGCTGAACGCGCCCGCATCGCTGGGCCAGAATTTCCACGCGACTCGCTAGGGGCGCGGCGGCGAACCAAAGGGGCGGAGACTGCCCCGTCAACAGGAGGATGGAATGGAAAGAAGAAATGTCCTGAAGGGTGGCGCGGCGCTCGGCCTGTCGCTGGCCCTGGGTCCGAAGGCGGTCCTTGCCGCCGGCAAGCCCAAGGTGGGCTTCATCCTGGTCGGCCCGAAGAACGACAACGGCTGGAGCCAGCACCATTACGAGGCGATCAAGAAGGCCGAGGAGAAATTCGGCGACGCGGTCGAGATCGTGGTGCAGGAAAGCGTGCCCGAGGGTGCCGACGCCGAAAGGGTCATGAGCCAGATGGCCCTGTCGGGCGCTGGCCTGATCTTCGCCACCTCGTTCGGCTACATGGACGCGGTGCAGAACGTCGCGGCCAAGTTCCCCAAGGTGATGTTCGAGCACGCGACCGGCTACAAGTCGAGCGCCAACTCGGCCACCTACAACGCGCGCTTCTACGAGGGACGCGCGGTCTGCGGCCATATCGCCGGCAAGATGACCAAGACCAACAAGATCGGCTATATCGGCTCGTTCCCGATCCCTGAGGTCATCCAGGGCATCAACTCGTCCTACATCCACGCCCACAAGGCCAATCCGAAGGTGGAGATCTCGGTCGTCTGGATCTCGGCCTGGTTCGATCCGGCCAAGGAAGCCGACGCCACCAAGGCGCTTCTCGACCAGGGTTGCGACGTGGTGCTGTCGCACACCGATTCCACCGCGCCCCTGGCCACGCTGAAGACCGCCGGCGCCTACGGGTTCGGCCAGTCCGCCGACATGGCCGAGTTCGCGCCGAAGCCGCGCCTGTCGTCAATCATCGACAACTGGGCGCCCTACTACGAGGAACGGATCAAGGCGATCGTCGACGGCACCTGGAAGACCCAGAACATCTGGTATGGGATCAAGGAGAAGATGGTGGTGATCGGCGAGATCTCCGACGCCGTGCCCCCGGACGTGAAGGCCGAGGCAGAGAAGATCCGCGATTCGATCGCCGATGGCTCCTATCACCCGTTCCAGGGGCCGCTGAACAAGCAGGACGGATCGGTCTGGGTGAAAGAGGGCGAGAAGCCCGACGACGGCACCCTGCTGGGGCTGAACTTCTACGTCGAGGGGATCAAGGGCGCGATCCCGTCCTGATCCGCCGAGGCATTACCGACGGCAAAGGCCCCGCCCCGGCGGGGCCTTTTTGCTGCGCGCGGGCTTCAGGTCTCGTTGGCCACGTCCTTGTGGATGATCACGTCGCATTGCGGATAGGTCTCGATGATCCGCCGGCGCAGGCTGGCGCCGATCGCATGGGCCTCGCGCAGGCTCTGGTCGCCGTCCAGTTCGATATGCAGGTTCACGAACACGCGGCTGCCGGCCGTGCGGGTCTTGAGATCGTGAAAGCCGCGCACCCCCGGCCAGTCCCGGGCGATGCGGGCGATGCCGTCGACGATCGCCGGATCGGCGCGGCGGTCCATCAGCGCGTCCCAGGCCCCCTTGCCGATGCGCGAGGCGCCGAACACCAGCATGACCGCGGCGGCCAGCGCCACGATGCTGTCGATCTGGCCGATGCCGAACTGGTGCGACATCCACAGGGCCGCGATCGCGCCGACGTTGGGCAGGAGGTCGGACATGTAGTGCATGCTGTCGGCGGCCACGACCCGGCTGCCGGTCCGGCGCGCCACCCGCCGCTGCCAGAGGACAAGCGCGATGGTGACGAAGATGGAAAAGCCCATCACCAGCATCCCGCCGCCCTCGGACTGAAGCCGCGGAGGCGCGGCCTGCACCAGGCGGTCAAGCGCGGTCCAGCCGATCACCACGCCCGAGATGGCGACGAAGACCGATTGCGCCAGCGCCGCCAGATCCTCGACCGAGGTATGTCCGAAGGCATGGTCCTCGTCGGCGGGGCGGGCGGCATAGAGGATGGCCATCAAGCCGCCAAGCGACATCATCAGGTCGAGCGCGCTGTCGGCCAGCGAGGCCGCGACCGAGAGAGACGCCGTGGTGCCGAGCGCCCAGAGCTTCAGCGTAACAAGGAGGGTGGCGACCGCGACCGAGGCCAGGCCCGCCGACAGGTTCATCCCGGTCTTGCCGGACATCCTGTTTCCGGCGCCCGTCTTTTCAGTGGCTGTCATGGCGCCTCATGCCCCGCGATCCCGCCGCCGGAAATGTCCGTTGGGAAGGCCGACCTAATTGCGGACCTCGTCGGGATCAACCCCCCAGATCTGGCTTTTCATCAGCCAGCCGTCCTGGCCCCCGGCGCTGATCTCGCACCAGTCGCGGGTGCAGGCGCCCAGCTTGCCGATCACGCCCTCGTCGGCGATCGCGACCACCTGGGTGCGCGCCTCGGGGCCGCGGTGCAACTCGGCGCGGGCCTCGGTCACGAGAACCGTCCTGATCCCCGACAGCATCGTGTAATAGATCCAGCCGCCCTGCCCCTCGTTGTCCTCGACCCGCCGCCAGTGCTCGAACTCGGCGGTGATCTTCAAGGGCAGGTCGCGGTGGTGGAAGACCCAGTCCACCCGGTGTTCAAGACTGGGGCCGCGACGGACATTGCCGATCTCGGACTTCAGCGACACGAAGCGCGGCACCGGCAGGTTGGTCGAGGCGCCGTGGCCGGGCAGGATCGCCTGGCCGCTGCCGCCGTTCTCAAGCTCCTGCCCCGCCGCCGGCAGCATCCCCGCCACCGCCAGACCAAGGACCAGTCCCGCCGCCCATCCTCTCCGCATCCCTGCCCGTCCCATCCTTGGCCCCGTCCTCGGCCACGCTTTCGGACTTGTGGCTTATCGCTTTGCTGTGCACTTTGCCAGCAAGGACGCGACCGCGAAAGAGAGGAGCCGCCGATGACGACCCAAAGGCTGACCGTGGTAGTCACCCGCCGCCTTCCCGAAGTGGTCGAGGCCCGGATGAAGGAGCTTTTCGAGGTCGAGCTGAGCCCCGCCGACGCACCGATGACGCGCGAGGAACTGGCCGCCGCGATGCGCCGGGCCGATGTCCTGGTGCCGACGATCACCGACCAGATCGACGCGAATCTTCTGGCGCAGGCCGGCCAGCGGCTGAAACTCATCGCCAACTATGGCGCGGGCTTCGACAACATCGACGTGGCGACCGCCCGCCAGCGCGGAATCCTGGTGTCGAACACGCCTGGCGTCCTGACCGAGGATACCGCCGACATGACGATGGCGCTGATCCTCGCCGTGATCCGCCGCATCCCCGAGGGAATGCAGGTCATGCAGGCCGACAGGTGGCAGGGCTGGGCGCCGACCGCCTTTCTGGGCGGGCGGGTCGGGGGAAAGCGGCTGGGCATCCTCGGGATGGGCCGCATCGGCCAGGCGCTGGCGCGGCGGGCGGCCGTCTTCGGGATGCAGGTCCACTACCACAACCGCCGGCGCCTGCGCCCCGAGACCGAGGCAGACCTCGGCGCGACCTGGTGGGAAAGCCTCGACCAGATGGTCAGCCGCGTCGATGTCCTGTCGATCAACTGCCCGCACACGCCCTCGACCTTCCATCTGATGAACGCGCGGCGGCTGAAGCTGATGAAACCCTCGGCGGTGATCGTCAACACCTCGCGCGGCGAGGTGATCGACGAGAACGCCCTGACCCGGATGCTGCGCGCGGGCGAACTGGCGGGCGCGGGCCTCGATGTCTACGAGCACGGCCGCGACGTGAACCCGCGCCTGCGCGAGCTGTCGAACGCCGTCCTTCTGCCGCACATGGGATCGGCGACGCTCGAGGGGCGGATCGAGATGGGCGAGAAGGTCATCATCAACATCAAGACATTCGCCGACGGGCACCGGCCGCCCGATCAGGTGGTGCCGGCGATGCTGTAGGGGGCGGGGATGACGCAGCCGGTTCTGGTCTCGGCGGCCCTCATCGCGCTCGGCGGCGCGGCGATCGCGGTGCAGGCGCCGCTGAACGCCGCGCTCAGCCGGTCGCTGGGAAGCCCCCTGGCGGCGGCGGCGGTATCCTTTGCCGTGGGCCTGGTGGCGCTGGCGGCGCTGGCGCTCGCCACCGGCGGCAGCGCCCCTGTGGCGCGGCTGGCGGGCGTGCCGCTCTGGCAGCTGGTCGGCGGCTTTCTTGGCGCCTTCTACGTCTGGTCGGTCATATCGGGCGTCGCTTCGCTGGGGGTGGTGACGGCGGTGGCGGCGCTGATCCTCGGCCAGCTGGTCGCGGCGCTGCTGCTGGATCAGTTCGGCGCCTTCGGGCTGGCGGTGCAGCCGGTGACGCTGAAGCGGCTGGTCGCGGTGGCGCTGGTTGCGGGCGGGCTGATGCTGTCGCGGGGCTGAGGGCGGCATGGCCCGCCCCCGACATTGCCGCATGTCGTTTTCTTCCCCTTTATGGTCGGGCTGACATTCACGGCGGCGCTGCTTCCTGTCAGATATGGCCCAGATGAATCCCCGAGGAGTCGCTCCCATGAAGACCCATGTCAAAGCCCTTGTCGTCGGCGGCGGCGCCGTAGGTACCGGCATCGCCTATCATCTGGCCAAGGCCGGCTGGGACACGATGCTGCTTGAACGCGACGAACTGACCTCGGGGTCGACCTGGCACGCGGCGGGGCTGCTTCCGCTGTTCAACATGTCCTACGCGACGACCCACATCCACAAGTATTCGGTCGATTTCTACAAGACGCTCGAGGCCGAGACCGGCCTGAACGCCGGCTTCTATGTGGTGGGCAACCTGCGCATGGCCCAGACCCAGGACCGGATGGACGAATACATGCTCTATTCGTCGGTCGCCGAAACCGCCGATGTCTACCACGAATTCCTGACCCCCAAGGAGATCAGGGAGCGCTGGCCGCTGGTCAGGACCGAGGACCTGAAGGGCGCGCTGTTCCATCCCCAGGACGGCTACATCAACCCCGCCGATGTGACCCAGGCGATGGCCAAGGGCGCGCGCCAGCGCGGCGTGACGATCGAGCGCAAGTGGCAGGTCGACGGCTATCGCTGGACCGGATCGGAATGGATCGTGTCCGTCAGCAAGATGGTCGAGCAGGGCGGCAACCTCGTCGCCTCGGACGAAAAGGCCGAGATCCGCGCCGAGCATGTGGTGACGGCGACCGGCAACCATGCGCAGCGCACCGCGCGGCTTCTGGGGATCAAGACTCCGGCGGTCCCGGTCGAGCATCAGTATATCGTCACCGAACCCGATCCGATGCTGCAGGAATGGCGCAAGAACAACCCCGAACACCCGGTGCTGCGCGACGCCGACGCCAAATGGTATGTGCGCGAGGAACGCGGCGGCTGGATCCTCGGCCCCTATGAAAAGGGCGCCCCCGCGCGCTTCCAGTACAACGTGCCGGACAGCTTCCGCGCCGACCTCTTCCCGCTCGACCTGGAACGGATCGAGGGCGAATACATGTCCTTCATCCACCGCATCCCCTCGTCCGAGCATGTCGGGCTGAAGGACGATTTCAACGGCCCGATCTGCTATACGCCCGACGGCAACCCGCTGGTCGGCCCGGCGCCGGGTCTGCGCAACATGTGGCTGGCCGAGGGGTTCAGCTTCGGCATCACCGCGGCGGGCGGCACCGGCTATTACCTGGCGCAGATGATGGTCGAGGGCGAGGCCGAGATCGACATGGCCTCGCTCGATCCCAAGCGCTACGGCAACTGGATGACGACCGAGTATGCCGCGCGGAAGAACGAGGAATGCTACGACCACGTCTTCATCCTCCATCACCCCGACGAGGAACGCGAAGCCTGCCGGCCCTTGCGCACCTCGCCCGCCTACGACCGGCAGAAGGCGCGCGGCGCGCAGTTCGGCCAGATCAACGGCTGGGACCGGCCGAACTATTACGGCCCGATCGATGCGCCCGCGTCGTTCGACCATGACAGCCGCAGCTTCCGGCGCGGGGGCTGGTGGAAATACGCGGTCGAAGAAGCGAAGGCCATCCGCGAAACCGCCGGCCTGATCGACGCCACCGCCTTCACCAAGCACAAGGTCTCGGGGCCGGGCGCGACGGCGTTCCTCGACTGGTTCACCTGTAACGCGCTGCCCAAGGTCGGGCGCATCAACCTGACCTATGCGCTGACGCCTGCGGGGACGACGCGCACCGAATACACGATCGTCAGGAACGGCGAGAACGACTATTACCTCGTCTCGGCCGGGGCCTGGACGGCCTATGACGCCGACTATCTGAGGAAATGCGCCGAGGACAAGGCGGCCGCGTTCGGCCATGTCGACATCCATGACGTGACGACGCAGTGGGGCGTCTTCGCCATCGCCGGACCGAACAGCCGCAAGATCCTCGCCGAACTGATCCGCGACGCCGAGCCGGAAACCGCGCTGTCGAACAAGCGCTTCCCGTGGCTCTCGGCGCGGCGGATCGAGCTCGGCATGTGCCCGGTCAACGCGATCCGCGTCGCCTACACGGGCGAACTCGGCTGGGAACTGCATCACCCGATCGAGATGCAGAACTACCTCTTCGACCAGCTGATGAAGGCGGGCGAGAAGCACGGGCTGAAGCTGGTCGGCGGCCGCGCCCAGAACTGGCTGCGGCAGGAGAAGAGCTACCGCGCCTTCGGCACCGAGCTCGGCCGCGACGCGACGCCCTTGGAGGCCGGCCTGCCCCGCTTCGTCGACATGACCAAGGACTTCCAGGGCAAGCAGGCGATGATCGACAAGGGCATCCGCGCCATGTGCGTGACCCTGCTGATCGACGGGCCGGCCGACGCCGACCCGTGGGGCAAGGAGGCGATCCTGCATGACGGCAAGAAGGTTGGACGCCTGACCTCGGGCGGATATTCTGTCGCCTTCGGCAAGCAGATCGGCATGGGCTATGTCCGCCCCGATCTGGCGGTGCCGGGGACGAAGCTCAAGGTCAGGATGCTGCGCGAGCTTTGGGATGCGGTGGTGACCGAGGACAGCCCGTTCGACCCGAAGAACGAACGGATCCGGGTGGATGGTTGACGCAACGCCGGGGGCTCTGCCCCCGGCCCGGCCTACATCTGGTTCGACGCGACCCAGTTCTGCCAGTCGCCGACGCTGCCGGCGTAGGTGTTCAGGTCGACCTGGCCCGCGAACCCCGGTGCGAGGCCGGTGCCGGTATATTGCCAGAAGGTCCAGTGCTGCCCGTCGAACACGTCGCGCGGATGGCCGGCGACCGAACGCAGCCAGAAATGATAGCCGCCGATCCGCCACATCTCGTTGTCCTGCCAGAAATCGACGCTGGTATAGATGATCGGCTGGCGGCCGTAATAGGCGCTGACGATGTTGAGGAAGTCGAGCGCCTGGGCGCGGACCTCGTCGGGCGCCGGCCGCCGCGGACAGGTGCGCGAGCGGGTCCATTCGATGTCGAGCACCGGCGGCAGCGCCCCCGCCTCGGCCGGCACATGCTGGATGAACCAGTTGGCCTGTTCGGCGCCGCTGCGGCAGAAATAGTAGAAATGGTAGGCGCCGCGCGGGATGCCCGCCTGTGCGGTGCGCGCCCAGTTGGCCGAGAACATCGGATCGGCGATCTCGGCGCCCTCGGTGGCCTTGATGAAGGCGAACGAGACGCCCGAGGCCGCCGCCACGGGCCAGTCCACGTCACCCTGATAGCGCGACACATCCACCCCATGCACCGGATAGTGCGCCGGCACCTTGCCCTTCCAGTCGACCGGCTTGGCGTCGCCGAACTGGGCCGGGATGCCGTAGGGATGCCCGCCGCCACCGCCACCGCAGGCCGAAAGCGCCGCGAGGCCGAGGGCGAGGAGGCAGTGCTTGAGGGAAGTGGGCATCATGGCGGCACTCGCTTGGGTCTTGCGGAAGGGGCTGGCGGCCCGGCGTCACAGGCCGGGGAAGCGGGCGGGCGACAGGCTGGCGACGGTGGCGGGGTCGATCACGGGGGTCCGCCCGCCGATCAGGTCGGCAACCAGCTGGCTGGCGGCGGGAGAGCTCTGGAAGCCGTATCCCCCCTGCCCGGCCAGCCAGAAGAAGGATGGATCGGACGGCGCGAAGCCGATGACCGGAACCCGGTCGGGGGCAAAGGTCCTGAGGCCCGCCCACGAGGCCAGAAGACGTGTGACCGGCAGGGTCACATGCTCCTCATAGCGCGCCAGACCCTCGGCCAGCACCATATCGTCGGCCCAGGCGTCGTGCGGGTCCATCGGATGCTCCTCGGCTGGCGAGACGATCAGCGCGCCGGCGTCGGGCTTGGCATACCAGGTCTCGCCCACGCCGAAGATCATCGGCCAGCCCGACAGGTCATGGCCGCCGGGCGCCGGTATCCGCGCCATCGAGCGGCGCATCGGCTGGAAGCCGGGCGATGGCACATTTGCCAGCCGCGCCACCTCGCCCGCCCAGGCCCCGGCGGCATTGACGAGGATGCGGCCCTCGTGGTCGCCCGAGGCGGTCGTCACCCGCCAGCCGGCCGCGGTTCGCGCGATGGCCGTCGCCCTTGCACCGGTCAGAACCTGGGCGCCGTTGCCCTTCGCCTCGCGCAGGAAGTTCTGGATGAGCAGGTCGGTGTCGATGTCCCAGGCATGGTCGGCCCAGCCGACGAAGCGCACGGTCTCGGGGTTGAAGATCGGGACGATCGCGCTGGCCTCTGCAAAGGTGATCTCGTCCAGCTCCATCAGGGCGATCTCGCGCTCGAATGCGGCGCGCTCGTCTGCGCCGGCGACGATCATCATGCCGCGCGGGCTGAGCACGCCGCCGTTGGCCTGACGCAGGTAGTCGCCGCTGGCCAGCGACAAAGCGACGATGGGCGGCAGGCCGTAATGCGGCTCGTAGAGCGCGGCCGAGCGTCCCGAAGCGTGGTGGGCGAGGTGGGCCTCGCCTTCCAGGAGCGTGACCTTGCCCATGTGCGACAGACGCGCCGCCGCCGAGATGCCGGCGATACCGCCGCCGATGATGAGGAAATCCGTGGTCATGGCGATTACCTGCCATGCCGGCGCGGCCAAGGGAAGGGGCGAGGCGCAAGAAGGGGGGCACTTTCGTGTCCCCCCCGACTGCCGCATTCCGCCGGGTATGCAGACAGCCTAACCTTGCCAGTCCCGGGCCCTAGCGGGGGCCGTTGACGGCGGGATGCCACCTGCCCCGAATTGTGTCAATCCTGACCGATTTTTGCCATATTTCCGCCATAAATTCCGCGCGCAAAGGCGACAATGACGGCCTGTCGCCGATATTGTCGCCATCGCGCCAGCGAAGAAGGTGGCAGGCCGGTCAGCCGGCCTCGGCCAGGCCGCGCCCGCGCAACAGCGCCTCGACCCCCGGCATCCGGCCGCGGAAGCCGCGGTAAAGCGCGTCGGCCTCGTCGCGCCCGCCCGCCGAGAGGATGAACCGTTCCAGCCGGGCGGCCGTGGCCGGATCGAACGCGCCGCCGGCCTCGCCGAAGGCCTCGAAGGCGTCGGCATCCATCACCTCGGACCACATGTAGCTGTAATAGCCCGCCGAATAGCCGTCGCCGCCGAAGACATGGGCAAAATGGGGCGTGGCATGGCGCATCGGGATGGCGTGCGGCAGGCCCAGGCCGGACAGGATCTCGGCCTGGCGCGTCATCGGGTCGGCGGGGGCCGCGCCCTCGTGGAAGGCCAGATCGACCAGCGCCGAGGCGACATATTCGACGGTGGCAAAGCCCTGGTCGAACCGGCTTGCCGCCAGAAGCCGCTTCAGCAGCGCATCCGGCATCGGCGCGCCGGTCTCGCAGTGGCGGGCGTGGCGGGCCAGCACCTCGGGCACCTCGAGCCAGTGTTCGTAAAGCTGGCTCGGGAGTTCGACGAA
This sequence comes from Pseudomonadota bacterium, assembly GCA_018240425.1. Lineage (GTDB taxonomy): Bacteria > Pseudomonadota > Alphaproteobacteria > Rhodobacterales > Rhodobacteraceae > TMP-24. Next base: position 30,252 of record JAFEFU010000023.1, on the reverse strand, counting down.
ATCGCGCGCGACATTGGTGCCGGACACCATCGGATAGGTGACATCCGACAGCATCCCATGCAGGGCATGGCCGAATTCGTGAAAGAGGGTGCGCGCATCGTCCCAGGAGAGAAGCGCTGGCCGGCCAGCCACGGGGCGGGTGAAGTTGCAGGTATTGACCGCGATCGGCCGCACCTCGCCGCCCAGCTTGCGCTGGCCGCGGAAGGTGGACATCCAGGCGCCCGAGCGTTTGGATGGCCGGGCGAAATAGTCGCCGATGAAGACCGCGACATGGGCACCATCGCGCGTCACCTCCCAGGCGCGGGCATCGGGGTGATAAAGTGCGGCCTCGAGCGGGCGGAACTCCAGTCCGAACAGGCGGTGCGCGCAGTCGAAGGCGGCGCCGATCATCGCGTCAAGCGACAGGTAGGGCTTCACTTCGGCCTCGTCGAGGTCGTGCTCGGCCTTGCGCCGCCGCTCCGCATAGTGGCGCCAGTCCCAGGGTTCGAGATCGCCGTTGATCCCGTCGGCGCGCATCATCGCAGTCAGCACCGCCTGGTCGGCCAGCGCGGCGGCGCGGGCCGGGCGCCAGACCCGCATCAGCAGGTCGCGCACCGCCTGCGGGGTGCGGGCCATCTCGGGTTCCAGCTTGTAGTCCGCGAAACTTGCGTAACCGAGGAGTTGCGCCCGTTCCTGCCGCAGCGCCAGGATCTCGGCCGCCAGCCCGCGGTTGTCGGTCGCGCCGCCGTTCGCGCCGCGCGCCACCCAGGCCCGCCAGGCCGCCTCGCGCAGGTCGCGGCGGGTCGAGAACTGCAGGAAAGGCACGATGAGCGAGCGCGACAGGGTCAGGACATGGCCCTGCCGCCCGCGCTCCTCGGCGGCCGCCCGCGCGCCGGCGACGACGAAATCGGGAAGGCCGGCCAGGTCGGCGGGGGCAAGGGGCAGCATCCAGTCGCGTTCATCGGCCAGAAGGTTCTGGGAAAAATCGGTCGAGAGGACCGCGAGCCGTTCCTTGACCGCCTTCATCCGCTCGCGCGCGGCCCCGTCGAGCGCGGCCCCGGCGCGGCGGAACATCCGTTCATAGAGCATCAGGACGCGCGCCTGCTCGTCATTCAGGCCGAGCTCGCCGCGCCGTACCCAGAGGTCGGAGATCCTGGCCCAGAGCGCCGGGTTCATCGTCACTTCCGAGGCGAAGGCCGACATCTTCGGGGCAAGGTCGCGTTCGAGCGCCTGGCGCACCGGGTTGGTGTCGGCCGAGGCAAGGTTGTAGAAGACCGCCGACACCCGTTCCAGCCCTTCCTCGGCCAGCTCCAGCGCCTCGATCACGTTGGCGAAGGTCGGGGGCGCGGGATCGCCGGCGATCGCCGCGATGCGCGCGCGCGCGCCGGCCAGCGCCGCCTCGAACGCCGGGGCAAAGTCGGCGTCGGCGATCACGGCGAAGGGCGGCAGGCCGAAGGGCGCGGCGAAAGGGTGCAGAAGCGGGTTGGTCATCTCGTCCTCCGGGGAAGGGTGGGCCTAGGCGCGCCCCTGCCGCGCCCTGAGCCGGACCTCGAGCCGGCGGAGCGCGAGCGACAGGCTGATCGTCATGGTCAGGTAGATCAGCGCCACGAGGTTGTAGGTCTCGAAATAGCGGAAGTTGCCCGCCGCCGTCACCTTGCCCAGCTGGGTCACGTCGGCCACGCCCAGGACCGAGACGAGCGAGCTGTCCTTGACCATCGCCACGAAATCGTTGGCGTAGGAGGGCAGGATGGTGCGGAAGGCCTGGGGAAAGACGACATGGCGAAAGCGGCGGTAGCCGCTCAGGCCCAAGGCCTTGGCGGCCTCGATCTGGCCGGGATCGACCGATAGGAGTCCGGCGCGGAAGATCTCGGCCAGAAAGGCCGCGTAGGCGATCATCAGGGCGATGATCGCCCGCCAGAGGAAGGGGAAGTCGCGGGGGCGCATGGCCTCCTGCCCCAGGGCGCCCATCAGCGCGTTCCACAGCGCCACTCCGGCCGGGGCGACGACAAAGGCCACATAGAGCAGAAGCACGATGATCGGCACGCCGCGCACCAGTTCGACATACAGCCGCGCCGTCTGGCGAAGCGCGATGCGCGGCGACAGGCCGGCCAGCGCGATCAGGAGCCCCAGCACCGAGGCGAGTGCAAAGGCCACCACGGTCACGAACAGGGTAATGCCGATGCCCTTGGAGAGCGTCGACAGCGCCTGGGCATAGATGTCGTCGGCCAGCACCAGCGCGAACAGGATCAGGCCCGTGGCGATCAGTGCCGCGAGCCAGTAGGGAAATTCGGGTTTGTCGGCGGAGGGGGGGGTCATGGGCAGGTCGGCCCCGGCGGATGGTCCGGGGCCGTGTTCAATCGTCATTCGCCCATCTTGTAGTCGAGGAACCATTTCTTGTTCAGGGCGTCGAAGGTGCCGTCGGCCTTCAGGGCGGCGATCGCGGCATTGACCGGGGCCACCAGGTCCGAACCCTTGGGAAAGATGAAACCGTAGTCCTCGCCCCCGAGCGGCTGGCCCACGATCTTCAGCCCGCCGTCCGAGGCCGCCACATAGCCGTTGCCCCCGGTGCTGTCGGTCAGGACCAGATCGACGTCGCCGGCCTTGAGCGCCGCGACCCCGGCGCCGAAGGTCTCGAACATCTTGATGCGCGGATTGGCCTCGTTGCCGTCCAGCACGTCATAGACCGCGGTGTAGAAGGGCGTGGTGCCGGGCTGGGCCGCGATCAGCAGATCCTTGTTGGCGGCAAAGCTTTTCGCGTCGGTGAAGCGGCTTTCGTCGCCCCTGACCAGCATGACCATCTCGGAATGCATGTAGGGGTCGGAGAAGTCGACCTTTTCCTTGCGGTCGTCGCGGATGGTGATGCCGGTCATGCCGATGTCGAACTGGCCTTCGCTGACCGCCGGGATCATCGCGTCCCAGCTGGAATTCTCGATCTTGACCTTCATGTTCAGCCGCTTGGCGATCTCGTCCATCGCGTCATATTCCCAGCCGATCGCCTTGCCCGACTTGTCGAGGAACTGAAGCGGCGGGAAGGCGTTCTCGGTCACGACCACGACCTCGCGGCCCTTGAGGTCGGGCAGGTCGGCGGCATGGGCGGGCGCGGAAAGCGCAAGCGCCCCGGCAAGAAGCCCGGCGGCGGCGGCGATGATCTTCATGGAACGGCTCCTGTCACAGACTGGCGCGCACGTTATGCGCCGTCGCCGGCGCTGTCCAGCACCCCGCCGGCGTGCGGGCCGCCGCAGGCCGCGCAGCCGGGGCGGCGGGCGGCGGCGATGATCCGCGTCTCGCCCCAAAGCCCGTCATAGATCAGGAGCCGGCCCTTCAATGTTTCGCCCGCGCCGGTCAGGTGCTTGACCGCCTCGAGCGCCATCATCGACCCCACGACGCCCGGCAAGGGCGCGATGACGCCGGCCTCGGCGCACGAGGGCGCAAGGCCCGGTTCTGGGCGTTCGGGAAACAGGCATTCGTAGCAGGGCCCGCCGCCGGCGGGGTGGTAAAGGCCGATCTGCCCTTCCCACTGGGTGATCGCCGCCGCGACCAGCGGCTTGCCCGCCGCCACCGCTGCCCGGTTGACCAGATAGCGCGTGTCGAAATTGTCGGACCCGTCGAGGATCAGGTCATAGGCCGGAAACAGCGCCGCCGCCCGGCCCTCGTCCAGCCGCTCCTGCCAGGTATCGACGGTCACGAACGGGTTCAGGGCCTGCATCGCGACGGCCGCCGAAGCGACCTTGGGCTGGCCGATGCGGGTGTCGGTGTGGATGATCTGGCGCTGGAGGTTCGAGTTCGACACATCGTCGTCGTCGATCACCCCGATGGTCCCGACCCCCGCCGCCGCAAGGTAAAGGAGCGCGGGTGATCCGAGGCCACCCGCGCCCACCACCAGCACCCGCGCCGCCTTCAGCCGCTTCTGCCCCTGCCCGCCCACTTCGCGCAGGACGATATGGCGGGCATAGCGGTCAAGCTCGGTGGCCGAGAAGGGTGCGGGCGCCTTCGCTGCCGGCGGGACCGGCCGCGCCCGCGCCTTCAGCCGGCCGAGCCCCGCCCGATAAAGCACCACCACCCCCGCCACCAGCCCCGCCGCGGCCCAGGCCCGCCAGTCGCCCCCCGCCGCCGCCCGCAGGGCGCCGCCCTCGGGCAACAGCGCACTGGCCAAGAGCGCCGCCAGCCACAGGGCCGCAAGCCCCGCCGCCAGCACCCGGCCCGGCAGCCGCAGGATGAGGCCAAGCGCCAGGAACCCCGCCGCCAGCGCGAGAACCGTCATCGCCGCCCGGTCGAGCCGAAGCCGCCCGCCCCCCGCGCCGTCGGCTCCAGTTCCGCCGCGGCCTCGAACCCGGCCCGCACCACCGGCGCCACCACCAGCTGCGCGATCCGGTCGCCGTGGGCGATGTGAAAGGGCGCATCGCCAAGATTGACCAAGAGCACCCCGAGCGGGCCGCGATAGTCGCTGTCGATGGTGCCGGGCGCGTTCGCAAGCGTTATCCCGTGCTTCAGCGCCAGCCCCGAACGGGGACGGATCTGAATCTCGTAGCCGGCCGGAATCCCGACGCGAAGCCCGGTCGGCACCAGCGCCCGGCCCATCGGCGCCAGCGCCATCCCCGCCGCCCGCGCCTCGGGCGGCAGGTTGGCGCGCACGTCGGCGCCCGCCGCCCCCGGCGTCTCGTAGGACGGCAACGCCACGGCCGGATCGGCCCAGTCCTCGCGCATGACCCTTATCCGCGGCTCCATCTTCGCCCTTTCATTCTGGCCCAAATATCCCCGCCGGAGGCTCCTGCCGCAGCCGTCAGCCCAGCGTTTCGGCGATGCGCGCCGCCAGCCGCCGGGCGACTTCGTCCTTGGGCAGGCGCGGCCAGTCCTCGGCGCCCCCGGCGGTGATCAGCGTCACCGCATTTTCCGCCCCGCCCATGATCCCGGTCGCCGGGCGCACGTCGTTGGCAACGATCCAGTCGCAGCCCTTGCGCAGCCGCTTGGCGGTGGCATGGGCGACCACGTCGTCGGTCTCGGCGGCAAAGCCCACGACCAGCGCCGGCCGCCCCGCCTTCAGCCCGGCGACCCGGGCGAGGATGTCGGGGTTCTCGGTGAAGGTCAGCGCCGGGGGCTTGCCCGACCCGTCCTTCTTGATCTTGGCGTCCCGGGCATTCGCCACCCGCCAGTCGGCGACGGCGGCAGCAAAGATCGCCACGTCGGCGGGCAAGGCGGCGGCGACAGCCTCGTCCATCTCGACCGCCGTTTCCACCGCCACCACCGAAATGCCCGGCGGTGGCGGCACGCTGGCCGGGCCGGTGACGAAGGTCACGCGCGCGCCGAGATCGCGCAGCGCCGCGGCCAGCGCCCTCCCCTGCGCCCCGGACGAGCGGTTGGCGATGTAGCGCACCGGGTCGATGGGTTCATGCGTCGGTCCCGACGTGACGATCACATGCCGCCCGGCAAGCGGCCCCCCGCCCAGGGCCGCCTCGACCGCCGCGACGATCTCCAAGGGCTCGGCCATGCGGCCCGGCCCGAACTCGCCGCAGGCCATGTCGCCCTCGTTCGGCCCGGCAAAGAGGACGCCGTCGGCCCTGAGCGTCGCGATATTGCGCTGCGTCGCCGGATGCAGCCACATCCGCACGTTCATCGCCGGCGCGACCAGCACCCGCTTGTCGGTGGCCAGAAGAAGCGTCGAGGCCAGGTCGTCGGCGTGCCCCCCCGCCATCTTGGCCAGAAGATCGGCAGTCGCCGGCGCGACGACCAGAAGGTCGGCGGCGCGCGACAGTTCGATATGGCCCATCTCGGCCTCGTCGGTCAGGTCGAACAGGTGACGGTAGGCCCTGACCCCGGCCAGCGCCCCCGCCGACAGGGGGGAGACGAATTCCTCGGCGGCGCGGGTCAGGACCGGCGTGACCCCTGCGCCGCGCTCCTTCAGCCGGCGGATCAGCTCCAGCGCCTTGTAGGCGGCGATGCCGCCGCCGATGATGAGAAGAATGCGCTTGCCCGCCAGCATCCGCCGCCCTTTCGTTCCGGCCACGGGCCAAGCATTAGGGGCGGCGGCACCCCTTGACAATGGGCGGCAATCATCACGATCGGTGATGAGGTGGCGCACGAATGTCAACGTGCATCATGGCGCCGCCGCAGCTAGACCGAATGCATCCTGCCCGCCCACCGAGGAGCATCCCATGACCTACGACCTTGCCATCGGCGACCGCAGCTATTCCAGCTGGTCGCTGCGCGGCTGGCTGCTGTTCGAGAGGTTCGGCATCCCGGTCCGGGTCAGGACCGGCATCCTGTTCACCGACGACCTGCGGCGGCTCCTGTCCGACTTCGCCCCGGCCCGGCAGGTTCCGGCGATCCGCACGCCCGAGGGCGAGGTGGTGGGCGAGAGCATCGCCATCCTCGAAACGCTGGCCGAACGCCACCCCGAGGCCGGGCTGTGGCCCGCCGACCCCGCCGCCCGGGCGATGGCGCGCTACATGGTGGCCGAGATGCACGCGGGCTTTCGCGACCTGCGCAACGATTGCGCGATGAACCTGCTGAAAAGCTATCAGGACAGCGCCCCCCGGCCCGAGGTGCTGGCCGATCTGGCGCGGATCGAGGCGATCTGGGCCCGGGCCCGCGACCGTTTCGGCGCGGGCGGACCCTGGCTGTTCGGCGGCTATTCGGCGGCAGACGCCTTCTTTGCCCCGGTCGCCACCCGCATCGCCACCTACAACCTGCCGGTCGGACCGGCGGCGCGGGCCTATGTCGCGGCCCACCTTGCCGACCCGGCCTTCCGCCGCTGGCGGGCGATGGGCAAGGCCGAGAACCTGGAACAGCCGAGCTATGCCAAGCCCTACGCCGAGCGGCCCTGGCCCGGCCCGGCGCCGAAGGCCGCAGCGGTGGCGCAGGGCCCTTCGGTCAACAACACCTGCCCCTATTCCGGCCAGCCGGCCACCGATTTCCTGAAGATGGACGGCCGGGTCTGGGGCTTCTGCAACCCCTTCTGCCGCGACAAGACCCTGCACGACCCTGAAGCCTGGCCGAAGTTCATGGAGATGGTGCGGGCCGCCTGACCCTTGCGGACACGTTAACCTTTCCTAAACCCCTTGGCCCTAGCCGTTAACCATCCGGCAAGGGGCCGGGCGGGGAGTTCCGGGCGCATGGTCGCGCGCACCTATACCGTGGCGTTCGAGGGGATCGAGGCCCGCATCGTCGAGGTCCAGTGCGCGGTGGCGCCGGGGATGCCGGCCTTCTCGGTCGTGGGCCTGCCCGACAAGGCGGTCAGCGAGGCCCGCGACCGGGTGCGCGCGGCGCTGAACGCGCTGTCGGTGGCCCTGCCCTCGCGGCGCATCACCGTCAACCTGTCGCCCGCCGACCTGCCCAAGGAAGGCTCGCACTTCGACCTGCCGATCGCGCTGGCGCTTCTCGCCGCCATCGACATCCTGCCGCGCGATGAGGTCGAGGCGACGGTCTCGCTCGGGGAACTGTCGCTCGACGGCCAGCTGGTGGCGGTGGCTGGCGCCCTGCCCGCGGCGATGGCGGCGGCGGGCGAGGAGAAGGCGCTGCTCTGCCCCCGCGCCTCGGGCCCCGAGGCCGCCTGGGTCGGCGCGGCCTCGGTCTTCGGCGCGGCCTCGCTGGGCGATGTCCTGCGCCACTTCACCGGCCAGTCGCCCCTCAATCCCGCCAGTCCCGGCGAGATCGTGCGCGACCGGGGCGGCCGCGACCTGCGCGACGTGAAGGGTCAGGAACGCGCCAAGCGCGCGCTCGAGATCGCCGCGGCGGGGCGTCACCACCTGCTGATGGTCGGCACGCCCGGATCGGGCAAGTCGATGCTGGCCGCCCGCATTCCCGGCATCCTGCCGCCCCTGACCGCGGCCGAGGCGCTGGAGACCTCGATGGTCCATTCGCTGTCGGGGCTGCTTGACGAAGGCGGCATCAGCCGCGACCGGCCCTTCCGCGAACCCCACCACACCGCCTCGATGGCGGCGATCGTCGGCGGCGGGCGGGGGGCGAAGCCGGGTGAGATCAGCCTTGCGCACAACGGCGTCCTGTTTCTGGACGAGTTCCCCGAATTTCCCCGCGCGGTCCTCGAAACCCTGCGCCAGCCGATCGAGACCGGCGAGGTCGTGGTGGCGCGGGCCAATGCCCATGTCCGCTATCCCTGCCGCTTCCTCCTCGTCGCCGCCGCCAACCCCTGCAAGTGCGGCTACCTGACCGACCCCGGCCGCGCCTGCGGCAAGGCGCCCCTGTGCGGGGACGACTACATGGGCCGCATCTCGGGGCCGCTGATGGACCGCATCGACCTGCGGGTCGACGTGCCGCCGGTCGCCTACCGCGATCTCGACCTGCCCGAGGACGGCGACTCCTCGGCGACCGTGGCCGAGCGCGTGGCCCGGGCCCGCGCCGCCCAGTCCGCGCGCTTCGCCCGCCACCCCGAGGCGCGGGTCAACGCCGATGCCGAGGGCCGGCTTCTGGAGGACGTGGCCGCGCCCGACACCGAGGGCCGGGCGCTCCTCGCCACCGTGGCCGAACGCTTCGGCCTGTCGGCGCGCGGCTATCACCGGGTCTTGCGGGTGGCGCGCACCATCGCCGACCTTGCCGGTTCGGAGGGCGTGCGCAAGCCCCATGTCGCCGAGGCGGTGGGCTACCGGCTCAGCCAGCCGGCCGGACCGTAGGTCAGGGGCCGTCGCGGTCAGGCGGCCTTGCTGCGGCGGGCCTCGATCGCGTCCCAGATCTTCGCCGCCGCATTGGTTCCGTCGAACCGCTCCAGCTCCTGGATGCCGGTGGGCGAGGTCACGTTGATCTCGGTCAGCCAGTCGCCGATCACGTCGATGCCGACGAAGATCTGGCCCTTGTCGCGCAAGGTCGGGCCGATCGCCGCGCAGATCTCGCGATCTCGCGCGGTGAGTTCGACCTTTTCCGCCCGTCCGCCGATATGGAGGTTCGAGCGGGTCTCGCCGTCGGGCGGCACCCGGTTGATGGCGCCCACCGGCTCGCCGTCGACCAGGATGATGCGCTTGTCGCCCCTGACCACGGCGGGAACGAATTTCTGCGCGATCAGCGGCTCGCGGTTGATGCCGGCGAACAGTTCGTGCAGCGCGTTGAGGTTGCGGTCCTGCGGGTCCAGCCGGAACACGCCCGCCCCGCCGTTTCCGTAAAGCGGCTTGAGGATGATGTCGCCGTGGCGGTGCTTGAAGTCGCGGATCGTCGCCAGGTCGCGCGCCACCAGCGTCGGCGGCGTCAGGTGGGGGAAGTCGAGGACCAGCAGCTTTTCGGGATAGTTGCGCACCCAGAACGGGTCGTTGACCACCAGCGTCCGCGGGTGGATCCGGTCAAGAAGGTGCGTGGTGGTGATATAGCCCATGTCGAAGGGCGGATCCTGGCGCAGCCAGACCACATCCCAGTCGGCCAGGTCGACCTCGGCCTCGGCCCCCAGCGTGTAGTGATTGCCCTTCTCGCGCCGGACGGTCAGCGGCCAGCCGCGCGCCATGATCCGCCCCTCGCGGTAGCTCAGCCGGTCGGGCGTGTAATAGAAAAGCTCGTGCCCGCGCGCCTGCGCCTCGAGCGCGATGCGGAAGGTCGAATCCGCGTCGATGTTGATCGGACCGATCGGGTCCATCTGCAATGCCACTTTCAGCGCCACGGCCACCTCCGTCCGGTCAGGCCGAAGTGATGGCGCAGCCCGCGGGCGGATGCAATCCCGCTCAGAAGTCCAGCGCGTTCTCGACGATGTCGATCCGCCCCCGCCCGTCCACCAGCGCCACGTCGAAGCGCACCGGCGTGTCCTGGCCGGCGGGCTCGCCCGCAAGGAATTCGCTGGCCGCGTTCCAGATGCGCTGCATCTGCCGGCGGGTCAGCCGTTCGGCGGCGCGGGCGAAGCTTTCGGCGCGCTTCACCTCGACGAAGACGACCGTCTTCCCTTCGCGCAGGATCAGGTCGATCTCGCCCGACGGGCCGCGCCAGCGCCGGGCGGCGAGGGTCCGGCCGGCGGCGAGATAGCGCCCCTCGACCTGGGCCTCGGCGGCGAGGCCGCTGTGGTAGGACAGGGCCCCCGACATCAGTTGCCCCCTGGCCGGCCCAGCGCCAGCGCCATCTGGTAGATGTCGCGCCGCGAGAGCCCGTACATGTCGGCGACCAGTGCCGCCGCCTCCTTGACCTTCATGCCTTCCAGCGCCCTGGCCAGCGCCGCGCGCACCTCGGCCTCGTCGGCCCGGGCTTCGCCCGCCCCGCCGACCAGCACCACGATTTCGCCCTTGACGCTGCGCCCGGCGAAGGCATCGGCCAGATCCTGCAATGTCCCGCGCACCGTTTCCTCGAACTTCTTGGTCAGCTCCCGGCAGACGGCCGCCTGCCGGGTTCCGCCGAAGCATTGCGCGCAGTCCCTTAACATTTCACCAACACGGTTCGGCGATTCGTAGAAGATGAGGGTCGCCCTCTCCTGCGCCAGCTCGCCCAGCCAGGTCCGCCGCGCCTGCGCCGCCGAAGGCGGAAAGCCCGCGAAGAGGAAGCGGTCGGACGGCAGGCCCGACACGATCAGCGCCGCCAGGGCCGCCGAGGGGCCGGGCGCCGCCGTCACCGCATGGCCGCCGGCGATGGCCGCGCGGCCGAGGGCAAAGCCCGGATCGGACACCAGGGGCGTTCCGGCCTCGGACGCATAGGCGACCACCGCGCCCTCGGCCAGCGCCGCCAGCACCCGCTGGCGGACCGCCTCGCCACTGTGGTCGTGGTAGGACCAGAGCGGCCGCCCCCCGAGCGCCACCCCATGAATGTCCATCAGATGCCTGAGCGTCCGCGTGTCCTCGGCCACCAGCACGTCGGCGCTGGCCAGAAGATCGAGCCCGCGCAACGTGATGTCGCGCGCAGCACCGATGGGGGTCGCCACGAAATATAGGCCGGGTGTGGGCCGGGCCGGACTGTTGACGGGCCAGGCCAAGCGCCTCTCCTTCGCCGCAGATGCGTTTACTTCGCCCCCCGAACCGCTTACGGTTGCCGATGTTCGCAGCGTGACCGGATGAGGTATGTTCATGGTGTCTGTTTTCCCCCTTTGCCGCAAGGCCGCGAAAAGCGCAGCCCTGGCCGCGGCGCTGGTCCTGTTCGGCTGCGGCCCGATGCCCAACGGCGGCTCGGGTCCGGCCTTCGACCGCTCGAAGCCGGTTCCGGTGGCGCTTCTCCTGCCCTCGGGCAGCGGCAATGCCGGGGACGAGACCCTGGCGCGCGGGCTGAAACAGGCGGCCGACATGGCGGTGGCCGATGTCGCGGGCAGCGTCAAGATCGACCTGCGCGTCTACAATGCCGGGTCCGACCCGACGCTCGCCGCGCAGATGGCGACCCAGGCCGCAGACGAGGGCGCGGTCATCATCCTCGGGCCGGTCTTCGGCGATTCGGCCAATGCTGCCGGGCTGGCGGTCAGGGGCAAGGGCCTGAATGTCCTGTCCTTCTCGAACAACACCGACGTGGCCGGAGGCAATGTCTTCGTCCTCGGCCAGACCTTCCAGAACACCGCGCGCCGGCTGACCGCCTATGCGGCGCGGGCCGGCAAGGGCAACATCCTCATCGTCCATGACAAGACCCCGCAGGGCGACCTCGGCCAGCGCGCGATCGAGACTGCCGCCGCCAGCACGGGCGCGCGCATCGTCGGCACCGTGCCCTACGATTTCACCGGCCCGGGCGTCACGGCCGCGGTGCCGACCATCGTCTCGACCGCGCAGTCGACCGGCGCCAGCTCGATGATGCTGACCGCCGACAGCGCCGGGGCGCTTCCGCTGCTGGCGCAGCTTCTGCCCGAGCAGGGGCTGGGCCCGTCGGCGATCCAGTATATCGGCCTGACCCGCTGGGACATCCCGTCGGCGACCCTGGCCCTGCCCGGCCTGCAGGGCGGCTGGTTCGCCCTGCCCGATCCCGGCCTGAGCGCCCAGTTCCAGAGCCGCTACGCCGCCGCCTACGGCCAGTCGCCGCATCCGATCGCCGGCCTCGCCTATGACGGCATCGCCGCGGTGGCGGCGCTGGTCAAGTCCGGGCGCAGCGATCCCTTCTCGGCGGCCTCCCTGACCCAGCCGGCGGGCTTTGCCGGGGTGAACGGCGTCTTCCGCCTGCGCCCCGACGGCACCAACGAGCGCGGCCTTGCCGTCGCCCAGATCCAGAATGGGCAGGTCGTGGTCATCGACCCCGCCCCGAGAAGCTTTGGTGGCGCCGGATTCTGACCCGAACCGCGCGAGGGTGGCCGGCGCCGCACCGGCGCTGGCCAAGGCCGCGCCGGGCTTGGACGCCCTCGCCGCGACGCTGGCCGCCGAGATCGCGGCGCTTTCTGACCCGCGCGAGCGCCGCCAGGCCATCGTCCAGGCCCTGAGCGCGGCGCGGCGCGACGAGACCGCCCGCATTGACGCGGCCTTCGACGCCCACCCCCGTGCGGCCCGCGCCACGGTGCGCGCCAGGGCCGCCCTGGCGGACGCGACGATCCGCCTTGTCTTCGGCCTGGCCACCCAGATCCTTCACCCGCGCCCCGCCCCCACCGAGGGCGAGCATCTGGCGGTCCTGGCGGTGGGCGGCTATGGCCGGATGGAGCTGGCCCCCTTTTCGGACATCGACCTTCTGTTCCTGACCCCGTGGAAGATCACCCCCTGGGCCGAAAGCGTGATCGAGTCGATGCTCTACATCCTGTGGGATCTGAAGCTGAAGGTCGGCCATGCCTCGCGCACGGTCAAGGATTGCCTGCGCCTCGGCCGCGAGGACTACACGATCCGCACCGCGCTTCTCGAACACCGCTATGTCACCGGCGACGAAGCTCTGGCGGGAGAACTGCGCCACCGGCTGCGCCAGGATCTTTTCCGCACCACCGGGCGCGACTTCATCGAGGCCAAGCTCGCCGAACGCGCCGAACGCCACAAGCGGCAGGGCGGCCAGCGCTATGTGCTGGAGCCGAACGTCAAGGAGGGCAAGGGGGGCTTGCGCGACCTCCAGACGCTCTACTGGATCGCCAAGTACATCCACGGCGTCGGCGAGGCCGCCGATCTGGTGGCCGAAGGTGTCTTCCGCCGCGAGGAATACGAGGCCTTCGCCGCCGCCGAGGATTTCCTCTGGGCGGTGCGCTGCCACCTGCACCGGATCTCCGGGCGGGCGGTCGAAAAACTGTCGTTCGACATGCAGGTCGAGGTTGCGGCGCGGATGGGCTATCACGACGCGGGCGGCAGGCGGGCGGTCGAGCATTTCATGCAGGACTACTTCCGCCATGCGACCTGGGTGGGCGAGCTGACCCGCGTGTTCCTGACCGCGATGGAGGCGCGCCATCTGAAGCGCGAGGCGGGGCTTTCGGTCCTGCTGCGCCGCCGACGCAGGCTGGCCCCGGGCTACCGCACCGACCGCGGGCGGCTGAACCTCTCCGCCCCCGAAACCTTTCTGAAGGACAAGCTGAACCTGTTGCGGCTGTTCGAGGAAGGGCTGCGCACCGGCCTTCTGATCCACCCCGACGCGATGCGGCTGGTGTCGGCCAACCTCGGGCTGATCGACGACGACATGCGCGAGGACCGCGAGGCCGTGCGCATCTTCCTCGACCTGATGCTCAAGCACGGCAATCCCGAACGGGCGCTGCGGCGCATGAACGAGCTTGGCGTGCTGGCCGCCTTCCTGCCCGAGTTCGAGCCGATCGTGGCGATGATGCAGTTCAACGTCTATCACCACTACACGGTGGACGAGCACACGATCCAGACCATCTCGGTCCTGGCCCAGATCGAACGGGGCGAACTGATCGAGGAGCTGCCGCTCTCGTCCTCGATCCTCAAGGACGGGGTGAACCGAAAGGTTCTCTATGTCGCGCTCCTGCTCCACGACATCGGCAAGGGACGGCCCGAGGATCACGCGATCCTCGGCGCGCAGATCGCGCGGCGGGTCTGCCCGCGTCTTGGCCTGGCGCCCGACGAGTGCGAGACGGTCGAATGGCTGGTGCGCTATCACCTGTTCATGTCCGACATGGCGCAGAAGCGCGACATTTCCGACCCGCGCACGGTGCGCGACTTCGCCAAGGTGGTGAAGACGCGCAAGCGGCTCGACCTTCTGACCGTGCTGACCACCTGCGACATCCGCGGGGTCGGGCCGACCACCTGGAACAACTGGAAGGCCATGCTGCTGCGCCGCCTTCATGCCGACACGGCGCAGGCGCTGGAGGACGGGCTGGAAAGCGTCAACCGCGAGAACCGCACCGATGATGCGCGCCGCGCCCTGCGCGAACGGCTGGCTGACTGGGACTCCAGGGATCTGCGCCACGAGACCGCCCGCCATTACGACCCCTACTGGCAGGGGCTTTCGACCGACGCGCACGCAATCTTCGCCCGGCTTCTGAGGGACATCCCCGAGGACGAGATCAGGATCGACATCGAGCCCGACCACGACCGCGACGCGACGCGGGCCTGCTTTGCGCTGGCCGACCATCCCGGCATCTTCTCGCGCCTTGCGGGCGCGCTGGCCCTGTCGGGGGCGAACGTGGTCGATGCGCGCACCTACACCTCGAAGGACGGCTATGCGACGGCAATCTTCTGGGTGCAGGACGCCGAGGGCCATCCCTACGACCCGGCCCGCATCCCGCGCCTGAAACAGATGATCGAAAGGACGCTGAAGGGCGAGATCGTGGCCCGCGAGGCGCTGAAGGACCGCGACAAGATCAAGAAGAGCGAACGCCAGTTCCGCTTTCCGACCCACATCACCTTCGACAACGAAGGCTCGGACATCTACACGATCATCGAGGTCGACACCCGCGACCGCCCGGCCCTGCTTTATGACCTGACCCGGACGCTGGCGGCCAACAATATCTACATCGCCAGCGCCGTGATCGCGACCTATGGGGCGCAGGTGGTCGATTCCTTCTACGTCAAGGACATGTTCGGCTTGAAACTCCATGCCAAGATGAAGCAGGAGAGCCTCGAGAAAAAGCTGCGCGCCGCCATCGCCGAGGGCGCCGAGCGCGCCGGGGCCGAGGGCTGATGAAACCGATAAGACTGATGCGCGGCTTCATGACCGTCGGGGCATGGACGTTGCTCAGCCGCATCGCCGGCTTTGCGCGCGACGTCCAGACCGCCAGCTATCTGGGCACCGGCCCGGTGGCCGAAGCCTTCCTGGTGGCCTTCTCGCTTCCCAACATGTTCCGCCGCTTCTTCGCCGAGGGCGCCTTCAACGCCGCTTTCGTGCCGATCTTCTCGAAAAAGCTCGAACGGGGCGAGGACGCGCGCGAATTCGCCGAGGATGCCTTCAGCGCGCTGGCGCTGGTCGTCGCGCTCTTTTCCATCGTCGCGATGATCGGCATGAAGGGGCTCGTGCTGGCGATGGCCTCGGGCTTTGCGGGGGACGAGCGGCTGGCCCTTGCGGTCGAATACGGCAACATCTGCTTTCCCTACATCTTCTTCATTTCGCTCACCGCACTTCTGTCCGGCCTTCTGAACGCGGGCGGCCGGTTCGCGGCAGCGGCGGGGGCGCCGGTGGTGCTGAACCTCGTCTTCCTGGCGGCAATGGCCATTGCGCACCGCATGGGCTGGGACATGGGGCTGACACTCGCCTGGGCGACGCCGCTGATCGGAGTGATGCAGCTGGCCGTGGTCTGGATCGCGGCCTGGCGGATGGGCTATCCGCTGCGCCTGCGCCGGCCGCGCTTCACCGTCGATCTGAAGCGGCTGGTGGCGATTGCCGGACCATCGGTGCTGGCCGGGGGCGTGGTGCAGGTGAACCTTCTGGTCGGCCGCCAGGTCGGCAGCCATTTCGACGGTGCCATCGCCTGGCTGAACTATGCCGACCGGCTTTACCAGTTGCCATTGGGCGTTGTCGGCATCGCCATCGGCATCGTGCTGTTGCCCGACATCTCGCGGCGGCTGAAGGCCGAGGACGTGAAGGGCAGCCAGTATGCCCTGTCGCGCGCCACCGAATTCGCCCTGTTCCTGACCGTTCCGGCCGCCGTCGCGCTCATGGTCATCCCGGTGCCGCTGATTTCGGTCCTGTTCGAGCGCGGCGAGTTCACCTCCGCCGATACCGGCCCCACGGCGCTGACCCTTGCCGTCTATGGCGCGGGGCTGCCGGCCTTCGTCATGCAGAAGGTGCTGCAGCCCCTGTATTTCGCGCGCGAGGACACGAAGACCCCGTTTCATTTCGCGCTCCACTCCATGATCGTGAACGCGGCGCTGGCGCTAGGCCTGATGCCCTTCGTGGGCTTCATCGCCGCGGCCTTGGGCACCACGCTTTCGGGCTGGACGATGACGCTGCAACTCTGGTGGGGCAGCCGGCGGATGGGCGAGGCGGCGCGGGCCGACGCGCGGCTGAAGTCGCGCCTGCCGCGCATCGCGCTGGCCTCGGCGGTCATGGGGGGCGTGCTATGGCTGAGCGAGCGGCAGATGGGCGCCATGCTCTCGCCCTTCGGCCACCGTTATGTCGGCCTGACGCTCCTGTGCCTGATCGGCTTTGCCGTCTATGGTCTGGCGGCCCTCGCCACCGGCGCCTTCCGCCCGTCGGACTTCCGCCGCGCCTGACCGCGGCTCAGCGCCGCCTGAGCCGGGCCAGCATCCGCGCCGGCCCGCCCGGCGCAACCAGGAACGACAGACCGAACCCGGTGGCAAATCCACCCACATCGGCGAACCACACCGGGTTGGCGCCGAAGATGGCGGCAAAGACCAGCTGGATCGCCATCAGCCCGCCGATCATGGTGAACGCCCCCGCCCGGTTGGCGTTCATCGCCCCGAGCCGCGCCCAGAGAACGAAGGTGAAGGCCCCGATCAGTCCGTAGGCCGCCGGATAGGCACCCAGAAGCGGCGCCTCGACGCCGGGGATCAGCGAATAGATCACCGCCCCGCCGACTTCGGAGCCGAAGAAAAGGACGAGGAAGGCCCAGGGCCGGAACACGTCGGCAACCATCTTGCCCAGGGCAAGGACGAAGACGCCCGCCATCAGCGCGTGCGTCAGGCTGTAGTGGACGAAGCCGTAGGTGATGAAGCGCATCAGATAGTCCGGGCGCCAGTCGCCGCTGCTGGCCATGTAGCCCAGCATCTTCGGCGACAGGGCGAACCGGCCGATCGCGGCGACCCGCCAGCCCGCCCCGTCCGGCCCGCCGGCCAGGCCGAGGTTGCCTGCGTTCAGCACGATTTCCATCGCCAGCATCGGCAGAAGCACCAGCCAGACCACCGGCGAGATCTGGTTGAAGGGCGATTCATTGTAACCGTGGCGCATGGGCAGCCTCATCCTCGGGCCCTTGTTGACGGCCCCCTGCCCCTGCGATACGCGAGACCGACGCCGATTGCCAGCCGGAGCCCGCCGATGACTGCCGCCCAACCGAAATTCACCCCCCGCATCTTCTCGGGCATCCAGCCCTCGGGCGGGCTGACGCTTGGCAACTACCTCGGCGCGCTGAAACGCTTCGTCGAAAAGCAGGACGAGGGGATCGAGACGATCTACTGCCTGGTCGACCTGCACGCCATCACCGTCTGGCAGGATCCGGCGCGGCTGCGCGACCAGACGCGCGAGGCGGCGGCGGCCTTCATCGCCGCGGGGATCGACCCCAAACGCTCGATCCTCTTCAACCAGAGCCAGGTTTCGGCCCATGCCGAACTGGGCTGGGTGCTGAACTGCGTGGCCCGCATGGGCTGGATGAACCGCATGACCCAGTGGAAGGACAAGGCCGGCAAGGACGCGGAGAAGGCCTCGCTCGGACTTTTTGCCTATCCCTCGCTGATGGCCGCAGACATCCTCCTCTATCACGCGACGATGGTCCCGGTGGGCGAGGACCAGAAACAGCATGTCGAACTGTGCCGCGACATCGCCGCCAAGTTCAACCATGACTACGGCGTGGACTTCTTCCCGCTGACCGAGCCCCTGATCGAGGGCGCGGCCACCCGCGTCATGTCCCTGCGCGACGGGACGAAGAAGATGTCGAAGTCCGACCCCTCGGACGCCAGCCGCATCAACCTGACCGACGACGCCGACACCATTGCCCAGAAGCTGCGCAAGGCCAGGACCGATGCCGAACCGCTGCCCGGCACCGTCGCAGGCCTGAAGCACCGGCCCGAGGCCCGCAACCTGGTGAACATCTACGCCGCGCTGGCGGGCCGGACCCCGGCGCAGGTGGTGGCCGAATACGAGGGCAAGGGCTTCGGCACCTTCAAGCCGGCGCTGGCCGACCTGGCGGTGGCGAAGCTCGCCCCGATCGCCACCGAGATGAAGCGCCTGATGGCCGATCCCGCCGAAATCGACCGCATCCTCGGCGACGGGGCCGATCGCGCCGACGTCATCGCGCAGCCGATCCTGGCGCGGACGCTCGAGATCACCGGAATGATCCGGTCGCGCAAGCCCTGAGGAACTGTGCGCCCGCGCACCGGCCCGGTGCGAATCTCGACCCTATGCCGAAAGGCAGCGGAGGCTTATCTGTGGTGCGACTTCCACGGAGGAACCCCATGTCATTCGAAGCCCCGCCCGGCACCCGCATTGGCCATGTCCATCTGAAGGTCGCCGACCTCGACCGCGCCCTGCACTTCTACACCGACATCCTCGGGCTGCGGCTGATGCAGCGTTATGGCAGCCAGGCCGCCTTCGTCTCGGCCGGCGGCTACCACCACCACATCGGCCTGAACACCTGGGAATCGAAGGGCGGCCAGCCCCCGGCCCCCGGCACCACCGGCCTTTACCACACCGCGATCCTCTACCCCTCGCGGCAGGCGCTGGCCCAGGCGCTGAAATCGGTGGTCGAGGCCAACTGGCCGCTCGATGGCGCGTCAGATCACGGCGTCAGCGAGGCGATCTACCTGCGCGATCCCGACGGCAACGGGGTCGAGATCTACCGCGACCGGCCCGAGGCCGAATGGCCCCGCGACGGCGAAGGCAACCTGAAGATGGTGACCGAGCGGCTGGACCTGAACCGGCTTCTGGCCGAGGCCGCCTGACGGGGCGGATCAGGAAGCCTTAACCCCAGCTGATTAGCCTTCCGGTCGGCAATGTCGCCGGCCGGAGGGATGTCCGTTGGTCAGCTATGCGTTCACCGGACTGCTCGGGACCGGACTTCCCACCTTCTCCACCAACGTCACCGACCTGGAAGCTGCCTGGATCGACGGCGCGGCCCGGCTCTACTCCGCCGCACTGCCGGGACCGGGGGCCGGCTATCTGGCCTTCGACATCAGCGGCGGCGCGGGACCGGCAACGCTGATGGACGTCCAGGGCTATTCCGCCCCGGTCCACCATCTGGCCGCGCCCGACATCCTTGTCCTGCCGGGGCTGGCAGAGGGGGGTGGCAACCTGATCGCCGCTGGGGTCACGCCCTCGGGTTGGGCCAGCTATCGCCTGACCGCCGGGGGCGGCCTGGGTGCGGCGCTCGACACGCCCTTTCCCTTCAACCCCGTCGCGGTGGCCGGCTTCAATGCCGGGGGCGCGAACCTCGTCTATTTCGCCCAGTCCGGCGCCTCCGTCCCCACCGCCTGGCGCCTGGCCGACGGCGGCGGCCTTGCGCCCGTCGGCGCTGCCCCGCCGCCCGTCGCGGGGCCGGGGATCGACGCCCTCGCCGTGGCCCAGGCCGGGGGGGAACGCTGGCTTCTGTCGGTGTCCGCAGCGGGCAACAGTTTTGCCAGCCGCGAAATCGCCGCCGACGGCAGCCTCGGCCCGGCCAGCCAGATCACCGCTGCCGAGGGCGTAGGCTTCTCGCGCCCGACCGAAGTCGCCTCGCTCGCGCTCCAGGGCCAGGCCTTCGCCATCGTCGCGGGGGCCGAAAGCTCGTCACTGTCGGTGTTCCGCGTCCTGCCGGGGGGCATCCTCTTCAGCACCGACCATGTGGTCGACAGCCTTTCGACCCGGTTTGCCGGGGCGACGGCGCTCGCCACCCTGCAGCTGGGCGATCGCGGCTATGTCGCGGCGGGCGGCGCCGACGGGGTCGAGATCTTCACCCTCCTCCCCGACGGGCGGCTCATCGACCTTATGACCATCGCCGACGACCGGGCGATGAGCCTCGATCATGTCAGCGCCCTGACCCTCGCCCAGACCGGCGGGCGCACCCAGCTCTTCGCGGCCAGCGCCACCGAGAACGGGATCACCCAGATCGACCTCAACCTCGGCACGCCCGGCGTAACGGTCTGGCAGCAGGCCGGCGCCGTTTCCGGCGGCGCGGGCGACGACATCCTCGCCGCCGGGGCTTCGACGACCGAGGTTCGCGGCGGCGCCGGCGACGACCTGATCGTCGGCGGCGGCGCCGGGGGCGGGGCGCTCCTCTATGGCGGCGGGGACGCCGACCGCTTTGTCCTGTCGCCCTCGGCCCAGCCCATCCGCATCATGGACTACCAGCCCGGCATCGACCGGCTGGACCTGACCGCGATGCCGATGCTGCGCAGCCTGTCGCAACTGACGATCGCCTCCACCGCGACCGGCGCCGACATCGCCTGGCAGGCGACGACCATCCACATCGAAAGCTTCGACGGCAACCCGATCCCCGTCACCGCCTTCGCCGAGGCGCAGATGCTGGCCCTCCACCGTTTCGCCCCCGCGCTGCCCGACGGCCTGCAGGTCGGCACCGGCGGCAACGATGTGCTGTCCGCCGCCGCCGCCGGGGGAGAGCGCCTGTTCGGCCTTGGCGGCAACGACAGCCTGCTCGGCGGAGGCGGCAACGATGTGCTGGACGGGGGCGCCGGCAACGACACGCTCGCCGGTGGCGACGGGGCCGACCGGGTGACGGCCGGGATGGGCAACGACCTTCTCGCCGGCGAGACGGGCGACGACTGGCTTGACGGCGGCGACGGGCGCGACCGGCTCGACGGGGGCGCGGGCAACGACACCCTGCTGGGCGGGTTGGGCGAGGATTTCCTGTCCGACCTGTCGGGCGACAATGTCCTGGACGGGGGCGGCGGCAACGACACTCTGCTCGGCGGGGTCGGCAACGACGCGCTAGCGGGGGGGACAGGAAACGACTGCCTCGGCGGCGACGCGGGCGACGACACTCTGTGGGGCGAGACGGGTGACGACCTGCTGGGCGCCGGTGCGGGCAATGATATCGCCTATGGCGATGCGGGCAACGACACCCTATACGGAGTGGCCGGAGACGACGGGCTTTACGGCGGCGACGGCAACGACCAGCTGTGGGCCGGCTACGGCAATGACGCGCTGTGGGGCGGCGCGGGCGCCGACACCCTGGGCGGCGGCGCGGGAAGCGACATCCTGCATGGCGAGGACGGCAACGACTTGCTTTACGGCAGTTTCGGCGACGATGCGCTTTGGGGCGAAAACGGCAACGACCTTCTCTATGGTCACGGCGGCAACGATATCCTCGATGGCGGGACCGGCGCCGACACGCTGTGGGCCGGTGACGGGGACGACCTGGCCCACGCCGGCGAAGGCAACGACCAGGTCTTCGGCGAAGCTGGCAACGACGCGCTCTGGGGCGGGGCGGGTGACGACCTGCTGGGCGCAGGCTCAGGCAACGATGTCGGCTACGGCGACGCGGGCAACGACACCCTTTACGGGGCGGCGGGCGACGACGGGCTTTACGGCGGCACCGGCAACGACCAGCTGTGGGCCGGCGACGGCAATGACACGCTGTGGGGCGGCGCGGGCGCCGACACCCTGGGGGGCGGCGCGGGAAGCGACATCCTGCATGGCGAGGACGGCAACGACCTGCTCTACGGCAGTTTCGGCGACGATGCGCTTTGGGGCGAAAACGGCAACGACCTTCTCTGTGGTCACGACGGCAACGACAGCCTGTACGGAGGCGGCGGAAACGACAGCATCGTCGGCGGCGAGGGCCGCAACCTTCTGGACGGCGGCGACGGCAACGACATGATCGAGGGCGGAGGGGGCGCCGACCTGATCCAGGGCGGCAACGGCAACGACACGATTGCGGCGGGCGGCGGCAGCGACACGATCAACGGCGGCGCGGGCAACGACCTGATCCGCGGCGGCACCGGGGCGGATGTCCTGTGGGGCGGCGCGGGTGCCGATACCTTCACCTTTTCAGGCGCCGCCGAGATCGGTCTGTGGGCCACGGCCGACGTGATCGAGGATTTCACCCCCGGCAAGGACAGGATCAGCCTTGCCGGCATGGGCCTGCGCTATGGCGTGACCGGTGCTGCAGGCAGGCCGGGCGAGGTGCGGGCGATGCAGTCGGGCGCCTATCTCGTCCTTCATGCCGACGCGAACGGCGACGGGCACGCCGACTTCTCGCTCTACCTGCACAACGTCACTTCGGTGTCGGCCTCCGACTTCATCTTCTGACCGCCCCATCTTCTGACAGCCCCGCGGCGCAGTTGCCTTCCGCGGTCCGAGCCGCCATGATCGCCGCCAGAAACGGGGCCGGAAGCGGGAGATGCGATGCGGAAGTTCCTGGTCGTTCTCGACGACACGCGCGAGTGTCTGAACGCCATGCGCTTTGCCGCGCTGCGCGCCGCCCATACCGGCGGCGGCGTCACCATCCTGTCGATCATCTCGCCGGAGGACGTGCAGCATTTCGTCGGCGTCGCCGACCTGATGCGCCAGGAGGCGCGCGAGCGGATCGAGGCCCATTTCGAGGTCTTCGCCAAGTGGATGCGCGACCGCCAGGGGATCAGTCCCGAACTGGTGATCCGCGAGGGCGAGCCGGTGGGCGAGATCCTGTCGCTGATCCGCGACGACCCCGAGATCGGCGTCCTCGTCCTTGGCGCCGGCACCGACAAAAGCGGCCCCGGCCCGCTGGTCACGCAGATGTCGCGCTCGTCGGGGAACCTGCCGATCCCGATCACCATCGTGCCGGGCGACATTTCCAAGGAGCGGCTGGAAAGCATCACCTGAGCGCCGCCGCCGCATTGACTTCGCGCCGGGCGAAGCGCATATCCGACCAGAATAGTAGGGAAGCCCCGCCATGTTCATCCAGACCGAATCCACGCCCAACCCGGCGACGCTGAAGTTCTTGCCCGGCCAAGCCGTGCTCGAGACCGGCACCGCCGATTTCCCGACCGCCGAGGCCGGGCAGAAGTCGCCTCTGGCCCGCCGCATCTTCGCGGTCGAGGGTGTCACGGGCGTGTTCTTCGGGACCGACTTCGTCACCGTCACCAAGGCCGACGCCGTGGACTGGACCCATATCAAGCCCTCGGTCCTCGGCGCGATCATGGAGCATTTCCAGTCCGGCGCCCCGGTGATGGAAGGGGACGGGCCGGCCGCCGGCGGACACGCCAGCCACGACGGGCCCGACAGCGACATCGTCAAGCAGATCAAGGAATTGCTGGACACCCGCGTCCGTCCGGCCGTGGCCCAGGACGGCGGCGACATCACCTTTCACGGCTTTGACCGCGGGGTGGTCTACCTGCACATGCAGGGCGCCTGCGCCGGCTGCCCCTCCTCGACCCTGACGCTGAAGATGGGGATCGAGAACCTCCTGCGCCACTATATCCCGGAAGTGACCGAGGTGCGGCCCGTTGCCGCCTGACCGGCCGATCCTTGCCTTCGACACGTCGGCCGCGCACTGCGCGGCCGCCGTGCTTTCGGGCGGCCGCATCGTTGCCGCCCGGCACGAGGAGATGGCAAAGGGCCAGGCCGAGCGGCTGATGCCGATGCTTGTCGACTGCCTCGCCGAAGCGGGGCTGGCCTGGGCCGATCTCGGGGCGGTGGCGGTCGGCACCGGGCCGGGGAACTTCACCGGGGTGCGGCTTTCGGTCGCGGCGGCGCGCGGGCTGGCGCTGGCGCTGTCGGTCCCCGCCCACGGCGTCACCCGCTTCGAGGCCTTGGCCCTCGGCCAGCCCCGCCCCTGTCTCGTCGCGCTCGATGCCCGTCAGGGGCGGCTCTACCTCCAGCCCTTCCGCCCCGGCCCCGAGGCGGCGCGCATGGCCGGCGTCGACGACCCCCGCGGGCTTGAGGGCCTGAAGGGGCTGGCGGTCGCCGGAGACGCCGCCGCCCTGGCCGCCGCGTGGACGGGCGGGCCGGTCCTGCCGCCCGTCATGCCGCTGGCCGAGGCCATCGCCCGGGTGGCGGCGGGGCGCGGCGACGGCCCCGCCCCGCGTCCCGCCCCCCTCTACCTGCGTGCCGCCGATGCCGCCCCCCCGCGCGAGACGCCGCCCGCGATCCTGTCATGACCGCCGCCGACCTCGCCCGCATCCATGCCGCCTGCTTTGCCAGCCCGCGCCCCTGGACGGCGGCCGAGTTCGCGGCCCTCCTCGGACCCGGCCCCTGCTTCCTGCTGGAAGAGCCCGGAGGCTTCGCCCTCGGCCGGGTCATCGCCGACGAGGCCGAGCTTCTGACCATCGCCGTCCTGCCCGAGGCCCGCAACCGGGGCATGGGCCGCCGCCTTCTGGCCGGCTTCCTGCGCGAGGCGGCGGCGCGCGGGGCGGCCACCGCCTTTCTCGAGGTCGGGGCCACGAACGAGTCGGCGCTGGCGCTCTACCGCAAGGCGGGATTCCGGGCGGCCGGCCGCCGCCCTGGCTACTACCGCGACGCGGGCCTGGTGGCCGATGCCCTGGTCCTGCGCCTGTCACTTTCGTCCAGCCACCGCTGACGGCCTTGAATCCCAAGGAAAAGCTGACCTTGCGGTCAGGCTTTTTCCCAAGGCTTTCAGAATCTTGTTGACCGTTTGCCGGCCTTCCGCCCTAATCGGCCCGATCCCCAGAGATCCCCCGGCACCCGCCGGGCGCGTCCGCTATTGGACTGAACCCAGCTTCAGGGAGCTACTGATGACCCTTGTTACGAAATTCCTTGGCGCAGCCGCGACGCTGGCGCTGACGGCAGGCATGGCGCTGGCCGATCCTGCGATCATCTACGACCTTGGCGGCAAGTTCGACAAGTCGTTCAACGAGGCCGCCTTCGCCGGCGCGCAGCGGTGGGCCAAGGAAACCGGCGGCACCTTCAAGGAACTCGAGATGCAGTCCGAGGCGCAGCGCGAACAGGCCCTGCGCCGCTTGGCCGAGGCGGGCGCCAACCCCATCGTCATGACCGGCTTCGCCTTCGGCGACGTGCTGGCCAAGGTCGCGCCCGACTTTCCCAAGACCAAGTTCGTGATCGTCGACATGGTGGTCGAGCAGCCGAACGTGAAATCGGTGGTCTTCACCGAGGAACAGGGCTCGTATCTCGCCGGGATCATGGCGGCGATGGCCTCGAAGACCGGCACCGTCGGCTTCGTCGGCGGCATGGACATCCCGCTGATCCACAAGTTCGCCTGCGGCTATGCCCAGGGGGTCAAGGCGACCAAGCCCGACGACAAGATCATCCAGAACTACACCGGCACCACGCCCGCCGCCTGGAACGATCCGGTGAAGGGGGGCGAGTTGACCAAGGCCCAGAAAAGCCAGGGCGCCGACGTGGTCTATGCCGCCGCCGGCGCCACCGGCATCGGCGTCCTGCAGGCCGCTGCCGACGAGGGCATCCTGTCGATCGGCGTGGACAGCAACCAGAACTACCTCCACCCCGGCTCGGTCCTGACCTCAATGGTCAAGCGGGTGGACAACGCCGTCTACGAGGCCTTCAAGGAGGGCCCCGACCTCAAGCCCGGCGTCGCGGTCATGGACCTGATGGCCGGCGGCGTCGACGTGGCGATGGACGACAACAACGCCAAGCTGGTGACGCCCGAGATGAAGGCCGCGGTCGAAGCCGCCGCCGCCAAGATCAAGTCGGGCGAACTGAAGATCCACGACTATTCGACCGACAATACCTGCCCGGCAAGCTGAGCCGCGCGGATGGAAGGGGGACAGGACGAGGGGCGGCAGGCGACTGCCGCTCCGGCCATTGAACTACGCGGAATATCCAAGGCCTTCGGCCCGGTCCAGGCCAACCGGGACATTTCGATCCGCGTCATGCGCGGCACGATCCACGGCATCATCGGTGAAAACGGCGCCGGCAAGTCGACGCTGATGTCGATCCTCTACGGCTTCTACAAGGCCGACGCCGGCGAGATCCTGGTGAACGGCAGGCCCGCCCACATCGGCGACAGCCAGGCGGCGATCCGCGCCGGCATCGGCATGGTCTTCCAGCATTTCAAGCTGGTGCAGAACTTCACCGTCCTGGAAAACGTGATCATGGGGGCCGAGGATGGCGCGCTTCTGCGCCCATCGCTGGCCAAGGCGCGCAGGGCGCTGGCCGACCTCGCCCGCGAATACGAGCTTGAGGTCGATCCCGACGCGCTGATCGAGGATCTGTCGGTCGGCCACCAGCAGCGGGTGGAAATCCTCAAGGCGCTTTACCGCCACGCCGACATCCTGATCCTCGACGAGCCGACCGGGGTTCTGACCCCGGACGAGGCCGACCATCTGTTCCGCATCCTCAAGGGGCTGAAGGATCAGGGCAAGACCATCATCCTCATCACCCACAAGCTGCGCGAGATCATGGAGATCACCGAGACCGTCAGCGTCATGCGGCGGGGCGAGATGACGGCGACGGTCAGGACCGCCGACACGACGCCCGAGGAGCTGGCCGAGCTGATGGTCGGGCGCAAGGTGCTTCTGAACGTGCCCAAGGGGCCGGCCCGGCCGGGGGCGACGGTCCTGGAAATCGAAGACCTCAAGGTCCGTGACGGCGCCGGGGTCGAGCGGGTCAAGGGCGTCAGCCTGTCGATCCGCGCGGGCGAGATCCTCGGCATCGCCGGGGTGGCGGGCAACGGCCAGTCCGAGCTTCTCGCCGTCCTTGGCGGCATCCAGCACGGCACCGGCAGGGTCCGGGTGAACGGGCGCGACCTCGACCTGACCGGGCGCCATTCCGACGGCCAGTCGCGCCGCGCCGACGGCATCGCCCATGTCCCCGAGGACCGCCAGCACCTTGGCATGATCATGGATTTCACCGCCTGGGAGAACGTGGCCTTCGGCTATCACCACGATCCGGCCTATCAGAAGAACGCGCTTCTGATGGACAACGCGGCGCTGGTCAAGGACACCGAGGGCAAGATGGCGCGCTTCGACGTGCGCCCGCCGATCCCGACGCTGGCGGCCAAAAGCTTTTCCGGCGGCAACCAGCAGAAGATCATCCTCGCGCGCGAGATCGAAAGGAACCCCGACCTTCTGCTGGTCGGCCAGCCGACGCGGGGCGTGGACATCGGCGCGATCGAGTTCATCCACAAGCGCATCGTCGAGTTGCGCGATGCGGGCAAGGCGGTGCTGCTGGTGTCGGTCGAACTGGACGAGATCATGAGCCTTTCGGACCGCATCGCCGTCATGTTCGACGGGCGGATCATGGGCGAGCGGCTGCCCGGCGAGACGGACGAACGTGAACTGGGCCTGCTGATGGCCGGGGTCGGCGGGGAGGCTGCCTGATGCAGAAGATGCCGCGTTGGGCCGATCTGGCGCTGATCCCGGTCCTGAACCTGGTGATCGCCTTCGCCATCTCGGCGCTGGTGATCCTCGCCATCGGCGAGAACCCGGTCGAGGCGATCAAGACGATGGTCGAGGGCACCTTCTTCCGCGCCGAAGGCTGGGGCTACATGATGTATTACGCCACCAACTTCATGTTCACCGGCCTGGGCGTCGCGGTCGCCTTTCACGCCAGCCAGTTCAACATCGGCGGCGAGGGGCAGGCGACGCTCGGCGGCCTCGGGGTGGCGCTGGTGTGCCTGTTCGTCCCCTGGCCGCACTGGTCGCTGGCGCTGATCGCGGCCATCGTCACGTCGGCCCTGTTCGGCGCGGCCTGGGCGGCGATCCCGGCCTGGCTTCAGGCCAAGCGCGGCAGCCATATCGTCATCACGACGATCATGTTCAACTTCATCGCCGCCTCGCTGATGAACTACCTTCTCTCCTACGTCCTGAAGCCCAAGGGCTCGATGGACCCGGCCTCCGCCGACTTTCCGGCGGTGACGACCCTGCCGCGCTTTCACGACCTGCCGCTTCTCGGATCGGTCTTCGACAAGAACACGCCGGCGAACATCACCTTCTTCATCGCGCTTCTCTGCTGCTGGCTGGTCTGGGTGCTGATCTGGCGGACGCGGCTGGGCTACATGGTGCGTGCCTTCGGCAAGTCCGAGCGCGCGGCGGTCTATGCCGGGATTTCTCCGGTCAGGATCACGATGATCGCCATGCTGATCTCGGGCGGCCTGTCGGGGATGATGGCGATCAACAACGTCATGGGCGAGGCGCAGCGGCTTCTGCTCAACTCGGTCGAGGGCGCGGGCTTCATCGGCATCGCCGTGGCGCTGATGGGACGCTCGCACCCGCTGGGCGTGGTGCTGGCATCGCTTCTCTTCGGCTTCCTCTATCAGGGCGGCGCGGAACTGGCACTGTGGACGACGATCCCGCGCGACCTCATCACCGTCATCCAGGCGCTGGTGATCCTGTTCACCGGGGCCTTGGACAACATGATCCGCCTGCCGGTCGAGAGGCTGTTCATGATCCTGCGCCGGAGGGCCGAGTGATGGACTATCCCACCCTTCTGCAGATCCTCGCCTCGACCGTGCGCCTGGGGGTACCGCTGCTTCTGGCTTGTCTTGCCGGGCTCTTCTCCGAACGCGCCGGCATCTTCGACATCGGGCTTGAGGGCAAGATGCTGATGGCGGCCTTCGCCTCGGGGGCCATCGCCGCGGTGTCAGGTTCCGTGTGGGTGGGACTTCTGGCCGCAGTCGGGGCCGCGATCCTGATGTCGCTTTTGCACGGGCTGGCGTCGATCACCTTTCGCGGCAACCAGCTGATTTCGGGGGTGGCGATCAACTTCCTCGCCTCGGGCCTGACGGTTCTGGTCGGGCAGGAATGGTTCGGCCTCGGCGGCAAGACCCCGGCCCTCTCCGGGGCGGCGCGCTTTGGCACCATCGCCCTGCCCTTCGCCGAGCAGGCTCAGGCGATCCCGGTCATCGGCCCCTTCTACCACGAGGTTCTGTCCGGCCATTCCATCCTCGTCTATGTCGCCTTCCTCCTCGTGCCGGCGTCCTGGTGGGTGCTCTACCGCACCCGCTTCGGGCTCAGGCTGCGCGCGGTGGGCGAGAATCCGGCCGCGGTCGATACCGCCGGCGTCTCGGTGGTGCGGATGCGCTATTCGGCGGTGATGATCTGCGGCGCGCTCTGCGGGCTGGCGGGGGCCTATCTCGCCACCGGCCTGTCGGCGGGCTTCGGCAAGGAGATGACCGCCGGGCGCGGCTTCATCGCGCTGGCCGCGCTGATCTTCGCCAAATGGCGGCCCTGGTACTGCCTGGGGGCGACGATGCTGTTCGGCCTGCTCGAAGCCGTGTCCAACCGCTATCAGAACCTCGAGATCGCCGGCATCCCCGTGCCCCTGCAACTGATGCAGGCCACGCCCTATATCCTCACGATGGTGATCCTTGCCGGTTTCGTCGGCCGCGCCATCCCGCCCCGGGCCGGGGGCGAGCCCTACGTCAAGGAGCGCTGAGCCAGTTTTTCCCAAAGCATGAGGCCAGATGGCCCCTGGCCCGCAAATCTTTGAGGGAAGGCCGGAAAACCGGCTTTGCCCCTTTGACAGCGGCGGCGTTCGGTATCATCACTCGCTCAGGTCGAGGCCCCCGCAAGAACCGGATTCCGAATGCAGATTTATCTGCCGATCGCCGAAGTTTCGGTCAATGCCCTGGTGCTTCTCGGGCTGGGCGGGATCGTGGGCCTGCTGTCGGGGCTGTTCGGCGTGGGCGGCGGCTTTCTCATCACGCCGCTTCTGTTCTTCATCGGCATCCCCCCGCCGGTCGCGGTGGCCACCGGCGCCAACCAGGTTGTCGCCTCGTCGATCTCGGGCGTTCTCGTCCACCTGAAGCGCAAGACCGTCGACGTGCGCATGGGAATGGTGCTGCTGCTGTCGGGCCTCGCCGGCTCGGGCGCGGGCATCGCGATCTTCAACACCCTGTCGCGTCTCGGCCAGATCGACCTGGTCGTGCAGCTTTCGTATGTGGTGTTCCTCGGCATCATCGGCGCCCTGATGCTTCAGGAAAGCCTGCGCAGCCTGCACCGGGCGAAAAAGGCCGCGACGGCCATCCGGCGCAGCCAGCACATGTGGGTGCACCGGCTGCCGCTGAAGCTGAAGTTCCGCACCTCGGGCCTTTACATCAGCGTCATCCCCCCAGCCCTCGTCGGCCTGGGGGTGGGCGTCCTGTCGGCGATCATGGGCGTCGGCGGCGGCTTCATCATGGTGCCGGCGATGATCTATCTCCTGAACATGCCAACCAAGGTCGTGATCGGCACCTCGCTTTTCCAGATCATCTTCGTCACCGCCTTCACCACCTTCATGCATGCCTTCACCAACCAGTCGGTGGACATGATGCTGGCCCTGCTGCTGATCGTCGGGGGGGTGATCGGCGCCCAGATCGGGGCCGGGCTGGCGATCAGGCTGAAGCCCGAGCAGCTGCGCATCCTTCTGGCGCTTCTGGTCCTTGCGGTCTGCGCGAAACTGGCGCTCGACCTGCTGATCCGGCCGGGCGAGCTTTACTCGATCGCGACGCGGGGCCAGGGATGAGCCGCCTGC
>JAFEFU010000022.1 GCA_018240425.1 Pseudomonadota bacterium | reverse complement strand
CGGCCTTGGTAAAACGTCTCATCAGCCTCACACTGCCCTCGCGCCGTTCCGCATGCTTGCCTTCCGACACGAAGGCTACTATCCCGATTACATCATGGCGGGCCTGTCCGACAAGGACCGAAACCATGACCGACCCGCCTTCACGGCCACCCAGGGGCCCCCGGGCATCGCGCGGACCCGATCATGCAGGACCAACAGCCCTTTTCGCACCCGATCCGCCGCGCCGCCCTGCCGCAGCGCAAACCCCTGCGCTTCGACCTCGCCCCCGAGGCGGCCGAGCGCACCGCGATCGCCGCGGCGCTCGGGCTGCTCGACCTGCCGCATGTGCGCCTGACCGGCGAGATCCGCCCGGCCGGCCGCAACGACTTCGCCCTCAGCGCCCGGCTGAGCGCCGATGTCGTCCAGGCCTGCATCGTGACGCTCGATCCGGTCGCGGCGCGCATCGACGAGCCGGTCGAGCGCCGCTATCTCGCCGACTGGCACGAGCCCGAGGCCGAAGAGACCGAGATGCCCGAGGATGACAGCATCGAACCCCTGGGCGACGTGATCGACCTGGGCGCGGTCCTGACCGAGGCCCTGGCGCTGGCCCTGCCGCCCTACCCCCGCGCCCCCGGCGCCGCCTTCTCGGGCCATGTCGCCGCCTCGGACGGCGCCGAACCCCTGAC
This sequence comes from Pseudomonadota bacterium, assembly GCA_018240425.1. Classification (GTDB taxonomy): domain Bacteria; phylum Pseudomonadota; class Alphaproteobacteria; order Rhodobacterales; family Rhodobacteraceae; genus TMP-24. The sequence continues at coordinate 37,366 of JAFEFU010000022.1, read as the reverse complement.
CGACGAAAGGATGCGCCCCTTTGCCGGCCTCGCCGACCTTCTGGGCAAGGCCGGAGAGGGCGGCAAGACGCGATAGGGCTGCGGATGCCGCAATGCAGCAATACCCTGCGGCACTCCGGCCGCGAGCGGCCAGAAAAGACTTGCGCCCGCGCGGAATCGCAGTATGTTCCCGGCCTTGCTTCTATCTTGGGTTCGCACCCGGTCGCGTTTCGGCAACCAGTGACGACACCCCTGGAAAACCGGGGCCCCGCCCCCAGAAACCCGAGGTTGTGACATGGCTGTCCCCCAGAACCGGACCACGCGGTCCCGCCGCAACATGCGCCGCGCCCATGATGCGCTGGTCGCCGCGAATCCCAACGAATGCCCGAACTGCGGCGAGCTGAAGCGCCCGCATCACGTCTGCGGCGCCTGCGGCCACTATGACGGCAGGGAAATCGTCGCCCAGGCGGCGGAAGTCGATCTGGACGACGCGGCCGCCTGAGGCGGCGTGACCGGTCCCGCGCCCCATGCCGCCTGACGATACCCAGACGGGGGAGCCGAGCGTCTCGGGCCGGACGGATCGAATCGTCATTTCCATTGATGCGATGGGCGGCGACCGCGGAGCGGCCGCCGTCGTCGCCGGCATGGCCGACAGCCTCGCGCACTGCCCGGACCTGCACTTCCTTGTCCACGGGTCCGAACCCGAGCTTGCGTCCCTGATCGCCAAACGCCCCGAACTGGCCGGACGCGCCACCATCTGCCATGCCGAGGGCGTGGTGACGATGGAGGACAAGCCCAGCCAGGTGATGCGCCACGGCCAGGCGACCTCGATGTGGTCGACGCTGGACGCGGTCAGGGACGGGCGCGCCGCCGCCGCCGTCTCGTGCGGGAACACCGGCGCGCTGATGGCGCTGTCGATGATCCGCCTGCGCAAGCTGCCCGGCATCAACCGCCCGGCCATCGCCTGCCTCTGGCCGAACCGCACCGCCCGCGGCTTTGCGGTCATGCTCGACGTGGGGGCCGACATCAAGGCCGATGCCCCCGACCTTCTGCAATATGCGCTGATGGGGGCCTCCTACGCGCGCAACGGCCTTGGCCTTTCCCGCCCGCGCGTGGGCCTGCTGAACGTCGGCACCGAGGAGCACAAGGGCCGCGCCGAAATCCGCGAAGCCCAGGACCTGATCGCCGCCGCGACCGAGGCCGGCACCTTCGACTATGTCGGCTTCGTCGAAGGCAGCGACCTGCCGTCGGGCCGGGTCGACGTGATCGTCACCGACGGCTTCACCGGCAACATCGCCCTGAAAACCGGCGAGGGCACCGCCAAGCTGATCGGGGACTTCCTGCGCGAGGCGTTCAACTCCACCCTTCTGTCGCGGCTTGGCGCGCTCCTGGCGCTTGGCTCGCTGCGGGCCCTGCAACAGCGGATCGACCCGCGCCGGGTGAACGGCGGGGTGTTCCTCGGGCTGAACGGCACCGTGGTCAAGTCGCACGGGTCGGCCGACGCCACCGGCGTGTCGGCCGCAATCCAGCTGGCCCGCCGCCTCGCCGCCTCGGGCTTCACCGAACGGCTCAAGGCCCGGGTTGCCTCTGCCGCGGCGGCGGGGCAGGATGCCCGGACCGAAGCCGGCGAAAAGAACGGAACCGCTGAATGACCATTCGTGCCGTAGTGAGGGGTGTGGGCCACTATCTGCCCGCCCGCGTGGTTCCCAATGCCGAGTTCGAGGCCAGCCTGGACACCAGCGACGAATGGATCCGCACCCGCTCGGGGATCGAGCGGCGCCATTTCGCCGCCGAGGGCGAGACCACCTCCGACCTCGGCGCCGCCGCCGCGCGCGCCGCGCTTGACGACGCGGGACTCGGGGCCGCCGACATCGACGCGATCATCGTCGCCACCTCGACCCCGGATCTGACCTTCCCTTCGGTCGCAACAATGATCCAGGCAAAGATCGGATTGACCACGGGATTTGCCTTCGACGTTCAGGCGGTCTGCGCCGGATTCGTCTTCGCGCTGGCCAACGCCAATGCGCTGATCCTTGCCGGCCAGGCGCGCCGGGTGATGGTGATCGGCGCCGAGACCTTCAGCCGCATCCTCGACTTCACCGACCGCTCGACCTGCGTCCTTTTCGGCGACGGGGCCGGGGCGCTGATCCTCGAAGCCGCCGGCGGCGAGGGCACCGCGGCCGACCGCGGCATCCTGTCGGCCGACCTGAATTCCGACGGATCGCACCTCGATCTCCTCTATGTGGACGGCGGCGTCTCGACCAGCGGAACCGCCGGCCACCTGCGGATGCAGGGCAATCAGGTCTTTCGACATGCCATTGAAAAGCTTGCGGAAACCGCCCACACGGCGCTGGACAAGGCGGGCCTGAGCGCCGCCGATGTCGACTGGATCGTCCCCCACCAGGCCAACCTGCGCATCATCGAGGGCACCGCCCGGCGGATGCAGGTTCCGATGGAGCGGGTCGTGGTCACCGTGCAGGACCACGGCAACACCTCGGCCGCCTCGATTCCCCTCGCCCTTTCGGTGGGCAAGGCACGCGGCCAGGTCAGCGAAGGCGACATCGTCGTGACCGAGGCGATCGGCGGCGGTCTGGCCTGGGGGGCGGTGGTTCTCCGCTGGTGAATCGCCGCCTGAAAAGCTCTTTCCAAGCCATTGATATTGACTCGTAAATTCAATGCCCCCATCCTGACCCCGATTTCAGGCACAGGGGGAGTGGATGAGCGACAAGACCTTGACCCGCATGGATCTGAGCGAGGCCGTCTACACGGCCGTCGGCCTGTCGCGAAACGAATCCGCGCAGCTGGTCGAAAGCGTGCTCCAGCACATGTCCGACGCCCTTGCCGCGGGTGAAACCGTCAAGATCTCGTCCTTCGGCACCTTCTCGGTGCGCGCCAAGTCGGCCCGCATCGGCCGCAACCCCAAGACCGGCGACGAAGTTCCGATCCATCCGCGCCGGGTGATGACCTTCCGCCCCTCGCACCTGATGAAAGAGCGCGTGGCGACCGGAAACCGCCGCTGAGGGCGCCCGCGATGTCCAAGTCGGCCGAGGCTTTCCGCACCATCAGCGAAGTTGCCGACGCGCTCGACACGCCCGCGCATGTGCTGCGCTTCTGGGAAAGCCGCTTTGCCCAGATCAAGCCGGTCAAGCGCGCCGGCGGGCGGCGCTATTACCGGCCCGCAGACGTGGCGCTCCTGGGCGGGATCAAGCGGCTTCTGCACGAGGACGGCCTGACCATCCGCGGCGTCCAGAAACTCTTGCGCGAGCAGGGCGTGCGCCATGTCGCCGGGCTGGCCGGCCACGGCCATGAGGGCGAGCCTGCCGCCGGTCCGGCCCCGGATGCGCCTGCCGTGAATGCTGCTGCCCTGAATGCATCTGCCCCGGCCGCGCCACTGGACATTGCCGCAGATCTGGTCGATGAAGCCGCGCCCGAACTGCCGGAAGACGCCGTGACCGACCTGTTCCCCACCAGCCCCATCACCCGCGGCGGCGGCCCGCTGCCCGACCGCGCCCCCGGTGTCCTGGCCCGTGCCGACCTTCAGCGCGACCGCGAGGCCGCGCAGGCGCTGACGGGCCAGGCCGAGCGCAGCCCCCATCCGGGGGATGCGCCATCCGAAGGCGTCATCCTGCCGGCGGCGGCGCTCCTGCGGGCGATGACCGCCTATCACGCCGCCCAGCGGCAGACCGAGCTGACCGAGATTTACCAACGGTTGCAGGTGCTTCACGCCCGCCGCGCGGCCGATGGCCAGCGCTCGCGGCCCTAGGCCGGAAAAGCCCCGGCGCCCATGCGTTTTGCCGCTTGCCCCCGCCCTGCGAACCGGCTTATAGAGCCCCCTGTCGGGCCGTGGCGCAGCCTGGTTAGCGCGTCCGTCTGGGGGGCGGAAGGTCGTGAGTTCGAATCTCACCGGCCCGACCATTTCGACAAAGGCCCATCCTGTCGCAGGGATGGGCCTTGGCTTTTCCGGGGGATCGCATGACCGACATCGGGGTTCTGGCCGACCGCGGCATCCGCCGGATGATCGCCTCGGACGCGATCACCGCCAGCCCGGCGATCGGCGAGGGGCAGGTGCAGCCCGCCAGCCTCGACCTGCGGCTGGGCCAGGTCGCCTATCGGGTCCGGGCCTCGTTCCTGGCGGGCCTCGGCCGGACGGTCGCCAGCCGGATCTCGGAATTCGAGATGCACCGGATCGACCTCACGGGCGGTGCGGTCCTGGAAAAGGGCTGCGTCTATCTGGTGCCGCTGATGGAGAGCCTCGCCCTGCCGCCGGGGCTCAGCGCCGTCGCCAATGCCAAAAGCTCGACCGGGCGGCTCGACCTCCTGACCCGGACGATCACCGACGGGGGCGTCGAGTTCGACCGCATCGCCGAGGGCTATCAGGGGCCGCTTTACGCCGAGATCTGCCCGCGCTCCTTCTCGGTCCTCGTCCGGCCGGGAATGCGCCTGAACCAGATCCGCTTTCGCGCCGGGCAGGCGATCCTGTCGGATGGCGAACTCGCGGCGCTGCACGCCGCCAGCCCGCTTGTCTCGGGCCGCGCCCTCATCTCCGGGGGGCTGGGCTTCTCCGTCGATCTCAGCCCGCGCGCGGGCGATCTGGTCGGCTACCGCGCCAAGCCGCACACCGGCGTCATCGACCTCGACCGCATCGGCCACTACGCCCCCGCCGACTATTGGGAGGAGGTGCGCACCCGCGACAGCCGCATCATCCTCGACCCCGGCGCCTTCTACATCCTCGTCAGCCGCGAGGCCGTGACCATCCCGCCCGACCATGCCGCGGAGATGGCCCCCTATCTGGCGATGGTCGGCGAATTCCGCGTCCACTACGCCGGCTTCTTCGATCCGGGCTTCGGCCACGGCGCCGCGGGCGGCCAAGGCTCACGCGGGGTGCTCGAGGTGCGCTGCCACGAGGCGCCGTTCGTGCTGGAGGACGGGCAGGTCGTGGGTCGGCTGGTCTATGAGCGGATGCAGGAGCGGCCCGAACGGCTCTATGGCGCCGGCATCGCCTCGAATTACCAGGGACAGGGGCTGAAGCTGTCCAAGCATTTCCGCACCTGAGGCAGGGGGCCGAAGGCAGGGGGCCCTGCCCCCTGACCCCCGGGATACTTGAACCACGGTGAAAGGGCAGGCGCGTACAGGCTGAACGGCCAAGACGGAACCCGGCTCATCCGAAGCCAGCGCGCTGCCCCGGTGAAGAACCCGATTGCGATCAAGGCACTGCCGCAGAAGAGAGGGCGCGATCCGACCCCCGGTCAGCCGGCCGAGGCGGCTTCCTTCTTGGCGTCGGAATGGATCAGAAGCGGCTTGGCCCCTTCGGCATCGACGGCGTCCTGGTTGACCACCACTTCCTGCACCGATCCAAGGCCCGGAAGTTCGAACATCGTGTCCAGCAGGATGTCTTCCATGATCGAGCGCAGGCCGCGCGCGCCGGTCTTGCGCTTGATCGCGCGCTTGGCAATGGCGGCCAGCGCGTCGGGGGTGAAGGTCAGCTTGACCCCCTCGATGTCGAACAGGCGCTGATACTGCTTGACCAGGGCGTTCTTCGGCTCGGTCAGGATGGTGACCAGCGCCGCCTCGTCCAGGTCGGTCAGGGTGGCGATCACCGGCAGGCGGCCGACGAATTCGGGGATCAGCCCGAACTTCAGCAGATCCTCGGGCTCCAGCTCCTTGAACAACTCGCCCGCCCCGCGCGCGTCGGGGTCCTTCACGTCGGCGCCGAAACCGATGCCCGACCCCTTGCCGCGCTGCGCGATGATCTTTTCGAGGCCCGCGAAGGCGCCGCCGCAGATGAAGAGGATGTTCGTGGTGTCGACCTGAAGGAATTCCTGCTGGGGATGCTTGCGCCCGCCCTGCGGCGGCACCGAGGCCACGGTCCCCTCCATGATCTTCAGAAGCGCCTGCTGCACCCCCTCGCCCGAGACATCGCGGGTGATCGAGGGATTGTCGGACTTCCGCGTGATCTTGTCGACCTCGTCGATATAGACGATGCCGCGCTGCGCGCGCTCGACGTTGTATTCGCTGGCCTGGAGGAGCTTCAGGATGATGTTTTCCACATCCTCGCCGACATAGCCGGCCTCGGTCAGCGTCGTCGCGTCGGCCATCGTGAAGGGCACGTCGAGGATGCGCGCCAGCGTCTGCGCCAGAAGCGTCTTGCCGCAGCCGGTGGGGCCGATCAGCAGGATGTTCGACTTCGACAGTTCGATGTCGTGCGACTTGGCGGCGTGGTTCAGCCGCTTGTAGTGATTGTGGACTGCCACCGACAGGACGCGCTTGGCATGTTCCTGGCCGATCACATAGTCGTCCAGCACCTTGCAGATGTCGCGCGGCGTGGGCACCCCGTCGGTCGCCTTCAGCCCCGAGGTCTTGGTCTCTTCGCGGATGATGTCCATGCACAGTTCGACGCATTCGTCGCAGATGAAGACCGTCGGCCCGGCGATCAGCTTCCTGACCTCATGCTGGCTCTTGCCACAGAACGAGCAATAGAGGGTGTTCTTGCTGTCGCTGCCTGGGTTGTTCGCCATCGTCATCCTCTGCGGCCTGGCCCGGACCTCCGGGCCATTTGAAGCCGCCCTTTTCGTCAAGATTAGGGCAGCACCTTGTCCATCACAACGTCAAAAATCCCGCCCCCTGGCGGGAGCCCTCACTTTTCGTCGGTCGCGTCGGGGGCGCGCGACGACAGGATGTCGTCGATCAGGCCCCATTCCTTGGCGTCCTCGGCCGACATGAAATTGTCGCGCTCGAGCGCGGCCTCGACCGTCGCCAGATCGTTGCCGGTGTGGCGGACGTAGATTTCGTTCAGGCGCCGCTTCAGCTTTTCGGTCTCGCGCGCATGGATCATGATGTCGGTCGCCTGGCCCTGATAGCCGCCCGAGGGCTGGTGGACCATGACCCGGCTGTTCGGAAGCGAGAAGCGCATCCCCTTTTCGCCCGCGGTCAGCAGGAGCGAGCCCATCGAGGCCGCCTGCCCGATCACCAGGGTCGAGATCTTGGGCTTGATGTATTGCATCGTGTCGTAGATCGACAGGCCCGAGGTCACGACCCCGCCGGGGCTGTTGATGTACATGGCGATTTCCTTCGAGGGGTTTTCCGCCTCGAGGAACAGGAGCTGCGCGCAGATCAGGGTCGAAAGCCCGTCATGGACCGGGCCGGCCAGGAAGATGATCCGCTCCTTCAAAAGGCGCGAATAGATGTCGTAGGAGCGTTCCCCGCGCGAGGTCTGTTCGACCACGATCGGCACGAGGGTGTTCATGTAGGTATCGATCGGGTCTTTCATGGTCGCCTGCCAGTGGTTCGGGTCGCGGTTCTAGTGTTATGCGGTCGGTCTTACCCGAGTCTTAGTGGTGCGCGACGGGGGCCGCAAGGGCCGCGGGCGGTTCCGCGCGTCGCGGGGCTCAGAGGCGGATGCCGTGCCGGGCCGCAAGATCGGTGAAGAACTGCCAGGCCACCCGCCCCGACCGCGCGCCCCGTGTCGCCTGCCATTCGATCGCCTCGGCGCGCAGCGTCGCGTCATCGACCGCGACCCCGTGGGCATCGCAATAGGCCCGGATCATCGCCAGATACTCGTCCTGCGAACAGGGATGGAAGCCCAGCCACAGGCCGAAACGATCCGAGAGCGACACCTTCTCCTCGACCGCCTCGGAGGGGTTGATGGCGCTCGACCGTTCGTTCTCGATCATCTCGCGCGGCATCAGGTGGCGGCGGTTCGAGGTGGCGTAGAAGATGACGTTCGCGGGCCGGCCCTCGATCCCGCCGTCAAGAACCGCCTTCAACGCCTTGTAATGCTGGTCGTCATGGCTGAAGGACAGGTCGTCGCAGAACAGAAGGAAGCGCCGGTCACGGGCCTCGCGCAGGACCGACAGCAGCCGCCCGATCGCGGCCAGATCCTCGCGGCTGATCTCGACGATGGCCAGGGCATGGCCACGCGCAAGAACTTCGGCGTGGATCGCCTTGACCAGGCTCGACTTTCCCATCCCGCGCGCGCCCCACAGAAGCGCGTTGTTCGCCGGCAGGCCGGCGGCGAAATGCAGGGTGTTCTCCAGAAGGATGTCGCGCGCCCTGTCGATCCCCTTCAGAAGGCCCAGATCGACGCGGGCGACCTCGGCCACCGGGTCCAGCCGGTCGGGGGCGACATGCCAGACAAAGGCGTCGGCCTTCGCGAAATCCGGCGCGCGCCCCGGCACCGGGGCCAGCCGTTCAAGCGCCTCGGCGATGCGCCGCATCAGCGCCTCGCTCATTTCTTCGCCACATCGGTCGTGCTGTCGGAATCGCCCTCCTCCTCGTCATCCTCGAACCACAGGCCCTCGGCGCGCAACTGGGCCTCGCGCTTCTTCTCGTGGCGGCGGATCAGGAAGATCGACACTTCGTAAAGCGGATAGATGGCGAAGAACAGGATCAGCTGGCTCATCACGTCGGGGGGTGTGACGATGGCGGCGACGATCAGGATCACCACCACCGCATACTTGCGCATCGACGACAGGCCCTTGGCGGTGACCAGTCCCGCCCGCCCCATCAGCGTGAGAAGCACCGGCAGCTGAAAGCAGATGCCGAAGGCGGTGATGAGCTTCATCGTCAGGCTGAGATATTCCTGGACCGAGCCCTGGAAGACGATGCCCGCAGGGATGTCGGCGTTCTTCGCGGCCTCGCCGGACGGCGGCACCACCATCCCCTGCTGGAAGCCGAGGAAGAACTTGAAGGCGATCGGCAGGACCACATAGTAGGCGAAGGCCGCGCCCACCAGAAACATCAGCGGCGAGGCGATGAGGAAGGGCAGGAAGGCGCTTTTCTCGGATTTGTAAAGCCCCGGCGCCACGAACCGCCACAGCTGATAGGCGATGATCGGAAAGGACAGGACCAGCCCGCCGAACATGGCGATGCTGACCGCGACGAAAAAGCCTTCCTGCAGCTTGATGAGGCTGAGGTTGCAATTCTGCCCCCGCGCCTCGAGCGCGCCGCACACCGGATGGGTCAGGAAGTTGAAGATCGGATTCCACACCGTGTAGCAGGCGATCATCGCCACCACGAAGGCGAGGATCGACCAGATGATCCGCGTGCGCAGTTCGATCAGGTGCTCGATCAGGGGCGCAGTCGATTCGTCGAGTTCGTCGGGCCTTGCGGTGGTCATGCGTCAATCTTCTTGGTGGGGGATTTGCGCGCCCTGGCGGCAGGTGCGGTGACGGCCGCCGCTGCTCGCCTGGCCGGATCTGCCTTCGATTTCCGGTCCTTGCCCGCAGGTTTGGCCGGGGCGGCGCCGTTCGGCGCAGCGGGGGCGGCCTTGGCACGCGGGCGCCGGGTCCTGGCGGGCTCTGCGGGCGCAGCGCCCTCGGCGGGGGCGGGTTCGGCGTCGAGCGCCACCCCCTCGCCGCCGTCCCGGCCATTCGCCTTGGCCTGCCGCGCCTTGCGCTGGCGCGCGACCTTCTCGGCCAGGGCTTTCGTCGCCGGCCCCGGCTCGGACCGCGCCACCGTTTCGGTCGCGGCGGGCTCTGCCTTCGCGGGCTGGGCGCTGGCGAGGGTCGGCGCGGGCGAGGCCGGCCGGGCCTCGGGCTTCATCGGGTTCCACTTCTCGAACTTGTCGGCGGCGTTTTCCAGCGCGGTCAGCCCCAGACTCTTCTTCGACGTGAGGTCGCGCACGTCCTTCATCGTCTCGTGCACGCCGGTGGACTTGGCCGCGTCGTCCATCGCCCGCTGGAACTCGCGCGCCATCGACCGTGCCTTGGCCGTGAAGCGGCCGAGGGTGCGGAACATCACCGGCAGATCCTTCGGCCCGACCACGATCAGCGCCACGACCCCGATCAGCAGCAGCTCGCTCCAGCCAATGTCAAGCATTCAGACGACCCCCCGGCCCGTTCGGTTGCGGACTCAGGCCTTGTCCTTCTCGACCGGAGGCGTCACGTCGCGCGCGGCGTCGGCCGCTTCCTTCTCCAGCTCGGCCTGACCGTCGCCCACGCCCTTCTTGAAGGCCGAGATGCCCTTGCCGACCTCGCCCATCAGCGCGGACACCTTGCCCTTGCCGAACAGGACCAGAACCACGACCGCCACCACCAGGATGTGCATGAAACTGAATGAACCCATCGCCGTCTCCTTTGGCGTTCGGACCGGCCAGCGGTCCAGTTGACCTCGACGGTTTAATCGCAGATCGCCGCCGATCAAAGGCCGTTGACGCCGCGCCCGCGTCTTTTTGACGGCGCCGGGCCGCTGCGAGCCTTGTTCAACTGACATGATTATGTCAGTTACATGCCACACCCGCCAGCAGCCCTCCCGATGCGAACCGATCGACTGCACGAGCTGACCCGGATTCTGCGCGACGGCAAGCTTCACCGAGCCGCCGACCTGGCCCTGCGCCTCGGCGTCTCGGTCCGCACCATCTGGCGCGACATGGCGACGCTTCAGGCCTCGGGCCTGCCGGTCGAGGGCGAGCGCGGCGTCGGCTACATGCTGACCGCGCCGATCACCCTGCCGCCCGTCGCCCTGACCCAGCCCGAGATGGAGGCGCTCCGCCTCGGCATCGCGCTCGTCGCCAGCGCCGCCGACAGCCAGATGGCCTATGCCGCCCATACGCTCGGCCTGAAGATCGCCGCCGTGTCACCCGCCGCCGCCACGCCGCCGCCCGTCGACACCTTCGTCTTCGCCAGCCCCGAGGCCGCCCGCGCCGCGCCCTGGCTGCCCACGATCCGCGCCGCGATCCGGGCCTGCGAGAAGCTTGACATGTCCTACCGCGATCTTGCCGGACGCAGTTCGAACCGCCGCATCCGACCCTTGCAGCTGGAATATTGGGGCCGGGTCTGGACCCTGACCGCATGGTGCGAGAACAAGAACGATTTCAGGAACTTCCGCATCGACCTTGTGACGGCGCTCACGCCCGCGGGCCGCACTTTCGGCCCCGAGCCGGGCAAGACGCTGGCGGACTACCGGGCACGCCTCGCGGGCTGACTCAGCCGTCGCTGGGAAAGACCAGGCAGCGGTCGCGGCGCAGCATCAGCCACATGGCGGTTCCCGGACGGGGCAGGAAGACGCCGGGCACCGAGGCCTTGAGCCCGGCCCCGCCCTCCTCAAGGCGGAACTCGACCAGGCTCTCGCGGCCGAGGAACCGCGCCCGCTCGACGAAGGCCCGCGCCGGGGTGCCCTCCGAGGTGGTCGGGTGCGGCCCGCGCCCGTTGCGGTCGAAATCGATCTTCAGGTGCTGGGGGCGGATGACGATGTCCACCCCGGTCGCATCCGGCAGGCCCGGGGTCAGGAAGTCGCCGAACGGGGTCCCTGTCAGTGCCCCCTGCACGCGGCCCTTCAGCACGTTGATGTCGCTGAAGAAGGCCGCCGCCGCCCGGTCCACCGGCGCATTGTAAAGGTTGTAGGGCGCGCCGCGCTGGACGATCCGGCCCGCCCGCATCAACAGGATCTCGTCGGCCATGCGCATCGCCTCGTGCGGCTCGTGCGTGACCAGAAGGACCGCCGCCCCCTCCTCCTTGAGAAGCGCCAGCGTGTCGTCGCGGATGCCGTCGCGCAGCCGCTCGTCAAGGCCCGAGAAGGGCTCGTCCATCAAGAGGATGCGCGGCCGCGGCGCCAGCGCCCGGACCAGCGCCACGCGCTGCTGCTCGCCACCCGACAGCTCGTGCGGGAACTTGGCGCCGAATCCCGACAGCGACACCCTTTCCAGGAGCGCATCGACCCGCGCCGCCCGGTCCGGTGAGGTGCGCGGCAGGCCGAAGGCCACGTTGTCGGCCACCGACAGGTGGGGAAACAGCGCGAAATCCTGAAACATCAAGCCGATGGCGCGGCGCTCGGGCGGCACCCGGAACACCGTGTCGCAGACCAGCCGTCCATCGGCGAGGATGCGGCCCTCGTCCTGCATGTCGACGCCGGCAATCATCCTGAGCGTCGTGGACTTGCCGCACCCGGAGGGGCCGAGAAGGCACGTCACCTGTCCGGCCGGAATCGCGAACGAGACGCCGCCCACGACCTCGCGCCCGGCGAACCGGCGCACCAGCCCTTCGACTTCCAGTCTTGGAGGTTCCTCGCTCACCCGGCCCCACTTCCCCGATCAAAACACTCGGGCATTGGCGCGAGATAACAGCCCGCCCCCGCCCCCGCAAGTCCCGGCCCGCGCCTCCTGCCCGAGGCGGCTCGCCCGGGGGGGGACTCAGATCGTTGCGTTCAGCGCCCCCCCGTCCAGCACGATGTTCTGGCCCACGATGAAGCCCGCGCGGGCCGAGCACAGGAAGGCGCACATCGCCCCGAACTCGGCCGCCGTCCCGTAGCGTCCCGCCGGGATCGAGGCGGCGCGCTCGGCCATGACCTGCGAAAGCGGGACGCCGCGCGCCTCGGCCGCCCCCCGGTCGAGCGCATCCGACCGGTCGGTGGCATGGACCCCGGGCAGGAGGTTGTTGATCGCCACCCCGTGCCGGGCCACCTGCCGGGCGGTGCCGGCGACATAGCCGGTCAGCCCGGCGCGGGCGGCGTTCGACAGGCCCAGCTGCGCGATCGGCGCCTTGACCGCGAAGGAGGTGATGTTGACCACCCGCCCCCAGCCGCGTTCGATCATGCCCGGCAACAGCGCCTTCATCAGCGCGATGGGCGTCAGCATGTTGGCGTCGATCGCCTTGATGAAATCCTCCCGCTCCCAGTCCGACCAGAGGCCCGGCGGCGGTCCGGCGGCGTTGGTGACAAGGATATCAGCGCCCTCGGCCGCCGCCAGCAGCCGCGCGCGGCCCGCCGCCTCGGTGACGTCGGCCGCGACCGCCGTCACCCTGACCCCGTGGCGCGACCGGATCGCGGCCGCCGTCGCCTCCAGAGCCTCGGCTCCCCGCGCGTTCAGCACCAGATCGACGCCCGCCTCGGCCAGGGCCTCGGCACAGCCCCGCCCCAACCCCTTCGACCCGGCGCAGACCAGCGCCCGCTTGCCCCTGATTCCCAGATCCATCCCGGCCTCCCTGTTTGCCGCACCATAGCCATACCGCCTGCCTTGGCCAGAGGCCGGACGGATCGGGCCTGCCGCCGCCCTGCGGCCATCACGGCGCTTGACCTTGGCCGCGACTCGGCGACAACAGGAACATGAGCGACGATCCCGTCCATCGTCCCCCCAGCCAGGGGGTCCACGCCTTTGCCTGTGGCGCGATCCGCGTTGCCGTCGGCGCCAACCTCGGCGATCCGATCGGCGCGGCCGACGACTGCCTGCCCGGCGACATCTACCGGCTGAAGCCCGAGGCCCGCGCCCGCCGGCTGGTGCTGAACCGCCCGCGGACCCCCGGCGAGGCGCAGACCATCGCGCCGGGCTCCGCGATAGGCGCGCCGGGCGACCGGGTCTGGCCGCTGGCCATCCTCACCCTCCTGTCGCCCGAGGGCGAGCGTCTGGCGATCGTCACCCTCTGGCACGAGGCCAGCACCACCACCTTCGCCCTGCCCCTCTCGCCGATGCTGCCGCACACCGACTACACGCTCGTCTCGGTCGATCCCGATGCGGGCGGGGTGCGCCTTGCCGATGTCATCAGCGTCTCCTTTGCCGCCGGCACCCTCATCACCCTGCCGGGCGGACGGCAGAGCCGGATCGAGGCGCTGGCCGCAGGCGATGCGGTCCTGACCCGCGACAGCGGCCCCCAGCCCCTGCGCTGGATCGCCAAGGCCACGCTGCGCGCCGCGGGCGGCCTCGCCCCGGTGGTCATCTCGGCCGGCACGCTTGGCAATTCCGCCGACCTCGTGGTCAGCCCCCACCACCGGTTGTTCATCTATCAGCGCGGCGCACGGCGGCTGACCGGAGCGGCCGAGATCCTCGTGCAGGCCAAGCATCTCGTGGACGGCGACCGGGTCTGGCGGCGCGAGGGCGGCTTCGTCGATTATTACAGCCTGATCTTCGACCGGCACGAGATCATCTATGCCGAGGGCATCCCCGCCGAAAGCCTGATGATCACCGACGAGACCGTCCGCCACCTCTCCGACGAGCTGGCCGATGAGCTGCACTCCCGCTTCCCCGGCCTTCGCCACAGCCCGCACTTCGCCCGCGAGGCCGGACGCGGCACGCTCGGCGAGGCGGGGGCGGCGGCGCTATTCCGAAAGGACGGCGGGGCCTGAGCCCATCGGCCAGATTGCGCCCTGCCCGCGCTTTCGCTAAAGCCGCGCCATGTCCGATCCCGTCCAGCCCCCCGCACCCCTGCCCGCCGAAATCGCCCGGCGGCGCACCTTCGCCATCATCTCGCACCCGGACGCCGGCAAGACGACGCTGACCGAGAAATTCCTCCTGTTCGGGGGCGCCATCCAGATGGCCGGACAGGTCCGCGCCAAGGGCGAGGCGCGGCGGACGCGCTCGGACTTCATGAAGATGGAACAGGAGCGCGGCATCTCGGTTTCCGCCTCGGCCATGTCCTTCGACTTCGGCCCCTTCCGCTTCAACCTCGTCGACACCCCCGGCCACTCGGACTTTTCCGAGGATACCTACCGCACCCTCACCGCAGTCGACGCCGCGATCATGGTCATCGACGGCGCCAAGGGCGTCGAATCCCAGACCCGCAAGCTGTTCGAGGTCTGCCGCCTCCGCGACCTGCCGATCCTGACCTTCTGCAACAAGATGGACCGCGAATCCCGCGACACGTTCGAGATCATCGACGAGATCCAGGAAAACCTCGCCATCGACGTGTCCCCGGCCTCCTGGCCGATCGGCATGGGCCGCGACTTCATCGGCGCCTATGACCTCCTGCACGACCGCCTCGAGATCATGGACCGCGCCGACCGCAACAAGGTGGCCGAGTCGATCAAGATTTCCGGCCTCGACGACCCCCGCCTCGCCGACCACATCCCCGCCGACCTCCTCGCCAAACTCCGCGAAGAGGTCGAGATGGCCCGCGAACTCCTGCCCGCCTTCAACCGGCAATCCTTCCTCGAAGGCCACATGACGCCCATCTGGTTCGGCTCGGCGATCAACTCCTTCGGGGTCAAGGAGCTGATGTCGGGAATCGGCGAGTACGGGCCGCAGCCCCAGCCGCAGAAGGCCGCCGAACGCACCATCGGCGCGGACGAAGGCCCCGTCACCGGCTTCGTCTTCAAGGTTCAGGCCAACATGGACCCCAAGCACCGCGACCGCGTGGCCTTCGTCCGCCTCGCCTCGGGTCATTTCGAACGCGGCATGAAGCTGACCCATGTGCGCTCGAAGAAACCGATGGCCATCGCCAACCCGGTGATGTTCCTCGCCGCCGACCGCGAACTGGCCGAAGAGGCCTGGGCCGGCGACATCATCGGCATCCCCAACCACGGCCAGCTTCGGATCGGCGACGCCCTGACCGAGGGCGAGACGCTCCGCTTCACCGGCATACCCTCCTTCGCCCCGGAACTGCTGCAAACCGTGCGCGCCGGCGACCCGATGAAGGCCAAGCACCTGGAAAAGGCGCTGATGCAATTCGCCGAGGAAGGTGCGGCCAAGGTCTTCAAGCCAAGCGTCGGCTCGGGCTTCATCGTCGGCGTCGTCGGCCAGTTGCAATTCGAGGTGCTGGCCAGCCGCATCGAGCAGGAATATTCCCTGCCGGTCCGCTTCGAACCCACCCAGTTCACCTCCGCCCGCTGGGTGTCGGGCCCCAAGGCCGAGGTCGAAGCCTTCGTCGCCGCCAACAAGGGCCACATCGCCCACGACCATGACGGCGACATCGTCTACCTCACCCGGCTCCAATGGGACATCGACCGGATCGTGCGCGATCACCCGGCGCTGAGGCTGACGGCGACCAAGGAAATGATGGTGTGAGGCTTGGTCCACCAGATGACTTTGCGGCACTGCTGTGTGGCCAGGACTGGCAAGAGTTCCAGCAAGAACTTGCGGCCACGAATTGGCAGGTCTGCGAGAACAGACGGGGTCGTACCAGCGCGGAAAAGGAGCGATGGACGCTCAAACAGGCGCTGCTGTCCGAGCAGGCCTATGATTGGCTGGACAAACCGCTCCCCCCGTTCAGGCTCGCTCAGGGCGACAGGCCAGACATCTGGCTCGACACGGGTTCGGGCACCATCGGCATCGAAATTGCCGAATTGGTTCCCGAGGTAGTCGCAAAGGCTCGCTCGGTTGCCCAAGAGTTGGGCCTTGATGTGTGGCACCCTCCAAAGACCAAGGATTTTCCTGCTCACCCTAGCCGTAAAGTTCTTGCACAAAACTTGCTGAATTCGCGTGCGGGATCCCCGTGGCTGAGCTACGAACCCGAGAAGGAACTTGCCGCGATCGTCTGCAAGATCGTGGCAATGAAAATCGAAAAGTCGGCGGACTACGCCAAAACCGACAAGCTGTTCCTCCTGCTATATGACAATTCTGCATTGCCGATCGATTGCGGCTATTTGGCGCGCAGCGGCGCCCTCGACAAAATGTCTGATCGCGTTCGCCTTGCCAGATGTGCCTTCAAGCACGTCGCCGTGCTTTGCGATTCAAGCCTATTGATTCTGTGACCCTCGTGTGCCCTCTCTCCCGCTATGGGCCATCGACCGGAACCTGCGAGATCACCCGGCGCTGAGGCTCACGGCGACCAAGGAAATGATGGTCTGAGACCGCGCCGAGAGGGAGATTGTGGCGCAATTGTGGCGACCGCTCGCCGCCAGCCACGGATTTCAGCCGATTCTCGCCCGAAAGCCGGCCAACCTCTTGCCGAAACCTGAAGGATTGGCGCGAACCAGCGATCAATCAGGGCCATTTTGCCGGAGACGGGCCACGATTGTTTCCTTCCGGCGAAATAGATTAATTCGCCCAAAATTTGTCCCAATTCCAAGAGATAGAGGCAGAAGCGATTTGTAATGGTTAACGATCAGGAGCTGCCATGAAAGCCCTCTCCCTCAAGGCCCTGGCGACCGCCACCGCCCTGCTGACGGCGGGCGCGGCGACGGCGACACCGGTCACGCCGCTGACCATCGACACGGGCTGGACCTCGTTCGCCTTCGGCGCGGTCGGGACGCTGGCCAAACGGACCTACTCGTTCACCCTCACCGGCCATGCGATCCTCAAGATCGTCGACGGCTTCAGTTCGGGCGACCGCTTCCAGGTCTTCGCCAACAATGTCTCGCGCGGCCTCACCTCGATGACGACGCCAGGCTTCACGACCGGCAACAAGTGGGATCTGGCCTTCGCCAACCCGAACTTCTCGCATCGCGGCTTCCACTTCGGGCCGGGCACCTACACGGTCTCGATCCTCGTCGCGCAGCGCTCGGGCACCGATACCGGTCTGCACAACGGCGCGGTGCGGCTCGACACCTCTCCGGTTCCGGTTCCGGCCGGCGGCCTCCTGCTGATTTCGGCCCTTGGTGCCGCGGCGGCGGCGCGGCGGCGCAAGGCCTGACCTAGTACCAACTGGCTGAAAGCGGGCGGCCACAGCCCCGGCCGCACCCGCAAGAAGAAGACGCCGTCCGCACCAGCCCCGCGGGCGGCGCCTTCGTTTCGTCCCTCCCATTTCGCCGGCCTCGGATTGACCTTTCCGGCGGTTTCCGCTAGGCCAGCGGGCGCCTGCATCCGGCAGGCAATTTCCCGGGGCGCCCGAGATTCCCGCGTCCCTTCACCCTTGCGGCCCGATGCCGCAAAGCGATGGACGCTGATGACCCGATTTTCCGACCTGCACCTGGACCCGCTGGTCCTGAAAGCCGTTGCCGAAGCCGGCTATGAGACCCCCACACCGATCCAGGCAGGCGCGATCCCGCCGGCGCTGATCGGCAAGGATGTCCTCGGCATCGCCCAGACCGGCACCGGCAAGACCGCGAGCTTCACGCTCCCGATGATCACGCTCCTGTCGAAGGGCCGCGCGCGCGCGCGGATGCCGCGGTCGCTGGTGCTGGCGCCGACGCGCGAACTGGCCGCGCAGGTGGCCGAGAATTTCGACGTCTATGCCAAGCACACCAAGCTGACCAAGGCGCTCCTCATCGGCGGCGTCTCGTTCGGCGAACAGGACAAGCTCATCGACCGGGGCGTCGATGTTCTGATCGCGACGCCCGGCCGCCTTCTCGACCATTTCGAGCGCGGCAAGCTTCTCCTGACCGGCGTGCAGATCATGGTGGTGGACGAAGCCGACCGCATGCTCGACATGGGCTTCATCCCCGACATCGAGCGCATCTTCCAGCTGACCCCCTTCACCCGCCAGACGCTCTTCTTCTCGGCGACGATGGCCCCCGAGATCGAGCGGATCACCAACACCTTCCTGCACACGCCGGTCAAGATCGAGGTTGCCCGCCAGGCCACCACCTCCGAGACCATCGAGCAGCGCCTGATCGAGATCATCCCCGCCCGCAAGGACCAGACCGCCAAGGCCAAGCGCGAGCTTCTGCGCGCCGTCATCCGCGCCGAGGGCGAGGCCTGCACCAATGCCATCCTGTTCTGCAACCGCAAGTCTGAGGTGGACATCCTTGCCAAGTCGCTGAAAACTCACGGGTTCGACGCGGCCCCGATCCACGGCGACCTGGACCAGAGCCAGCGGATGAATACCCTCGACGATTTCCGCGAAGGCACGTTGCGCTTCCTCGTCGCCTCGGACGTGGCGGCGCGTGGGCTCGACATCCCGGCGGTCAGCCATGTGTTCAACTTCGACCTGCCGAGCCATGCCGAGGACTACGTCCACCGCATCGGCCGCACCGGACGGGCGGGGCGCAAGGGCACGGCGATCTCGATCGCGACCCCGCACGACCACAAGTACCTCGAGGCGATCGAGGCCCTGGTGAAGAAGCCGATCCCGCGCGGCGCGATCCCCGAAGGGTTCGAACTGTCCGAGGCCGCGCAGCGCCCGCCGCGCAAGGACGAGGAGCGCAAGGGCCGCGGCCCGGCCGCCCCGAAGGGCCGAGGCCGCGAGGACCGCCGCGAACGGCCGGTCAAGGACCACGGCCAGCAGGCGCCGATGACGCCGATCGAGGCGGTGGCGCCGGTCATCGCCGCCGCCGAGCCTGCCGCCACCGCCGAGAGGCACGAAGACCAGCGCGATGACAGGCGTGAGGATCGGCGCGAGGATCGGCGGGACCGCCCGCGGCATGACCGCCGCGACGGTGCCGACACCGACCGCGGCGGGCGCCGCGACCGCCGGCGCGAGCGGCCCGAGGACGATGCCCAGGTGGTGGGAATGGGCGACCATGTCCCCGACTTCCTGACCCGCGGCCTCGCCCGCGTCATGACCCCGCACGACGACTGAAGGCCGATCGCGGCGGACACGGACGACCGGCGGCCCCCTGCTCCGCCCTATTCGGCCATCAGCCGGCTGATCACGCAGACCACCTCGGGCTTCTTGCCGACCTCGACCAGCGCGGTCTGCCGCACCACGCGCTTGACCTGTTCGTCCAGTTTGTCGTCGTCGGCGATCAGCTTGTCGGCCGCCTTGGCCAGGAACTCGGAGAGGTCGCGCTCCATCTCCTCGGCCAGGTCGCGCCCCGCGGCGCCCTTCTCCGGCAGGCCCATCAGCTCGACCCAGGCGTCGCCCAGGGGCTCCCCGCCCTCGTCGATGATGACGGTGACCAGCACCAGCCCGTTCAGCGCCATGCGGATGCGGTCGCGCACCACCCCGTCCAGCGCCCCGATCAGCACGGTCCCGTCCAGATAGGTCCGCCCGGCCTCGACATGGGCCACCACCACCGGCTTGTCGCCGCCAAGCGAGATCATCGTGCCGTTGGTCACCACCGCCGAGGCCAGCCCCTTGGCCGCCGCGATCGCCGCATGTTCGCGCAGGTGGCGGTGCTCGCCGTGCATGGGCACAAGGATGCGCGGATTGACCAGCTCGTGCACGGCCTCCAGATCCGGGCGGTTGGCATGGCCCGAGACATGGTAGAGCCCGCCCCGGTCGTCCACCACCTCGACGCCTTTTTCGGACAGGGCGTTGACGATGCGGTAGACGCCGCGCTCGTTGCCGGGAATGATCTTTGACGAGAACAGGAAGAGGTCGCCCTCCTTCAGTTCGTGGCCCAGATACTTGCCGCGCGACAGGGCCGCCGAGGCCGCGCGCCGTTCGCCCTGGCTGCCGGTAACGATCAGCATCAGGTTCTGGTCGCCCACCTCCTCGGCCTGCTCAGGCGTCAGGACCGGCGGGAATCCGGTCAGGATGCCGGTCTGCTGGGCCGCGGTCACCATCTTGTTCATCGCCCGCCCCAGAAGGCAGATCGAGCGCCCCGCCGCCCGCCCGGCCTCGGCCAGTGTCTTCAGCCGCGCCACGTTCGAGGCGAAGGTGGTGGCCACCACCAGCCCCTCGTGCTGGCCGATCAGTTCGGCGATCGGCGCGGCCAGCGTCGCCTCGGACCGGCCGGGGGCGGGCGAGAAGACGTTGGTGGAATCGCAGGTCAGGGCCAGGACCTGCCCGGCCTCGCGCCCGATCTGGTGCCATTCCTCGGGGTTGAACGGCTCTCCGACCACCGGGCTTCCGTCCAGCTTGAAATCGCCGGTGTGGATGACTCGCCCCGCCGGCGAATCGATCACCAGGCCGGCGCTTTCGGGGATCGAATGGCTGACAGGCACGAACTGCACCTTGAAGGGGCCGGCCTCGGTCACCGCCGGGCGGGGCCCGACGACATGAAGCGCGTCGATGGGCTGGCCCGCCTCCTCGAGCTTGCCCGCGCCGATCGCGGCGGTGAACTTGCGGGCATAGACCGGGGCGCGCAGCCGCGGCCAGAGATGGCCGAGCGCGCCGATGTGATCCTCGTGCGCGTGGGTGATGAAGATCGCCTCGATCCGCGAGCGGTTCTCTTCGAGCCAGGCGACATCGGCCATGATGAGGTCGACCCCCGGCGAAGAGTCCATGTCCGGGAAGGCCACGCCCAGATCGACGACGATCAGCCGCTCCTCCCCGGGCCTGCCATAGCCATAGACATAGCAGTTCATGCCGATCTCGCCGGCGCCGCCCAGGGGCATGTAGATCAGCCGTTCGTCGCTCATGTCGTCCCCGCTGCAAGATTGTGACGCTGGATCAGCACCAGCCCGTGCATGGTCAGGTCGTCCTCGACCGCGTCGAACACATCTGTGCCCTGTTCGAAGAGCGAGGCCAAGCCCCCCGTGCCGATCACCTTCATCCGCCGGCCGCGCTCGGCCCTGATCTGGGCGACCAGCCCCTCGACCAGACCGACATAGCCCCAGAAGATCCCGGCCTGCATGCAGGCGACCGTGTTGGTGCCGATGACCTGCGCGGGTTTGGTGACATCGACGTGCGGCAGGGCGGCGGCGGCCATATGCAGCGCCTCGAGCGACAGGTTCACCCCCGGCGCGATCGCGCCGCCGATATAGGCGCCGTCGCGGTCCACCACGTCGAAGGTCGTGGCCGTGCCGAAATCGACGATGATGAGGTCGCCCCCGTGCCGGTCGAACCCGGCGGCGGCATTGACCAGGCGGTCCGGTCCGACCGTGGTGCCCTGATCGACGCGCGGTGCGACCGGCAGCGCGCAGTCCGGCTTGCCCACCACCAGCGGCCGGCAGTCGAAATAGCGGTTGCACAGGACGCGCAGGTTGAAGACGACGCGCGGCACCGTGGACGAGATGATCGCCGCCGTCACCCTGACCTTCAGCTTCGCCGCCCCGATCAGGGTCGAGAGCCAGACGAAATACTCGTCCGCGGTCCGCTGATGGTTGGTGGCGATCCGCCAGGTGGCCAGGAACTGCTTGCCGTCCCAGACCGAAAAGACGGTGTTGGTGTTGCCGCAGTCGATGCAGAGAAGCATGTCCGCCCCTTTCAGAAGAACACGTCCGCCGCGGGCAGGGCGCGGCGGCCCGAGGGCGTGGCCAGGATCAGCGCCCCGTCCTCGCCCAGGGTCTCGAAGGTGCCCTGAACCGTCTCGGTCATCGTCCGTGCCACGATCGGCTGCCCGAGGCGCGCCGCGCGCGCCAGCCAGGCGGTGCGGATCGGCGCGAAGCCCCAGGTGGCGAACTGCGCCTCGTGGCGGGCGAAGGCCGGGGCCAGGCGATCGAGAAGCTCGTCAGCCGTGACCCGCATCCCGGTCTCGCCCAGGACCGAGACCGGGCGCACCGCCCCCGGCTCGACCGCCTCGGAGGGCGGCGCGGCGATCAGGTTCACCCCGATGCCGATCAGCAGGTGGCCGACCGCCCCGCCCTGCCCGGCGCTTTCCAGAAGGATGCCCGCGACCTTGCCGCCGTTCAGAAGCACGTCGTTGGGCCATTTCAGCGCGATCGCGGCATTGGGGCCGCAGACATCGGCCAGCGCGTCGGCCAGCGCCAGCGCCGCGACGAAGCTGCGCAGGGCCGCGTCGGCCGGCGCACCCTCGGGGCGCATCAGCAGGGTGGCGGCGAAATTCCCCTCGGGGCTGATCCAGGCCCTTCCCCGCCGTCCGCGCGCCGCGGTCTGGCGCCGGGCCATGATCCAGGTGGGCCGGCTCAGGCCGGGCGCCAGGCGCGCGGCCTCGGAACTGGTGCTGTCGACCTCGGCCAGCACGTGGCGGGCATAGGCGTCGGGCCAGGCCTCCGCGCCCGGCAATGTCTCAGCGGACAAGGGCTTCGGCGGCCAGTGCCGCGGCCCCTTCCATCCCCAGAAGGTTGACCACCCCCAGAATCATCACCAGCGCCGACCCGGCCAGAATCGCCCACTGAACGGCCCCGGCGCGCAGCGTCAGCCCCTCGCGCTCGGCACCGAAATACATGTAGTAGACCACCCGCAGGTAATAGAAGGCGCCGATGACCGAGGCGATGACGCCAAGCACCGCCAGCCAGTTCATCCCGGCATCAACCGCCGCCTTCAGCACCGTGAACTTGGCGAAGAACCCGAGCGTCGGCGGCACGCCGGCCAGCGAGAACATCAGGATGAGCAGCGCCAGCGCCTTGCCCGGCTCGCGCCGCGCGATCTGGTTCAGGTCGGCAAGGTCGGTCACATGCTTGCCGTCCTTCTCCATCGCCAGGATGAACGCGAAGGTGCCGACGTTCATCACCACATAGATCGCCATATAGGTCAGCATCGCCTGCACGCCGACCGCGGTTCCGGCGGCCAGGCCGACCAGCGCGAAGCCCATGTGCGAGATCGAGGAATAGGCCATCAGCCGCTTGAACTCGCGCTGGCCGATCCCGCCGACAGCGCCGAGGAACATCGACAGAACCGAAAGAAGCGCGACGACCTGGCTCCAGTCCGGGATCGCGTCGCCAAAGCCGTCGAACATCAGCCGCGCGAACAGGGCCATCGCCGCGACCTTGGGGGCGGTGGCGAAATATGCGGTCACCTGGGTCGGCGAGCCCTCGTAGACGTCCGGCGTCCACATGTGGAACGGCACCGCCGAGACCTTGAAGGCAAGGCCCGCGATCAGGAACACCAGCCCGAACAGCGCGCCGGTCGGGACATGGCCCGACTGGACGGAGGCGATGATCCCGGAAAACAGCGTGGTGCCGGTAAAGCCGTAGGTCAGCGACGCGCCATAGAGGAGAAGCCCTGAGGCAAGCGCGCCGAGCACGAAATACTTCAGCCCCGCCTCGGTCGAGCGTCCGCTGTCGCGGCGCATGGCCGCGATGACGTAAAGCGACAGCGATTGCAGCTCCAGCCCCAGGTAGAGCGTCATCAGGTCGCCCGCCGACACCATCACCATCATGCCGATCACCGAGAAGGTGATCAGCACCGGAAACTCGAAGCGCGCCAGGTTCTGCCGGCGCATCCAGTCCTCGCTCATCGCAAGGACGGCGGCCGCGCCCACCAGCACCGTCACCTTGGCAAAGCGCGCGAAGGCATCCACCTTGACCGCGCCGCCAAAGGCCGCGCCCTCGCGGCTGGCGGGGCAGAGGCCGATCCAGACGGCGACCGCCAGGAACAGCCCGACCGTTGCCCAGGTCAGCAGCCGCGTCATCCCGTCCTTGGTGGTGTAGACCGCCAGCATCAGGGCGGCCATCGCATAGACGGCCAGCAGCACTTCGGGCAGAACGATAGCGAAATCAACCTGTTCCACGGATACGTTCCTTATTCGCTGGCCTGGGCCGTCTTGACCGGGACGGCGGCATGGTAGGTTTCGATGAGATGGGCGACCGAAGGCCCGATCCGGTCGGTGACCAGCGACGGATAAAGGCCAAGCAGCAGCGTCATCGCCACCAAGGGCGCCATCACCCACTTCTCGCGCGCGCTCATGTCCGAGATCGCCTTCAGGCTGTCCTTGACCAGCGCGCCCATCGCCACCCGGCGATAGAGCCACAGCGCATAGCCGGCCGACAGGATCACCCCGGTCGTGCCGAAGAAGGCCACCCAGGTGTTGACCTGGAAGATCCCCATGAGGCTCAGGAATTCGCCGACAAAGCCGCTCGTCCCCGGCAGGCCGACGTTGGCCATCGTGAAGAACATGAAGACCAGCGCATAGGCCGGCATCCGGTTGACGAGGCCGCCATAGGCGTCGATCTCGCGCGTGTGCATCCGGTCATAGATCACGCCCACGCACAGGAAGAGCGCCCCCGAGACGAAACCGTGCGACAGCATCTGGAAGATCGCGCCGTCGATGCCCTGCTGGTTGACCGCGAAGATCCCCATCGTCACATAGCCCATGTGGGCCACCGACGAATAGGCGATCAGCTTCTTCATGTCCGACTGCGCCAGCGCCACCAGCGAAGTGTAGACGATGGCGATGGCACTCAGCCAGAAGACGAACCCGGAAAGCTGCGCCGAGGCCACCGGGAACATCGGCAGCGAAAAGCGCAGGAACCCGTAGCCGCCCATCTTCAGAAGGATCGCCGCCAGGATCACCGACCCGCCGGTCGGAGCCTGGACGTGGGCATCGGGCAGCCAGGTATGGACCGGCCACATCGGCAGCTTCACCGCGAACGAGGCGAAGAAGGCCAGCCACAGCAGCGTCTGCACGCCGCCCACAATGTGGAAACCCCAGAGGTTGAGCGTGTCCGAGGCGAAGCTGTGGGTCATCAGCGTCGGGATGTCGGTCGTGCCCGCGTCGCGGTACATGGCGATCATCGCCACCAGCATCAGCACCGAGCCGAGGAAGGTATAGAGGAAGAACTTGAAGGCCGCGTAGATCCGGTCCTTGCCGCCCCAGATGCCGATGATGAGGAACATCGGGATGAGGCCAGCCTCGAAGAACAGGTAGAACAGCACCAGGTCAAGCGCGGTGAAGACGCCGATCATCAGCCCTTCCAGCACGAGGAAGGCGATCATGTATTCCTTGACCCGGGTCTCGACGCTCCAGCACGACAGGATGGTGACCGGCATCAGGAAGGTGGTCAGAAGGACGAACAGGACCGAGATCCCGTCCACGCCCATCTTGTATTTCAGCCCCATGATCCAGGTCCGGTCCTCGACGAACTGGAAGCCGGTGTTGGCCGGATCGAAGTCCTTCAGAAGCAGCAGCGAGATCAGGAAGGTCGCACTGGTGGCGATCATCGCCAGCCAGCGGGCATTGTTGCGCGAGGCCGCGTCGTCGCCGCGCAGGAACAGGGCCAGCACCGCGGCGGCGACGATCGGCAGGAAGGTGACGATGGACAGAAGGTTTGCCATTTAGTGCGCGCCCCCCGAGAGCGTCATCCAGAACAGAAGAACCGCGATGCCGATGACCATCGCGAAGGCATAGTGGAAGAGATATCCCGACTGCGCCCGCCCGGCGAGACGGGTGAAGAAGGGCACGATCCCCATCGCCACCCCGTTGATGGTCCCGTCGATGACATTGCCGTCGCCGCGCCTCCACAGGAGGGCGCCCACGCGCTTTGCCGGACCGACCAGCAGCGCGTCGAAGATCTCGTCGAAATACCACTTGTTCAGCAGGAAGCGGTAGAGGATCGGCTGGGTCGCGGCCAAGCGTCCGGGCAGCGACGGATTGCCGATATAGAACAGCCAGGCCACGGCAAGGCCGAGGACCATCGCGACGAAGGGCGAGACCTTCACCCAGTCCGGCGCTGCGTGGGCCTCTTCCATGACGTTGGTGGTCATCAGGATCGCGCCCGCTGCCGCATGGTCCGCCGTCGCCGGGGCAGCCTCGGTAGCGGCGGGGGCGGTGGCTGCCGTCGCGGTGGCCGCGGCTTCGGTCGTGGCAGAGGTGCCTTCCGCCGCCGCCTCGTGGGCGGGCAGGCTGAAGAAATGCTCGACCCTGGCCGGATCGCCGAAGAAGTCGCCATACCAGACCATGCCCGCAAGCGCCGACCCGATCGCCAGCACCACCAGAGGCACCGTCATGGTCGCCGGGCTTTCGTGCGGCTCGTGCGAATGCCCGTGGTCCCCATGCCCGTGGTCTCCATGCCCGTGATCGCCGTGGCCATCGTCGGCATGGGCATCGTGGCCGTGATCGCCCTGGCCCTGCCCCCAGCGTGCCTCGCCGTAGAAGGTCATGAAGATCAGCCGCCAGGAATAGAAGCTGGTGAAGCCGGCCGCGATGACCAGAAGCCAGAAGGCATAGCCGTTGCCCGAGGCCCAGGCGCTTTCGATGATCGCGTCCTTGGACAGGAAGCCTGCGAACCCGATATGGGTCAGCGGAATCCCGACGCCGGTGATGGCGAAGGTGCCGATCATCATCGCCCAGAAGGTCAGCGGGATGTGTTTGCGCAGGGCCCCGTAGTTGCGCATGTCCTGCTCGTGGTGCGTGGCGGTGATCACCGACCCGGCGCCAAGGAACAGCATCGCCTTGAAGAAGGCGTGGGTGAAGAGGTGGAACATCGCCGCGCCATAGACGCCGGCGCCCGCCGCCACGAACATGTAGCCCAGCTGTGAACACGTCGAATAGGCGATGACGCGCTTGATGTCGTTCTGCACCAGGGCCACGGTCGCGGCGAAGAAGGCGGTCGAGGCACCGATGATCATGACGAAGGTCTTGGCATCGGGCGCATACTCGAAGAGCGGCGACATCCGGCAGACGAGGAACACCCCCGCCGTCACCATCGTCGCGGCGTGGATCAGCGCCGAAACCGGGGTCGGACCCTCCATCGCGTCAGGAAGCCAGGTGTGCAGGAACAGCTGCGCCGACTTGCCCATCGCGCCGACGAACAGAAGGACGGCCAGCAGGTCGGCCGCGTTCCAGTGCGTCCAGAGGAAGCCGATCTCGGACTGCGCGAGCCTGGGCGCGGCGGCGAACACATCGTCCATGCGGATCGAATCGACTAGGTAGAACAGGCCGAAGATGCCAAGGGCAAAGCCGAAGTCGCCCACCCGGTTGACGACAAAGGCCTTGATCGCCGCGGCATTGGCCGAGGGCTTCTTGTAGTAGAAGCCGATCAGCAGATAGGACGCGACCCCCACGCCTTCCCAGCCGAAGAACATCTGCGCCAGGTTGTCCGAGGTCACCAGCGCCAGCATCGAGAAGGTGAAGAACGAGAGATAGGCGAAGAAACGCGGCTTGTAGACCTCGCCCTCGGACCAGTTCACGTCATGGTCCATGTAGCCCCAGGAATAGAGGTGCACCAGCGACGAGACGGTGGTCACCACGATCAGCATGATCGCCGTCAGCCGGTCCAGCCGGATCGACCATTCGGTGTCGAGCGACCCCGAGCGGATCCAGTCGAGGACATGGATGTGCTGGGTCGCCCCGTCGAAGGTCAGGAAGGTCTGCCAGGACAGCGCGCAGGCGATGAAGAGGACGCCCGTGGTCAGGGCCAGCGCCGCCTTTTCCCCGATCAGCCGCCAGCCGAAGCCGGCGATCAGCGAAGCCGCGAGGGGCGCGAGAACAATGAATTGCAGCATGGCGCCCTCAGCCTTTCATCACGTTGACGTCTTCGACGTCGATGGTCCCGCGGTTGCGGAAGAAGCCTACCAGGATCGCCAGCCCGATCGCGGCCTCGGCAGCGGCGACGGTCAGTACGAACATGGTGAAGACCTGCCCGGCCAGGTCATGCAGGAAGGACGAGAAGGCGACAAGGTTGATGTTCACCGCCAGAAGCATCAGCTCGATCGACATCAGGATGACGATCACGTTCTTGCGGTTCAGGAAGATCCCGAAGATGCCGATCACGAACAAGGCGGCAGCCACGCCGAGGTAGTGGGTGAGGGTGATCATACTCGTCTGGCCTCCGCTATTCTGGCATCTGGCATGGGAACTTCTCTGACAGAGCAATGAGCATGCTCCATCCGACCGGCTGATCCCACTTTTCTGGGTTTTGCCTTGCCCAATTTTCGTAAACCTGACCGACAGCTTTCAGTGAACTGACTTCACCAACTGCGAACGCAAAGTGGCCGCCGATGCGGTTTTGACTGCATCCAAACTGTCCTATCTGAACAGCAGAACTCAACGCCCCGGCACAATAGGCCCCTTTGGCCAAATCCGCTCCCTCGCCAGTGCAGTGCCCTAACAGGTCCGCAGTAGTCATGCTTTGTGCAGGCCCGGAGCCAACAACGAGCGTTGATCCTGCAATCGCCGCCATATGAAAAAGCCCTCTCACAGCCCCTGCCCCGGCTTCACGTCACGCAGCTCCATTGCCTTGGCCGGATCGCGCCACATCTGCTGCAGCACGCTCTGGCGCTTCACGTCCTTCCGGTGCCGCATGGTCAGCAGGATCGCCCCGATCATGGCGACCAGCAGGATAAGACCGGCCAACTCGAACAGGTGGACGTACTTGTCGTAGAGCAGCAGCCCGAGCGCCGCGGTGTTCTGCGTGCCCTCGGGCGTCACCGCCTGCCGCGCCGCGTCGGCGCCAGGGGCCGTCGTCCAGTTGCCGAAGGCGATGGCCAGCTGCATCAGCACCACCACCCCGATCAGAAGGCCGATAGGCATGTATTTCGCCATCTCGCCCTTCAGCGCCGCGAAATCCACGTCCAGCATCATCACCACGAACAGGAACAGGACCGCCACCGCGCCGACATAGACGATGACCAGCAGCATCGCCACGAACTCGGCGCCCAAAAGGACGAACAGCCCCGAGGCCGAGAGGAAGGCAAGGATCAGCCACAGGACCGAATGGACCGGGTTGCGGGCCAGAACCACCATCAGCCCGGCCACTATCACCGGCACGGCGAACAGGTAGAAGGCGAAATCCTGAAACGTCATGCGTGGTCCTCCGTCTCGTCAAAGACCTTCTGCGCGATCTCGAGCGCCCGGGTCATGGCGGGCACCCCGCCGAACATGCTCATCTGCCAGATCACTTCCGCGACCTCGCGCTTGGTCGCCCCCGCCTCGAGCGCATGGCGGATGGTCAGCCGCATCTGCGGCTCGGCCTGCGCGCCAAGGACGGTCAGCGCCGCCACCGTGACCAGCAGGCGTGTCTTGGAATCCAGCCCCTCGCGGTTCCAGGTCTTGCCGAACCAGGCCTCCATCATGTCCTTCGACATGGTGGGCCACAGGGTCTCCATCCCCTTGAAGCTGAAGGTCTCGAGCGCGGGATTGAAGGCCCGGGCCATCTGCTGGCCCGATTCCATCATCTGCGCGAAAAGCTTCTGGAATTCGTCGGTCATGATCCAGCCTCAGCGATAGGGCGCATCCAGTTCGAGGTTCCGCGCGATCTCGGCCTCCCAGCGTTCGCCGTTGTCCAGGAGCTTGGCCTTGTCGTAGAACAGCTCCTCGCGCGACTCGGCGGCGAACTCGAAGTTCGGCCCCTCGACGATCGCATCGACCGGACAGGCCTCCTGGCAGAAGCCGCAGTAGATGCACTTGGTCATGTCGATGTCGTAGCGCGTGGTGCGGCGGCTGCCGTCCTCGCGCGGCTCGGCGTCGATGGTGATCGCCTGCGCCGGACAGATCGCCTCGCACAGCTTGCAGGCGATGCAGCGTTCCTCGCCGTTCGGATAGCGGCGCAGCGCATGCTCGCCGCGGAAGCGGGGGGAAAGCGGCCCCTTCTCGTGCGGATAGTTCAGCGTCGCCTTGGGCGCGAAGAAATAGCGCAGGCCGACCTTGAAGCCCAGCCAGATGTCCCACAGGAGGAAATATTTGGCGGCGCGGGTGTAGTCGGTGTTGGCCATCTTCAGCCCCCCATCGCAAAGCGCGCCCAGAAGGCGCCGAGCACTTCGAACTTGGCCAGGAACGAGACCACAACCACCCAGCCGATCGACAGGGGCAGGAACACCTTCCAGCCGATCCGCATCAGCTGATCATAGCGGTAGCGCGGCACGATCGCCTTGACCATCGCGAAGAGGAAGAAGAAGAAGCCCATCTTCGCCACCATCCACAGCGCCCCGTCGGGCAGCCCCGGGATGGGCGAGAGCCAGCCGCCGAAGAACAGAAGCGAGGTCAGCGCGCACATCAGGAAGATGGCGATATATTCGCCGGCCATGAACAAAAGGAACGGGGTCGAGGAATATTCGACCTGATAACCGGCCACCAGCTCGGACTCCGCCTCGGGCAGGTCGAACGGCGGGCGGTTGGTCTCGGCCAGCGCCGAGATGAAGAACAGCGCGACCATCGGCAGGTGCGGCAGCCAGTACCAGCCCAGCAGGCCATAGCGCGTGTCCTGCGCGTGGACGATGGCGCTGAAGTTCAGCGACCCGGTCGAGATCACCACCCCGATGATGATGAGGCCCAGCGACACCTCGTACGAGATCATCTGCGCCGCCGAGCGCAGCGAGCCCAGGAACGGATATTTCGAGTTCGAGGCCCAGCCGCCCATGATGACGCCGTAAACCTCGAGCGACGAGATGGCGAAGACGTAAAGGATCGCCACGTTCATGTCCGACAGGACCCAGCCGTTCGCGAACGGGATCACCGCCCAGGCGATCATCGCCAGAACGAACGACAGCATCGGCGCGAGGAAGAACACGAAGCGGTCGGCGCCGGCCGGAACCACGATTTCCTTCAGCACATATTTCAGCGCATCGGCCACCGATTGCAGGATACCCCACGGCCCGACGACGTTCGGCCCGCGCCGCATCTGCACGGCGGCCCAGATCTTGCGGTCGCCGTAGACGAGGACCAGAAGCGAGATCATCACGAAGGCGATGACCAGAAGGCTTTGGACCGCAATCAGAACGAACGTTCCGAAGGGTGTCGCCAGAAACTCTGCCATTTGTCCTTTGTCCCCTGCCAGTCCGCCTTACTGTCCGGTCGGAATGCCGCGATCCCGGCAATCCTGAACGGTCACGTCCGCGTCGATCGTCTGTTGGCCGGCGGGCAGCGCCGACGTGACGCTGTAAACAGCATCCGCGCGCCAAACGCCACCCTCTTTGTCGCGGATCGTGCGCACCTGCCGCACGAAGCCCGCACCATGCTGCAAGGCATAGCCCGCCACCCAGCAGCGCGCATAGTCCTGCACGTCCTCGGGTCCGCGCGCGCCCTTCATCGCCACCCTGGCCTGCACCAGATCGCCACCCATCAGCACCACGTCGCCGGGCAGGTATTCGGGCTTGGCCACGGGCGGCGCGTCCTTGCCCGGCGCGGCGGGCGAACAGGCCATCAGGCCGCCCATCAGACCGCCGAGTGCCAGTCCCGCCCCCGCCTGACGCGCCGCGCGCATCTCACTCGGCCGCCAGCGGCCGCGCCGCCCGCGCCTTGGCCATCGCCGACAGTTCGGCCATGACCGACGAGGCCCGCGCGATCGGGTTGGTCAGGTAGAAGTCCTTGACCGCAGTACGGAAATCGGCCTTGCCCATCGCCCTGACCGGCAGCGCCGACCAGGCGTTTTCCGGCACCTGATCCACGCCCGCCAGATGCGGATGCGCGGCGACCAGCGCCCGGCGCAGCGCGGCGAGCGAATCCCAGGGCAGCGCCGCCCCGAGCTCCGCCGACAGGGCGCGCAGGATTGCCCAGTTCTCCTTGGCCTCGCCGGGGGCAAAGCCCGCGCGCATCGCCAGTTGCGGGCGGCCCTCGGTGTTGACGAAGAGGCCGTTCTCCTCGGTCCAGGCGGCGCCCGGCAGGATCAGGTCGGCCCGGTGCGCGCCCCGGTCGCCGTGGCTGCCCTGATAGATGACGTAAGGCCCGGCCGCGATCTCGACCTCGTCGGCGCCGAGGTTGTAGACGACCTCCGCCCCGTCGAGCGCCGCCGCCAGCCCGCCCTCGGTGACCGCGCCCACGTCCATCGCGCCCACCCGCGCCGCGGCGGTGTGCAACACCAGCAGCTTCGCCTCGCCCATCTCGGCGATCTTCATCGCATGGGCAAGGACCGCCTCGCCGTCGGCCTCGTTCAGGGCGCCCTGCCCGACGATCACCAGCCCCGGCGTTCCGGCCTTGTTGGCCAGATCGGCCTTCAGAAGCGCGGCCAGCGCCGCCCGGTCGGTCCCGAGATGGGCATAGTCATAGGTCAGATCGGCCGCCGGGCCGACCAACGCCACCTCGGCGCCCCTGGTCCAGGCCTTGCGGATGCGCGCGTTCAGGACCGGCGCCTCGTTGCGCGGGTTGGTCCCGATCAGAAGGATGCGCCGGGCAGAGTCGATGTCCTCGATCCGCGCGGTGCCGACATAGGCGGCGCGGTTCCCCGCCGGCAGCCGCGCCCCGTCGGTCCGGCATTCGACCGTGCCGCCCAGCCCCTCGACCATCTGCTTCAGCGAATAGGCCGCCTCGACCGGAACCAGATCGCCGACGAGGCCGGCAACCTTTCTGCCCTTCATCGCCTTGGTCGCCGCCGCCAGCGCCTCGGCCCAGGTGGCCTTCCTCAGCCGCCCGCCCTCGCGGATGTAGGGCACGTCCAGCCGCTGGCGGCGCAGCCCGTCCCAGATGAAGCGGGTCTTGTCGGAAATCCACTCCTCGTTCACGCCGTCGTGGTTCCTCGGCAGGATGCGCATCACCTCGCGCCCCTTGGTGTCCACCCGGATCGACGCGCAAAGCGCATCCATCACGTCGATCGATTCCGTCTTGGTCAGCTCCCACGGCCGGGCGGTAAAGGCATAGGGCTTGGAGGTCAGCGCGCCCACCGGGCACAGGTCGATGATGTTGCCCTGCAGGTTCGAATCCAGCGTCGTGTTCAGATAGGTGGTGATCTCGGCATCCTCGCCGCGCCCGGTCTGGCCCATCTGGCTGACCCCGGCGACCTCGGTGGTGAAGCGCACGCAGCGGGTGCAGGAGATGCAGCGGGTCATTGCGGTGGCGACCAGCGGCCCGAGGTTCAGATCCTCGCTCGACCGCTTCGCCTCGCGGAAGCGGCTGAAATCGACGCCATAGGCGACCGCCTGGTCCTGCAGGTCGCATTCGCCGCCCTGATCGCAGATCGGGCAGTCGAGCGGATGGTTGATGAGCAGGAACTCCATCACCCCCTCGCGCGCGCGCTTGACCATCGGCGAGTTGGTCTTGATGACCGAGGGCTCGCCGTTCGGGCCGGGCCGCAGATCCTTGACCTGCATCGCGCAGCTTGCCGTAGGCTTCGGCGGCCCGCCCACCACCTCGACCAGACACATCCGGCAGTTGCCGGCGATCGACAGCCGCTCGTGATAGCAGAAGCGCGGAATCTCGATCCCCGCCTGCTCGCAGGCCTGGATCAGCGTCAGGTTCGGATCGACCTCGACCTCGGTGTCGTCGATGATGATCTTGCGGAGGTTCGACATCTCACTTTCCTCTTCCCGGCCCGGCCCTCGCGGGTTTGCCGCACGTCTTCATTCAGTTTGCCCGCGCGTCAACGCGGGATCAGGTATTTTCCAATCGCGGTTCGCTCGGCGATCTCGGTCTTGCCGGCGCGACACCAGTCGAACGGGCGGTGAGCCTGATAGTTGTAGCGGCCAAGAAAGTCCCCGTAGACCATTTCTACTGTCTTTTGCGCCGCCTCCTCATATGAGGCCTGATTGTCCCAAGCCGGCACTTTGCCGCCAAGCACATATTTTCGACGCAACGACGCCCACGCGGTTTCGAAACCAGCCTCGTTGAACTTGAAGGCCCCGGGGCATCCTTTCACGACCGCCAGCGCCGATTGAGCCTCGGCATAAGTTGTTGTGAAATCCGAAGGCACTGGCGGCGCCTTTACGACCTTCTGGGGCGCAGGCTCGGGCTGGACACAGGCAGCAAGCGCAAAGAGCGCGCCAACGGTCACGCCCTTTGCGCATCGCGCCGCGCCAATCATGCCCACAGCCCCTCCCACCCCACTCATCTCTTGCCACCTCCGCCCGCCACCGGCGGCCAGCTCTTGAAGGCAAGGATCAGAAGCGGCAGCAGCGTCAGCGGCAGCGCCACCAAGGGCACCAGCATCATCCCGCTACCGCCGCCGGCCATCATGGCGCGGATCATCACGCCGGCCAGGACCGAGCCCACCAGCGGCCCGGCGCAGGCGGCGAGCCACGGCCCGCGCAGCCCCGCCTTCTGAAAGACGATGACGTAAAGCACGCTGGCGATCACCGGGCCGAGGAACTGGAAGGCCATCATGGCTGGGCGCCTTTCGCCGGGAAACCTCTCCCCCGTCCCCTCTCCCTCGGGAGAGGGGAGGCGCCAGCGCCCCCCACCCGCGCTTCCCCTCTCCGTCCACGGAGAGGGGCGAGGGGAGAGGCAGCCCGCCAGACACCGGCGATCCAGCCCGGAACCCGCGCCAGCGCCGCCGCCAGCGGCCATCCCCCCGCCGCTTCGGCGGACCGGGCCGGAACGCGCCCGCCCAGCCGCTCCTCCATCTCGCGCATCAGGTATTTCGGATCGAGATCGCCGTAGCACATGGCCCCTACTCCGCCGCCATCCGGTTGCAAACGCGCCCGCGCCAGAGCCGCGCCTCTTTCAGATAGGTCCACACGAACCCCGGCATCCGCTTGCCGAGGCCGTTCACCCGGTCCAAGGCGCCCATGAACTCCGCCACGCGCGGATCATCGGTCGGCGCGATCAGGCGGCCGATGTTCAGTTGGGCGAGGTGGATGGTCGCTTTCATTCCCCGCCACCCAGCTTGACCAGAACCAAGCCAAGGATCACGACGTAGACCACCCAGTAGACATAGAACAGTTTCGCAGTTTCCGAAAAATGCGTCGCATCCCCGATCCGGTACTGTTCTGGCATGATCAAGCGAAACAAAAAATGCTGGCCGCCAAGCGTCAACAGCAAGATCAGCAACAGCAATAGCTCTAGCGCGTGTACATTGCCCGCCTTCACCGCAAATCCCAAGGGAGCCAAGGCCAAGAACAGAGAGATTAGTCCTAGAACGATGCCAATAGCCGCAAGAACGCGAGCAGCACGCGACAACCTCAACAGAGGGACGCAGACGCGCCAAGTTTGATCAACCTGTTCAAACTTCCTGTCCACCTGACTACGCCCTCACTCCGCCGCCATCGCGCCCATGCGGCCCGTCTTCTTCGCCTTGATCCGGTCCTCGATCTCGTTCCTGAACTGGCGGATCAGCCCCTGGATCGGCCAGGCGGCGGCGTCGCCGAGGGCGCAGATCGTGTGGCCCTCGACCTGCTTCGTCACCGACATCAGCATGTCGATCTCCTCAAGCTCGGCCTCGCCCCTGACCAGCCGCTCCATCACCCGCATCATCCAGCCGGTGCCTTCGCGGCAGGGCGTGCATTGGCCGCAGCTTTCGTGCTTGTAGAACTTCGACAGCCGCCAGATCGCCTTGATGACATCGGTCGACTGGTCCATCACGATCACCGCCGCCGTGCCAAGGCCCGACCGCGCCTCGCGCAGCCAGTCGAAATCCATGATCGCGTCGTCGCACTGCGCCGCCGTCAGCATCGGCACCGACGAGCCGCCGGGAATGACGGCCTTGAGGTTCTTCCAGCCGCCCCGCACCCCGCCGCAATGCCGCTCCAGAAGCTCCTTCAGCGGGATCGACATGGCGTCCTCGACCACGCAGGGATTGTTCACATGCCCCGAGATCCCGTAGATCTTGGTCCCCACGTTGTTCGGCCGCCCGAACGAGGCGAACCACGAGGCGCCCCGGCGCAGGATGGTCGGCACCACGGCAATCGATTCCACGTTGTTCACCGTGGTCGGGCAGCCATAAAGCCCCGACCCCGCCGGGAACGGCGGCTTCATCCGCGGCATCCCCTTCTTGCCCTCGAGGCTTTCCAGAAGCGCCGTCTCCTCGCCGCAGATATAGGCCCCGGCCCCGTGCGCGAGGTACAGGTCGAAGTCGAAGCCCGACTTGCAGGCGTTCTTGCCGATCAGGCCCGCGTCATAGGCCTCGTCGATCGCCGCCTGCAGGGCCTCGCGCTCGCGGATATATTCGCCGCGGATGTAGATGTAGCAGGCATTGGCCCCCATCGCGAAACTGGCGATCAGGCAGCCCTCGACCAGCGTGTGCGGATCATGGCGCATGATCTCGCGGTCCTTGCAGGTGCCGGGCTCGGATTCGTCGGCGTTCACCACCAGATAGGACGGGCGGCCATCCGACGCCTTGGGCATGAACGACCACTTGAGGCCGGTGGGGAACCCCGCGCCCCCGCGCCCGCGCAGGCCCGAGGCCTTCACCTGCTCGACGATCTGGTCACGCCCCATCGCCAGGATCTTCGCCGTCCCGTCCCAGTGGCCACGCTTCATCGCGCCCTTCAGGGAACGGTCATGCATCCCGTAGAGGTTGGTGAAAATCCGGTCCTGATCGCTCAGCATCATTCAGTCCTCATGTCGGCCAGGGTCATTTCCCGGCCCGTTTTTGCCGCCGCCACAGCCGTACGACCACGACCAGCGACCAGAAGAACGCGGCCATCGCCGCCAGGTCCATCAGATAGGCATAGGACGGGTCCAGCCCGAGCCGCCCGCCGATCCACTGCCCGCCCAGCCACAGAAGCATGGTCCCGGCGATGACCAGGCCCAGCATCCGCCCGGTGCGGGCGATGGCGCGGTCCTCGGCGCTGACAGGGGTGGGGGTGCGCGCCATCACCGGTCACCCTTGGCCTTGGGCGTCTCGCCGCGCGCCAAGGCGCGGGCCTGCTTGACCCATCCGTCACGGCTGATGC
Organism: Pseudomonadota bacterium; assembly: GCA_018240425.1. Classification (GTDB taxonomy): domain Bacteria; phylum Pseudomonadota; class Alphaproteobacteria; order Rhodobacterales; family Rhodobacteraceae; genus TMP-24. The sequence goes on along the minus strand of JAFEFU010000022.1, from coordinate 821 downwards.
GGCCCTTGAAGTTCGCCATCTTGCTGTCGACCAGTGCAATGTCGCGGGCCTTCCAGGCGGCGATCTGGTCGAAATGCCAGACCCCGATCCCGTTCAGCAACTTCTCGAGCGCCGGGCCGATGCCGACGATCAGCTTCAGGTCGTCGCCCTTGCCGCCCCGCGGCTGCACAAGCAGCCCCGCGTCGGCCGGCGCCGTCTCCTTGGTGCGCCCCATCGCCGCATCGAGGCCCATCCCCCCCGAAGCCGCCCGCGGCTTCGCGGTCCTGGCCACGGCCTTCGGCACGGAATCCTTCGATGGGGCGGATTTCGCCCTGGCCGCGGGCTTTGCCTTGGCCGCCGGCTTGCGGGCCAGGTCTGCCGTAGCCGCCTCCGGCGCAGGCGCCGACACGGAATCGGACAGGGGTTCGCGTACGGCGAGCACCGACGGATCGGGGCGCGGCGTCACTTCGGCACCCACTGCGGCGACCGGAAGAGCGGAACCCGGATCGGCCGAAACCGGCGGGGCGGCACCGGCCGCGCCAGGCTGAACCGGGAGGGCCTCGGCGGGCGCAGCGGTCTCGGGCTCGGTGCAGAAGGCCCAGACCAGAAACAGCCGCAGCGCCAGCCCTGCCACGACCGCAGCCACAAAGGCCTGGCTGCCGCCGAACCCGGCCATCTGCGCCAGCCCGACCCACAGCAAGAGCCCGGCGCCGGCCGCGGTCAGCCAGCAATTGCGCCGGCAGGCTGTCTGATCGCCGTCACCCATGCCTCACCTCACCCGCCTTGCGGCGTCACGCCTTGCCCTGGGCCAGCGCCCGCGCCTGGCCCACCCAATCCTCGCG
>JAFEFU010000021.1 GCA_018240425.1 Pseudomonadota bacterium | reverse complement strand
TTGTTGCGCCAGCGGCCGGTTTCCTGTCGGTCTGAAGCTCCGAGCGCACGAAGCGCGGCACCATAGGATCGGAGCCGGTCGGTCACAATCGCATCGACCCGACCGTGGCGTTTCAGCATTTTCCTGAGGAATTTCAACGCGGCCTTTTTATCCCGGGCCTTGGTCACGAAGGTCTCGAAAACCTTGCCCTCGTGATCGACCGCCCGCAACAGGTAGTGTCGCTCGCCATTGATTTTCACGAAAACTTCGTCGACATGCCATTTCCAGCAGCTCGACCGCGTCCCCGAAACCCGCTGCTTGCGGATCTCGGACGCAAACAGCGGACCAAACCGATGCCACCAGAACCGTACCGTCTCGTGGCTGACGTCGACGCCACGCTCGTGCAGAAGGTCCTCGACATTCCTGAGTGACAACGGGAACCGGACGTAGAGCATCACCGCCAGGCGGATCACTTCAGGTGAGGTCTTGAAATAGCGGAACGGGGCGCGTTTTGGCATAGTCGGACGATACCCGGCGCCCGGCGCTGACTCAAGCCGGGTTCCCTTGACAGGGCCCGCCAGCCCGTCAGCCTGACCTGCGAAGCTCTGATCAATGCCGACCTGCCGATCGCCTGGGCCGATCAGCGCGCGCTCATCGCCCGTCTCTGAGTCCAAAGCGGCAATCACCAATCCCCGAAAGCGCAAACAGAGAACGGGGCAATTCCGGCCCGGATTCCGAGCGCGCAAGTCCGTCTCGGCCATGCTGAAGCTGCGCGCAACCCCACGGAATGCCGGAGGTTTCCGGCAGTGTGTCGGCACGTCTCTGATCGGGCGGGAAGGCTGGCTGGGGCGCTAGGATTCGAACCTAGGTATGGCGGTACCAAAAACCGCTGCCTTACCACTTGGCGACGCCCCAACTCGGGGCGGTTCATAGCCAAGGCTCTCTCGGGCCGCAAGAGCAATTTCATGGATTGCGCGTTGATCGCGGGGCGGCGGACGGCTATCGGGGGCCATGCGAAAGTGCGATGTCCTGATCCTCGGGGCCGGGGCCGCCGGCATGATCTGCGCGCTCGAGGCGGCGCGGCGCGGCCGGCGGGTGGTGCTGATCGACCATGCGGCGCGGGCCGGCGAGAAGATCCGCATCTCGGGCGGGGGGCGCTGCAACTTCACCAACCGCACCGTGGCCCCGGAACGGTTCCTGTCGGCCAACCCGCGCTTTGCGCTCTCGGCGCTCAGCCGCTTCACCCCGGCCCATGTCATCGAGCGGCTGGACCGGGCCGGGATCGCCTGGCACGAGAAGACCCTGGGCCAGCTCTTCTGCGACGGCAGCGCCACCCAGGTCGTCGCGCTGTTCCTGGCCCAGATGGCCGAGGCCGGGGTCGACCTGCGCCTGCGCACCGCGGTCCGCTCGGTCGGGCGCGGCGCCCTGTTCGAGGTCGGGACCGACGCGGGCACCATCGCCGCCGAGCGGCTGGTGGTGGCCACCGGCGGCCTCTCGATCCCGAAGATGGGGGCGACCGGCCTTGGCTACAGCATCGCCGGGGACTTCGGGCTTTCCCTCGTCGCCACCCGGCCGGGCCTCGTGCCCCTGACCTTCGCCGAAGATCTTCTGGCCCGCACCCGGCCGCTTTCCGGCCTGTCGGTGCAGGCCAGCGTCAGCCACGGCAGGACCGGCTTTGCCGAGGGGCTGCTCTTCACCCACCGCGGCCTGTCGGGGCCGTCGATCCTGCAGATCAGCAGCTACTGGCGCGAGGGGGAGGCCCTCGTCGTCGATCTGGCCTCGGGGCGCGACGCGCTGGCCGACCTGAAATCCTGGCGCGCCACCGAGGGGCGCCTGTCGATCGGGCGGGCGCTGGCGCGGATCCTTCCCGAACGGCTGGCGGCGCTGATCCAGGCCCAGGCGGGGGCCGGGGGCCGGCTGGCCGACCAGCCGAACGCCGTGCTCGAGCGGCTGGCGGCGGCGATCCACGGCTGGCGGGTGACGCCCGACGGCAGCGAGGGCTACCGCACCGCCGAGGTGACGCTGGGCGGCGTCGACACGCGCGGGCTGGACGCCCGCACGATGGAGGCCCGCACCGTCCCCGGCCTTCATTTCATCGGCGAGGTGGTGGACGTGACCGGCTGGCTCGGCGGCTACAATTTCCAGTGGGCCTGGTCCTCAGGCTGGGCGGCGGGGCAAGCGGTGTGAGGCGCCGGGGTCCTACATTTGCCGCATTCCCCTCTCAGGAAGGGAAAAACTCAATCGAAAGCTGAGCCGACTATGGAAGAATCCCGTTTGCGTTCCCGCCTCCTGTCCCTGCTGGTCGTGCTTTACTGGCTGCTCTTCGCAGGTTCGCTCGTGATGGCGGCACTGATCTACATCCCGGAAACCGCCGTCTATGTGCGTCTCGCCCAATTGGCGGGCGGCGCCTATCTTGGCTTTCTGACGCCGTTCGGCGTGTTCGCCTACCTGCTGGGCGATCTGATGGCCAATCTCTGGTGGCTGATGCTTCTCGCCGCACCTTTCGTTCTGTCGCTCAAGAGGCGACCGATGATCGGCCTTGCGATCTCGGTCGCCGCCGCCCTGGCGCTCTTTCTCGTCCCACCCCGGATCATCGACTGGCAAAGCGCAAGACTTGTGGCCGCCGAGCGCGGCCCGGCCCTGGCTTCGCGGCCCGCCGGACCTGTCACCTCGATCACGCTTCCCGCCGACGGCTGCAACCCGCTCTGCGAACAACTGCTTCTTGGCGGCGAGGTGCAGACCGTGCGTGTTGCCGCACCGACGCAAGAGGGTGTGCCCCACCTGATGTTCCAGCGCCGCCCGGCGGCGGATTGCCAGGCACTCGACCCGGACTTTCCGCAGGGCGGGCCGTGCCTCTTGGCGCGGCCTGACGATGGGGCGCAGAGCGATCTGAAGCTGTCGTGGCAGACCGACGGCAGCCCCGCACCGACGCGCGAAAGCCTTGGATTCACGCCACACCTCATGATGAAGGAACGGCTGACGATAACCCGACCCGCGACGGGCGAGACCCTGGACGTCCGCACCCGGTTGGTCTGGCTTTCGCCCGCAAGCTATGTGCCGCTTCATCCCAATACCGGTTTTGACGGCAGCGGCATTCATGGCGGCGGCCTGGTTCCAGACCAGCAAAAGCACGAAGATCCGCCACTCGATCCGGCGGGTCTTTTGACAGAGACAGGTCTGTCCCTTGCCGCACCCCGGGGCGAGATCGTGGTCGACAAGCGCGCCATCAGTCTCAAGATGCCGGCGGGCTATGCCTCGCCAGCTTTCCTGACCGGCTATCCCGAACCCGCGCCCTACGACATCGCCCTGATCCGCTCATTGCTTGACCACGGCGGCCTTCGGACCGACACCGGAACATACTACGTCACCCGCTGGCTCGCCAAGTTCGAGCGTCACAAGGTCATCCCCGACCAGCGCGACCGCGCGCTCTTTGATGCGCTCTATGCGGGGGTCAACCCGGCGCCGCACGAACTGTCTTTGCTTCGCCAGTCTCACCCGGCTTATTTCTCAGGCGGGCTGGACCAGCTCTATGCGGATGCCCTGTCTTCAGAGGGTGGTAAAATGTACGACGCGATGCATGGCATCGTATCGGCGGCCCTCCGCCAAACACCGGAGCAGAATGCGCCGCAGGCTGCTGACTATCTCCGCCTCATTGGCATAAAGAAGTTGCGCGATAGCTTTCTCATCGACGCGGCAGGGCGTTTTCCTTTTGATCCGACCCCGGTGTTGCATGACTATCTGCAAAAGAGCGACTGGGCGGTCGAGGATCGCGTCCACGAGGCACTCAAGGCTGCCTGTCGCGCAGACCAGCGCTGGGCTGGATCGCTCACTCCTTTCATTCTCCAGACCGTGCGGGAAGTACGGCAGTCGGACCCTTCGGGCGAGGATTGGCAGACTTACAGTTTCGCCTTGGCTGCGTTGAATGTGTTGCGCCAGCGCGAGGCGTGGGAAAGCCTGCGCGCTGAACTCGGCCCGGAGATTGTGACCAGAGTGTCTCCTGGCGGGGTCATCAGGACCGAATGTCCATGAAACCAGCAGTTTGGGCGACAGGCCCGGCATTTAGGAAACGCGGTGGGCTCACACCCTGACCGGCTCCGCCTTGGCGATCCGGTCGATCCGCATCAGCAGATCGATCAGCCGCGCCATCTCGGCCAAGGGCACCATGTTCGGCCCGTCCGAGGGCGAGCGGCTCGGCTCCTCGTGCGTCTCGATGAAGACCCCGGCGATCCCGAGGCTGACCGCGGCGCGGGCCATTGCGGGGGCGAACTCGCCCTGCCCGCCCGAGGCGCCGCCCAGACCCCCCGGCTGCTGCACCGAATGGGTCGCGTCCATGATCACCGGATAGCCGGTCTTCGCCATCGTCGGCAGCGAGCGCATGTCGGCGACCAGGGTGTTATAGCCGAACGACGCCCCGCGCTCGGTCAGAAGGATGCGCTCGTTGCCGGTCGAGGCGACCTTGGCCGCGACATTCTCCATGTCCCAGGGCGCGAGGAACTGGCCCTTCTTGATGTTGACCGCCGCCCCGGTTTCCCCGGCAGCGATCAACAGATCGGTCTGCCGGCACAGGAACGCCGGGATCTGGATCACGTCGACGACTTCGGCGGCCATGCGCGCCTGCCCGGCATCGTGCACGTCGGTGAGGACCGGAATGCCCAATGCCTTCTTCAGGTCGCCGAGGATCTTCAGCCCGGCGTCGATGCCGACCCCGCGCCGGCCGGCCAGCGAGGTGCGGTTGGCCTTGTCGTAGCTGGCCTTGAACACATATTGCGCGCCCGCCGCGGCGCAGGCTTCGGCCAGAATCCCGGCGATCATCTGGGCATGGTCGGCGCTTTCCAGCTGGCACGGTCCGCCGATCAGCAGCATCGGCCGGTCGTTGCCCACGGCCAGCGGACCGACGGCCACCTCTTTCATTGCGCTCATGTCATGCCCCTACGAGGTCACCTGCTCGCGCAGGATCGACGCGGTCAGGGACAGCATCAGATATATGCCGGCGAAGATCAGGAAGGCCAGAGCCGTATCCTCGAACACGCGCGGATAGGCGGGCATGTCCTCGGCGACCGGGGCGACCGAGGTGGCCAGGTAGCGCACCTGGCGGTTGGCCTCGATCCGCGCGGTCTCGACCTGCTGGAGCGCCGCGGCCAGCATCTGCTGACGGGTCTGCAATTCGGTTTCGGCAAAGCGCAGCTCGCCCGTCACCTGGGCCATCGATTCCTCGCTGGCCGAGCCTTCGGTCATCTGGCGGCGCAGGTCGCCAAGCTGGGCGTTCAGCCGGGCGATGTCACCGGTCACGCCGTCCACCCGCGCCTTGTTGGGCTTGGGGTTCGAGTTCAGCTGGTCAAGTTCCAGCTGCTTGACGCGGATGGTCTTTTCCAGTTCCGCGACCTCGGTCATGATGATCTGGGTCTCGACCTTGGGGTCGAGGATGCCCTGCTTCTTCTGCAGGTCCAGCACCTTCTGCTGGGCCGCCTGCATCTTGGCCTCGGCGTCCTGGTAGCTGGCGCGGGCGCCCTTCATCTGATCCTCGCGCACCCGTTCGGTCAGGCGGTTCACCTGGTCCTCGGCCAGGCTGATGAGTTGGCGGGAAAAGGCCTCGCTCACCTGCGGGTCGGCGGCCAGAACCTCCATCTTGATGAGGCCCTCGGTCGGGTCATAGGCGATCTTCACGTTGCGGCGGTACAGCTTGTAGGCGTCCTCGTCGGTGGCGTCGGGCGCCAGCCGCTGCAACGGGTCGATGGAAGGCTGGCTGAAATGCTTCTTGAAGCCCAGCGTTTCGTCCAGCTTCTGCATCGCGTCGCGCGACTGAAGATAGGCCTGGACCGCGATGTCGTCCTTCGAGGTGGCGAATTGCGTGCCGCGGAACATCGAGCCGATGCTGGACAGGCCGCCCATCGGATCGGCCTGCTGGACCTGGAAGGACGAGACCGTGGAAAAGAGCGGCGTCGCATATTTCGCGTAGTAGGCGCCGGCCAGGAAGGTCGGGAAGAAGACAAAGAAGGCCAGCCGCGCCAGCAAGAGCATGAAGTTGCGCTGGCGGCGGCGGACGATGTCGCGCTGCATGGCCATGATCGCGCGCACCCGTTCGGCCTCGGAGGCGACATTGGGCGCGGGCAGGTTGCGGTCAGGGTCGGGGGCCTTCTTCGGCATCTGGCCGGGGGCCACCCGCGCCGGCAGGTCCGGCCGGGGCGGCAGCGGAAGTTCTTCGCGCATCAGGTCGCGGATCGAGGTGCGCACGAACGGGTCGATCCCCTTGCGGCGCAGCAGCATCACCGCCTCGTGGTCCGATCCGGCCTCGATGCCGTGGGCCAGCGCCACGCGGCGGGCCGTGCGCAGGTTGCGCGCGGTCAGGGGCTCGCGCCGGACGGCCTCGAGTTCGGCGGCAGGATCGAGGGCGGCCTTCGGACCCGCTTCCGCACCGGGGGCGGAAGCGGCGGGTGGCTCAACGGTTGCCGTTGCGCTGGCCGCCGCCGCATCGCCGCCGCCTGCCCCCGCCACAAGGTTCAGGTCGCCGAACCCGTCATCCTCGGGCGCGGGGGCGAAGGGCATGTCCTGCCCGGCCGGCGTGGCGGCTTTCGACGGCACGACGATCTTGCGCACCCGGAAACGGGTGGCACTAGGCGGCATGTTCATAGTGCCACTTCGCTTCCTCGAGAGTGTCATACATGGTCAGCCGCCCGTCGCGCAGCACCGCCCCCGACCGGCAGAACCGCTCGAGCGTGCTGGCCTGGTGCGAGACGACGATCACCGTCGCATTGGCCAGCCGGTCGCGCAGGATGGTTCCGGCCTTGCGGTTGAACTCGACATCGGCGGTGCCGGGCATCCCCTCGTCGATCAGGTAGATGTCGAACTCGAGCGCGAGAAGCAGCGAGAAGGAGAAGCGCGACTTCATCCCCGAACTGTAGGTGGACAGCGGCATGTCGAAATATTCCTCCAGCCCGCAGACCCAGCGGCAGAAGGCCTCGACATAATCCGGGTCCAGCCCGTAGAGGCGGGCGATGAAGCGGGCGTTCTCGCCGGCGGTGTGCGCGTTGGCGACCCCGCCCATGAAACCCAGCGGAAAGGACACCCGGCAGGCCTTGCGGATATGGCCTTCGTCGGGTTTTTCCAGGCCCGCCATCATGTTCATGATCGTGGTCTTGCCGGTGCCGTTGCGGGCAAGGATTCCCATCGAATTGCCCAGCTCGACACGGAAGGACGCGCGGTCGAGGATCACCTTCCTCTGCCGCCCGGTCCAGAAGGACTTGCTGACATTCACGAATTCGAGCATCGCCCGCCCTGGCCTCTGTCCCGTCCTGCGTAAGCCACTTTCCTTAACGCGCTGCCTACAGGGTCTTTTGGGTCAGATTATGGCCCAAGCCAACGGGAAATTACAGCGTGCACTCCCCCGGGGCGGCTTCAGCGCGCCGGGCGTTGCACCCTTTCCACACGCAGGAGACGCCCGGCGAGTATCGCCACCCCGGCCGCGCCGAAACTGAAGAGCGCCCCCATCTTGGCCGCGTCCTGCAGTGGCCCCTGCTCGAAGGCCACGGTTGCCACGAACAGCGCCACGGTAAAGCCGATGGCGGCCACGCAGCCGAGCGCCACGAGGTCGGCCAGCCGCATCCCCCTCGGCAGCCCGAATCCCAGGGGCCGCGCCGCCAGCCAGCCCAGGGCGAAGATCCCGACGGGCTTGCCGACCAGAAGGCCGAGGAAGACCAGCCAGGTCGGCGCTGCGATGGCGCTGAACTCGACCCCGGCGTTCATCAGGCCGAAGAAGAACAGCATCACCTCGACCGGACGCTTCAGCGCATGTTCGATCCTGTTCAAGAGATCGTGCAGGTGGCTCTCGGCCTCGGCGAAGATGCCGAAGGCGCGGTCGGCATGGGGCACCGCGGGGATGACCGGCAGAAGCCCGAGCGCGGGGTGGATGCCGGCCTCCTGGAACCCGTACCAACTGGCCGCCCCGGCCAGGGCATAGGGCCAGAAGCCCAGCCGCCCGCGCACCCAGGTCGAGGCCGGGCGCAGCGGCCGGCCTCGGTCCAGGCGGCGCGGCAGCCAGTTGAAGGCGAGGAAGGCCGCCCCCGCCGCCCCCGCCGACAGCAGAAGCCAGAGGGGCTGAAGCTCGGCCGTCGGATAGAAGATCGCAAGGATCAGCAGGCCCGCCGCATCGTCGGCGATGGCCAGTAGCAGCAGGAAACGGATCGCCGGATGGTCCGGCCCGAAGACCAGCCGCCCGACCAGGTAGGAAAAGGCGATGTCGGTCGCGGTCGGCACCGCCCAGCCATGCCCGACCTCGGGCAGGATGCCCAGCCAGGCCGCCAGCCCCAGATAGACGGCGACCGGCCCGGCCATGCCGCCGGCAGTGGCGATCAGCGGCGTCAGCGCCTTGCGCCCGCGCAGCGACCCGCGCTCGAGGATCAGCGCCTCCCAGACCTCCTTGCCGGCGATGGCGAAGAAGAAGGCCATGAACACGTCGTTGACCAGGAAATGCAGGGTCAGGACATGCTGGACGCTGCCGCCCTCGGCCACCGCCTCGCCGATCGGGGCGTCCTCGACCAGGACCAGGTCGACCAGCGCGTGATAGCTGGCCGGATCGAGGTTCGCCCAGACCAGCGCCACCAGCGCCCCGGCCACCAGAAGCAGCGAATATTCCGAGACATAGCCCCAGATGCGATACATGCGCCCCCCAGACAGCCAGGGTCCGGCCATCTGCCGGACGGGCCTGCGCATAGTGGAAACCCGGACAGCCGGCAAGGGAAGGCGGACCTTGTCTTGCCCGGGCGGTCCGTGCGAGATGGTGCGCGAAAGGCACACCCTTGACCACGCTTTCCCGTCTCCGCGCCGACATCCTTGCCTGCCGCCTCTGCGCCGACCGTTTCGCGGCCACCGCGACCGCGCACCAGCCCCGCCCGGTCGCCTGGTTTGGCAGGGACGCGCGCATCCTGATCGCCGGCCAGGCTCCGGGCCTGCGCGTCCATGAAAGCGGCCGGCCGTTCGACGACGCTTCCGGCCAGAGGCTGCGCGACTGGCTGGGTATCGACGAGGCCACCTTCTGGGACAGTGGCGCCATCGCCTTCCTGCCGATGGCCCTCTGCTTTCCCGGCTACGGCGCCAAGGGCGGCGACCTGCCGCCGCCCCCGATCTGCGCCGCCACCTGGCGCGCGCCGGTGATCGACGCCCTCGGGCCGGTGCGCCTGACGCTGCTCATCGGCGGCCATGCCCAACGCTGGCACCTCGGCCCTGCCCTCACCGCCGGCGGGGTCGACGCCACGCTCGCCCGCTGGCGCGACCTGCCCGAAGGCACCATCCCCCTCCCCCATCCCTCCTGGCGCAACACCGCCTGGCTGAAGCGCAACCCCTGGTTCGCGGCCGAGTTGCTGCCCGTCCTGCGCGAGAGGGTGCAGAAGGCCCTTGCCAATGACTGACACGCCCCTTGACGCCGCCCATGCCGCGATGACCGCCGCACCCGACGACGACGCGGCGCGGCTTCACTACTACCAGAGCCTTGCAGCAACCGAACTGTGCCTGCTGCTCGCTCGTGAACCCTCGGATGACCTCCTTGATCCGCAGGTGCTGGAGACCGGCGACGGGCCGCTGATCCTCGCCTTCGACGGGGAAGAGCGCCTGGCCGCCTCATCCGACCGCCCCTTGCCCTATGCCGCCCTGCCCGGGCGGGCGATCCTTGCCCTGATGGCGGGGCGGGGCCTCTCGCTCGGGGTGAATCTTGGCGGCAGCGGCGCCGCCTTCCTGATGCCGCCCGCCACGGTCGACTGGCTGGCCGCGCGGCTGGCCGAGGCTCCCGTCGCCCGCCCGGGCGCGCCCTCGGGCTGGAGCGCGCCCGAGGGCGGCGCCCCCCTCGCCCGCCACCTCGCACGGGCGCTGGCCGGCGCCGGGGCGCTCGCCGCGCGGGCCTGGCTCGTCACCGCCCACCGCGCCGGCGGCGATGGCAGTCCGGCGCTGGTGATCGAGGACGCAGGCGCGGGCACCGAGACCGTGCTGGCCAAGGCCGCCGCCGAGGCGCTGGCCCTTTCCGGCCACGCCGAGGGACGCGCGGACGTGCTGTTCCTGACCGGGGCCGAGATCGCGGCCTCGGGCCTTCTGCCCCACGCCCTGGCCGTGCCCCTGTCCCGCCCCGCCCCGCCGGCCGACCCCATGCCCGCCGCGCCCGCCGCACCGGGCAGCGACCCGGATCGCCCGCCGCACCTGCGCTGAGCCCGGACGAGACCCCTCAGTAGCCCCGCACCCGGTCCACCAGATGCAGGAACGGCTCGCCCGCCTCGCCGCGGCGGACGTTCTCGACCAGGACCGCGCAGGCGCCCGGCACCCTTGTGTCGGCGGCGATGTGCGGGGTCACGGTGACGCGCGGATGCGCCCAGTAGGGATGATCCTTCGGCAGCGGTTCGGTGCGGAACACATCGAGCGTGGCATGGCCCACCCGGCCCGCGTCCAGGGCCGCCAGCAGCGCGGCGTCGTCGATCAGCCCGCCGCGCCCGGGATTGACGATCGCCGCCCCGCGCGGCAGCAGCGCCAGCCGGCCGGCGTCCAGAAGGTTCTCGGTGTCGGCCGTCAGCGGCATCAGGAGGACGAGGATCTCGGCCCGCCGCAGCGCCGTCTCCAGCCCGGCCGCGCCGGACAGGCACTCGACGCCCTCGACCTGCCTCGGCGTCCGGCTCCAGCCCGCCACCGCGAAATTCAGCCCCGCCAGCGCCCGCGCCGAGGCCGCGCCCAACTCGCCCAGCCCCAGCACCGTCACCTTCCGCTCGCGCGCAAGCGGCGGCATGATCTCGTTGCGCCAGACCCCGTCCTGGCCGCGGATATGGGCGTCCATCCCCAGATGGTGGCGCAGGACATGGCCCGCCACATATTCGACCATCCCCTCGGTCAGTTCGGGATTGACCATCCGCGCCAGCGGCTGGGTCAGGGTCCGGTTGCCGACGATCCGCTCGACCCCGGCCCACAGGCTGAGGACCGCCTTGCAATTGCGATAGGGGGTGAAGTCGCTGAACTCGCGCGTGGGGGCATAGACGATATAGTCCACCGCCTCGGGGTCGGGCGCCCGGTCCGACAGGTCCGCCGCCACCCCTGCCCGGGCCAGCGCCGCGCGCAGCGGCGCCTCGTATTCGGCCCAGTTGGCGGGGCCGGCGGCGAAGAAGATCGTGGGGGGCATGGGCTACCTCGGGCGGTGGATATGGGCGCTCTGGACCAGCCCGAAGGCGGTCAGAAGGATGATCATCGCGGTGCCGCCATAGGACACCAGCGGCAGGGGCACGCCGACGACCGGCATCAGCCCGGTGACCATGCCCATGTTGACGGCGAAGAACAGAAAGAAGGTCGAGCCGATCCCGTAGGTCAGAAGCGAACCGAACCGGTCGCGGTTGCGCATCGCCGACTGGAAGCAGAAGGCGACGATCAGCGCGTAGAGCGTCAGCAGCGAAGCGGCGCCGACGAAACCGAACTCCTCGGCCAGAGTCGTGAAGATGAAGTCCGTGTGCTTTTCGGGCAGGAAGTTCAGCCGCGCCTGGGTTCCCTGCATGAAGCCCTTGCCGCCCCAGCCGCCCGATCCGAGCGCGATCTGCGCCTGCATGATGTTGTAGCCCGACCCAAGGGGATCGGCGCCGGGATCGAGGAAGATGTCGATGCGGCGGAACTGGTAGTCCTGCAGCAATTGCCAGGGCGTGCCCCGGCTTTCGACCACGGCAAAGACCAGCCCGCCCACCAGCGCGATGACCGTGGCGAAATACCAGAGGCTGACCCCGGCGGCGAACATCACCGCGCCGCCCCCGGCCAGGAGAAGGATCGCGGTTCCGAGGTCGGGCTGCTTCATCACCAGCGCCGTCGGCAGCAGGATCAGAAGCGCCGGGATCAGCACCCACAGCGGCCGCGAGACCCGCTTCACGTCCAGCCAGTCGTAGTAGGCGGCCAGCAGCAGGACCAGGCTGACCTTCATCAGTTCGGACGGTTGCAGGCGCAGGGGGCCGATCTCCAGCCAGCGCTGCGCGCCCATGCCGATCTCCCCCACCAGATCGACCGCCATCAGCAGGACCAGCGACACCGCATAGGCCACGACCGAACTGTTGCGCCAGACCCAGATCGGCACGAAACCCACGATGAACATGCCCACCATCCCGGCGGCAAAGCGCATCATCTGCGGCTCGGCCCAGGTGTCCAGACGTCCGCCGGCCACCGAATAGAGCATCAGGAAACCGATCGCGCACACCGCCGACAGGAGGAAGACCAGCGGCCACAGGACATGCAGCAGCTTCCGCCAGCCGGTCGGGATGGTGCCCAGGCTGTAGTCGAGATAGCTCATGCGCGCGCGCTTCCTCCGGTGAAGCTGGCCGGGTCGGCCAGCGGAAGGGTCTTGCGCTGTTCCTCGATCAGGCTCCGCTGGCCCTCGGGATAGGCGGTCAGAGGCGGGAACCCGTCGTAAAGCGCCTGCAGAAGGATGTCGCGGGCGATCGGCGCCGCGGCAGTCGAGCCGCCGCCGCCATGTTCGATGACGATCGAGACGGCGATCCTGGGCGCGTCGGCGGGGGCGAAGCAGACGAACAGCGCATGGTCGCGCTGCTTCCACGGCAGGTTGTCGTTCTTGACCACGCCCGACGCATGTTCGCCGGCCGAGATGTTGCGCACCTGCGCGGTGCCGGTCTTGCCGCACATCTGCATGGTCGGTTCGGCGATGCGGCTGGCGCGGGCCGTGCCGCTCTTGCCGTTCATCACCGCGAACAGGCCGCCGCGCACCGGCCGCAGGTGCGCCTCGGGGATGCCCAGGCTTTCCGGGGCCGCGACCGCGACATCGACATCGTTGACGGCCTGCACCAGCCGCGGCTCAAGCGCCTTGCCGGTCGCCACCCGCGCCATCATCAGCGCCAGCTGCAAGGGCGAGGCCAGGACATAGCCCTGGCCGATCCCGCTGTTCAGCGTGTCGCCGATCAGCCACTCCTTGCCATAGCGTTCGCGCTTCCAGGCCTTGGTCGGGGCATTGCCCTCGGCGATCGCCGACATCGGCAGGTCGGGGCGGACGCCGACGCCCAGGCGCCGGGCCATGTCGGCGATCTTGTCGATCCCCACCCGCTGCGCCATCTCGTAATAATAGACGTCGCAGGACTGCTCGAGGCTTTCGACCATGCTGACGCTGCCGTGGCCGCCCTTCTTCCAGCAATGGAACCTGCGGTCGCCCAGTTCGGTATAGCCGCGGCAATAGACCGTCTCGTCGGGGGTCGTCACCCCGGCCTCGAGCGCCGCCAGCGCCGTCACCATCTTGAAGGTCGACCCCGGCGGATAGGCGCCCTGCACCGTCTTGTCGGCCAGTGGCCGGTGATCGTTCTCGGTCAGGGTCTGATAGTCGGCCGAGGAAATGCCGCGCACGAACAGGTTCGGATCAAAGCTCGGGGCCGAAGCGATGGCGCGCACCGCCCCGTCCTGCAGATCGAGAACCACCGCTGCCGCGCTGTTGTCGCCCAGCCGCGCCAGGACATAGTTCTGCAAGCGCGCGTCCAGCGTCAGGCGCAGGTTCGCCCCCGGATCGCCCTCACGCCGGTCGATCTCGCGCATCTCGCGGCCGGTGGCGTTGACCTCGATCCGCCGGGTGCCGGCCTTGCCGCGCAACTGGTCCTCGTATTTGGCTTCGATCCCCAGCTTGCCGATCTGGAACTTCGGGATCTGCAACAAAGGGTCGGGGTCCTGCATCTTCGACAGGTCATAGTCGCTGACCGGGCCGACATAGCCAAGGACATGGGCGAAGTCCCCGCCGTGGGGGTAAAAGCGCGACAGGCCGACCTCGGTGGTGATCCCGGTCAGGACCGGCGCATTGACGGCAACGCGTGAAAACTCCTCCCAGCTCAGCCGTTCGGCCACCGTGATCGGCAGGGTCGGCGGGCGCTTGTCGATGTCCTTGATCAGCCTGTCGATCTCGTCGTCGGGCAGCGTGATCAGCCGCGACAGGTCATGCAGGACGCCCGGCACGTCCTCGACATCCTCGCGGGTGATGGTGACGCGGTAATTCTGCTCGTTCCCGGCGATCAGCACGCCCTTGCGGTCATGGATCAGGCCGCGCGCCGGCGGGATCAGGCGGATCTTCACGCTGTTCTGGTCGGCCATCAGCTGGAACTCGCCGGCCTGCTCGACCTGAAGATGCCGCATCCGGTAGGCGAGCGTGCCGACGAACAGCCCCTGCAACCCGGCCAGAAGCATCCCGCGCCGGGTGGTCCGCCGCTGCATGTCCAGGTCAAGTTTCGGGAACCGCCTCATAGCCGCTGCCCCAGCGCATCCACCTCGCCGGTGGCGGTGCGGCGGAGGCCGAACGCCACCTGCAGGGCCAGCGCCAGCACCGGATAGAGCGCGACCGTCGCCAGAAGGTTCAGAATCGCCGGGCCGAGGCTGACCCCCGGCACCATGAATAGCGCAAGGACAAAGCGGTAGGCCAGCACCATCGCCGCCATCGCCAGCCCGCCGACCAGCCATTCGCCCCAGAAGGGCAGATCGCGCATCCCGGTCTCGCGCGCCCGCAGGATCTCGGTTCCGGCCAGCACGATCATCGCCCACAGCCCCGGCGGCCGCATGGTCATCAGGTCGTCAAGGAAGAAGACCAGAGCGATCATCGGCGCGGGGATGAAGTCCGGGCGGCGCTGAACCCACAGGATCGTCAGGCACAGAAGCGTGTCCGGCCCCGGCCATTCGGCCGGCAGCATCCAGTCCGGCATCGCGCGCAGAAGGGCATCGGGCAGCGGCCAGGGCTGCTGCGCCGCCGAGAGCGGCAGAAGCCGGACGAACAGGCTGAAGAAGGCAAGGCCCACAAACAGCGCGCGATAGCTCAGCCGGGCGGCGGTGCGCGGGTCAACCATTGCCCGCCCCGCCCTGCGTTCCGTCCTGCGCGCCGCCCTGATTTGCATCGGGCGCCGCCGCTGGCGCCCCTTCGGCGGCGGGCGCGGTCGCCGGAACCTCGGCCGCGGGCGGCGGCACGATCAGCGCCCCGGCGCCCTCGATCCTTTCGTCGGGCCGGCTGCGCAGCACCCGCACGAACTCCAGCCGCGCATAGTCGGCGGCCAGCAGCACGCGAAAGCGCTTGTCGCGGGTCTGCACCACGGTGCCCACGAGGATTCCCGCCGGAAACACCCCGCCGTCACCCGACGAGATCACCCGGTCGTCGGGGCGCACCTGCTCGGGCGAGCCGACGAAATCGAGGGGCGGCGCGGCGCTGTTGTCGCCGACCAGCATCGCGCGCTGGCCTGAAGGCTGGATGGTCACCGGCACCCGGCTCGAGGCGTCGGTCAAGAGAAGCACCCGAGACGTGTTCTGCCCGACCCCGGCGATGCGCCCCACCAGCCCCAGCCCGTCCATCGTCGCCCAGCCATCGACGATCCCGTCGCGCGCGCCGATGTTCAGAAGGACCGACTGGCTGAAGGGCGAGCCGCTGTCGGCCAGCACCACCCCCGACACCGAGGTCAGCTTCGGGTCCAGCCGCACCTGGTTCTGCGCCAGAAGCTTCGCGTTCTGCTGCTCGAGCTGGACCGCCGCCTCCTTCCAGGCCTTCATCTGCTGCAATTCGCGGCGCAGCTCCTGGTTCTGCTCGTAGATGCGCGCGTAGGACTGGAAGGAATCGATCATCCCCGCCACCTTCCTGACCGGCACCATCGCCCAGTCCATCGGCGGCACCACCCGGTCGATGAAGGCATTGCGGAACCGCTCGACCCGCGGGCTGTCGATGCGCCAGACCAGAAAGGTCAGGCCCAGCAGCAGGCACAGGACCGTCACCAGGATCCGGCGGACCGGTCCGCGATAGTCCACGTCGCTGTTGCGATTGCGCGCCAAGGTCGCTCCACCCGAATCCGGCGGGCCGCAGCCCGCGGGCCGTTCAGCTGTCGTAGTCGATCACATGCTTGAGCTGCTTCTCATACTCCAGCGCCTTGCCGGTGCCCAGCGCCACGCAGTTCAGCGACTGGTCGGCAATGGAAATCGACAGGCCGGTCTGCTCGCGCAAGGCCAGGTCCAGTTCGCCCAGGAGCGCGCCGCCCCCGGTCAGCATCACGCCGCGGTCGACGATGTCGGCGGCCAGGTCGGGGGGCGTGGTCTCCAGCGCGGTCATCACCGCCTCGCAGATCGCCTGCACCGGCTCGGCCAGCGCGTCGGCCACCTGGGCCTGATTGATCTCGATCTCCTTCGGCACCCCGTTCAGGAGGTCGCGCCCCCGCACATGCATCGAGGCGCCGCGCCCGTCGTCGGGCATCCGCGCCGTGCCGATCGAGGTCTTGATCCGCTCGGCGGTCGACTCACCGACCAGAAGGTTCTGCTGGCGCCGCAGATAGCTGATGATCGCCTCGTCCATCCGGTCGCCGCCGACGCGGACCGAGCGCGCATAGACGATGTCGCCCAGCGAGAGGACCGCCACTTCCGTCGTGCCGCCGCCGATGTCGACGACCATGTTGCCGGTCGGATCGGTGATCGGCATCCCCGCCCCGATCGCCGCCGCGATGGGTTCCGCGATCAGGCCCGCACGCCGCGCGCCCGCCGACAGGACCGACTGGCGGATCGCCCGCTTTTCCACCGGCGTCGCGCCGTGCGGCACGCAGACGATGATCTTGGGCTTCTGGGTAAAGGGCGTGCGCTTGTGCACCTTCGAGATGAAATGCTTGATCATCTCCTCGGCGGCCTCGAAATCGGCGATGACGCCCTCGCGCATCGGCCGGATCGCCTCGATGCTGCCGGGGGTCCGGCCCAGCATCAGCTTCGCATCCTCGCCCACCGCCAGGACCTGCTTCTTGCCGTCCTTGACGTGATAGGCCACGACCGAAGGCTCGTTCAGGATGATGCCCTTGCCCTTGACGTAGACGAGCGTGTTCGCGGTCCCAAGGTCGATCGCCATGTCCGACGAAAAGAGCCCGCCCAGAAATCCTGCCATGATCCGTTCCGTTACCCCAAAGGAAAAGGCCCGCGACTCGCACCCGGCGCAGGCCCGCGCCCTTATATTGGGCGTCCGGTCCCGGCGAAAGGGCCAACGGCGAAATGGCGGCGAGAAACCGCGCGGATACCGGCCCGGCGGGCTCTGGCGGGGACCGTCCAGCCATCCACCGAGGTTCGAGAAGTGCTGGCCGCGCCCTGCCCGGCGCCATGCCGAAACCGCCCGGCAGGATGGCCACCGCCAACGAATCCGGCCTTCTTTCCCGCTCTGCCGGACCGGCCTCAGCCCCGGACACGCGGCCTTGGGGGCCGATCTGGCCGGCCCGCCGCCACCTGCGCACTTGTTGCAAAAGTGCAAGATCCGCCCCTGCCACCCCGGACTCCGTCCGGCATGCAGGGGCGGCCCGCCCGGGCCATTCATGCCCCGCCGAAGGTCAGGCGTCCCGCATGTGGACCCGCTTCATATCCTCGCCCGGCGCCGTTTTCGTCCGCCGCACGATCAGCCGGTTCAGCGCGTTGATGTAGGCCTTGACCGAGGCGACGATCGTGTCGGTGTCGGCCGACTGGCCGGTGGCGATGTGGCCCTCGTCCTCGATCCGAACCGAAACCGTGGCCTGCGCGTCGGTCCCCTCCGTCACCGCATGGACTTGGTAAAGTTGCAACCTAACATTATGCGGATAAAGCATTTTCACCGCGTTGAACGCCGCATCGACCGGACCGTGGCCGGTGGCGTCGATCGCATGATCGACCCCGTCGATCGACATGGTCAGCTCGGCCTCCTGCGGACCCTCGGTGCCGCAGACCACCCGCAGCCGCTTCAGTTGCAGCGTGTCGTGGGCGGCGCTGGTTTCCTGGTCCTGCATCAGCGCGATCAGGTCGTCGTCATAGACCTCCTTCTTGCGGTCGGCGAGCGCCTTGAAGCGCACAAACACGTCGTTCAGCTGGTTGTCGGCCAGATCGAACCCCAGTTCCGTCATCTTGGTGCGCAGCGCATGACGGCCGGAATGCTTGCCCAAGGGCAGGCTCGACGCCGCCAGCCCGATGTCGGAGGGGCGCATGATCTCGAACGTCTCAGCGTTCTTCAGCATCCCGTCCTGGTGGATGCCGCTCTCATGGGCAAAGGCGTTCTTGCCGACGATCGCCTTGTTGAACTGCACCGGAAAGCCGGACACCGTCGCCACCTTGCGGCTGATGGTCATGATCTTGGTGGTGTCGATCCCGGTCGTGAACGGCATGATGTCGTTGCGGACCTTCAGCGCCATCACCACTTCCTCAAGCGCGGTATTGCCCGCCCGCTCGCCCAGGCCGTTGATCGTGCATTCGATCTGCCGCGCCCCCGCCTCGACCGCCGCCAGCGCGTTCGCCGTCGCCATGCCGAGGTCGTTGTGGCAATGGGTGGCAAAGATCACCTTGTCCGCCCCCGGCACCCGGTCGAGCAGCATGCGGATCAGGTCGGCGCTTTCGCGCGGCGCGGTATAGCCCACCGTGTCGGGAATGTTGATGGTGGTCGCGCCCGCCTTGATCGCGATCTCGACCACCCGGCACAGATAGTCATGCTCGGTCCGTGTCGCGTCCATCGGCGACCATTGCACGTTGTCGCAGAGGTTGCGGGCGTGGGTCACCGTCTCGTGGATGCGCTCGGCCATCTGGTCCTGGGTCAGGTTGGGGATGGCGCGGTGCAGGGGCGAGGTGCCGATGAAGGTGTGGATGCGCGGGCGTTTGGCGTGCTTCACCGCCTCCCAGCAGCGGTCGATGTCCTTGAAGTTGGCGCGCGCCAGCCCGCAGATCACCGCGTTCCGTGCCTGCCGCGCGATGGCGCTGACCGCGGCGAAATCGCCCTCGGACGCGATCGGGAAACCGGCCTCGATGATGTCGACGCCCATCTCGTCCAGCATCTCGGCGATCTCGAGCTTTTCGTCATGGGTCATGGTCGCGCCGGGCGACTGTTCGCCGTCGCGCAGCGTCGTGTCGAAGATCACCACGCGATCCTGTGCGGGCTTGGTCCTGGTCTTGTCGGTCATGGTCCGTCTCTTTGTTGATTCTCAGCTGGGCCTGGCGCGGATCACCTCTGAGCGGTCGCGCCGAAAGGCACGCTCAGAGGCAGCTAAGAAGCAGGAGGCCGCGAAGCGACAGGGCGCGCATCGCCGGGGCGCGGGGCGCACCGGAAGCGGGGGTCATATGCAGGCTTCGCGTCATGGCGCCGGACTATACGGAAGGGCGCGGAAAGGGAAAGGGGAAAGTTGGGGCGGACGGGATGGGGGCGGCTGGCGCAGCCGTGGTGGGCTTGTCCTGCGACGGCAATCGCCTGACAGCCATCCCCCCTTCACCGTGGCCCAAACATCCCCCAGGGAGCGCGAGGGACAGGATGTCCCTCGCTGGTCCGCCGCCTCAGGGCGCCGGCGCCGTCCCCGCCGGCGCCGCCCCGCCCCCCGCCGGCTCCGTCACCAGCACCCCGTTGGTCCAGCTGCCGCTCGCCGCCTGGCCCGAGGCATAGCGCATCGTGCCCTGCCCCTGGCGCTTGCCGGCGACAAAGCCGCCCTCGTAGACATCGCCGTTGGCATAGGTGGCGGTGCCGGTGCCGTCCATCTCGCCGGCCTTCCAGCCGCCCTTGTAGCGGAAACCGTCCTTCATCACGATCTCGCCCTGGCCGTCGCGCAGGCCCTTGGCGAAGCTGCCGGTATAGATGGTTCCGTCGGCATAGGTGGCCACCCCCTCGCCCTCGCGCACCCCGTCCTTCCAGGCGCCCTGATAGCTGTAGCCGTCCGGGTAGGTCATCCTGCCCTGGCCGCTGTTCTTGCCGGCGGCGAACTGGCCCTCGTAGACCATGCCGTTGGTGTAGGTGGCCTTTCCGGTCCCTTCGATCACCCCGGCCTTCCAGTCGCCCTCGTAGGTCGCGCCGTCCTTGTAGGTGATCTTGCCCTTGCCGTCGGGCTGGCCGGCGGCAAAGGCGCCCTCGTAGACCGAGCCGTCGGGATAGGTGGCCTTGCCCTGCCCGGCGATCTGCCCGTCGGCCCAGTTGCCGTCATAGACATAGCCGTCCTTGGCCCTGAACACCCCGTGCCCGGACCGCCTGTCGGCCTGGAACTCGCCCTCGTAGCGGTCGCCGTTGGCATAGGCGACCTTGCCGGCCCCCTGGCGCTTGCCGTTCACCAGCGCGCCCTCGTAGACATCGCCGCCCGGCTGGCTCAGCTTGCCCTGGCCGTTCATCTGCCCGCCCGCCCAGGCGCCCTCGTAGACCAGCCCGCCCGGCAGGGTCAGCTTGCCCTGCCCCGCGCGCTCGCCCTTCAGCATGGCGCCCTCGTAGACCGAGCCGTCGGGATAGGTGATCTTGCCCTTGCCCTCCTTGACGCCCGCCACCCAGTCGCCGTCATAGCGGTAGGCCCCCGGGCCCTCCATCACGCCCTTTCCGTCGTGCAGCGCATTGTGGAAGCTGCCGGTATAGGTCGCGCCGTTGGCATAGCGGGCGACGCCCTTCCCTTCGATCTGGCCGTCCTTCCAGTCGCCGTCATAGCTGCTGCCGTCGGCATAGGTGATCTTGCCCTTGCCGTCTGGCTTTCCGGCCTTGAACTGGCCCTCGTAGACCGAGCCGTTGGGATAGGTGGCCTTGCCCTGGCCGAGGATCTCGCCCTCGACCCAGTCGCCTTCGTAGACGAAGCCGTTGGGCAGCCGGTAGGTGCCGTGGCCGTGCTGCTTGCCGTCCTTGAAGGTGCCCTCGTAGACGCCGCCGTCGTCGTACTGCTTGGTGATGACCTCCTGCGCGCTGCCGGGATGGCCCGCGCCGATCACCAGCGCCATCAGCGCCGCCGCCTTGAAAACCCCCGACCTGCCCGCCATGCGCCTGCCCCATCCTGCGTCTGGCCGGAACTTAGGCCCCCGGCGTCCCCGAGACAAGCCGGAGCCCCGGCCCGCCAGCCATCTCCCGCCCGCACTTTCCCTTCCCCGCCGCTCTGGCTATGACTGGGCAAACCCGGCGAGAGAGAGCATGACCGAGACCTTCCGCCTGACCCTTGCCCAGATGAACCCGACCGTGGGCGCGATCGACGCCAACGCCCTCAAGGCCCGCGCCGCATGGGCCGCCGGCCGGGAGGCCGGGGCCGGAATGGTGGCGCTGCCCGAGATGTTCATCACCGGCTACCAGACCCGCGACCTGGTGATGAAGCCGGCCTTCGTCCGCCACGCGATCACCGCGCTCGAACGGCTGGCGGCCGACTGCGCCGAGGGGCCAGCCCTCGGGATCGGCGGTCCCTGGTGGGATGGCCGGCGCCTCTACAATGCCTTCTGGGTGATGGACGGCGGCCGGATCGTCGCCCGCGTGCTCAAGCACAACCTGCCCAACGACACGGTCTTCGACGAGGTCCGCCAGTTCAGCGCGGGCGATGTCTCGGGGCCCTACAGGATCGGGCCGCTGCGCATCGGCAGCCCAGTCTGCGAGGACGCCTGGCACGAGGACGTGGCCGAAACCCTGGCCGAGACCGGGGCCGAGATCCTGCTGGTCCCCAACGGCTCGCCCTACTACCGCAACAAGTACGACCGCCGCGTCAGCCTGATGGTGGCCCGTGTGATCGAGACCAAGCTGCCCTTGGTCTACCTGAACATGGTCGGCGCCCAGGACGACCAGATCTTCGACGGCGGCTCGTTCGCGCTCAACCCCGGCGGCGAGATCGCGGCCCAGCTTCCCGTCTTTGACGAGATGATCGCCCATGTCGATTTCGCCCGCGGGCCGCAGGGCTGGCGGGCGCTGCGGGCCGAGATCGAGCCCCTGCCCGACGAGTGGGAACAGGACTACCGCGCGATGGTCGAGGCCCTGCGCGACTACACCGCCAAGAGCGGGATCGCGAAGGTGCTCCTTGGCCTCTCGGGCGGCATCGACTCGGCCCTTGTGGCGGCCATCGCCGCCGACGCGCTCGGCCCGGCGAACGTGCGCTGCGTGATGCTGCCTTCGGAATACACATCGCAGGATTCGCTCGACGATGCCGCCGCCGTCGCCCGCAAGCTCGGCTGCCGGCTGGACACGATCCCGATCGAGGGCGCGCGCGCGGCGGTCGGCGCGGCGCTGGCACCCCTGTTTGCCGGGCAGAAGCCCGGCGTGGCCGAGGAAAACATCCAGTCGCGCCTGCGCGGCCTTCTCCTGATGGCGCTTTCGAACAAGTTCGGCGAAATGCTGCTCTCGACCGGCAACAAGTCGGAAATGGCGGTGGGCTACGCGACGATCTACGGCGACATGGCCGGCGGCTACAACCCGCTGAAAGACCTGTATAAAACCCGCGTCTTCGACCTCTGCCGCTGGCGCAACGCCCAGCATCGCGCGTGGATGAAGGGACCCGAGGGCACGGTCGTCCCCGAACGGGTCATCGACAAGCCGCCCTCGGCCGAGTTGCGCGCCGACCAGAAGGACGAGGACAGTCTGCCGCCCTACCCGGTCCTCGACGCCATCCTCGAACGGCTGGTCGAGGGCGACCAGTCGGTGGCCGAGGTGGTGGCGGCGGGCTTCGACCGCGCGACGGTCAAGAAGGTCGAGGCGCTGCTCTACGGCGCCGAATGGAAACGCTTCCAGTCCGCGCCCGGCGTCCGGCTGACGAAAAAGGCCTTCTGGCTGGATCGCCGCTATCCGATCGTCAACAGGTGGCGGGATGAAGGGTAGACGCCGGCCGACCAGCGACCCGGGACTGCCTCCGGCGGGGATATTTGTACCAACGTGAATTTCACCCTTTCACTTTGGCACAAATATCCCCGGGGTGCGGGGGCGGCGCCCCCGCCCGATTCCGCCCCCTACTCCCACCACCTGTCGACCTCGGCGATCTCCTCGTCCGACCAGCCGAAATGATGGGCCAGCTCGTGGATCAGCACATGCGCGACCAGCTGGCCCAGCGTCACGTCGCCGCGCTCAGCCCATTCGTCCAGGATCGGCCGGCGGAAGAGCCAGATCGTGTCGGGCCGGTCGACCGTGTCCATCACCGACTTCTCGGTCATGGGCGTGCCGTCGTAAAGTCCGGTCAGCTCGAACGGATCCTCGATCCCCATGTCGTCGAGAATATCCTCGGACGCGAAATCGGCGATGCGCAGCACCACCCCCTGCGCCGGCCCGGCGAACTGCGCCGGCAGGTCGTTCAGCGTCGCCCGCGCCAGCAATTCGATCGCGTCCAGATCGGGGGCTGCGCGCCCCAGCCAGTCGTTCATGTCCGTCTCCTGTCCAGGGGCCTCATATGGACAAAAACCCCGTCCTGTGAAAGAGGGGGGCGAACAGGAGCCACCGAATGACCGTCTGCCGTTTCGCCCCCTCGCCCACCGGCTACATCCATGTGGGGAACCTGCGCACCGCGCTGATGAACTACCTGATCGCCCGCAAGACCGGCGGGACGTTCATCCTGCGCCTCGACGACACCGACCGGGAACGGTCGAAGCAGGAATATGCCGACGGGATCATGGAGGATCTCGACTGGCTGGGCCTGCACTGGGATCGGGTGGAAAAGCAGTCGCTGCGGCTCGACCGCTACCGCGCCGTGGCCGGCGACCTGCGGACCAGGGGCGCGCTTTACGAAGTGTTCGAAAGCCCGACCGAACTGGATCTCAAGCGCAAGAAGCAGCTGAACATGGGCCGCCCGCCGGTCTATGACCGGGCCGGGCTGGCGCTCTCGGCCGAGGAAAAGGCGCGGCTCCGGGCCGAACGCGCGCCCTATTGGCGCTTCCTTCTCGACCAGAAGCGCACCGAATGGGCCGACGGCATCCTCGGGCCGGTCTCGATCGACACGGCATCCGTGTCCGACCCGGTGCTGATCCGCGCAGACGGCCAGATCCTCTATACCTTCGCCTCGTCGGTCGATGACGTCGACATGGGCGTGACCCACATCGTGCGCGGCGCCGACCATGTGACCAACACCGCGACACAAATCCAGATCATGGCCGCGATGGGCGGCACGCCCCCGGTCTTCGCCCACCATTCGCTTTTGACCGGCGCCAAGGGCGAGGAGCTGTCCAAGCGCCTGGGCACCCTGTCGCTGCGCGACCTGCGCGCGGCCGGCGTGGCCAGGGAGGCGCTCCTCAGCCTCATGGCGCGGCTCGGCTCCTCGCGCCCGGTCGAACTGAAGATGTCGCTCGACGAACTGGCCGAGGGCTTCGATATCTCGACCTTCGGCGCCGCGCCGACCAAGTTCGATGCCGAGGATCTCTGGCCGCTGACCCGCGACCGCAACCACCACCTGCCCTTTGCCGAAGTGCGCGACCGGATCGCCGCCCTTGGGGTGCCCGCCGACAAGGCCGAACGGTTCTGGGAGGTGGCGCGCAAGAACGTCACCAGGCTCGACGAGCTGGCCGACTGGTGGCGGCTCTGCCGCGACGGCGCCGCCCCGGTGATCGCCGACGAGGACCGCGCCTTCGTCGCGCAGGCGCTGAGCCTCCTGCCGCCGCCGCCGTTCTCGGACACGGCCTGGGCCGACTGGACGGCGCGGGTGAAGGAGGCGACCGGCCGCAAGGGCAAGGCGCTGTTCATGCCGCTGCGCCTGGCGCTGACCGGACAGCCGAGCGGGCCGGAAATGGCCGAGCTGATGCCGCTGCTGCAAAAGGTGCCGGTCCTCTGAGCGGCGCTCGCGCCCGCCTCGCATCCTGCGCGAACCGAATGATGCGCTTCGCGCCATAATTGTGCCAGCATCGGGCGATCTTCTGGGCCGAGATTCGGAGGATCGTCATGTATTCTGTCACCAAATTCCTTTTCCCGCTCGCAACCCTCGCGCTTCTTGCGCCCGCCGGCGCGTCGGGCGCCAATCCGCCCGACCCGCAAAAGGACCGCCAGACGCTCGAGGCACGGTCGGACAATATCCCCGGGGCACGGCAGGCGCTTGACCAGCTCGAGCAGATGATCAGGGGCAACAGCGGGGCGCCCGCCGCCGACCAGAGCCGCCAGATCATCCTCGGAAACTTCGCCAACCTTCAGGACGCAAGCCAGTTGCCCGTCAACATCGCCGCCGTCCAGCAGGCCCCGATGGCCGAGCGGCGCGGCTATTATGCCCAGCAGCTGGTCGCGGCCGACCTCAACGGCGACTGGCAGATCACCCGCGACGAACTGCTCTATGCACTCAGCGGCCGGAGAACCGACAAGACGGCCGAGCTGTTCATCCTGGGCGACACCGACCAGGACGGAACTTTGTCGCACAAGGAAATCGAGGCGGCGATCCAGCAGGCCGCCGCACGCGATGTGCCGCGCCGGGGCAGAGAGCTTGGCCTGCTGCCCGTCCTTGACCTCGACGGCGATGGCATGTTCACGCAAGACGAACTGGAAAGGGTGCTGGCCGCGCTGTCCCAGTGAGTTTTGCGCCGCCCCCTCCTTGCCTTCGCCGGGCGGCTGCATCAAAGGAGTGTCAGCGGTAACAGGCGGACGACATGGCCCGGCAAGACGGCGGACACAACCTCAGGGGCGCGCTGACGGCGCTGGCGGCGATGGGCATCTTCGCCACCCACGACGCGGTGGTGAAGCATCTGGGCAGCGCCTACTCGGCGGTGCAGATCGTGTTCTTCTCGGCGCTGCTCAGCTTTCCCCTCGTCACCTTCCTGATGCTCCAGGACCGCGAGGGGGGCAGCCTCTGGCCCCGCCACCCCGGTTGGGTCGCCACCCGCACCGTCGCGGCGATCGTCTCGACCGTCTCGTGCTTCTATGCCTTCGCCACCCTGCCGCTGGCGCAGACCTACGCCATCCTCTTCGCCACGCCGCTGCTCATCACCCTCCTGTCGATCCCGGTCCTGGGCGAACATGTGCGGCTCAGGCGCTGGACGGCGGTGGTGGTCGGGCTGGCCGGCGTCCTCATCGTGCTGCGCCCCGGAGAGGCGGCCCTGTCGGCCGGGCACCTCGCGGCGCTGGTCTCCGCCTGCGCGGCGGGCCTTGCCGCCGTGATCGTGCGCAAGGTCGGCAATGACGAGCGGCCGGTGGTGCTTCTGGTATACCCGATCCTCGGCAACATCCTGGTCATGGGGGCGGCGCTGCCGTTCTTCTACAGGCCGATGCCCGGCACCGATCTGGGGCTGATGGCGGTGATCGCGGTGATGGGCCTTGCCGGCACGCTCCTGTCGATCCTCTCCTACCGGATGGCCGAGGCGGTGATCGCGGCCCCCATGCAATACAGCCAGATCCTGTGGGCGACGGTCTATGGCGCCCTGTTCTTCGGCGAAAGCCCCGACCGCACGACACTCGCCGGCGCCGCGGTGGTCATCGCCTCGGGCATCTACATCGTCCTGCGCGAGACGCAGGCAGGCGCCTCCGAGAACCATCCGGTCCTCGACACGCGCGGGCGCGGCGACCTGCCCACCATGCCGCGCCCCAGCCTGATCCAGCGCATCCTGCAACCGGGCGCCCGCGCCGGGCGCTGATCGCCCCTTGCAAAGGCCCGCGGGAATCGGTAACCCCCGCGGCATCGGTCGGAGCGTAGCGCAGCCTGGTAGCGCACCTGCTTCGGGAGCAGGGGGTCGGAGGTTCGAATCCTCTCGCTCCGACCAATTTCCCGCCTCTTCAAGATTTTGCGCCCGTCGTGCCCGCCCCACGAGGGCATGACAGCAATCGACACCCTGACCTGCTAGCGTCGAGGTCCGGCACACGGCGGCCCGAGGGGCTGGGCGGCCGGGCGCCGCGCCGAGACGAACGCGCCGAAAGGGCAAGTGGTGCTGATCGACGACTATATTCCCTTCTGGCTGGCCCTGCGCGGCTATCACCGGCAGCCGCCCGACGTCCGCACGCGAATCCTGGACCAGTATTTCTCGGCCCTGATCGACGACCTGCCCCAGGGAAAGGCCCGCCAGCGCCTTCTGGCCTACAAGCTGCGGCAGCAGAGCGCTTGACGACCGGCGCGCGTGGGCGGGCGGCGACGCCGGCGGTGCCCGGCGGCCCCGGCCAAAGGCCCCCTTGTAACTTGGTCTCGGCCAACTCTGGTATAGTTCCGGATGCGGTGGCGAGCGGAAGACCGTCCCCCCTCAGGGTGTTTGAGCCCGTGTGTGAGCAAGGGTCTTCGCTCGTCGTTCCATC
>JAFEFU010000020.1 GCA_018240425.1 Pseudomonadota bacterium | reverse complement strand
TTATCAGTTATAGGAACCACTGCAACAGGCGCTTTAAGTTATCAATGGTACAGTAATACCGCGGCGTCAAACACGGGGGGTACCTTATTAACCGGGGAAGTTAACCAGGCGCTAACACCCCAAAATACCATAGCCGGCACCCTGTTTTATTATTGTATAATAAGTAACGCATCGGGTTGTGCCGACACATCAAACGTATCGGGTCCGGTTACAATAAAACCAGCGCCCGCGGATCCTGTAGCCAGTATTACCCAGGCCCTAACCTGTAGCATTTCATCCGCAACAGTTACCATTAGCAGTCCGTTGGGAGTAACCTATCAATATTCTTCAGGGGGGCCTTATCAAAGTAGCCCGGTATTTTCCGGCCTGGGAATTGGGCCGGTTAACCTTACCGTAAAAGACCTGGTGAGTGGTTGTTTTTCCAATGTGGTTAGCCTTACGGTACCGCCGGCAACAGGAGCGCCCACAGCGCCATCGTTAGCAATTGTTCACCCGGGTTGCGGACAATCGAAAGGAGATATTGTGGTTACCAGCCCGCTGGGCGGGAATTTTCAATATTCAATTGGAGGGGCCTACCAATCATCGCCCAGTTTTACTTCTATTAATTCGGGAACATACCAGGTAACCGTAAAAGACATCACTTCGGGTTGTTTATCGGCAATAACCACAGCAACCATAAACCCCGGGCTCACCACTCCAACCCTTCCCAATGCATTTGCATCGCATCAGCCGGATTGTACCAATACTTCAGGAACTATTGTTATAACCAGCCCCATTAATCCCAATCACGAATACGCAGTAAATGGGTCTTATCAGGCAAGTCCTACATTTACCGGGCTTACCCCGGGTCTTTATATAGTTACAGTAAAAAATATTATTTCGGGTTGTGTTTCTCAGCCGGCTAATATTATGATTAATAATATACCGCCGCCCCCGCCTACTCCGGTAGTTAATATTACCAACCAACCCAATTGTACAAACCCTTCGGGTGCATTTACCATTACAACGCCCCTGGGTGGATATACGTATTCAATAGGGGGAGCCTACCAGGCATCAGCCACATTTTCCGGACTGGCTCCCGGTACATATAGCCTTACCGTAAAAGATGCAAGCGATTGTATTTCGGCTCCTGCTGTGGTTACAATTAATCCTCTTACCGGAGGACCGGTTGCCCCCACAGCATCAATCACCCTGCAACCAACCTGCAATATCCCCACCGCCACCATTACGGTAACAGCTCCTACCGGCGCGGATATACAGTATAGTATAGGGGGGGGCTACCAGACTTCTGGAATTTTTTCAGGAGTAGCCATTGGGAGTTATCAGGTTACGGTAAAGAATACCAGTACGGGTTGCATTTCGGCTCCTACTGGAATCAATATACTGGCAGCTACGGCACCTTCGGCGCCTGCCGCCACGGTAACGGTGCAGCCTACCTGCAATACACCCTCCGGAACCATTGTTATAACCAGCCCATTAGGTGGCAATTACCAGTATAGTGTTGGAGCCTCCTACCAGGTTTCCCCATCCTTTCCCGGCCTTGCCCCCGGAACCTACCAGGTTACATTAAAAGACAATAGTACCGGGTGTATTTCCACATCCTTATCCCTTCAGGTAAATGGGGTACCGGCACCCCCGGCTGATCCGGTAATTTCCCTGGTACAACCCACAGATTGTGCGAGTATGGGGGGAACCATCACCGTAACGCCGGTAACGGGGATGGAATATGGTTTAGACGGGGCGTATCAACCGGGTAATACTTTTATTAATGTAGCTCCGGGTGTTCATCAAATTACAGTAAAAGACCTGGCAACAGGATGCGTCTCTCAACAGCTAAGCGCTACCGTTACTAATATTCCACCTCCTGCAGGAGCCCCCACAGTTACCATTAACAGCCAGCCTACCTGTGCAAATAATGTGGGATCACTTACGGTAACAAATCCGGTAAGCGGTGTGTTGTATGGTATTGACGGGAACTACCAGTCATCGGCATCATTTGTCAATCTATCGCCGGGAACCTACCTGATTACTACTAAAACGGATCCCGGAGGATGTATTTCCCAACCGGCAAGCATCACCATTAACCCTCCTCCCGGCGCCCCTGCCGCACCGGTATTTAATATCACCCAGCAACCCACCTGTACAGACCCTACCGGAGCTATAAACATCACTTCGCCAATAGGAGCTAATTTACAATTTAGCATAGGGGGGTCTTTCCAGGTAAGCCCTATTTTCAATGGGCTTGCCCCGGGCACATATAGTTTAACTACCAAAGATCTGGGCAGTGGTTGTATTTCTGCTTCCAGCATATTGGTTATTAATGCAGTTCCGCTGGCCCCCACCGTTACAGGTTCCGTTACCCAGCAACCTACCTGTGCTAACCCACAGGGAATTATAACGGTTTCATCACCCGCTGGCGGGCAGTATGAGTTTAGCCTTGGAGGTGCTTACCAGGCGGGAACTACATTTAGTGTGCCCGCCGGCAGTTATCAACTAACGGTAAAGGATATTGGCACTGGATGTATTTCGATGCCGGTTACCATTATAGTCCCAGCCGTAACCGGAGTACCGGTCCCGCCGTCCATCCAAATATCCCAGCAACCTACCTGCCTTTCCGCATGGGGATCTTTTAATATAACTTCTCCCGTGGGAGCTAACCTGAGTTATGGTTATGGCCTGGGCTTCCAGGTTTCTCCGGCATTTGCCAATTTATCGCCCGGGAGTTACCTTGTTACTGTTAAGGATAATAGTACGGGATGTATTTCGGCTGGCGTACAGGTGGTAATCAATCCTGTACCTGCCCCACCTGCCCCACCCGGCGTAAGCATAACCAATCCCAGTTGTACAAGTACAACCGGGCAAATCAATATTACCTCACCCCTGGGAGGAGGGTTTCAATATAGTATTGGGGGTGCATATCAGGCTAGTGTTATTTTCCCATCAGTTGTTCCGGGATCCTACTCTATAACTGTGAAGGATAATAGCAATGGGTGTATCTCGGCCCCCGTTACTGCGGCCATAGGTAATGCTCCGGTGGTGCCACCTGCTCCAGTTGTGAATAGTATCTCCCGCTGTGGGCCTGGGGTAGTTCAAATTTTGGCGAATGGAAGCGGGACTATCAGATGGTACAGTGATGTGGGCTTAACCCAGGAAGTTGTAACCGGCCCTTCATTGAATATTTCCATCACACAAACAACAGCCTTTTATGTAACTGCCGATAATGGTGGATGCATCTCTGCCGTTTCCCCGGTGCAGGCTGTGGTATTGCCATTGCCACAACCTAAATTGGGGGCCGATACGAGCATTTGCCCGGAAGATAAATTGATTTTGAATCCCGGAAATTTTACCAGCTTTGTTTGGAGTACCGGATCTACCCAACCTTCCATTACAATTTCTTCCGGAGGCACGTATAGTGTTCAGGTTACCAACGTTGCCGGATGCACCGGAACCGGAACGATAAGAGTAACGGTGGCGGACAACTGCTCGGTGGTATATTTCCCCTCAGCATTTACCCCTAACCGGGATTTCCTAAATGATGGCTTTGGTCCTTTACCCAAAAGCATCCACCCTAAATTGAAAGAATATAAACTGAATATTTATAACCGGTATGGCCA
>JAFEFU010000001.1 GCA_018240425.1 Pseudomonadota bacterium | reverse complement strand
GGCCATGTCCGCGCCGACCGGGCGCAGGACGTGCAGTATGTCACCGTGGTCGAACGCTATGGCCGCACGAAGAACCGCCCCGTGGGGTTCATCTCGGGCTTCGGGCTGAAATCCGGGGCGCTCGCCACCTCGACGGCGCCGGACGACAACAACATCGTCTGCGTCGGCACCAACCCCGAGGACATGGCCGTGGCGATCAACCGCATCATCGCCATGAACGGCGGCCAGGTGGTGGTCGACGGCGGCCGGGTGACCGAGGAACTGGCGCTGCCCATCGGCGGCATCGTCGCCGACCTCGACCCCGAGGAGATGGCGCGGCGCGAACAGGCGCTCGACGATGCGGCCCGCGCCCTGGGCTGCACCTTGCCCTGGCCCTTCATGTACATGTTCGTGCTCCAGATCACCGCGATCCCCGACTATGCGATCACCGATCTCGGCACGATCAGCTGTCTGGAACTGAAGGTGGTCGATCCGGTCTACGAGCCGGCCTGAAAGAAAAGAGGGAGGAAGACATGCTTGCAAGACGCACCCTGCTGACCCTGACCCTGGCGCTCGCCGCCGCGTCGGCCGCCTGGGCCGAAGACCCGACCAAGCTGAAGATCGCCGGCATCCTGTCGGCGGGCAAGGAGGCGCCCTGGGAAACCTCGTTCGTCAGCTCGATGGACCGGGTGATCGCCGCCAAGCCGCACGGGCTGGCGATCGAGGCGAACTACACCGAAAACGTCTATGACAATGCCGAACAGGTGTTCCGCACCTATGCCGAGACCGGCGAATACGACATCCTCTTTGGCGACACCGCCTATGCCGACGCCATCGAAAAGCTGAAGGACGAATTCCCGGACATCCTGTTCGTCATGTCGGGGTCGGGCAACAGGGGCATGGGCGGCAATGCCTACTGGATCTTCATCCACGCCCACGAACCCGCCTATGTCATGGGCGAGATGGCGGGCAAGCTGACCAAGTCCAACGTGGTCGGCACCGTCTCGACCTTTCCGGCCGATGACACCAACGACCAGATCAACGCCTTCTTCGCCGGCGCCAAGGCGGTGAACCCGGCGGTCAAGCAGAAGATCACCTACATCCAGTCCTGGTACGACCCGGCCAAGTCGAACGAGGCGACCTCGGCCCAGATCGCCGCCGGCGCCGACATGATCTACCAGATGTCCGGCGCCTTCGAGGTCTGCGAGGAAAAGGCCATCGGCTGCTTCGGCAACTACGTCGACATGTCGCCCGCGGCGCCGAAATCCATTGTCGCCTCGGCCATCGTC
Source organism: Pseudomonadota bacterium (assembly GCA_018240425.1). GTDB lineage: Bacteria > Pseudomonadota > Alphaproteobacteria > Rhodobacterales > Rhodobacteraceae > TMP-24. The sequence continues at coordinate 45,580 of JAFEFU010000001.1, read as the reverse complement.
AAGTGGGATCCGGCGATCGACTGGGTCATCGGCGAATGGTGGAAGCACAAGACCACCGGCGCCGCCTATGACGCGCCGAAGGAACCGAAATGGTTCACCTGGGCCGAAGGGTCGGGCGATATCGCCGTCAACCCCGCCTGGGCGGCAAAGATGCCGGACGATGTGAAAAAGATGATCGACGACTCCACCGCCGCGATAAAGTCGGGCAAGACCAAGGTCGAGCTGAACCTGAACGAAGTGAAGTCCGATTGACCGCTCGCCACCCGCCAAGGCGCCTCCGGCGCGCGCGCGCCCCTTCGCGCCCCGTTCGCCGATGACTGCAGCCCCGCCACGCCTCGAGGTCCGGGGCCTGACCAAGCGTTTCGGCGCGCTTGCGGCCAACGACGGCGTCTCCTTCGATGTGGCGGCGGGCGAACTCCATTGCCTGCTGGGCGAAAACGGCGCGGGAAAATCGACGCTCTCGGCCTGCCTGTTCGGGCTTCTGGCCCCGGACGCCGGCGAGATTCGCCTGGACGGCCAGCCGCTGAACGCAGCGACCCCCGCCCAGGCCATCGCTGCCGGCATCGGCATGGTGCACCAGCATTTCGTGCTGGTCCCGGCCTTCACGGTTCTGGAAAACATCGTGGTCGGCACCGGCCGCGGCTGGCGCGCCGACCTTGCCGGAGGGCGCCGGCGCATCGCCGACATCTGCGGCCGCTATGGGCTGGCGCTCGACCCCGACCGCCGCGTGGCCGACCTTTCGGTGGGCGAGAAGCAATGGGTCGAGGTGGTCAAGGCGCTCTATCTCGGCGCGCGGCTCCTGATCCTCGACGAACCCACTGCCGTGCTGACGCCCGAGGAATCCGACCGGCTGTTCGCGATCATCCGCCGCCTGACCGGCGAAGGGATCGCCGTGCTGCTCATCAGCCACAAGATGCGCGAGGTCCTGCAATCGGACCGGGTGACGGTGCTGCGCCGCGGCCGGGTGGTCGCCACCGTCGTCACCGCCGACGCCAGCGGCGATGACCTGAGCCGGCTGATGATCGGCCGCGCCGTCGCCCCGGCCAGCGCGGCAGCACCGGCGGCAGCGGGCGGCGAGGTGCTGCGCCTTGACCGGCTGGTGCCCGACCGGGCCGGCCGCGCGGGCGCCCCGATCAGCCTGACGCTGCACGCCGGCGAAATCCTCGGCATCGCCGGGGTGGCGGGCAACGGCCAGGACGAGCTTCTGGAAACGCTCGCCGGACTGCGCCCGCCGCTGGCCGGGACCATGCACCTCATGGGCCTTCAGGCGACCGGGCTCGGCGCCCATGCGCTTGCGGAACGGGGCGTCGGCTATGTGCCATCCGACCGGTTCCGCGACGGGCTGGTGCCGGACTTCACCATCGCCGAGAACCTGCTGCTCGGCCGCCAGTGGCAGGCCGCGGCGCGGCGCGGCCCCTTCCTCGGCGCCGCGCAGATGCGGGCCCGCGCGCGGGCCGCCATCGCCGACTTCGCCATCGCCGGGGGCGGGCCGGACACCCGCTCGGGCCGCCTGTCGGGGGGCAATGCGCAAAAGCTGATCCTTGCCCGCGAATTCGCCAAGGCGCGCCACCTGCTCCTCTGCAACCAGCCGACCCGCGGCGTCGACATCGGCGCGACCGAGTTCATCCACCGCGAACTGCTGCGCAAGCGTGCGGAGGGCTGCGCCATCATTCTCGCCAGCGAGGAGCTGGACGATCTTCTGGCCCTTTCCGACCGCATCGCCGTCATGTCCGGCGGCAGCATCCTCGGCACCTTCCCGAAGGCCGGGGCCGACCTGTCGGCGATCGGCCGGCTGATGGCAGGTCAGGGGGGGCGGGCGGCATGACCCCGGCCGCGCCCCACCGCTGGCGGATCGAGGTCGTCCGCGACGCGACCCCGCGCCGCCGGGCACTGAGCCTTGCCGCGGTCATGCTGCTGGCGCTGGCGCTGTGCGGCCTTCTCTTGCGCGCGGCCGGGGCCGACCCGGGCACCGCGCTGGCGGCCTTGGTGCGGGGCGCGTTCGGCAGCCTCAACGCCGCGACCGAAACCCTCGTCCGGGCCACGCCGCTGATCTTCACCGGCCTCGCCGCCGCCACCGCCTTCCGCGCCCGCGTCTGGAACATCGGCGCCGAAGGCCAGGTCTTTGCCGGCGCCATCTGCGCCTACGGGCTCAGCCACGGCCTCGCCGGCCTTTCGCCCCTCGTGCAACTGCCGGTCGTATTGGCGGGCGCCATGATCGGCGGCGCGGCCTGGGCGGGGCTGGCCGGCCTGCTCAAGACCGCCTGCCGCGTCGACGAGGTCATCTCGACGGTGATGCTGAACTACATCATCGTCTATGTGCTCTCGATGCTGCTGCTCAAGGGCCCGTGGAGCGAGGCGGGCGGCTTCTTCGAACAGACCGCCAAGGTCGATCCGGGCAGTGTCCTGCCGGTGATCCTGCCCGGAACCCGCCTGCATCTCGGCTTCGCGCTGGCGCTGCTGGCCGCGCTGGCCATGCAGGTGCTGCTGGCCCGGACCCCGCTCGGCTACGAGATCCGCGGCGCCGGATCGAACCTGCGCGCCCTTTCCGTGCAGGGGGCAAGCGCCGCCCGCATCCTGATCCTGGTGATGATCCTGTCGGGGCTCCTGGCCGGCCTCGCCGGCGCCACCGAGGTCTACGGGGTCCACGGCCGGCTCAAGGCCGGCGCCATCACCGGCTTCGGCTATGCCGGCATCGTCGTGGCGATCCTAGGCGGCCTGCGCCCCTGGGGGGTGGTCGGTGCCGCCATCTTCTTCGGGGCGCTGGTCAACGGCGGCACCTACATGCAGATCAAGACCGGGGTGCCGTCGGCCCTGATCTATGCCTTCGAGGCGATCATCCTTCTCGCCTGTCTCGCCGGCTGGGCCGCCGCCGGTCTGCGCATCCGCAAGGTGGCCGATGCTGTCTGACCTTCTCCAGATGTCGGTGCTGGCCAGCATCCTTGCCGCAACGCTGCGCATCGCCACGCCGGTCCTTCTGGCCGCGCTCGGCGAACTGGTCGCCGAGCGTTCGGGCGTCTACAACATGGGGGTCGAGGGCACGATGCTGATGGGCGCCTTCACCGCCTATCTGGCGGCGGACGGGACGGGTTCGCTTACCCTCGGGCTGATCGCCGCCATGCTGACCGGGGCGCTGATGAGCCTTCTCTTCGCCATCCTCGTGGTCACGCTCGGGATCGAGCAGATCGTCACCGGCCTCGCCATCAACCTGCTCGGCTCGGGCCTGTCGGTGTTCTGGCTGCGCGCCGCCTTCGCCAGCGACGCCAAGAGCCCCACCATCGCGCTCTTCGAGCCGCTCGACATTCCCGGGCTGGCCGGCCTGCCGTTTGTCGGGCCGGTGCTGTTCCAGCAGAAACTCGTGACCTACCTGGCGCTTCTGGCGGTGCCGGCGGTGTGGTTCTTCCTCTACCGCACCCGGCAGGGGCTGGAACTGCGCTGCTGCGGCGAAAATCCCAAGGCGCTCGACGTCAAGGGCCTGAGCGTCGCCGCGCGGCGCTACGGCGCGGTGGTGTTCGGCGGCGCGATGGCCGGCGCAGGCGGCGCCTTCCTGACGCTCGCCACCTCTGCCCGCTTCGTCCCCGAAATCACCGCCGGCCGCGGCTGGCTGGCCATCGTCATCGTCATCGCCGGCATGTGGCGCCCGGGACCGGTGCTTCTGGCGACACTCGCCTTCTCGTTCCTCGACGCCCTTCAGTTGCAGATGCAGGGCATCGGCATCCGCGTGCCCTACCAGATCCTCCTGGCCATGCCCTACGCGGTGGCGATCCTGGCGCTGGCGCTGCGCCGCCGCCAGTCCGGCGCCCCCGAACAGCTCGGCATCCCCTATATCCGCGGCTGACCCGCGCCCTTCGCCCGGCATCCCGCATCCTCCGCGCCCGGCGCGGCGGCGGGGCCGGGCTTGGGCGCGGCGGGCGTCGGCGGCGGGTCGAGGATGCGGCGGGCGTCGCCCTCGGGGTCGTCGAACTGGCCGTGATAGAGGCTCCAGACAAAGGCCATGAGCCCGACCAGGCCCATCGCCAGGCACAGCGGGATGAGAAAGCCGATGCTCATCGGCCAGGGCCGCCGTCCGCCCCTCCGTCAATGCCCATGTCGTGCCAGGCGTGCCAGGTGCCGTGCCCCAGCAGCGGGAAGATCACCACAAGGCCGAGAAGGCCGGTCAGCGCCGACAGGGCGAGGCCCAGGGCGACGATCGCGGCCCAGGCCAGCATCGGGCGCAGGTTCTGCAAGGTCGCGGCGAAGCTCAGCCCCATCGCGGTCAGGGCGTCGCGGCGGGTCGCGACCAGCATCGGGATCGACAGGACGCTGACCGCAAAGGCGAAGGCGGCGAACAGCCCGCCGACCAGCGTTCCGGTCACGATCAAGGCCCAGCCCCGCGGCGTGGTCAGCACGTTGTCGAGCGCCTCGGACGCGCCCGGAAACGGGCGCAGGCCGAAGTAGAGCGCATAGAGAAGGTCGGCCGCCCGGATCCAGAAGAGGACGAGCAGCCCGAGGAGAAGCCCGGCATAGGCGATCTGGCCGCCCGAAGCCGGGCGAAAGAGGACCATCTGCGCCAGGCTCGGGTGCTGCTCGCCCCGGTCGATGAGGCGGCTTTTCTCGTAAAGCCCGAGGGCGAGGAAGGGCCCGACGATGAGAAAGCCCGAGATTGCCGGCAGGGCAAGGTAGAGAAGCCCCGACAGATAGAGCACGCCAAGGACGGCATAGGACAGAACCACGACGAAGAGGCCATAGGCCAGGCTCTGGCCGGGATGGGTGGCAAGGTCGCGCCAGCCGGCGGCCAGCCAGCCCAGGGCGGCGCTGGCGGGCAGGTGGCGGGCCAGGGGCTCCGCGACGGCGCGGGGTTTTCGCAGGGTCGGCAGCGGTTCGAGCATTGCCTTCTCCTCCCTCAGCAGTTCTGCGATGCGGGCATCGGCGCGCCCTCGACGATCGCGCAGTCGGGCTGCGACCTGACGGCGACCGTGACGAGATGCAGGTTCGCGCCGACGAAGGCCACCAGCACCGCCAGCGCCGCGGCGATCGCCAGCCGTCTCTGGGTGGCGCCGGTCATGGCACCGCCGCCGCAGAGCGCCCGTCCGCCCCCGCCGCCGTCTCGGGCAGGCGCGAGACATAGAGGGCAAGCAGGTTGATCTCCTCGGGGCTGAGCCGTGCCGCCCAGGTCGGCATCTGGCCCTGCCGGCCCTTGGCCAGCGTGGTCAGCTCGGTCTCGACATCCTGGCCATAGATGAACGACTGGTCGGTCAGCGTCGGCGCCCCGGTCTGAAGCCCGCCCTTGCCGCCCTCGCCGTGGCAGGAGGCGCAGTTGTCGGCGAAAAGCTTGGCGCCCGCGCTGCTCTGGTCGGCCTTGCCCGAGGGCAGGGAGGCCACATATTCGGCCACCGTCTGCCGGTCGGCGATCGCCATCCAGTCGAACGAGGGCATCTGCGAGACGCGGGTGTTGGGATCGGCCGAGTTGATGCCCACGGTGATCGTCTCGGCGACGGTGGCCGGATCGCCGCCCCAGAGCCAGTGGCCGCTGTTCAGGGCCGGGAATCCGGGGCCGCCCTGGGCGTTCGATCCGTGGCAGGCGGCGCAATTGTCCTGAAACAGGCGGGCGGCGGCGGGCATCGCCTCGGCCAGAAGCGCGTGGTCGGCCGAAAGGGCGGCGAAGTCGGGCTTGTCGAAGCGCGACATCCAGGCCTTGCGCCCGGCCTCGAGTTCCCGGTAGCCGGCCAGCGCCTCCTGCCCCTGGTCAAGGCCGAGAAGCCCGCGGGTATGGCTGCGTCCGGTGGGCCAAGCCGGCAGGAGGATCCAGGCGACGACCGAATAGGCGAAGGCGAGCAGGAGGAAGACCAGGGCGATCTTCGGGAAGGGGGTGTTCAGTTCCTTGATCCCGCCCCAGTCGTGGCCGGTCGTGTCGTGGCCGGTGACGGGATCGACCTCGCGGTGGTCCTCATGCGTCTGGGCCATGCCTGTCCTCCGTCTCGGGATTGTCCGGCAGGATCGACCGTGCCGCCCGGTCCATCGCCGCGCGGCGCGAGGGCGCGTAGGTGCGCACCACCACGATCAGGAAGAACCCCATCATCCAGATCAGGCCGAAGGTCTTGGCCAGGTAGACGAGAAGCTCGTGGCTCATGGTCCGGCCCCCGCCATCAGCGCCTTGGCCGCCGCCGTCTGCGTCCCCAGCGATTGCAGGTAGGCCACCAGCGCGTCCATCTCGGTCAGTTCGGCCGGGTCGCCGTCGAAGGCGCGCACCGCGACACCCGCGCCGTAGCGCTTCTGCACGTCGGCGGCGCCGTCCGAATCCGGGCGGCTCTGGGCCAGCGCGTCGGCCTCGGCATGGGCGATCTTGTCGGCGTCGTAGGGCACGCCCAGCTTCGCCAGCGTCGCAAGCTCGGCCGACAGGTTCGATGTGTCGAGCGGCGCGGTCAGCCAGGGATAGCGCGGCATGATCGAGGCGGGCACGACCGAGCGCGGCTCGGTCAGGTGGTCGACCTGCCAGACATCGGTGTATTTGCCGCCGACCCGCGCAAGGTCCGGTCCCGTGCGCTTGGAGCCCCAGAGCATCGGGTGGTCATAGGCGCTTTCGCCGGCCAGCGAGTAGGGGCCGTAGCGGTCGATCTCGTCGGCGAGGCTGCGGATCATCTGGCTGTGGCAGGCATAACAGCCCTCGCGCATGTAGATCTCGCGCCCGGCCAGCTCGAGCGGCGTCAATGGCCGTAGGTCAGCGGGAATGGCTACGGTCTCGTCGATGGTGAAGAGCGGCGCGATCTCGACGATCCCGCCGATCGAGGCCGCGACGATGATGGCGCCGACCAGGCCCATCGACACTTTTTCAAGGTTGTAGTGAAGTCTCAGCGGCATGGGGTCACTCCGCCGGTTGGGGGGCAAGCGGGCGGTCGCGGGCGTCCTGGCGCTGGCCCGCGCTGCGCATCGTCGCCCGGCAGTTCAGGGTGCAGATCACCACGCCGGTCAGGAACAGCGCGCCGCCGATCGTGCGCAGCAGGTAGAAGGGCGCCATCGCACGGACGCTGTCGAGGAAACTGTAGGCCAGCGCCCCGTCGGGGTTGTAGGTCCGCCACATCAGCCCCTGGGTGATGCCCGCGTTCCACATCGACACGACATAGATCAGCGTCCCCGACACCGCGAGCCAGAAGTGCCATTCGACCGCGCGCGGCCAGGCCATCGTCTCGCGCCCGTAGAGCAGCGGCACCAGCGAATAGATCGCGCCGAAGATGATCATCGCCACCCAGCCGAGCGTGCCGGAATGGACATGCCCGATGGTCCAGTCGGTGTAGTGCGACAGCGAGTTGACCGGGCGGATGGCAAGGAACGATCCCTCGAAGGTCGAGAGGCCGTAGAAGACGGCGGCGACGAACATGAAGCGCAGCGTGGCATCGTCGCGCACCTTGTGCCAGGCGCCGTTCAGCGTGGCCAGCGCATTGCCGGCCGAGGCCCAGCTGGGAACCAGAAGCATGACCGAGAAGGTCATCCCCAGGGTCTGCACCCAATAGGGCAGGGCGGTGTAGTGCAGATGGTGCGAGCCCACCCAGATGTAGAAGAAGGTGATGCCCCAGAAGCTGAGGATCGACAGCCGGTAGGACCAGATCGGCCGGCCCGACCGCACCGGCAGGAAGTAATAGAGCATCCCGAGGAAGCCCGAGGTCAGGAAGAAGGCCACGGCATTGTGGCCATACCACCACTGGATCATCGCATCCTGCACGCCCGACCAGATGGTGAAGCTCTTCGCCCCGAGCAGGCTGACCGGCAGCGCCAGGTTGTTGACGATGTGCAGCATCGCCACGACCAGGATGAAGGCCATGTAATACCAGTTCGCCACATAGATGTGCGGCTCGGCCCGCCGGGCAAGGGTGCGGATGTAAAGGACGAAGTAGACGATCCAGACCAGCACCAGCCAGAGGTCGGCATACCACTCGGCCTCGGCATATTCCTTGGACTGGGTCTCGCCCATCAGATAGCCGGTGACCGCCCAGGCGCAGAAGAGGTTGAAGCCGATCAGCACCACCCAGGGGCTGAGCGCGTCGGCCAGCCTTGTGCGCGAGGTGCGTTGCAGGACGTAGAACGAGGTGGCGATCAGCGCGTTGCCGCCGAAGCCGAAGATGACGCCGGTCGTGTGCACCGGGCGCAGGCGGCCGAAGCTGGTCGCGGCCCAGGGCGGCGTGGCCTCGGGCCAGTAGAGGAGCGCGGCCACCCAGACCCCGACCCCCATGCCGATCAACCCCCAGATCAGGGCCATGGTGATTCCGGCGCGCGTCGGCCCGTCGTCATAGTGGCCGTCGCGGTCGGGGCTGGCCGGCGGATCCTCGTAAAGGACGCCTCCCAGCCGGAAGACAAGGCCGAGGCCAAGCGCCATCGCCATGATCCCGTGCACGGACATGGGGCCGTGGCGGGCCGCCGCGGCCATGATCAGCCCCATGAGGGCCAGCGCGAACGACAGCCCGATGGCGACCTGACGCTCGTTGGTGGTGAGAGACACGCGCATGGTCACAGTCCTTCATCCGAAAGGCATCCGGCCGCCACTGGCCGCAAGGCTATGTCCGCCAGGGTCGAACGGTCAAGGTCCGCGAGGAACGCGGCCTCGGCGGCGCGCAGCCGCCCCTTGAGCCGGCAGCGCCCGTCGATCGTGCAGTCGCCGCCGCCGGGGGCGAAACACTCGACCAGCGGCTGCCCGCCCTCCAGCAGGCGAACGAGCGCGCCGAGCCGGATCTCGGAGGCGGGGCGGGCCAGCATGGCGCCGCCGCCGGCGCCGCGGCGGGTGGTGACATAGCCGGCCTGGGCCAGCCTTTGCATGATCTTGGTCAGGTGGTGGCGCGACAGGCCGAATTCCGCGGCCATCTCGGCAGTCGAAAAGCCCCGGTCCGGTGTGCCGGCCAGACGCATCAGCATCCGCAGTCCGTAATCGGTGAACGAGGTGAGGCGCATGGTCGCCCGCGGCCGGAGTGAATCAGCATTTACAATACTCATTATAGGGCTTACTCAGGAATGCAAGAAAAAGCGAAGGGTCCGCCATGTCAGAACCCCAGCCCCGGATAGTTTCGGCCCGCCCGGCGATCACGGCGGCGCTGATGGCCGAGACCGGCCTTGACGAGGACATGCTGCGCGCCCTCGTCCACCGCTTCTACGCGAGGGTCCGCGCCGATGACCTTCTGGCGCCGGTCTTCGCCGCCCGCATCGCCGACTGGGGCCCGCATCTCGAACGGATGGTCGACTTCTGGTCCTCGGTCGCGCTGATGACCGGGCGCTACCACGGGGCGCCCATGCCGGCCCATGCCACGCTGCCGGTGACATGGGCGCATTTCGAGCGCTGGCTGGCGCTCTTCCGGCAGACGGCAGGGGAAGAATGCCCGCCGGCCGGCGCCGCGCATGTCATCGAACGGGCCGAGCGCATCGCCCGCTCGCTCTTCATGGCGGTCGAGGAGACCGCCCGCGCCGCCGCCTTTTCTGACTGAGGAACGGAGGATGTCATGACCGACCTGACCATCGCCATCGCTCCCGGTTCGCCGGGCCTGATCGGGGGGTGCCGCCATGTCTGACCCGACCATGCCACGCGCCACCCGCGAACTGGCCGACCGCCGCCGCGCCCTTGCCCCGGCCGCCGAAGAGGCCTTCCGCGGCTTCTCGAAGGCGGTCTTTGCCGAGGGCGCGCTGGACAAGCGCACCAAGCAGCTGATCGCCGTCGCCGTCGCCCATGTCACGCAATGCCCCTGGTGCATCGACGGGCACGTCAAGGCGGCCACCCGCGAAGGCGCCAGCCCCGAGCAGATCATGGAGGCGATCTGGGTCGCGGCCGAGATGCGGGCCGGGGCCGCCTATTCCCATGCGCTGAAGGCGCTCGACAGCCTTCCCGCCGCCGCCGGCACCCCGTGACCGGCGGGGCCGACATCGCCGTCGCCCGGCTTTACGATGCACCGGCGGGCGACGGCCGGGCGCGGCTTCTGATCGACGGGCTCTGGCCGCGCGGCAAGTCGAAGGCGGCGCTCGCCCTCGACGACTGGCTGCGCGACCTTGCCCCCAGCCCCGAGCTGCGCCACTGGTTCAACCACGATCCGGCCCGCTGGCAGGAGTTCCGCACCCGCTACCGCACCGAGCTGGACGCGCGCCCCGAGGCCGTCGCCCGCGCGCTTGACTGGTGCCGGCGCGGCCCGGTGACGCTTCTCTATGCCGCCCACGACACCGAACACAACAACGCCCTGGTGCTGCGCGACTACCTTGCCGAGGCGGCGGGGCGGTAAAGGCGGGCCTCAGCCGTCGATCCGGTAGCCGGCGCCGCGGACGGTCCTGATCAGTTCGGTGGCGAAGGGCTTGTCCACCTTGGCCCGCAGCCGCGAGATGTGGCTTTCGACGACATTGGTCTGTGGGTCGAAGCCGAGGTTCCAGACCGACTCGAGCAGCATCGTCCGGGTCTGGACCCGGCCCTTGCGGCCCAGAAGGCGTTCAAGAAGCGCGAACTCGCGAGGAAGCAGGTCGATTTCCACATCGCCGCGCGTCACCTTCCGCCGGACAAGGTCCATGCGCAGGTCGCCTGCCGCAAGGACGGTCTCGGCCTCGCGCAGTTGCGGGCGGCGGGCCAGCGCGTTGATCCGCGCCGACAATTCCCCGAACGAGAATGGCTTGATCAGATAATCGTCGCCCCCCGCGTTCAGTCCTTCGATCCGGTCGTCCACCCCGCCCACGGCGGTGAGGAAGATTGCGGGCGTGAGGTTTCTTGCCGCACGCAAGATGCGGACCAGCGACAGCCCGTCGAGGCCGGGCAGCATCCGGTCCACCACGATGACGTCGTAGTCGCCCGCCTGCGCGGCGATCAGCCCGTCCGTGCCGCTGCGGCAGATGTCGGCGGCGTGGCCCTCCTCGCGCAGTCCCTGCAGGATGTAGTCGCCAGCCGTACGGTCGTCCTCGATCACCAGAATGTGCATTCCTGCCCTTTTTGAGTCGGGCCGGCCCCTGGCGGGGGCCGGCCGCTGCCGGATGTCTTCAGCCGTTGCTGTCTTCGCCGTCGGTGTTGTCCTCGCCGTTCTCGGACGGCCCGCCACCCGGCGTCAACTTGCCGCTGGCGGCGTCCATGTGAAAGTCCTGAACCGACCCGTCGGACAGGACGATCTCGACACCGACGCCCGCCGCCTTGCCGTTCTCGTTCTCGAAATCGATCGACATGACCTTGCCACCGCCTGCGGCGGCGGCCTTGGCCGCGAGTTCAGCTAGGGGTGCGCCTCCGGCATCGGTGACCTCGGCGGTCTCGTTGCCGGCGTCGGCGACCTCGTCCTTGGTCTCGATGACCTCCCCGGACGCGGCGTCGATCTTCAGATCGACGCGCTTGGTCCCCGTGACGGTCTCGACCGACCAGATGCCGGACCCGCCCTTGTCGCTGAACTCGGCGCTGACCGCCTTGCCGCCGGTCGCGGTCTCGGCGGCCCGGATGGCGGCGCCGACATCCTGTTGGGCCTTCTGGAACAGGCCGACCTCGGCCGTATCGTTGCTGCTGCCGGCATGGGCCGCGACACCGACAAGCGTGGCTGCCGAGAGCAGGGTTCCGGTCAGAAGTACGGTCAGTTTGCTTTTCATCATCGTCATCCTTTCTGGGTTGCGGCGGGTCTCGCCCGCCGATGAAGACGAGATGGGTGGCGGCGATGACGGAGAAATCTCCGGCGGATTATTTGTTTGTAATGTCGAGCGGGGCCCCTGGGTGAGGTGACCGGCGTCCCTGCGGGATCGCAATCAGACACATTGCAAAGTTTGAATGTTTATATATATAGAAACACGAATGTTTTGCGGGTGCGCCGCGCTGCGATCGGAAGGGGGCGGGCGGCGCATGTCGTGCTTCCCGGGGTGGGCCCCTCTGGCCCTGGGGATCGACAATTTCGGGCCAACCATGATGGATGATGGAGGAAAAGATGACGGTCAATCGGGCGGTTATGGCGTTTGCAGGGTTCATGGTGCTTGTGTCGCTGGCGCTCGCGCACTGGGTGTCGCCCTATTTCCTGTGGCTGACGGCCTTCGTCGGGGCGAACCTCTTCCAGTCGGCCTTCACCGGCCTTTGCCCCGCGGCCCGCATCTTCCGGGCGCTTGGCCTGCGTCCGTGACGGGGCGGCGATGAGGGCCGTTCTGGCGCTGGCGCTTCTGGCCTGGACGGGGCTCGCCCCGCCGGCGCCGGCCGAGACCTACCTGGTCGCCCCGATCGAGGTCGCAGACATGAAGGCGCTGTTCGGCAGCGTCGAGAGCCGCTTCGTCATCCCGGCCCGCTCGCGGATCGGGGGCATGCTGGCGTCGGTCGACGTGAGCGAGGGCAGCCCGGTCGCGGCCGGCCAGGTGATCGCGCGGATCGTCGACGACAAGCTGCACCTGCAACTGACCGCAGCCGACGCGCGCATCGCCGCGGCAAACGCCCAGTTGCAGAACGCCGAGTCCGAACTGACGCGCAACCAGGCGCTGCTCGACCGCGGGGCGACGACGCGCCAGCAGCTCGACCTTGCCAGCACCACGGTGGACGTGGCGCGCAACGCCCTGGCCGAGGCCGGCGCGGCCCGCGCGGTCATCGTCCAGCAGATGCAGGAGGGCGATGTCCTCGCCCCGGCCGAGGGGCGGATCCTCACCCTGCCCATGCGGACCGGACAGGTGGTCATGCCCGGCGAGCCGGTGGCGACGGTCGCGGGCGGCGGCGTGTTCCTGCGCCTCGCCATCCCCGAGCGCCACGCCGAACAACTGGCCCTTGGGGCCGAGGTCGAGGTCGGCGACGGCCAGACCGGCCGGATCGTCAAGATCTATCCCGAGATCGCCAACGGCCGGGTGACGGCCGACGTGACGGTCGAGGGCCTGTCGGACCGCTTCATCGGCCAGCGCGTCCTGGTGCGCGTCGCCGTCGCCCGGCGGCAGGTGCTGGCCGTCCCCGAAGCGGCGATCCTCACCCGCTCGGGGATCGACCTGATCCGCATTGCCGGGGCGGGGGGCGAGAGCGCGGTGGCGGTGGTGCCGGGCGGCATCGTCCAGACCGGCAAGGGGCCGATGCGCGAGATTCTCGGCGGCCTGCGCGCCGGAGACGAGGTGATCCTGCCATGAGCGACGAAAGGCCGCTCGGCCCGGCCGGGGCGCTGACCCGCGTCTTCATCCGCTCGCCGCTGACGCCGCTGGCGCTGTTCGCCGCCGTGGTTCTCGGTATCCTCGCGCTCATCACCTTGCCGCGCGAGGAAGAGCCGCAGATCTTGGTGCCGATGGTCGACATCCAGGTGCGCGCCGACGGGCTCAGGGCCGAAGATGCGGTCAAGCTGGTCACCGAGCCGCTGGAGACGATCGTCAAGTCGATCCCCGGGGTCGAGCATGTCTATTCCCAGACCCGCGACGACGGGGCGATGGTCACGGCGCGCTTTGCCGTGGGCACCTCGCCCGATGCGGCGATCCTCAGGGTCCATGAAAAGCTGAAGGCCAACATGGACCGCATCCCGAAAGGGATCCCGGAACCGCTGGTCGTCGGGCGCGGCATCGACGATGTGGCGATCATGGTGCTGACCCTGTCGCCTACCGGCCCCAATGCCGCGCGCTGGACGCCCGCCGACCTGACGCGGGTCGGGCGCGAGGTGCGTGTGGCGGTCTCGTCCCTGCCCGACGTGGGGCTGACCTACATCGTCGGCGAAAGCCCCGCCGAGATCCGCATCGTTCCCGACCCCGAGCGGCTGGCCAGCGCCGGGCTGACCCTTCAGGCGCTGAGCGCGCGGGTCGAGGGGGCGAACAGCGCCTTCGACCTCGGCATGGTGCGCCAGGACGGGCAGGAGATCGGCCTGACCGTGGGCGAGACGCTGAACGACCTGTCGGCGATCGGCGATATCCTGGTCACCACCCGCGACGGCCGGCCGGTCTATGTCCGCGACGTGGCCGATGTCCGGCTTCAGACCGACAGCGCCGATGCGCGGGTGTTCGCCCTGACGCGGTCGGGGCAGGGCTTCGACCGGGTGCCCGCGGTCTCTCTCGCCATCGCCAAGCGGCCGGGCGCCAACGCGGTGACGATCGGCGAGGAGATCCGCGCCGAGGTCGAGCGCCTGAAAGGGTCGGTCATTCCCGCCGACATCTCGGTCTCGGTCACCCGCGACTATGGCGAGACCGCGAACGAGAAGGCCAACGAACTTCTCTTCCACCTCGGGCTTGCCACCCTGTCGATCGTGGCGCTGGTGGGCGTGGCGATCGGCTGGCGAGAGGCGCTGGTGGTGCTGGTGGTGATCCCGGTCACGATCCTCCTGACGCTCTTCGCCGCGCGGATCATGGGATATACGCTGAACCGGGTCAGCCTCTTCGCGCTGATCTTCTCGATCGGCATCCTGGTGGACGACGCGATCGTGGTGATCGAGAACATCGCCCGCCACTGGGGGATGGGCGACGGGCGCAGCCGGGCCGAGGCCGCCATCGACGCGGTGGGCGAGGTCGGCAACCCGACGATCGTGGCGACGCTGACCGTGGTGGTGGCGCTTCTGCCGATGCTGTTCGTCTCGGGGATGATGGGGCCCTACATGTCGCCGATTCCGGCCAACGCCTCGGCGGCAATGATCTTCTCGTTCTTCGTCGCGGTGATCATCACCCCCTGGCTGATGATGAAGCTGGGCAAGGCCCATGCGGCGCCAGGCGGGGCTGACCATGCCAGCGACGGCGGCGTGCTCGGCCGCCTCTACCGGCGCGCCGCCGCGCCCATCCTCGCGTCGCGGCGGCGGGCGGGCGTCTTCCTGGCCCTCGTCACGGTGGCGACGCTTGCGTCGATGAGCCTTTTCTATTTCAAGGCGGTGACGGTCAAGCTGCTGCCCTTCGACAACAAGTCGGACCTGTCGGTCGTCCTCGACCTGCGGCGCGGCGCGTCAGTCGAGGAGACGGACCGCGTGCTCGGTCGGATCGCCGCGGCGCTGGCGCCGGTGGGCGAGATCGCCTCGATCCAGTCCTACGCGGGCACGGCGGCGCCCTTCAACTTCAACGGGCTGGTGCGCCATTCCTATGCAAGGTCCGAGCCGCAGATGGGCGATCTGCAGGTCAACCTTGTCCCCAAGGGCGAACGGTCGCGCGAAAGCCACCGGATCGCGCTGGACCTTCGGGCGCGGATCGCCGCCCTCGGGCTGCCCGAGGGCGCGCGCGTCAAGGTCGTCGAGCCGCCGCCGGGACCGCCGGTCCTTGCCACCCTTCTTGCCGAAATCTATGGCCCCGACCCCGAAACCCGGCGGCAGGTCGCAACCAGGGTGCGCCAGATCTTTGAGGGGGTTCCCTTCATCGTCGACGTGGACGACAGCTTCGGCGAGCGCGCCGGCCGGGTGCGCCTGACCCTCGACGATGCCAGCCTGACCTATTTCAACGTCGATCAGGGCGATGCCTACCAGACCATCTCGATGCTCTATGGCGGCCGGATCGTCGGCTATTCGCACCGGATGGGCGGGCGCGAGCCGATCCCGATCCGGGTCGGGCCGGACAAGGCCGACATGGTGGTGGGCGAGCGCGCGCTGGCCACCCCGGTTCCGGCCAACCGGCTGCCCGGCGACCGCTCGATCGTCGAGCTGGGCGACGTGGTGAAGGTGTCGCACGAAAGCCAGTCCTACCCGATCTTCCGCCACAACGGCCGCCCGGCCGAGATGGTGACGGCCGAACTTGCCGGAAGCTACGAGGCGCCGCTCTACGGCATGATCGCGGTCGACCGCGCCATCGCCGCCGCCGACTGGGGCAGCCTGCCGAAACCCGTGATCCGCCTTCACGGCCAGCCCGACGACATGAGGGCGCCCACGCTTCTGTGGGACGGCGAATGGGAGGTCACATGGGTCACGTTCCGCGACATGGGCGCTGCCTTCGCGGTGGCGCTGGCCGGGATCTACATCCTGGTCGTGATCCAGTTCGGCTCGTTCAAGCTGCCGCTGGTGGTCCTGACCCCAGTGCCCCTGACCTTCATCGGCATCCTCTTCGGGCACTGGCTGTTCCACGCCCCCTTCTCGGCCACCTCGATGATCGGCTTCATCGCGCTGGCGGGGATCATCGTGCGCAACTCGATCCTGCTGGTCGATTTCATCCGCCATGCGCAGGGCAGGGGGCGCCCCCTGACCGAGGTGCTGCTCGAGGCCGGGGCGATCCGCTTCAAGCCGATCCTGCTGACCGCGCTCGCCGCGATCATCGGGGCGGTGACGATCCTGAGCGACCCGATCTTCCAGGGGCTGGCGATCTCGCTCCTGTTCGGGCTTGCCTCGTCGACGCTGTTGACGGTGCTGGTGATCCCGGCGATCTACGTGCTCTTGCGCGGAGAGCGCGGCGGCGGGAGGGCATGATGGGGGAAGGCCAGGGCGCGGCGGTTCGCGCGGCGAGCGAGTTCCTGAAGGCGCTCGCCCATGAAAAGCGGCTGCTGATCCTCTGCCATCTGGTCGGGGGCGAGCAGACGGTGGGCGAGATCGAAGCGGCGCTCGGGCTCGATCAGGCGGTGGTGTCGGTCCAGCTGATGCGCCTTCGCGCGCAGGGGCTGGTGGCGGCGCGGCGAAGTGGCCGGCACGTCCATTACCGGCTGCAGCGGCCCGAGGTGATCGCCATCGTCGGGGCATTGCAGGATGCGTTCTGCGCGCCGGGCGAGCGCCTTTCCCCGGTGCCCCCAGGGCGCCCCGAGGCCGGCCCGTCCCGGCGGGGAAATTGACTTCCGACACGGGGCATCGTCAAGTCCGGCGGCAACGCGACGGGGGAAAGCAGATGACCGCCAGGATCGACCGCCTTGCGCTGGACCGCGCGCTCGAAGCCCTTCCGGGGCGGTTCAGGGGGCCGGGCGGCGTGGCCGGGGTGGTGCTGGACGGCGAGGTCATCACGCGGCGGGCCTGGGGATATGCCGACCTCGAACGCGGCCAGCCGATGACCCCTGCGACCCTGATTCCGATCTGCTCGGTCAGCAAGCAGTTCACCTGCGCGGTGCTTCTCGACCTTGTGGGCGACCCCGCCCGGCTTGACGCGCGGGTGGCCGGTTTCCTGCCCCGGCTTCAGGGCCGGATGCCGCTTGTCGCCGATCTGTGCAACATGCAGTCGGGCCTGCGCGACTACTGGGCGCTGACCGTCCTGCACGGCGCCCACCCCGAAGGCCGCTTCCGGCGCGAGGATGCGGGGCCGCTTCTTGCCCGGATGCGCACCACCCATTTCGAGCCGGGCAGCGGCTATTCCTATTCGAACGGCAATTTCCGCATCTTGTCGGATCTGATCGAGGATCATGCCGGCCGGCCGCTGGCCGACCTCTACCGCGACCGGATATTCGCCCGGGCCGGAATGGAAACCGCCTGCCTCGCCGCCGATACCGGCGCGGGTCCGCATGGCGTGACCGGCCATGAGGGGAACGACGGGACCGGCTTCTTCCCGGCAGTGAACCGCATCTACTGGACGGGCGACGCAGGGATCGCCGCCTCGCTTGACGACATGCTGGCGTGGGAGCGCCACATCGACGCCACCCGCGGCGACGAAGGCGGGCTCTACCGCCGCCTGTCGCGGCCCCAGACCTTCCGCGATGGTGCCCCGGCCCGCTATGGCTTCGGCCTGTCGCACGAGACCGTCGCCGGGCTGGCGGCGACCGGCCACGGGGGGGCGCTGCGCGGCTTCCGCATCTGCCGCCTGCATGTGCCGGCACGGCGCCTGTCGGTCGTGGTGATGTTCAACCACGAGGCCGACGCCCACGAGGCCGCCCGCCTTCTGGCGCAGGCCGCCCTTGGCGAGGGCGAGCCGCCACCGCCCGCAAGCCTTGCCGATTCCGCGTGGTCCGGCCGGTATCTGGACCGCGAGAACGGCCTTCTCCTTGCCGTCGAGGCCGAGGGCGGGTGGCTCGGCGCCCGCTATGCCACCTCGGCCGAGAGGCTGCGCCCCGGGCCGGACGGCATCGCCGCCTCGCCGCTGATGACGCTCCGGCGCGACGGTGACCGCATCCGGGTCGAGCGCCCCGGCGAGAACCTGCGCGCCGAGGCCTTCCGCGTCAGCGGCGAGGCCGGGGCGGGGCTCGAGGGAAGCTATGTCTCGGACGAGACCGGGGGGCGGCTCGAGGTCGGGCAGGCCGGGGGGGCGCTGTTCGGGCGGTTCGAGGGCCTCCTGGGCCGCGGCCCCCTGCACGCGATCCACCCGGCCGGGCGCGATCTCTTCGCCCTGTCCTGCCAGCGGTCGATGGACGCCCCCGCGCCGGGCGAATGGACGGTTCAGGTCCGGCGGAACGCGGCGGGCGGGATCAGCGGTCTGGTCATCGGCTGCTGGCTGGCCCGCAACATCGCCTACGCGAAGCTTGCCTGACGGGTGCGATTGACTCCATCGCGGGGACAATCCGCAACACACATCGACTAGCGCGTTCCCTTCGCGGACAGTCACGGAGAATTCGCTTGCGTCGCCCTGCCGAGGCTCCGAATGTCGGGGGTGGGGCGCCACCACTCCCTTTCCGGGATTCGGACAAGGAGATCCGTCAGCGGAATGGCTATCTTGAACAGCGGTGGCGGGGCGGCCGACGCAAGCGCCCGATCCTTCCCGGCGGGACTGGCACCTGTCCTCAGGTTTATGCTGGCGGGCCTCGCCGTCGCGCTTGTCACCTACGGTCTCGAGGGTTTCGGCAATCCCGGCCTCCTGCGCCCGCGTGACTACTGGTGGGTGGCGGTGCTCGGCTGCGCGCTTGTGCCTGCCGCGGCCACCCTCGGCACCTCATGGGCGGGCGCGGGGCTGGTCGCGGCGACCCTGATGGCGGGGTTCGGAGCGCAGCTTGCGATCCGCGATCCCTTCTGGTTCCAGCGGGTCTCCTACCGCCCCGTCTCCGATTTTTCCTACATCGAGTTCTGGGCCATCGCGCTCCAGGCGGTGACAGCGCTGGCGGTCTGGACGCGCTGCGGCGCGGTCCGCCGGATCGGGCCGGTCGTGGCCGGGCTCGGGCTTTGGCGGGTTCTGCTGCTCGCCCTCCTGCTGGTCGTGGCGGCGCGAAGCGTGATGGACGCGGTCGCCGACCATGACGCGCGCAAATATGTGGTGCAGGAGGCCATCGCCCTCGCGTTTCTGGGGGTCAACCTTGCCGCCTTCGCGGCACTGCTGATGGCCTTGCCTCGGGCGGGGACCGAGGCCTTGTCGGCGCGCGTGGCTGCGGCGATCAGCCTGCCCGGCGCCACCGACGGCCCCCGGCCCCATGACCGGGCGCTGCTTCTCGGTCTTGCCCTTTCGGTCCTTGCCGTGTGCGCGCTGGTGGCGCTTCTGTCGATGCAGGCCATCCCGCTTCTCGACGACAGCACCTACCGCTTCCAGGCCCGATACCTGTCGCACGGGGCGATCGCCCTGCCGGTGCCGCCGGACCCGCATGCCTTCAGCTTCTACATGCTGACCTCCTACGGCGCCAAGTGGTTCGCCACCACCTTTCCCGGCTGGCCGCTGGCGCTCGCCCTGACCGAACCCATCGGCCCGCAATGGCTGGTCAATCCGCTTCTTGCCGCGCTGAGCATCTTTCTCCTGCACCGCTTCGTGAGGGAGGTCACCGACCGGGGCACCGCGAACCTTGCCGCCTTCCTGCTGGCGGTCTCGCCCTGGTATCTGTCGATGTCGGCGACCCAGCTTCTGCATACCTTCACCTATGCGCTGATCCTCGGCGCCTGGGTCCTGCTGATGAGGGCGCGCGAACGTCCCTCGGCCCTCTTCGGCCTGCTGGCGGGGCTGCTGATGGGCTGGCTGTTCCTGACCCGGCCTCTGGAAGGGGTGATGATCGGCGGGCTGACCGGCCTCTGGACGCTGACCTTCCTGCGCGACCGGCGCCAGTGGTGGACGGTCGGCTTCTACGCGCTCGGCTGCATCCTCGTGGGCGCGGCGATCTTTCCCTATGACACCTACCTGACCGGCGCGCCGCTGCGGACGCCGATCAATGCCTATCTCGACAGGCTCTGGGGGCCGGGCGCCAACGACTTCGGCTTCGGGCCGAACCGGGGGCCAGCCACCCGCTGGGGCGTCATCGACGTCTTTCCCGGCCACAGCCCGCTCGAGGCGCTGATCAACACCCACCAGAACTTCCAGGAATTGCAGTTCTCGTTCCTCGGCTGGGGGGGCGCGTCGCTTCTGTTCGCCATGATCCAGATGATCTGGGGGAAATGGACGCGCCTGACCGCGGCGATGGCGCTGATCTGCGGCCTGACCGCCGGTGTCTACGCGCTTTACTGGTTCGTCGGCGCCTTCTTCGCCGGGCCGCGCTACTGGTTCCTGATGATCGTGCCCCTGGTGATCTTCACCGCGCTCGGGATCGTGACCTCGGTGCGGCTGCTGTCGCGCCTCTTCCCCGACGGGCTGGTGGCGGGGCGGCTGGCGGTCGGGATCGCGTTCATGGGCGTGATCTCGATTGTCGTGTTCGAAAGCTGGATGGCCTTCAACCGTTTTCCCGAGTTCGGCGGCTATCATGCTGATTATTATAAGATGTCCCGGCAGGCGGAGTATCGGGACAGCGTGATCTTCATCCGCGCCGACGAGGGCGACAACGGCACCGAATACGGCAGCGCCTTCTGGCTGAACGACTTCTCCAAGGATGCCCACAGCCCGATCTTTGCCCGCGATCTCGGACCCGGGAGCGAGCGTGCCGTCGCCGCGGCCTGGCCGGGGCGCAGGATCTTCTTCGTCGAGGGGCGCACCAAGGATCGCCCCCATGCAACCGTCGTCCAGGGGCCGCTGACCCTTGACCAGATCGGGCAGGGCACCGCCCCGCTCAGCGCGGCCCCGGGCGGCTGAGGGCGGGGACGCGCCCGGTCAGCACGCGCCCGATCGCCAGGTAGGCCAGGATTGCCATCACCGGCGTCAGGGCCGCCTGCGCCAGCAGGGGGCCGGCACCAGCGGCCAGGGCGGCCCGGAGGCAACCCCAGTTGACCGCGAACAGCGCGAGGTAGGTCAGCACATAGGCGCCAAGGCGCGACAGGCCGCGGTTGCCGAAGACAAAGCGGCTGTGGCTGAAGAAGTTCCACAGGACGCCGGCGGCATAGGAGACGACCAGCGCCACCGTCGGATCGAGCGACGCGGCCACCAGCACCGCATAGACGGCGTAGCCGAGCGCGGTGTTGACGACCCCGGTGGCGAGAAACCGCAAGAGCTGGCCCGGGCCGCCGGGGGGGGCGGGCGCCGCGTTCACGCCCGTTCCTCCGGCGCCGCGGCGGTCTCGGTGCGGGTTATGGCGTCGGCCAGCCCTGAGCGCAGATCGAAGCGCGGCGCAAATCCGGTGGCGGAAAGCCGCGCCGTGTCGGCGACCAGCCGGTCGGGGTCGCCGGGCGGGCGGGGGCGGGCGCCGAGGTCGATCAGGTCTGGCCGCCCGATCAGGCCGGCCGCCGTCTCGATCAGCTGCCGGACCGGGGTCGCCCTGCCGCCGCCGATGTTCACCGCCCCTTGGAGGGCCGAGCGGAGGACCGCCGCAAGCGCCCGGCCGACATCGGCGGTGTGAAGGAAGTCCCGCTCCTGCCGGCCATCGGTGCAGGCGACCCGCTCGCCCTGCCGCAGTCCGTGGACCAGATCGCCGAGAAGCCGCCCGCGCGGCTCGCCGGGGCCGTAGCAGAAGAAGATCCTTGCCCAGGCCAGCGAGAGGCCAAGCACCGGCGCGGCCCCGGTGAGAAGCGTTCCGGTCGCGGCCTTGGCTTGGCCGTAGAGGGTCCGGGGACGGAGCGGCGAGGTTTCGGACAACAGGGGTTCGGCCCAGTCATATTCGGCGCAGCTGCCGACGCAGACCGCGCGGCTGCCGCCCGCCTCCGCGAACTCGCGCACAAGGGCGATGGTCGCCGCCGCCCAGTCGAGGTTCGCCGCC
This sequence comes from Pseudomonadota bacterium, assembly GCA_018240425.1. Classification (GTDB taxonomy): domain Bacteria; phylum Pseudomonadota; class Alphaproteobacteria; order Rhodobacterales; family Rhodobacteraceae; genus TMP-24. The sequence continues at coordinate 23,847 of JAFEFU010000001.1, read as the reverse complement.
CCGTTCCAGCGGTCGCCCTCGCCCTGCCATGCGAGGTGCAGAAGATGCGTGGCGCCCGCCGCGCGCACCGCCGCCCGGCGTTCGGCGGCGTCGAGGAGGTCGGCGCGCAGATGGGGGTGCGGGCCGGCCGGCGCACTTCGCCCGACGGTCACGACATCGTATCCGGCCAGCGCCAGGGCCTCGGCCGCGTGCGTGCCGATCAGGCCCGTGGCTCCGGTGAGAAGGAGGCGCGCGCTCATGGCGGCAGGATTTCCAGCCGCGGGATCGGAACCACGAAGCGGGTGCCCTGCGCGGCGATGTCGGCCAGCTGGCCCGCGATCTCGTGGCGCAGGTTCCAGGGCAGGATCAGCAGGTAGTCCGGCCGCCGTTCGCGCAGGACCGGGACGTCATGGACCGGGATATGGCTGCCGGGCAGCAGCTTGCCCTGCTTGGCCGGGCTGCGGTCGACGCAATAGGCGATGAGGTCGGTGCCGATCCCGCAATAGTTCAGAAGCGTGTTGCCCTTGGCGGCGGCGCCATAGGCGGCGACCGACCGGCCTTCGGCGCGCGCCTTGCGCAGGAAGGCCATGAGGTCGTCGCGCACGGTCCTGACCCTTGCCTCGAACCCGGCGTAGCCGTCCGGTCCGTCCAGTCCCGCCGCATGTTCCTCGGCCCGCAGCGCCGCGACCGGGGCTGCCTCGGGGTGCGCTGCGCCGGCGAGGCAGGCGAAGACCCGCAGCGATCCGCCATGTGTCTCCAGCTTGTCGACGTCGAAGACCCGCAGACCCGCCGCCGCAAAGATGCGCTCGACTGCGAGGAGCGACAGGTAAGTATAGTGTTCGTGGTAGATCGTGTCGAACTGCACCTTGGCAATCAGGTTCAGAAGGTGCGGGAACTCGACGGTAAAGACCGCCCCGCCGGTCAGGAGCGTCGCGATCCCGCGGGCGAAGTCGTTGATGTCGGGGACGTGGGCCAGGACGTTGGCGGCGCAGACCAGCGCCGGCGCCTTCTCCTCGGCCCGGATCCGTTCGGCGGTTGCGGCGCCGAAATACTCGACCCGGGTGCGCACCCCCCGCGCCTCGGCCGCCGCCGCGACATTGGCCGACGGCTCGACGCCCAGGACAGGGATGCCGCGCTCAAGGAAATACTGGAGGAGATAGCCGTCGTTCGAGGCGATCTCGATCACCAGATCGTCGGGGCCAAGGCGCAGGCGTTCGGCCATCTGCCCGGCATAGGCGCGGCAATGCGCCAGCCAGCTTTCCGAGAAGCTCGAGAAATAGGCGTAGTGCTCGTTGAAGATCGCGCTGGCCGGAACCGCGTCCTCGACCTGGACCAGAAAGCAGCGGTCGCAGACCCGGGCGTGCAGCGGATAGCGCGGGCAGGGGACGGCGGCGCGCTCGGGGGGCACGAACGAGTTGGCCAGGGGCGAGAGGCCGAGATCGACCAGCGTGCGGGTCAGGGGCGCGGCGCAATGGCGGCAACGGGGGGCTTCAGGCATCGATGGTCCCCACCTCATGGGTATATTCGTCGATCTGCGCCGCGCAGAGCGCGCGCGCGTCCGCGCCCGCCGCCCAGGCCATGTACCAGTCGGCGGTCATCCGCATGGTGCGCTCGAAGGTCAGGCCGCGCCGCCAGCCGATGCGCCCGGCCTTGGTGCTGTCGAGACGCAGGATCCGCGCCTCGTGCAGGGTGGGCGCGGCAGGGTCCACGACCACGCGGCCACGGCCCAGCCCCTGGACCATCGCCGCCGCAACCTCGGCGACCGAGCGTTCGTCCGAGCGGTCTGGCCCGAAGTTCCAGCCCGAATCCGCGCCCTGGGTGCCTGCCTGCAGATGCTCGGCCAGCGCAAGGTAGCCGCGCAGCGATTCAAGCACATGCTGCCAGGGGCGGGTGGCGGCGGGATAGCGCAGGACGACCTCGCCCGCCGGGCCGAGACAGCCGCGCACGATGTCGGGGATCAGGCGGTCCTCGGACCAGTCGCCGCCGCCGATGACATTGCCTGCCCGCGCGGTGGCGATGCGCGCCGGATGGCCGCCCGCGGCATGAGGCGCGAAGAAGCTGGCCCGCATCGAGGCGGCGGCCAGTTCGGCGCAGCCTTTCGAGGCCGAATAGGGATCGCGCCCGCCCATGCGGTCCTCCTCGGCATAGGGCGCGTCGCGTTCAAGGTTCTCGTAGCACTTGTCCGAGGTCACGACGACGACCGAGCCGACGCCCGGCGTGCGCGCCGCCGCCGACAGGAGCACGACCACGCCCATGACGTTGGTGCGGAAGGTGCCGACCGGATCGCGGTAGGAGGGCCGCACCAGCGACTGCGCGGCCAGGTGCAGGACGATCTCGGGGCGCTCGCGGTCCAGCACGCCCGCGACCAGGCCGGCGTCGGAGACATCGCCGGTCAGGTGACGCACGCTGTCCAGACGCAACAGCGTCCAGAGGTTCGGCTCGCCCGCCGGCGGCAGCGACAGGCCGGTGACCCGGGCGCCCAGCCGGGTCAGCCACAGGCAGAGCCAGGCGCCCTTGAAGCCGGTGTGCCCGGTGACAAGCACCCGCCGCCCGCGCCAGAAATCGGGGGTCATGCCCAGACCTTCCACGGCGCCCGGCCCGACTGCCAGTGCGCCTCGAGTTCCTGCCGCTCGCGCAGCGTGTCCATCGGCTGCCAGAAGCCATTGTGCTCGAAGGCGCGCAACTGGTCGTCCTGGGCCAGGCGCTGAAGGGGCGCGCGCTCCCAGATCGTGTCGTCGCCGTCGAGAAGGGCGCCGACGGCGGGCGACAGGACGAAGAACCCGCCGTTGATCCGCCCGCCGTCGCCGACCGGCTTTTCCGAGAAGTCCACCACCCGGTCCCCGTCGGCGACAAGCTGGCCGAAGCGGCGCGGCGGCAGGACCGAGGTGACGGTCGCGAGTCTGCCATGCGCGCGGTGAAAGGCGATCGAGGCGGCGATGTCCACATCGCCGACCCCGTCGCCGTAGGTCAGGCAAAAGGCCTCGTCACCCTGCACCAGGGGCAGGATGCGCCTGACCCGCCCGCCGGTCATGCTGGCCTCGCCGGTGTCGATCAGCGAGACGGTCCAGGGCTCGGCCTGCGACTGGCTGAGTTGCAGATTGCCGGTGCGCAGATCGACCTTCACATCCGACATGTGCAGGAAGTAGTTGGCGAAATATTCCTTGATCACATAGCCCTTGTAGCCAAGGCAGACTATGAAGTCCGTCACGCCGTGGGCAGCATAGATCTTCATGATGTGCCACAGGATCGGGCGGCCGCCGATCCGGACCATCGGCTTGGGGATCTGGGCCGTTTCCTCGGCCAGCCGGGTGCCGAACCCCCCGGCAAGTATGACGCACTTCATTCCTGTTCCCTGTTGCTCGACACGCCCCGAACCCGCCTCACGCCGACAGCGACCTGATCTTCGATGCCGCCTGCGCCCCTGGCAAGGATTTCCCGTCGCCCGGTTCGGCGTTGATCCGCTCGCGCTCGATCACCATAGGGCCGCCGCGCACCTGGGTCTGGATCGAGGTCACATATTCGCCCAGCATCCCGATGAAGATCAGCTGCACCCCCGACAGGAAGAACAGGGAGACGATGATCGTCGTGGTGCCGCGCGGCGCGATGTCGGGCCGGAGAAGCCACAGGAGAACCGAGGCGAACGAGAAGAGAAAGCTCATCGAGGCGATGAAGGCCCCGGCAAAGGTGCAGAACCGCATCGGCGCCCGGGTGAAGGCGAAGATCGCGTTCAGCGCCTGATCGACCAGCATCAGGACGTTGTGCTTGGACACGCCGCGCTTGCGCGCCTTCCAGCGGTAGGGAACGATGATCCGCCTGAACCCGACCGAGGCGATGATGCCGCGGATATAGGGGTAATGGTCGTTGTGGGCGAGAACCGCATCCAGGACCTTGCGGTCGATCAGCTGCATCTCGCCCACGTCCGGCGCGATCTCGAAATCGGAAAGGGCGTTGACGATCCGGTAGAATATCTTGCGCGAGGTCCGCAGCAGGAAGGATTCCTCGCGGTTGGCGCGCGCGCCCGCCACGATCTCGTAGCCCTGTTCCCAGAGGCCGACGAATTCGGGGATCAGTTCCGGCGGATCCTGCAGATCGACGGGCAGCATCACCAGCGTGGCGTCGCCGCGCGCATAGCGCAGGCCGTTGAAGGTCGAGCGGAAGACCCCGAAGTTGCGGGCGTTGACGACGACCGACACCGACGGATCACCTGCCGCGATCTCGCGCAGGATGGCGACGGTGCGGTCGGTCGAGGCATTGTCGACGAAGATGTGCTGGCGCTGGTGGCCGGGCAGCTTCTCCTCGAAAAGCGCCCTGACGGTCGCGTGGCATTCCGCGACATTGTCCTCTTCGTTGAAACAGGGTGACACGATCGAGATCAGCGCCATTCCTTCACCCCGTGGCTGGATTTTCCAGATTTTGCAGTCGCATAGGCCAGTCTAGCGGGGCAGCGCGGCGGGCGCATCAAAAAAACAACCGGGCCGCGACACTGTTTCGGTGGTGCGCAAGGTCCGCGCGGCGGGAGAAGGATTGTGCCCAATGACAGCGGCGGGGGGATCAGTCCTCGTGCCTGCCCCCCGATGTCCGGTCACGCTCGTAGCGGTGAGCCAGAGGGAAGGGCGGCAGCCAGCCCTCGCGCCGGATGGTCCAGAGTTCGTAGGTCGGGAGCAACTGGTCGGGGGCGTCCAGTGCGCCGAGGTTCACGCCCGTTTCGTCGCCGCTGCGCGCGAACACCGGCGAGCCGCAGCGCGGGCAGAACGACCGTCCGGCAAACTCGCGCGACTCGCCGGTGATCTCGACCGCGCCGGCGGGAAAGATCGCCGAGGCATGGAACAGCGCGCCGTGGTGCTTGCGGCAGTCGAGGCAATGGCAGAGCCCGACCCGGTAGGGGCGTCCCTTCGCCACGAACCGAAGGTCGCCGCACAGGCAGCCACCGGTGAATCGGTCCATGCGGTCCCTCCCTCCAGGCCCGGGCGACGGGCGCCGCCCGGCCGGCTCGACAAGCCGGCTCCGGATGTTAGGCCAACACCCGTTGCCGATCCAGCGCGGCGACTCGTGGCCCACGCCCTTTTCGACCATCGGGGGCTCCCCGCGGGGGGCACACCTGCCTGCGGGTGTGGGCGGGCCGGGTTATCTCGCCCGGCGGTCGCAGCCGGGCAGGACATCTCGTCAGTCGATGGCGACCATCACGTCCGAGGCCTTGACCACCGCATAGGCCTGGCGGCCGACAGCGAGGCCCAGTTCGTCGACGGCCTCGTTGGTGATCGACGAGGTGACGACCGTGCCGTTGCCGATGTCGATGCGGACATGGGCGGTGGTCGCGCCCTTGGTCACGCCGACGATCTTGCCCTTGAGGCAGTTGCGCGCGCTGAGTTTCATCCTGGCTTCTCCGATGCGTGATGTCGTGCCCCCCATAGCACCGTCACCCGCCAGGAAACAGGCGCCCTGCCGCGCGCCGCCATGCGACCGTCTGACACACGGACTCCGACCTTGCCGCGCCGGCCGATCCGGGGTAGGGGAGGGCAGGACGACGACGCGCCGATTTGACCATCAGATTGCGGGCGCGAAACAAATGCAGCTAAAGCGAAGAGGACCCCCGTCTTCTTCCGCGCAACAGGCGGCGCGCCGCCGGAAGGAGAGACGTGATGGCCGATGGAACCCTTGCCCCGATTCCCGCTGCGGCGCCGATCCCGGTCGAGCAGATCCTGCGCACGCGGCAGGACTTTCCCGGCTGCCGCCTGACCTACGAGGTCCAGCTGGACAGCGGCGGCTGGCCGGGGCTGGCGGCGCTGGCTGCGGCCTGTGCCGCGGCGGGGCTGCGTCTTGTGACGCTGAAGGCCCTTGGCAACGGCACCATCTTCTGCGCGCTCGGCGATGACGGAACCGCCGATCTGGCGGCCCTCGGCCGCGCCCTCGGGCCCGCCCTGACGATTGCGGGCTGGACGACGATCGTCCTTTATCCCGAGGGCCGCTGACCGCGGTGGCCGTGAAAATGAATTTCATCATGGCGCCGCTCCTGGCCGTCATTTCGCTTGAACGGGCGGCGCCGGCACTGGTATCGTGAAAACGAATTCCCTTCCGCGAGTGCCCGCCATGTCCGACCCCCGTCTCGTCCGCTATGACATCGCCGACCCGCAGGCCGGGGGGCAGAGGCGGCCCTTCGCCAAGGCGGTGCGGGCGGGCGACTATGTCCATGTCTCGGGCCAGGTGCCGACCGTGGGCGGCGAGGTGGTGCCGGGCGGCATCGCCGCCCAGACCGAACAGGTGATCGCCAACATCAGGGCGGTGCTGGCGCTGGCCGGCTGCGGGCTCGAGGATGTGATCAAGGTCACCTGCTGGCTGGACGACCCGCGCGACTTCTCCTCGTTCAACGCCGTGTTCGAGCGGCATTTCGGCCCCAATCCGCCGGCGCGCTCGACCGTGCAGTCGCGGCTGATGGTCGACGCCAAGGTCGAGATCGACGCCATCGCCTGGAAGCCGCTCTGACCGGGGCCAAGGGCGCGCGCGGGTCTCAGGCCGAGACCGCGAATTCGGTCATCATGCCGCTGGCCAGGTGCGGCATGTGGTGGCAATGCAGCATCCAGCGCGCCGCCTCGCCGGCATCGAGCGCCACCTCGACCCTCGCCATCGGCGGCACATAGACCGTGTCGCGCAGGGCGCCGGCGACCTGGCGGCCATTCAGCCCGACGACCTGGAAGGCATGGCCGTGCAGGTGCATCGGGTGGCCCATCATCGACATGTTGTGGAAGGTCAGCGCCACCCTCTCGCCGCTGCGCGCCGCGACCGGGCGGTGATCGGCCCAGGTGGCGCCGTCGATGGTCCAGACGTAGGGCCGCATCGTGCCGCCGAGCATCAGCATGTGGCTGCGCTCGGTGGCGCGGCCGGGCAGGGGGTCGCGGGCGGCCAGCCGCGCCTCCTGGGCAAGGTCGGTGTCGAAGGCCGGGGCCTTGTCGTCGGCCAGGGCGGAGATCCGGCCGATCGCGGCGCCGGGGGTTGCGAGGACGATGCCCGCGCGCTCGCGCCCGCCTTCGCGCCGCGCGAGGACCGGCCAGGCCCCGGCCCCGCCCGGCAGGTCGATCTCGAGATCCAGCCGCTGGCCCATCGCCAGGCCGAAGCGGTTGCCGGGCAGGGGATGGACCTCGTTGCCGTCCACCGCGACCAGCCGCGCCGGGGCGGCGCCGGTGTCGATCCAGAAGATGGTCGCGGCGGCGGCGTTGATGACGCGCAGCCGGACCCGCCCGCCGCGCTCGACCGTCACGACCTCGGGGTCCGAGAGCGTCCGGTCATTGGCCAGGTAGGCGTCCCAGTCGTAGTCGTTCAGATCCATCGCCATACTGCCCATGTCCATGCCGCCCATGTCCATGCCGCCCATGTCCATGCCGCCCATCGGCATGGAGCCGCCCGCCGGAGCGGGCGCGGCAATGTCGTGCCCGCCGTGGCCGCCCGCTGCGCCGCCCGAGATCGCGGCCAGCACCTCGGCGGGCGGCGCGAAGCTGAAGTCATGCAGGAACAGCACCACCTCCTGCCGGTCGGCGGCCAGATCCTCGGGCCGGCGCACGATCAGGGGCGCGGCCAGCAGCATCATCTCCTGCTCGGGCACATGCGAGTGCATCCAGAAGGTGCCGGCGCGGGGCGCGAAGTCGTAGGACCGCATCTCGCCCGGGGCCAGCATCGGCCGCGGCATGTCCGGCACCCCGTCCTGGAGGTTGGGCGGGACCTGGCCGTGCCAGTGGATGATCGTCGGCACGTCAAGCCGGTTGGTCAGATCGACCCGGAACCTCTCGCCTGGGTCGAGCGCCAGCCCCGGACCGCGCGGCCCGGCAAGGCCGAAGACGGTGGCGGCCCGGCCGTCGATGTCGAGCGTGCGGCTGGCGGCGGCAAGGGTGAGGGCGCCTTCAGCGAGGGCGGGACGGGCCGTGGCGGCAGAGGCCAGCAGGGCGGCGCCTGCGGCAAGAAAGCCGCGCCGGGTCGTCGATGTCATGGTCGCCTCCTCGGGGCAATGTCCCGCTTGTCAGGTCCGATGGGGTGCCCGCGCCCCCTGCGCGCCCGCCATCGCCGCGAAGGCAGCCGCCGCAAGCAGGGCCGGGCGTGTCGGAACATGGCGGGAAGATAGGCAGCCCGCTCCGCCTTGTCCACCGCAGCCCCTCACGGCGGCGGGAGCGCCCTTGCAGGTCATCCGGCCTTCGACCAGACTGGGCAGCGGCCTGGAGCGGCCGGGGAGGAAATGGTGAACGAAAGGTTGCGCCGCGAGGGCACGAACGCACGCACGAACGCGCGCACCGACGCGCGCACGGTCGTGGCCCGGGTCAGGGACCGGATCGCCGCCCTGATCCGCGACGACGGGCTGAAGCCTGGCGACCGCCTGCCGACCGAGGCCCAGCTGACCGGGCGCTTCGCCATCTCGCGCCCCGCCGTGCGCGAGGCGCTGAAGCTGCTCGAGCAGGACGGCATCATCTTCGTCGAACACGGGCGCGGGCGCTTCGTCTCGCCGGTCGCGGCGGTGACGGTGGACCGGCCGATCACCGTCTTCGAAAGCGTCACCGACATGGCGCGCAAGAGCGGCTATGCCACCGTGACCCGGGTTCTTTCCGTCAGCGAATGTCCGGCCGGGCCGGCGATTGCCCAGAGGCTGGGGCTTGCGCCGGGGGCGCCGGCCCTGCGGCTGGAAAAACTGCGGCTCCTGTCCGGCCTGCCGATCCTCTACAGCGTCGAGACCCTGCCGCGCCACCTCCTGCCCGCCGACCTGTCGGGGGTGGACTGGGGCGGCTCGCTCCTGAAGATCCTCGACGGGTTCGGCCAGCGGCCCAGCATGTCGGCCGCCGCCGTGTCGGCGGTCGCCCTGCCGGCCGACGTGGCGGCCCTGCACGGTCTGTCCGACTTCGGCCCGGCGCTTCTGATCGTCGAGACCTGCTGCAACCCCGCCGGCCTGCCGGTGATCCATGCCGCCGACTATCACCGGGGCAGCCACTTCTCGTTTTCGTTCGTGCGGCGGTAGCCGGCGATTTGTATGGTGACAATTCTTCGCCCGGCTTGCGTCCGGCGTTGCTTGACAGGCCGCGGCGTGCCGTATTGAAATCCGCCGGTGTTGTCTGACAACTTTGGCCGCCGCCGGCGGCAAGCGAGGAGGAGAAATTCGTGAAAAGACTGATGGCAGGTATCCTTGCCGGGGCCTTTGCCCTGGCCTCGGCGCAGGTGGCGCTGGCGGGCGAGACGCTCGACCGGGTGATGAGCAAGAAGGAATTGGTCGTCGCGACCAATGCGGGCTGGCCGCCGCAGTCCTTCCTGAGCGAGGACAACAAGCTGGTCGGCTTCGATATCGACGTGGCCAACGAGATCGCCAAGCGCCTTGGCGTGACCGCGAAGTTCGAGACGCCCGACTGGGCGACGATGACCGGAGGCCACTGGCAGGGACGCTATGATCTGGGCGTCGGCTCGGTCACGCCGACCAAGGCGCGCGCCAACGTCATCGACTTCGCCGGCATCTACTACTACAGCCCCTATGTCTATGTGGTGAACAAGGACAGCAAGGCCAAGACGGTGGCCGACCTGAAGGGCAAGAAGATCGGGGTCGAGACCGCGACCACCTCCGAGGATTTCATCAACCGCCGGCTGGAGATCGACGCGCCCGACATGCCTGCGATCAAGTACGAGCTCGAGCCCGGCGAGATCAAGACCTACGCCGATTCGATGCTGCCCTTCGACGACCTGCGCCTCGGCGACGGCGTGCGGCTCGATGCGGTGATCGCGCCCGAGCAGACCGCGATGAACGCCATCAAGAACGGCTATCCGGTCAAGATCCTCGAAGGCAAATATGCCTTCCGCGAACCGCTTGTGGTCATTGCCGACAAGGGTGATCCCGAATGGACCGCCAAGATCGGCGGCATCATCAAGGAGATGAAGGCCGACGGCACGCTGGGCAAGCTGACCACCAAGTGGTACGGCAAGGACTACAGCGCCGACTGACCCCTCATCCGGGCCGCCCCGCCACCGTGGCGGGGCGGCGCCCAAACCAGAACCGGCCGCCACGGGCGGCGGCCAGCGGAACCGACCATGTCCTATCCTGATACATACTACCGGCGCACCCTTGCCGACGACCGGCGCCGGCCGGCGCTGTCGGGCCGCGCCGACTGCGACACGATCATCGTCGGCGGCGGGCTGGCCGGGCTGACGACGGCGCTCGAACTGGCGCGCGCCGGGCGGGCGGTCGTGCTTCTCGAATCCGAAAGCGTGGGCTTTGGCGCCTCGGGGCGCAACGGCGGCTTCGTCGGCCCCGGCTATTCGGCGGGCGAGGACGTGATCGCCCGCGCCGCCGGCGACAGGGCGGCCCGCGATCTCTTCCACCTGTCGGTCGAGGGCATGGACTATATCCGCTCGGCCATCCGCGACCTCGCCATCGCCGGCGCCGACCCGGTGCCGGGGGTGCTGAGCGTGCGCCGCTATGCCAGCGACGGCGCCGACCTGCGCGCCCATGTCGAGGCGATGGGGCGCACCTACGGCTACCGGCTGGATTATCTGGACACCGACGAGCTGCGCGGGCTTCTCCATTCGCAGCGCTATTTCCAGGCGCTCCGCGACCCGAACGCCTTCCATATCCATCCGCTGAACTACCTGCGCGGCCTCGCCGCCGAGATCGAACGGCTGGGCGGGCGCATCTTCGAGGGATCGGCCGCGACCGAGGCCCGCCTGGACGGCGCCGAGAAGGTGATCCGCACCGCCGGGGGCGAGGTCAGGGCGGCGCGCGCGGTCATCACCACCGGCGGCTACACCGGCGCGCTGGTGCCGCGCATGGCCCGCGCCTTCCAGCCGATCGCCACCTACGTCATGCTCAGCGAGGAAGCCCCCGACCTGATCGCCACCGCCATCGCCACCCGCCATGCGGTCGGCGACAACCGCCGGGCGGGCGACTATTACCGGCTGGTCGAGAATGGCCGCCGCATCCTGTGGGGCGGGCGCATCACCACCCGCGCGGCCTCGACCGACGGGCTGGTGCGCGAACTGCGGCGCGAGATGCTGACCGTCTATCCGCAGCTTGCGGGATTGAAGACCGAACTGGCCTGGTCGGGACTGATGTCCTATGCCCGTCACCTGATGCCGCAGATCGGCGAGATGGCGCCCGGCGTCTGGCATTGCACCGCGTTCGGCGGCCACGGGCTGAACACCACCTCGATCGGCGGCAAGGTGGTGGCCGAGGCCATCCTCGGCCAGTCGGACCGGGTGAAGCTGTTCCGCCCCTTCGGCCTTGTCTGGGCGGGCGGGCAGGCGGGCAGGGTGGCCGTGCAGCTGACCTACTGGAAGTTGCAGGCGCAAGACTGGTGGCGCGAGCGCGGCACCGCAAGGGGGGCAGCATGATCCGGAACCTGTTGCTGTTTCACCTCGGCGCGGTCGAGCGGCTGGCGCTGCTCGCCGGGCTCGTGGTGCTGGCGGGGCTCCTGTTCCTCATGGGCCTGAGTTCGGCCTGGCTCGGCCATCTGCTGCCGTCCAGCGCCGACTGGCTGGCCGCGCACGAGGCAACGGGGCGCATCATTTCCGCGGTGCTGATCACGATCGTCCTGTTCATCAACTGGCAGCTTCTGCGGCTCTTGCCGCACCGGACACAGATTCTCGGCGTCTGGGTGGAACTGTTCGTGCTGCTGATGCTGTTCTTCTATTCCTTCAACCTGTCGATCCCCTTCATCGGCCGCAAGATCGGTTTCCTCATTACCCAGGGCGCGGTGACGACGCTCTACATCTCGGCGATCTCGATCGCCATCGCCACGCTGATCGCGCTGGCGGGCGCGATCGCCAAGCTGTCGAGCAACGGCGTGGTCTTCGGCCTGGTGACCTTCTACACGTCGCTGTTCCGGGGCCTGCCGCTTCTGATGCAGATCTACCTCATCTATCTGGGCCTGCCGCAGGTCGGCTATGTGATCAGCGCGGTTCCGGCGGGGATCATGGCGCTGTCGCTCTGCTATGGCGCCTACATGACCGAGATCTTCCGCGCCGGCATCGAGAGCATCCCGCGCGGCCAGTCCGAGGGGGCGACCGCGCTCGGCCTTTCGCCGGCGCAGACGATGGCGCTGGTGATCCTGCCGCAGGCGATGCGGGTTATCATCCCGCCGACCGGCAACCAGTTCATCGCCATGCTGAAGGATTCGTCGCTGGTGTCGGTGCTGGGCGTCTGGGAACTGATGTATCTTGCCCGCACCCAGGGCCAGACCGAATTCCGCCACATCGAGATGCTGATCACCGCCTCGATGATCTACTGGCTGCTGTCGGTCGGGCTTGAGTTCGGGCAGGCGCGCCTGGAAAAGAGGTTCGGCAAGGCCCATGTCCGCTGAGGCCGCGGCCGGTCGGGCCGCGCGGCAGCCGTCGAACCTGCGCCCGGCGGGGCTGGCGCTTGCCGGATTTGGCGTGTTTGCCGGGACCGATGCGGTGGTCAAGCTTCTGGCTCAGGGGCTGGCGATCCCGCAGATCACCTTCATGGTCACCGGCTTTGCCTGCCTGGCGACGGTTGTCCCCGCGCTCCTTCTCGGCGGGGCGGGCGACCTCCGGCCGCGCCAGCCCATGCTCGCGCTGGTGCGGGCGGCGCTCCTGGCGGCCGACACGCTGCTGATCTACTATGCCTTCGCCCGGCTGTCGCTGGCCGAAGCCTATGTCCTGGCCTTCCTCGGGCCGGTGTTCGTGGCGCTGATGGCCGCGTTTTTCCTGGGCGAACGGCTGTCGCGAAACGGCTGGGCGGGTGTGGTCCTCGGCTTCGTCGGGGTCGTGGTGGCGCTGCGGCCGGGGGTCCAGGCGGTCAATCTCGGCCATGCCGCCGCCGCCGCGTCGGCGCTGGTCTTCGGGCTGTCGATCCTTCTCCTGCGCAGGATCCGCAAGGGCGAGTCCGAGGCGGCGCTGGTCGTCGTCCTGCTGGCGGTGGCGATGCTGGTGTCGCTGGCGCTGACGCTGGCCGGCGGCGGGTTCGCGGCGGTCGGCGTGGGGCAGCTGGGGCTTGCGGCGCTTGCCGGCGGGGGATCGGCGCTTGGCCATGTCCTCCTGATCCGGGCGGGGCGCAGCGGGGCGGCGTCGATCGTCGCGCCCTGCCAGTACAGCCAGCTGATCTGGGCCGTCCTCTACGGGCTGGTGCTGTTCGGCACCCCGGTGGATCTGCCGGTGATGGCCGGCGCGGCCATCATCGTCCTGTCGGGCTGGCTGATCCTGCGCTGAGCGCCTCTTGCGGGAAGCCGCCCGGATGCAGGCAGCAGCGCGCCGCGTTCTCGTGTCCCGCCGCCATTGCCCCGGCGATGCCGGCCCCGCTGAAGCGCGCGGCCAGGAACCCGGCGATATAGGCGTCGCCCGCGCCGGTCGTGTCGATGGCGGCGACGGCGGGGGCGGGGGCGCGCCAGACGCGCCCCTCGGCCAGGGCCAGGCTGCCCGCGAGGCCCAGGGTGACGACCGCGGCCTTCGCGCCCTTTTCGACCAGATCGCGGGCGCGGGCCTCGGCATTGGCGGCGGCCTGGGCGGGCAGCGAGGCGAAGGCGAGATCGAGGCCCGCGACGCCAAGATCCGCCGGGGCGGCATTGACCGAGACATCCTGTGACAGGCTCGGACCGGACCCCGCCAATGCCCGGCGCAGCGCGCCGCCGTCCTGCAGCCAGCCGATGTGGACATGGCGGGCGCGCGCGAGGACTGCCAGCGCGTCAGCGCCCGCCGTCCAGCCTGCGCAGGCGCCAAAATCCTCGTGCAGGAAGCGCCGGTCGCCATCGGGGCCGACATGCACCAGCGTCAGCGAGGTCGGCCGGTCGCGCCGCTCGAGAAGGCGGGCATCGACACTGTTCGCCGCCAGCGCCGCCGCCACCCGGTCGCCCTCGGCCTCGCCCGCCGGGCCGACCGCCCCGGCATAGGCGGCGCAAAGGCCGAGGCGCGCGGCCTGGACCGCGACATTCACCGCGTTGCCCCCCACCAGATCGCCGCTGATCGCCCCGGTCAGCCGGTCGATGCAATTGTCGCCGACGGCCGCCAGATCAAAGCGCATCGCCCCCTCTCAGTAGGCGACGCGCTTGTAATAGCGGCGGGTGGTCAGGGGATGGTTGCGCAATGCCTCCAGATGGGCCGACAGCCGTTCGAGCATCGTCGCCAGCATCGCCGGGGCCAGCAGCGCGCGCAGCTCGGGCGACAGGCCCTCGGTCGCCATCTCGGCGGTGTCGAGGACGATCAGGCGGTCGGTATAGCCCTTCGCGAAGGCGATCACCCGGTCGGTGACCGGGCGGGTCGCATCCTCGCCGGCGAAGACGATGACCGAGACGCCCTTTTCCACCAGTTCCAGCGTGCCGTGGAAGAAGTCGGCCGCCTGGACCGGGCGGGTGCGGATCCATTGCATCTCTTCAAGGATGCACATGCCGTAGTAGTGGGCCTCGGGCCAGGCGGCGCCCGAGCCGGTGATGATGTGATAGCCCTCGTCGCGGATGGTGCGGGCAAGCTCGGCGGCGCGCGGCTCGAACGCCTGCTTGATGCGCAGGAGTTCGCGCGGCAGATGGGCCAATTCGCCGATCAGCCGGTCATAGTCGGCCCGTTCGCCCCGCGCCTGCATGGCGGCCAGCGCGGCGACGAGGCTTTGCACATAGAACATCTCGCACGAGGTGTCGTCGGCGGCGAAGTTCACGAAGGTCCGGTCGGCCTCGGTCGCGAGCGGCGTTCCGTCGTGGCCGACCAGGGTGATGACGGTCGCGCCCTTGGCCTTGGCAAAGCGGAGGGCGGCGATGCTTTCCTTGGTGGTCCCCGACAGGGACGGCATGACGACGACCGACTTCGGGCCAAGCGCGCGATGGCCGGTCAGGACGACTTCGGCGCACTGGACGTTGAACGAGGGCAGCGAAGAGCAGCGCGCCATCAGGTCGGCGGCGGGCTGCATCAGGATCCCGGCGCCGCCCGAGCCCATGAAGAACAGGCTGTCCGCCCCCTTGCGCACCAGGTCCTGCACCAGCGCGCCAAGGCCGCGCGCCGCCTCGTGTGCGCCGGACTGGATTTTCTCGAAACGGGCGGGGTCGAAGTTGAACATTGCCGGTCCTTCCGGGGCGGGGCCAGTGTCAGATATACCAGACCGGCCGATTGCGGGGAATTTGGCGGCATTGGTATATTTTTCTTTCCATTTTCGCAACCGTCCTCGCATTTTCTTCGCGATTCCTACGATATATCCGGGCAGTCAGGAACGTTCCGGCGTCATCTGGTCTATTGTCTGCGGCGCGCAACCGGCCTATCTTGCGCCGGAGCCGGCCCTTGCCGTCGGAGGACTCCCGCCTTGACTATACCAGTTCCCCCTGCGCCCGCCCCAGGCGCCCGTGCCCCGCGCCGGGCGGCGGTCAGGACGCGCGCGCGCGATCTGGTGCTGCGGGCCATCGGCGAGCGCGGTCTCAGCCCCGGCGACCGGCTTCCGTCCGAGCGCGACCTGGCGCTGCGATTCGGCATCTCGCGGATGACCATGCGCAAGGCGCTGTCGGCGCTGGTGGCCGAGGGCGTGATCGAGCGGCGGGGCACGGCGGGCACCTTCCTGCCCGAGCCGGCGGTGGTGCGGCCCCTTTCGGGACGGGTCTCGACCGCGATTTCCGAGGTCGTGGACGGGCGCGGCCACCGGGCCGGAGCGCGGCTCCTGTTCTTCGAGCAGGGGACGGCGGATGCCCATGTGGCGCGGCGGCTCGGCCTGTCCGAAGGGGCGGCGGTCATCGTCATCAAGCGGTTGCGACTGTCGGATGGCCAGCCCTTCTGCGTCGAGGTCTCGTACCTGCCGGAACAGCGGGTGCCGGGGCTGGTGGCGGCGGACGTTCTGGATGCGCCCTCGCTTTACGCGCTCTTGCGCGAACGGTTCGGGCTGACCTTCGCGGCCTCGGACTTCCACATCGCCGTGGCCCCCTTGCCCGAGGCCGAGGCGGCGCTGCTTGGTCTTGCGCCCGGGGCCGGGGCGCTGGCGCTGCGCTCGACCGTCCGCGACAACGCGGGGCGGGCCGTCGAATATGTCCTGTCGTGGAACCATCCCGACCGCGTCGCCTTCGAATCCCTCGCCGACGAGGGCGGCGCGCCGCGGCGGATCTATACGGACTGGTCGCGCCCGGCGGCCCTCAGGGCCGGGGAAACAGCAGGCGGGTGAGGGCGGCCCATGCGCGCGCCAATCCCCCCGTCCGGCCCGGCGCCGGTTCCCAGCCGTCGATCTGGCCCTGGCTCAGCCCCGCCGCCGCGACCGAGAAGAGCGCCGGGTCGATCCTCTTGCGGGCGTCGCTGCGGGCGCAGTCGGCGGCCAGGGGCATCAGGCGGGCCGCGAAGGGGCCGCAGGGGGTGCTGGCGGGGGCCGGATCGCGGCCCATCTCAGGCCTCGGCCACAAGATGCCCGTCCTCGTGCGGCCAGAAGGCGACATAGTCCTTGCCGACCTGCAAGGGCAGGCTTTCCAGATCGTCCTGGCTTTTCTGGACGCGGATTTCCTGGCCCTGGGCGGTTTCAAGATAGATCGTCGCGGTCGCGCCCACGAATTCCTCGCCGATCATGCGCACCGGAACTTTGTTGAACGCGCCTGCGGGGGCGGTGGCGGCAAGGCGGGTCCGGGCGTCAAGGACAGTGAGCGACACCTTCTGGCCCACCGCCGGCGGGGTGGCCAGATCGGCGGCCGCAAGGGTGAAGGTGCCGGCGGGGCCTTCGAGGGTGACGCTCTTGCCCGCCGCCGCCTTCACCTGTCCGGTGAAGATGTTCGACGATCCGAGGAATTCGGCGACAAAGCGGGTCGCGGGTGTGCGGTAGATCTCTTGCGGCGTGCCGATCTGCTCGATCTTGCCGCGGCTCATGATCACCACGCGGTCGGCCATCGAGAAGGCCTCGGACTGGCTGTGGGTGACATAGACGAAGGTGATCCCGGTCTCGCGCTGAAGGTTTTTCAGGACCGACTGCATCCTGACCTTCAAGGCCGCGTCCAGTGCCGACAGCGGCTCGTCCAGAAGCAGGATTTCCGGTTCGACCACCAGCGACCGGGCCAGCGCCACCCGCTGCCGCTGGCCGCCGGACAGCTGCGAGATGTCGCGCTCGGCAAACTCGAGGATCTGCATCCGCTCCAGCCACTGCTCGGCCCGCCGCCGCCGGTCGGCCTTGCCGACGCCGCGCATCTTCAGAGCGAACTCGACGTTTTCGCGGACGTTGAGGAAGGGAAACAGCGCTAGGCTCTGCCAGACCATCGGCGTGTCGCGGCTCCAGGTCGGCAGGTGGTTGATCGGCTGGCCGGCAAGGCGGATCACCCCCGCGCTCGGCGCCTCGAGCCCGGCCAGCATCCTCAGCGTCGTGGTCTTGCCGCAGCCCGACGAGCCCATGATGGCGAGGAACTCGCCCTTGCGGATGTCGAAGTCCATCTTCTGGACCGCGACGAACCCCCCGAAGCGCTTTTCCACGCCCTCGAATGACACCAGCGTATCGCGTTGCATGCAATGCTCCTATTCGTCCGCCGCGGGGCGGGACTTTGCGCCGCGTCCGGTCAGCAGGATCTGCGCGAGGACCACGAGCGTCATGGATGTGACAAAGACGAAGGTGCCGATGGCGTTGATCCGCGGGCTGACCTGCCCTTGCAGGAAGCCCAGCACCTTGACGGGCAGGGTCTCGTTCAGGCCCGAGACGAACCAGGCGATGGCGAACTCGTCGAAGGAGACCGCCATCGTGATGAAGAGCGCGCCGAGGATCGCGGGCTTGGCGAAGGGTATGATGACATGGCGCATCGCCGCCCATTCCGAGGCCCCGAGGTTCCAGGCCGCGGCCTCGAGGTCGGGGTCCATCTGCGACAGGCGCAGCCGGACGATGGCCATCGCGAAGGGGGCGCAGATCACCACATGGGCGATGATGACCGACAGGGCGTTGCCCGACAGGCCGATCCGCGACAGGTAGGCGAGCATCGCGAGCCCGAGGATGACGACCGGGATCGTCGGCGGCAGGAGCGCCAGCGCCAGATAGACCTGCTTGCCGAGGAACTTGTAGCGGTAGTCGGTATAGGCCGCCCCGAAGCCGAGCGCGGTGGCGAGAACCCCGACGGTGACGCCGACGAACAGGGTGTTGCGCAGCCCCTCCCACACCAGCGGGTCGGTGGCCACCGCGCGATACCAGTCGAGCGTGAAATGCCCCAGAGGGATCGAGGGGAAGCGGTCGGAGTTGAAGGAAAAGACGAAGCTGGCCGCGATCGGGGCGAAGACGAAGGCATAGGCAAGGATGACATAGGCCTTCAGCCCCCAGTCGATCGCCGGATTGCGGTTGATGTCCTGCGCGGTGTCGCTCATTTGCTGCGTCCCTTGTAGGCAAAGCGGACGGCGACGAAGGCCACGACCAGAAGCGTGCCGATCATCGTCAGCGCGATGACCGCGGCGCGCGGCCATTGCTGCCCGGATTTCGTGGTGTCGGTGATGAGGATCGACAGGGTCGTCGCCTTGCCGCCGCCCAGATAGATCGGACTGACGAAATCGCCGAAGCTGAGGATGAAGGCGAACAGCGCCGCGATCACCAGCCCGACCCGCGCCGAGGGGACGATGACTGCAAAGACGGTGCGGATCCGTCCGCAGCGCAGATTATGGGCGGCCTCGACCAGGGTGCGGTCGATGAAGACCAGGCTGAACAGCTGGAGAAGCACGACCAGCGGGAAATTGAGCGTGAGATAGCCCACCATCGTCGCCCCGGCGGTGTTCAGGAGCGGGAAGGGGCCAAGGCCTACCTTGCCGAGAAGGACATTGACGATGCCGGCGTCCGACAGGAAGATCTGCCAGGAATAGATCCTGACCAGATAGCTGGTGAAGAATGGGATCACCATCAGGAACACCGCCCAACGGCGCGCGGCCTCGGACAGCTTGAAGGCGATGGCGTAGGAGCAGGGGAAGGCCAGAAGGCTGGTCAGGACCGCAGCCGCCAGAGCGAAGGCGAAGGTGGTGCCGTAGGCCTGCCAGAACACGCCCCGGCCATACATCGTCACCCAGTTCACGGTGTCGAAGTCCGGGCGCATGGCGAAGTTCTTCACCGTCCAGAAGCTGAGCGCGACCAGAAAGACCAGCGGAAAGACGAAGAACAGCAGCTGCCAGACCAGAAGCGGCAACGAGAAGGTCAGTCCGTAAAGGGACAGGGATCGGCGCATGGGCGGATGCACTCCGGTCGGGTCAGGGACAGCGATGGCGGGGCGGCCGGGGGAGCGCCGGCCAGCCCCGGGGCGCGCGCTCAGGCGCCCTTGTACTCGGACCAGAAGTCGTTCCAGACATCCAGCGTCTGCTGGACCGGCCATTCGCGATACTTGATGCGCCCCGAACGGATCATGTCGATGGCGTTGCCCGGATCCTTGGTCATGCCCTGGCGCTTGGCTTCGGCCGGATCGACCTGGTTCAGCAGATCCCAGCCCTTCTGGTTGGGGATCAGGGCGGGGTAGGCGGCCATCTCGGCCGACTTCACCTGGCCCTTGGCCGAGGTGATGTACTGGATCCACTTCTTCGCCAGGTCGGCCTTCTGGGTTCCCTTGCCGATGCAGAAGCATTCCGACCACTGAAGCCCGCCTTCCTGCGGGATGTGGCTGGCGACCTTGGCGCCGTTCTTCTGCAGGACGCCGGTGATCCAGTCGCCGATACCGGCCATCGCCAGCATCTGGCCGTTCTTCAGCGACGCGAAGGTGCCGCCATAGTCGAAGAAGCCGCCGACGTTGGGGCGCAGGCTCATCGTCTTGTCCTGGACCGCCTTCCACGCGGCCTCGTCGATGTCATAGGGCTTGGCGTTGCCCATCAGCAGGCTCATCTGCCCGAGGTTCGGAAGATGCCAGTCGTAGTGGCCGACCTTGCCCTTGATCTTCTCGTCCCAGTAGACGTTGTAGGTGTCCACTTCCTTCTCGGTCAGCGCGTCGGTGTTGTAGGACACGCCGAGGAAGCCGAAACGGGTGACGACCGAAAAGAGCTTGCCATCCTTCCAGTTGCCGGGAAACTTCTGGAATTCCGGGAAATAGTCGTCGAAATGATAGTCCTTGGGGTCCAGTTCCTCGACATAGCCGGCGTCGTTCAGACCCTGGACATATTCCGCGTCCGAGAGGATCACGTCGAAGGTGCCGGGGGGCGACTGCGAGATCAGCCCCATCATGTTGTCACCGCCGCTGTAGTATTTCGGCACGAACTTGACGTTGTTCTCGGCCTCGAACTCGGACACGACATCGGGTTCGGCATGGCCGTACCAGGCCAGCATCGTCAGCTCGGTCGGCGCGGCAAAGGCGCGCCGCGACAGCATCGGCATCGCCAGCGCCGCGCCGCCCGCGGCCAGAACCGACCTGCGCGTGATCCCCGTGGGCCTTCCTTGAAGGGTTCTCATCTCTGTCTCCCTGTGCCTTGTGGCAGTCTCTCTTGCGGACACGAGGCTAGGCCAAAGGGGAACCCGCGCAAAATCGGTTCTGGCAATCTGACGATTTGCCCGCCTTATGCGCCGCGGGGGCCGGGCGGCACCGCTCAGCCCTGGGGCGGGCGGGCCTCGGCGCCGATCCGGTCGAGGCTGGCCAGCACGTCGTTGACCAGTTGCAGGCCGGCCTGCGACAGGCGCGGATGCTTGTAGAACAGCCCGACGCGCAGGGGGTCGAGCGCGGGGAACCCCTCGGCCTCGGTCAGGGTGCGCATTCCCGGCAGCATCGTCGCCCTGGTCAGGGCGCTGACGCAGAGCCCGTTCAGGACCGCGTTCTGAAGGCCCGAGATTCCGGGCCCGGTATAGACGATGCGCCAGCGGCGCTCGGTCGCGTCAAGCGCCTGGATCATCCGCGCCCGGTAGTCGCAGCCCTCGGGGTGGGCGCCGAGCGGCACCGGGCGGTGGGCGGCCCCGCGCCAGTCCTCGGCTGCGGCCCAGATCGGCTGTTCGACCCAGACCCGCGACAGGTAGGGCATCCGCGCCGCGGGCATCGTCGCCACGATCACGTCCAGCTCGTCGGCGCGCAGGTGCTGGTGCAGCTCGCGGCTGAGGTCGCAATGGACCTCGAGATCAAGATCGCTGTGGGCCTGGATGAACGAGGTGATCGCCCCCTGGAGGAAAGCCACCGCATAGTCGGTGGGCAGGCCGATGCGCAGCACGTCGGTGGCCGGGCCGCGGTGGAAATAGCCCACCGCCTCGTCGTTCATCTGGATCATGCGGCGGGCATAGCCCAGAAGCACCGTCCCCGCCGCCGTGGGCTGGATGGTCCGGCCCTCCTGCGACAGAAGCGGCGCGCGCACCAGTTCCTCGAGCCGGCGGATCTGGAGCGAGATCGCCGGCTGGCTGCGCCCGAGGAGAGCCCCGGCCCGCGAATGGCCGCCAAGCTCGACCACCGCGATGAAGGTGCGAAGCAGATCGGTGGGAAGATTGGTGAGGGCCGCCATTCATTTGCGCCTGAAATCCGGGGATTGCGACAATCTATTTTCCCGCTAGAGGGGGGGCAAGCTAGTTTTGCCGCAGGACAATTTCCCAGGAGGATGACATGCCCCGGACCAGCGCCTTCGCGTCCGAACTGACCTGGCCCGATTATCATGCGGCCGTGAAGGGGGGGCAGACGCCGATCCTGATCCCCATCGGCTCGATGGAGCAGCACGGCCACCACATGCCCCTGCATGTCGATGTGCTTCTGCCCACCGAATTCGCCCGCCGCGCCGCCCTCGATGTGGGTGGCCTGGTCGCGCCGCCCTTCACCTACGGCTACAAGTCGCACCAGAAGTCGGGCGGCGGCAACCACCTGCCGGGCACCACCAGCCTCGACGGGGCGACGCTCGTCGCCGCGCTGAAGGACGTGGTGAAGGAATTCGCCCGTCACGGCGTGCGCAAGATCTGCCTGGTAAACGGGCATTTCGAGAATTCCTGGTTCATCGTCGAGGGGATCGACCTTGCGCTCCGCGAACTGCGTTGGGACGGCATCGCCGACCTGAAGGTCGTCGTGCTGTCCTACTGGGACTTCGTGCACAAGGAAGCGATCGCCAGGCTCTATCCCGGCGGCTTTCCCGGCTGGGATGTCGAACATGGCGGCGTGCTGGAAACCTCGCTGATGCTGGTGCTTCACCCTGAGCTCGTCCACCTCGACCGCGCGGTCCACCATCCCCCGGCGACCTTCCCGCCCTACGACGTCTATCCGGTCAAGCCGGACTGGACCCCGCCCTCCGGCACGCTGTCCTCGCCGAAGGAGGCTTCGGCCGAGAAGGGGGAAATCCTTCTCGACGTGTGCACGAAGGGCATCGTCTCGGCGCTGCGGGCCGAGTTCGGCTGATCGGCGCGGGGCGATCCGCGCGCATCCGCCGTCAGTCAGGCCGCCCCGGCAGGAACGGCCTGTTCACCGCGCGACCGCACCGGATGGGTCAGGCGGGCTCTCCGCCAAGGACTTCCCAGAAGTCGGCTCTCAGGTTGTGATGCGGGAACGGCGCGGCGGGCACGTCGACATCGAGGAAGGCGCACAGCGGCTGCCATCCCTCGGCCACGTCGAAGACCAGCAGCCGTTCCGCAGGCAGGGCATCGCGCACGTCGGCGGTCCTGCGGCGAAAGGCTGCCAGCGCGATCTCCCTGTCTCCCAGGGCGCCGCCGAAGGTTTCCTTTCCGGCAAAGTCGTTCCAGGCCGCCAGCATGTCGTGGATATGGGGGGGCATCGGCAGTTCTTTGTACCGGGCCATCAGCTTGCCGATGGTCTTGTCGAAGCTGGCCCACCATTTGTCCTCGGGGCGGACAGTGTGGACGACCTTGGCGCGCGGGAAGGCTTCCGCCAGTTCACGCCAGACATGGGCACCCGGCCAGTCCACCTGCGAGTTGTATCCCGCGAAGACCGTTTCCCAGTCCACCGCCGCGCCGGCCGCGAGCTTTTGCCAGTGCGAGACCTGCTCAGGGTTCTCCACGATCTCGTGCATGTGGTGGCAAGGCCCGAAGCCGAGAAGCTCAAGTGCCGCCTTGAGCGATTTGGTTCCGGTTCGCCCGAATCCGGAACCGATGATCTGAAGCGTCATTGCTGTCCCCTCCCACGACTCAGCCGAGGGCGAGTCTTCGGCCCCTGGCCGGTTCATGTCGAGGGGAATCGGCGCAGACCGGCACCGGCGGCCCGGGCCACAAAGGCCACGGGGCTGCCGGCGCCAAGCGCGGAAGGGCCCGGATGAACCGGGCCCTTCTCGATCCTGGGGCGATCAGTTGCGGATCACGTTGTGTTCCGGGCCGAAGGGGAAGCCGGTGATGTTCTCGGCCCCGGTCTCGGTCACGATCAGGATGTCGTGCTCGCGGTAGCCGCCGGCGCCGGGGGTGCCCTCGGGCAGCATCACCATCGGCTCCATCGACACGACCATGCCGGGCTTCAGCACGGTGTCGATGTCCTCGCGCAGTTCGACCCCGGCCTCGCGGCCGTAGTAGTGCGACAGGACGCCGAACGAGTGGCCGTAACCGAACGAGCGGTATTTCAGCAGATCCCACTGGCGATACATCGCGTTCAGTTCCAGCGCGATCTCGTTGCACTTTGCGCCGGGCTTGATGAGGTCGAGGCCGCGGCGATGGACCGCCACGTTCTTTTCCCAGATGTCGAGGCTGGCATCATCGACGCTGTCGCAGAACATGGTCCGTTCCAGCGCGGTGTAATAGCCGAAGATCATCGGGAAGGTGTTCAGCGACAGGATGTCGCCCGACTTGATCTTCTTGTTCGTCACCGGGTTGTGGGCCCCGTCGGTGTTGATGCCGGACTGGAACCAGGTCCAGGTGTCCATCAGCTCGACGAAGGGGAAGGACTTCGCGATCTCGCGGATCATGGCGTTGGTCGAGGCGATGGCGACCTCGTGCTCGGGCACGCCCGCCTTGACCGCGCCGGCCACGGCCCAGCCGCCCACGTCGCAGATGCGCGCGCCTTCGCGGATCAGCTTGTGCTCCTCGGCCGACTTGATCGAGCGCATCCACATCGAGGGCTGGCCGATGTC